>NZ_JBIRWL010000002.1:0-770331 GCF_044387825.1 Streptomyces sp. NPDC020299
CCGTGGGGGTGCTCTCGGGTGCCTTCGGAGCGGGGGAAGAACTCGTACCAGGAGCCGTACAGGGCCCGTTCGCGTTCCACCAGCAGCGGCAGGGAATCGGAGGCGGTGACCAGTTCCCGCAGCGGATACCGGGCCAGGACCTGGCCCACCTCCGGCGCCAACGCCGCCGCCAGCCGGGAGTCAGGGGCCAGGGAGTCGTCGCCCAGGGCCCGCGCGGCCGCCAGCACCACCTTGCGCTTCCGGCCCGCGGGGACCCCGGCCGCGGCCCGGGCATGCAGTTCGGCGCCCTCCTCGAGCACCAGGCCGGTGTCGATCCCCGCCGGGACCTTGATCCGCGCGTGGTGCCGCCAGGTGGCCACCGGGTCGCTCCAGGCCTCCACCGTGTACGTCCAGCGGCCCATGGCCCCAGGGGTGACCTCGGCGCCCCACCGGTCGGTGCCCGGGGCGAGTTCACGCATCGGCGTCCAGGGGCCCGGACGGCCCTCGGGATCGCACAGCACCACGTTCGCGCCGACGGCGTCATGGCCCTCGCGGAAGACGGAGGCGGTGACCTGGAAGGTCTCCCCGACGACCGCCTTCGCAGGGCGTCTGCCGTGCTCCACGGCAGGTTGGACGTCCCGGACCGGGATGCGGCCGATGGTCTCGGTCGAGCTCATGGGTGTCACCTCCGCCGTGCGCGAAGCCGGGCCCGGGGCCCGGCTGTGAATCCGATGGGTGCTGGAAGATCAGGTCAGTACGTTCCCGCCGTCGGCCGCCGCTTGGGCGGGGGAGCCCGTCTGGACCGGCCCTTCACCAGGGGGCGCCCGGCCTGCTCCTGGAGGTAGACGGCGAGGGTGGTGCGCAGATAGCGCTCGGCGGCGTCCGCGGCCTCCCGGGCGCACCGCTTTCCCATCAGTACGCACAGGGTGTAGCCCGAGTCCTCGAAGGCGGTCCGTACGGTCCGGTCGGAGGGCGAGGCGAGCATCAGCCGTTCCCACGCCCGGTACCGCCGCAACAACCGGGCCACTTCGGCCTTCGCGGGTAGCAGCATGGCCCCTTCACCTTCCGACGCTCTCGACTGGGCACGCTTCCCGACGGTCGGGTGGCATCCGGGCACGGGGATGCACGGATCCGTTACGGCGCTCGAGGCTTTCACTTATGGTGCACGCACAGCCACGCAGCGTCTTGTTGGCTTCTCAACTACCTCACTGGTGCTCTCGTGTTGCACGAATGGCGTAGCGACCGCACTGTGGATCTGACTCAGAAGCGACCAACGCTCACCCTCCGTGTCCGGCACTGGGCCGGGCGGGGCGAGGACGAGCGAGAGCTTCGCCGGTGAGGAGCAAGCGACGATGAAGACCGCAGTGCCCTGCTACTACCACCTCGACGTGGAAGTCAGCCCCGAACGGGTCGGACAGGTCAGCCGCATCCTGGCCGCCCACCTCCGCTACTGGGACCTCGAGAACCTCGTGGACCCGGTCCGCAGCGGCGTCGAACTGCTGTTGCGGGCGATCGACGAGCACGCGACCGACAAGCACATCTCGATCGAGATGTGGTGGAACGGCCAGCACCTCATCACCGCGGTCGGCGGCGATGACCGCGACCTGCGCCCGGACCAGGATCTGCGCGGCTGCCTGGTCCGCATCGCGGCGATGAGCGACGGCTGGGGCTGCTGCGCCACCGTCGGCGGCAGCAAGATCATCTGGTTCTCGCGGCGCGCCCGCGCCGGCCAGCGCGTCCCGCTGGTCCCGACGGCCCCGGCGCCCAACCTCATCGAGGGACTCGACGTGCCCCGCGAACTGCCGGTGACCGCCCTCGCCGCCGCGGCGGACGGCGTCCTGGAAGGGGCCCGGTGACCGCGCGGCGATCCCGGAAAGCGGCGCCCGTGTGGAGCGGGCACCCCTACCCGCTGGGCGCGTCCTTCGACGGGCACGGCACCAACTTCGCCCTGTTCAGCGAGGTGGCCGAGCGGGTCGACCTGATCCTCGTCGACGACTCGGGCACCGAGACCCCCGTTCCGCTCAACGAGGTCGACGGCTTCGTCTGGCACGGCTACCTGCCCGGGATCGGGCCGGGGCAGCGCTACGGCTACCGGGTCCACGGACCCTGGGACCCCGACCTGGGCCACCGCTGCAACCCGGCCAAGCTGCTCCTCGACCCGTACGCGCGAGCCGTCGACGGGCAGATCGACAACCACGCCTCGCTGTACGAACGCGCGCCGAGCGGTCCCTCCCCGGCCGACAGTGCCGGGCACTCCATGCTCGGCGTGGTGATAGACCCGTACTTCGACTGGGGCGACGACCGGCCGCCCCGGCGGCCGTACGCCGACTCCGTGATCTACGAGGCGCACGTACGGGGAACGACCCGCACCCACCCGCGCGTCCCGGAGCGGCTGCGCGGCACCTACGCCGGCCTCGCCCACCCCGCGGTCGTCGAGCACCTGACCGAACTGGGCGTGACCGCCATCGAGTTGATGCCGGTGCACCAGTTCGTGCACGACGGCGTGCTCCAGGACCGCGGGCTGTCCAACTACTGGGGCTACAACACCATCGGCTTCTTCGCGCCGCACAACGGCTACGCCGCCTTCGGCACCCGGGGGCAACAGGTCGACGAGTTCAAGGCGATGGTGAAGGCGCTGCACGAGGCCGGGCTCGAGGTGATCCTCGACGTGGTCTACAACCACACCGCCGAGGGCAGCGAGCTGGGCCCCACCCTCTCCTTCCGGGGCATCGACAACGCCTCGTACTACCGCCTCGTCGACGGCGACTGGGCGCACTACTACGACACCACCGGCACCGGCAACAGCCTGCTGATGCGGCACCCCTACGTGCTCCAGCTGATCATGGACTCACTGCGGTACTGGGTCACCGAGATGCACGTCGACGGGTTCCGCTTCGACCTCGCGGCCACCCTGGCCCGGCAGTTCCACGAGGTGGACCGGCTGTCGGCGTTCTTCGACCTCATCCAGCAGGACCCGGTGATCAGCCGGGTCAAGCTGATCGCCGAGCCGTGGGACGTCGGCGAGGGCGGCTACCAGGTGGGCAACTTCCCACCGCTGTGGTCGGAGTGGAACGGCCCCTACCGGGACGCCGTACGGGACTTCTGGCGGGCCGAACCCGGCTCCCTCGGCGAGTTCGCCTCCCGGCTGACCGGCTCCGCCGACCTGTACGGGCACAGCCGGCGCCGGCCGCGCGCCAGCGTCAACTTCGTCACCGCGCACGACGGTTTCACCCTGCGCGACCTCGTGTCGTACAACGACAAGCACAACGAGGCCAACGGCGAGGACAACCAGGACGGCGAGAGCGCCAACCGGTCCTGGAACTGCGGGGTGGAGGGCGACACGGACGACCCCGCCGTACGGGAGCTGCGCGCCCGTCAGCAACGCAATCTGCTGGCCACGCTGCTGCTGTCCCAGGGCATCCCGATGCTCTGCCACGGCGACGAACTGGGCCGCACCCAGCGCGGCAACAACAACGCCTACTGCCAGGACGACGAAGTCTCCTGGATCGACTGGCGGCTGACCAAGGAGCAGCGCACGCTCACGGACTTCACACGGCGCCTCATCGCGCTGCGCACCGGGCATCCCGTACTGCGCCGCCGCCGCTTCTTCCGCGGTGAGACGGCCACCAACTCCGAGCAGCCGCTGCCCGATCTGGTCTGGCTGCGCTCCGACGCGCGCGAGATGACCGACCGGGACTGGCAGCGCGCCGACGCGCACTCGGTCGGCATGTTCCTCAACGGCGACGCCATCGCCGAACGGGACGCGTACGGGCGCCCGGTGATCGACGACTCGTTCCTGCTGCTCCTCACCGGCTACTGGGAGCCCGTGCACTTCCGCCTGCCCGACCGGACCTACGGGGAGCGCTGGGCCACGCTGATCGACACCGCCGACCCCGAGGGCGTCCCCGACGAACGGGAACGTAAGGCGGGCACCCGCCTGCGGCTGGAGCCCCGCAGCCTGGTATTGCTGTCCCGCCCGTCCCGCAGCGGTCAGGTCACCGGTCCGACCGGGCCGTGACCGTGAACTGCGCGCCGTCGGGGTCGCGCAGGATCGCCTCGTCCACGTCCTCCCGCAGCACGCTGCCGCCGTGCTGCTCCGCCGCCCGGGCGCAGGCCGCCACGTCGTCCACGGCGAAGTGGACCTGCCAGTGCGGCCGGACCGTGGGGTCGGGCGCCGCCTCCGCCGCACCGGAGTCGATGCGCGCCACCACGTCGCCCCGGCTGCGCAGCACCACCTCGCCCCCTTCGTACTCGACCTGGCAGCAGCCGGGACGGTCCGAGGCGGCCCAGTCGAGGATCTCGCCGTAGAAGATGGCCGAGTCGAAGGCGTTGCGGGTGTGCAACCGGATGAAGGTCGGCGCCGCCTTCCGCCAGGACTCCCAGTTGGAGACGAGCTTGCCTTCCCAGATCCCGAAGGTGGCGCCGTCCCGGTCGGCGAGGAGCGCCGCCCGGCCCGGAGGGAAGGACAGTGGCCCGACGGCCACCGTGCCGCCGCGTTCCCGGGCCCGCGCCGCGGCCACGTCCGCGTCCGGGACCGCGAAGTACGGCGTCCATGCCACCGCCATCTGCCACATGGTGGCGACCGCCGCGATGCCCGCGACCGGTACCCCGCCCGCCAGCGCGATGCGGAAGTGGTCGCCCATCCGGACCTCGCGCCATTTCCAGCCCAGCACGGCTCCGTAGAACTCCTGTGTGGCTCGCAGGTCGCGGCTGGTCAGACTCACCCAGCAGGGTGTACCGAACACGGAATGCGTGGAGACGACGTGCGTGAGGTTCCGTGGGTCCGTGGTACCGCCGGGGAGGGTGGTGTCGTGATTCATGGCAGTCGCGTCCTGGTCTCGGCGACCGGCAGCCACCGGTCTCCCACCAGTGTCCATCCGGAAGCGGTAAGGGCGCCTGCGGAGTACCCCGTCCGCGTGTTCCCAAACGGCTCGGCGGTGCGTGGCGGGGTCCGGAACCACGGTGTATTGATGGGCTCAGGGCCGCGAGGTGAAGCCCTGTGCCGACAGGGAGGCGACCATGACCGCTGACGGCCGCCAGGACGAGGCCGACCCGGACCGCGTCCTCGCGTTGCAGGAGGAAGTCCAGCAGCTGAAGGAGGCCGTCACCTCGCACGCCGTCGTGGACCAGGCGATCGGGGTGATGGTCGGGCTCGGGCGGGTCGCGCCCGACCAGGGGTGGATGGTGCTGAAGGAGGTTTCCCAGCACACCAACATCAAGCTCCGCAACATCGCCGAACTCGTGCTCGTCTGGGGCCGGACGGGCGACCTGCCCACCGACGTCCGGGCCGCGCTGGAGGACGCCCTCGACCGGCACGGCCCGACCCGGATCCCGGGCGCGCCGCCCGAGTGACGGATCGGGCCATGACGCCGAGTGACCGGTCAGGCCATGTCCGTCTCGGCCAGCAACTCCTCCCGCAGGTGCGCGAAGCAGCTGCTGAGCAGCCGGGAGACGTGCATCTGCGAGATGCCGAGCTGCTGTGCGATCCGGCTCTGCGTCATGCCGCGGAAGAACCGCAGGTAGAGGATCATCCGCTCGCGCTCGGGCAGCGCCTGCAGACAGGGTCTGACCGCCGCCCGGTCGACGACCAGGTCGTAGCCGGGCTCGGGCCCGCCCAGGGCGTCCCCCAGCGCGTAACCGTCCGTGCCGGGCATCTCGGCGTCCAGTGACAGCGCCGTGAAGCACTCCAGGGCCTCCAGGCCGGTCAGCACCTCGTCCTCGGACAGGTGCGCGCGCTCGGCGATCTCGGCGACGGTGGGCGCGCGGCCCGGGGTGGTCTGCGCCAGGTCCTTCACGGTGCTGCGCACGCGGTTGCGCAGGTCCTGCACCCGGCGCGGCACGTGCAGGGTCCACATGTGGTCACGGAAGTGGCGTTTGATCTCGCCGGTGACGGTCGGTACGGCGTATGCCTCGAAGGCACGGCCGCGCGCCGGGTCGAAGTGGTCGACCGCCTTCACCAGGCCCAGCGCCGCCACCTGGTAGAGGTCCTCCAGTGACTCGCCGCGGCCCCGGAAGCGCACGGCGATACGCTCGGCCATGGGCAGCCAGAGCCGGACCAGTTCGTCCCGCAGCGCCTGTCGCTCGGGGCCGTCGGGAAGTACCGCGAGTCGCTCGAACGCCTCGGCGGTGTCCGGGGCGTCGTCGTGCGGGTGGGGTTTCGTCCTGTTGGTGCCGCGCATCGCGCGCACCTCCCTCAGCGGGTGCCGGGTGGGAAGACACTTCCGCAGTCGGATGTTTCAAAACGAATCACCTCATAGGATGACATACACCGATTATCTCCCTTCTCCTTGGTCTTGACCTCCGCTTGGGTGAGATTGCCTCTGTCACAGAGGTAATCTCACCGTGTGGAACCGGAAACCGAGACCTTTCCGGAGGAACTGGCCGCCGCCCTGGTCGGGGTGCAGCGGCTCATCCGCCGGCGGTTGCGCGGCGGACTCACCGTGTCGCGGTTGCGCGGTGCCGAAGTGGAACTGCTGCGCCTGGTCGAGGGCCGGCCGGGCATCGGGATCTCGGACGCCGCCAAGGAGCTGTACCTGGCCGGCAACTCGGTGTCGACCCTGGTCAACCAGTTGGTCCGGGACGGATACCTGCTCCGGGAGACCGATCCGGCCGACCGGCGCGCCGCCTGCCTGCAACTGACCGAGGCGGCCCGCGGCCGGCTGAGTGACTGGCAGCGACGGCGGGCGGCGCTCGTCGGCCGGCACGTGGCCCGGCTCGGCGAAGCCGACCGGGAAGCGCTGCGCGCCGCGCTTCCGGCGCTGCGCGAGCTGGCCGTCACCCTGCACGAGGAGGCCGGGGAACCATGACGCGGGACACCACCACCGACGCCGTCACCTGTGCCGGGCTCGCCTACGCCTTCGGGGACACCAAGGCGGTCGACGGGCTCGACCTGGCCGTGCGCGAGGGCGAGGTCTTCGGGCTGCTCGGCCCCAACGGTGCCGGCAAGACCACCGCCATCCGCTGCATCACCACCCTCCTGCCGGTCCCGCCCGGCATGGTCCGGGTCTTCGGCCACGACACCGCCAAGGACCGCATGGCCGTACGCCGGCTGCTCGGCTACGTCCCCCAGCAGCTGTCCGCCGACAGCGGGCTCACCGGACGCGAGAACGTCGCCCTGTTCGCGCGGGTCTTCGACGTCCCCCGCCGCGAGCGCGCCGCCCGGGTCGGCCAGGCGCTGACCGCCGTCGGCCTCGCCGAGGCCGCCGACCGGCTCGCGGGCACCTACTCCGGCGGCATGGTCCGGCGCCTGGAACTCGCCCAGGCCCTGGTCAGCGCCCCGCGCCTGCTGATCCTGGACGAGCCCACCATCGGTCTGGACCCGATCGCCCGCACCGGCGTCTGGGAACACATCAACGCCGTCCGCGCCGCCACCGGCATGACAGTCCTGGTCACCACCCACTACATGGACGAGGCCGACCAGTACTGCGACCGGGTGGGCCTGATGCACCACGGCCGCGTCCGGGCCCTGGGCACCCCGGCCGAACTCCGCCACGGCCTCGCCGAACGCCGGGACACCACCACCCTCCCCACCCTGGAGGACGTCTTCCGGGACGTCGCCGGCAGTGGTCTCGACGAGCGGTCGCAGGGAGGTTTCCGCGATGTCCGAAGCACCCGCCGCACCGCGAACCGCGTCGGCTGAGGGCACGGACCTGCTGCTCAGGCCGCCTGTGCCCCGGGCGGGATGGCGGCTGCTGCCCGCTCGGGTCGGCGCGATGTGTGCCGTGGAACTGCAGAAGCTGCGCCACGACCGCACCGAGCTGTACACGCGGGCGGTCCAGCCCGCCCTGTGGCTGCTGATCTTCGGTCAGACCTTCAGCCGGATCCGGGCGATACCCACCGGTGGCATCCCCTACACCGACTATCTGGCGCCCGGCATCATCGCCCAGTCCGCGATGTTCATCGCCATCTTCTACGGCATCCAGATCATCTGGGAGCGGGACGCCGGCATCCTCAACAAGCTCCTGGTCACCCCGACCCCGCGGTCGGCGCTGATCACCGGGAAGGCCTTCGCGGCGGGTGTGAAGTCGCTGGTCCAGGCCGTGGTCGTCATCGTCATCGCGGCGGTCCTGGGCGTGGCGCTGACCTGGAACCCGCTGAAGCTGCTCGGCGTCGGGGCGGCCGTCGTCCTCGCCTCCGTCTTCTTCTCCTGCCTGTCGATGACCATCGCGGGCATCGTCCTCAGCCGCGACCGGCTGATGGGCTTCGGGCAGGCGATCACGATGCCGCTGTTCTTCGGCTCCAACGCCCTGTACCCGGTCTCCGTGATGCCCGGCTGGCTCCAGGCCGTCAGCAAGGTCAACCCGCTCAGCTACCAGGTCGACGCCCTGCGCGGCCTCCTGCTGGGCACGCCCGCGCATCTCGCCGCCGATTTCGGCGTCCTCGCGGTGGCCGCCGCGCTCGGCATCACCGCGGCCTCCTCGACTCTCGGCCGGCTGGCCCGCTGATCTTGCCGAGGACGTGATGTGCGGCACGCACCCTCACTCCGCCGGCATGCCCGCTGACGGGATTTCTGCTGCGCAACGCTTGATCGTTGATCAAAGCGGGCGAATCCCCTGGCCACAGCGCATTCTGCTCATTTGACAGTGCGCTGAGCCCACAGATAGGAAGCAGGCCTTGAGGTCGAGAGGGGCACTGTGTACGAGCCGAACGTGGTCGGGGACTGGCAGGAGTACGAGGAGCATGCCGGTCTGCGGGTCCGCGTCCACCGTCTGGAGGCGGCGGAGCCACCGCGCGGACGGGACGACGCCGCCGCCGGGCTGACGTACTTCCGTCTCCGGGTGACCGTCGAGAACCGGGGTGACCAGCACTTCCTCGTGCACCTGGAGGACGGCCAGATCGACGTCCGCCTCGGCCCCGACGGCGAGAGCGCCTTCATCGACTGGCGCAACTCCCAGTTCATCGAGGGCTTCGACGTCTACCCGCTGCGCCGCGCCACCGCCGTGCTGTACGCGGCCGGTCCCGAGGCCGCCCTCGCCCAGGTGGACGTCCAGATCCAGCTGCGGGTCGACGAGGAGTGGACCGAGCGCCGGCTGTGGGCGGGCGGTCTCGGTGTGCACGAGAGCCAGGTCGGCGCCGGCGCCGCCACGGGTGCCGGACCGGGCAGCCTGGCCCACCAGGTCAGCGCCTTCCTGCGGGACCAGGGAGAGCCGGGCACCGCCACCGCCTGACGGCCGCGGTCCCGGCGCCGGGCGTCAGTGCGGGATGCCGTCGATGATCTCCCGGGCGCCCTGCCGCAGCAGGGACACCGCGACGGATGTGCCCAGGGTGGCCGGGTCGAGGCGGCCCGCCCACTCGTGGGCGTTCAGCCGGGTCTTGCCGTCCGGGGTGAACACACACGCCCGCAGGGCCAGTTCGCCACTGGGGTCGACGCGCGCGTACCCGGCGATCGGGCTGTTGCAGTGCCCCTGGAGCACATGCAGGAACATGCGCTCCGCGGTGGCCTCCCGGTGGGTGTCCGGGTCGCCCAGTCCGCTGACCGCGTCGATCAGTTCGGTGTCGCCCTCGCGGCACTGCAGGGCGAGGATGCCCGCGCCGATCGGCGGCATCATCGTCTCCTCGGACAGCACCTCGGTGATCACGTCCCGCCGGCCGATCCGCTCCAGACCGGCGACCGCCAGCAGCAGCGCGTCGGCCTCACCGGCCGCGAGCTTCTCCAGCCGGCGGTTGGCGTTGCCGCGGAACGGCACGCACTCCAGGTGCGGATGGGAAGCGGCCAACTGGGCGACCCGGCGCACGGAGGAGGTGCCGACGCGGGTGCCCGGCGGAAGTTCGCCGAGGGTGAGTCCGTCCGGGTGGACGAGCGCGTCACGGATGTCGTCCCGCTCGAGGAACGCGGCGAACACCGTCCCGGCGGGCAGCGGCCGGTCGGCGGGCACGTCCTTGACGCAGTGCACCGCGAGGTCCGCCGCACCGGCCAGCAGGGCGGCGTCCACCTCCTTGGTGAACGCCCCCTTGCCCTCGACCTGCGCCAGGTCGCCGAGCCACTTGTCCCCGGTCGTCTTCACCGGGACGACCTCCGTGCGCACCCCCGGATGCAGGGCGGCCAGTTCGGCGCGGACCCGCTCCACCTGGGCGAGTGCCATCGGCGAGTCGCGGGAGACGATACGGATGAGTTCCGGGACAGCCATGGGGACACGATAGTGGGTGTGCCGGCCTCCTCGGTGCCAGGTTCAGCGCGTGGCCGTCAGGCTGTAGCGGAACTTTTCCCTCGCCTGAGCGCCGGGCCGGTCTCAGGCAGCCGGGTCGAACGTGATCCCGGACGGCTTGGCCTTGGCCAGGTGCGAGGCGAAGCTGTCGTCCTTCAGCCCGAAGTGGGCGCTGCCGAAGTCGTACGCGCTCAACTTGTCACGCAGGCCCGCCGGGTAGCCGTTCCATCCGACCAGCGACGGGTACTGCCAGGTGTGCTTGTGGTTCTCCGGCGGTTCGTCGTTGCCGTTCGCCAGCCGGAAGCAGTGGGTGCTGATGCCGTCCTTGTGGTAGACGACCTTCGGGTGCGTCCCCTCGAAGCGGACCTCGGAGACCGCGTGCACGGTGAACGAGCCGTGGTTCGAGGTCGACACGTACTGCACCTGGCCGTCCCGCACCCACACCACGACGTGCTCCCAGTCGTGCCGGTGACCGCCGATGCTGCTGCCCGGCAGGGCCTGGTCCTTCTCGAAGTACAGGCCGTACATGTAGGCGCACCAGCCGTTGTCGCACTTGTAGCGTGAGTAGCTGTTGGTGTTGTCCAGGTCGGAGGCGTCGTGGCAGTTGCCGTTGAGCGCGCCCGTCGGCTTCAGCCCACCGTTGACCGTGCCGTCCGGGCCGATGGCGGGCGTCGGGTAGCAGCCGTCGGTGTCGTAGTCGAAGGCGGGCTGGTACGTCAGTTCCGCGGCCTCGGCGTTGACGGGCAGCGCCTGGGGCGGGGCGGCGAAGGCGGCGGCGGGGAAGGCGACGACGAGGGCGGCGGCACCGGCCAGGCCGGCGAGCCATCTCCGGCGCCCGATGCGGAACGTGCGGGACGACACTGGTCCTCCAACGTGGGTGGGGGGCAAGGCAGTTCAGCATCCACGCCCGCCCTTGCGTTGCCAAGGGGGCGGGGGCGTACCGGTGATGAAGTCGCGCCCGACAGTGCCCTGGTGCCGGGCGGTGCCGGGCGGTGCCAGTCGGTGTCAGACCGTGTCGTCGGGCAGGTCCGCCGCCGACTCCTCCGGCGCGAGGTCCGGTCGCAGCCGCAGCCAGGACGGCTGGCGCAGCATGCCCGCCCGGGTGCGGGTGCTGTAGCTGACCTCGCCGACCAGCCGGGGGAGCACCCAGTGCGCGCCGGAGACCGGCGGCACGGGGTCGAAGGGGCACACGCCGGTCTCGGCGGCCCGCAGCAGCAGGGCCAGTTCGGCCCGCTCGGCCTCGCTCCAGCCGGTGCCCACCCCGCCGACGTACCGCAGCCGGCCGGCGGCGCGCTGGCCGACCAGTACCGCGCCCGGCAGCCCGGTCAGCCGGCCCTTCCCGGGCAGCCAGCCGCCGACGATGACGTCCTCGCTGCGCATGTTCCGGATCTTGATCCAGGCACGGGAGCGCACGCCGGGCTCGTACACCGAGTCCAGCCGCTTGCACACCAGGCCCTCGAGCCCGTGCTCCCGGGTCGCCCGCAGTGCCTCGCCGCCGTGGCCGACGACGGCGGCCGGGGTCGACCAGGACGGCCCCTCGATGCCGAGGTCCTCCAGCCGTACCCGGCGCCGGACGTAGGGGAGGGTGAGAAGAGGGATGTCCTGAAGGTGCATCAGGTCGAACAGCACCAGATGGGCGGGCACCTGTGCCGCACGGCGGGCCGCCCGGGCCGGTGCGTGGGCGAGGCCCATGCGGCTCTGCAGCAACTGGAAGTCGGCGCGCCCGTGTTCGTCGAGGACGAGGACCTCGCCGTCCAGGACGGCCGGGGTGGTGCCGAGGGCACGACCGAGCGGCTGGAGTTCGGGGTAGGCGGCGGTGATGTCCTCGCCGGAGCGGTTGCGCAGCAGCAGGCTGCCGTCGCCGGGCAGGTAGACCACGACCCGCTGGCCGTCCTGCTTGGTCTCGTAGGCCCACCGGGCGTCCTGTGCGACGGGCGGCAGCGTGCCCGGCGTGGCGAGCATCGGCGGGATCAGCGGCAGCGTCACGGCGGTCACGGCTGAAGATGTCGACCGCGCCCGCCCGGCTCACGCGCCTTTCCGGGCCGGTTCCCCTGAACGGCCGGTGCCGCCGGTGCCTCCGGCGACGCAGGCCGGGGCGCGGGCGACGGACACGACCGGTACGGGCCGGCCCGGACCGGTCCCGTCCGGGAAGTGCGCGATCAGCGCGCGGATGGCGCCGGGGGAGAGCGAGATCCCCCCTGGTCGGCCACGGTGCGGATACCGGCCGCGTCGCCCCGGGACGTGACGGCCGGCCCGTGCCCCCGCGGGACTCCGCCGTACGGGGGCGCGGTCCGGCCCGGGGCACCCGGCCGTCAGGCCACCTCGGCCGCTTCGGCCGGCGGCGCGGCGGACGCAGGGGCGGGTGCCGCGTCCGCCGGGCGGTGCCGGGGCAGGAAGGAGGCGAGCACGAAGGCGAGGACGGCGGCCGAGGCGCCCAGGGCCATGACGACCTTGAAGCCGTTCTCCGAGGGGAGCGCGTGGCCGCCGAGGCTGATGGTCATCTGGGCGAGGACGACACCCGCGACCGCGCTGGCCACCGACGTACCGATGGACCGCATCAGCGTGTTGAGGCTGTTGGCCGCGGCCGTCTCGGCCGCCGGCACCGCGCCCATGATCAGGGCCGGCATGGCGCCGTACGCGAAGCCGACGCCCGCGCCGATGACGCAGGACACCAGGATGAGGTGCCAGACCTCGCTCATCAGCAGGATGTTGAGGCCGTATCCGGCGGCCACGATCACGGCACCGCACATCAGCGTCACCTTCGGGCCCCTGGCCTTGGTGATGGCCGCCGAGACGGGCGCGAAGCCCATCATCACCAGACCCTGCGGGGCGAGCACCAGGCCGACCGTGAGCATGGACTTGCCCAGGCCGTAGCCGGTCTGCGCGGGCAGCTGGAGCAGCTGCGGGAGCACCAGCGACATCGCGAACATCGAGAAACCGAACGCGATCGAGGCGAGGTTGGTGAACAGCACCTGGCGGCGGACCGTGGTGCGCAGGTCGACCAGCGGCTGCGTGGTCCGCAGCTCGTACCAGCCCCACGCCACCAGCACCACGACGGCGGCGGCGAACAGCCCCAGGGTGGTCCCGCTGCCCCAGCCCCAGTCGGCGCCCTTGGAGACGGCCAGCAGCAGGGACACCAGTCCGGCCGCCAGCCCCAGCGCGCCCACGACGTCGAAGCGCCCGCCGGTGCGCACCTGCGACTCCGGCACGAGGGCCAGGACCAGCACGAGGGCGACGACGCCCAGGGTTGCGGAGGTCCAGAACAGTACGTGCCAGTCGTAGTGATCGGCGATGAAGGCCGCGGAGGGCAGGCCCAGCGCGCCACCGACGCCCAGCGAGGCGCTCATCAGGGCGGTGGAGCCGGCGAGCCGCTCGGCCGGGAGCTCGTCGCGCATGATGCTGATGCCGAGCGGCACCACGGCCGCGGCCAGGCCCTGCAGCGCCCTACCCGCGATCATCGGGACCAGCGAGTCGCTCAGCGCGCAGACCACCGAGCCGGCCACCAGCAGCACCAGGCTGGCCAGCAGCATGAGGCGCTTGCCGAACATGTCACCGAGCCGGCCGGCGACCGGCGTGGCCACGGCGGCGGCGAGCAGCGTGGCGGTCACCGCCCAGGCGGCGTTCGACGCCGAGGCGTGCAGGTAGACGGGCAGCTCAGGGACGATCGGGATCACCAGGGTCTGCATCAGCGACACGGTGATGCCCGCCAGGGCCAGTACGGCCACCACCGCGTTGGGCCGGGGTGGGGCTGATCGTCCGGCCGCGGCGGACCGGACGGAGGGGGCGTCGGACATGACAGGGGCCTCCGAGTGACTTCGCATGTTTAAGTCAGTTGCTTGACTTACGATAAGGGCAGTGAACTCCCGGGTGTGTCCGCGGGTCGCCGGAAGCGGGCACGTAGGCTTCCCTGGCTGGACCTCGCCGCCCCGGTCGAGGACCCGGGACGGCTCGCGGGACTGGCCGCCCCGGGGCGGTGCGCAGTCCCGGAGCGGTGGTGAGCATGGCGGGCAGGACGGCGCGGGCGGATCAGGTGGGCGCGACGCGGGAGGCCATCCTGAGCGCGGCGGAGCGGCTGTTCGCCGAACGCGGCGTGTACGCCGTGTCCAACCGCCAGGTCAGCGAGGCCGCCGGTCAGGGCAACAACGCCGCGGTCGGCTACCACTTCGGCACCAAGACCGACCTGGTCCGTGCCGTCGCCCGCCGGCACGCCCAGCGGATCGAGGGGATCCGTGCCCGCGCGGTGGCCGCCACCGGTGACTCCACCGACGTACGGGACTGGGTGGACTGCCTGGTGCGCCCGGTGACCGAGCACCTGGCCGGGCTCGGCAGCCCCACCTGGTACGCCCGGTTCTGCGCCCAGGTGATGACCGACCCGGCGCTGCACGACATCCTCGTCGAGGAGTCCCTCGAGTCGCCGTCGCTGCGTCAGGTCGTCGACGGCCTCCACCGGACCCTGCCCGAGCTGCCCGCCGAGGTCCGCGCCGAACGTGGCCTGATGGCCCGCACCCTGATCCTGCACACCTGTGCCGAGCGCGAACGGGCCCTCGCCGACGGCGCCCCGACCCCGCGCCCCACCTGGAGCGAGACCGCCACCGGCCTCGCCGACGCGATCGTGGGGATGTGGCTGGCGCCCGTCAGCCCCGGCCCGTGACCCGGAACCGTTTCCCATCTATTCGGCTATTCGGTTACTCGGTTACTCGGCTACTCGTCGAAGGTCACGACGACCTTCTCCGCGGCCCCCGGGGTCAGCGCGAGCTCGAAGGCCCGGTCGGCCTCGGTGAACGGGACACGGTGGCTGATGAGCTTCTCGAAGCGCTCGTGGTGCTCGACGAGTTCGGGGGTGACCTCGAAGATCTCGGTGGGATAGCCCTGCGAGGCGACGAGGGTCAGCTCGCTGCGCAGCATCCCGCCGAGGTCGAACTCGGACCCTTTCTTCTGTACGGCGACCATGACCAGCTTGGCGCCCCATTTCGCGGACGCCACCACGGTGTTGAAGACGGCCGCGGCGCCGGCTGCGTCGATATAGATATCGGTGCCCGGCCGTGGCTGCCCGAGCGCGTTGGCGCTCTGTCCGTGCAGCTCGGTCAGGCGGGCGGTCACGTCCTCCCGCGCGGAGTCGATGACCGCGTCCGCCCCGACGGCCAGCGCCTTGTCGAGCCGTGCGGGGATCACGTCGGCCACCACCACGTGCTCCACCCCGCGCAGCTTCAGCCAGATGGCGGCGCCGAGCCCGATCGGCCCGGCGCCGAAGACCACCACCTTGTCGGCGGGCCCCGCCGCGGAGCGGTTGACGCAGTGCCGGGCCACCGCCATCGGCTCGTTGAGGGAGGCGACGTCGAAGGGCACGGTGTCGGGGAAGACCGCCACGCTCCTGCCGACGACGGCGTTCTCGATAAGCAGGTACTCGCTCATGCCGCCGTACTTCCCGCCGCAGCCGATGATCCCGGTGGGCGCGTCCTGCGGATTGACCACCACCCGGTCGCCGGCCTCCAGGCCCCTGACCTCCGCCCCCACCTCGACGACCTCACCGGCCGGCTCGTGGCCCAGCGCGACGGGCACCGTCTCGCCGCCCAGGTGTGCGCGGGCCGGTATGCCGCCCATGTGCAGGAAGGTGACATCGGTGCCGCAGATGCCGCAGGCGCGGATCCTGACCAGCACGTCCTTGGGGCCCGGCGCGGGCCGCTCGGCGTCCACCACCTCGACCTTGCCGGAGCCGGCGGTTCTGAGGGACTTCATCGTGGTCATGGGGCGACTCCCTCTCGCAGGTGAGTTTGCTTGAGTTAGGCAAACACATGTGACTTACTTGAGTCAAGCAAGCTAATTGGGGGAGGTCAGGATGCTCACCGCGTTGGCGGCGACGACCGCTCCGATGCCCGCCCACTCCCAGGCGCCCAGCCCCTGTCCGAGGACGACCCACCCGACCACGGCCGCGAGCACGGGGTTGACGCTCATGAACAGCCCGAACGTCTGCGCCGGCACATGGCGCAGGGTGAGCAGGTCGGAGAGGTAGGGCACGGCCGAGGAGAGCACCCCGGCGGCGACGGCGCACAGTACGGCGCCGGGCGTCGGCGGGTGCCGTACGGCCACGGCGATCCCGACGGGCAGGAAGGTGAGCGCGGACAGGCCCGCGGCGGCCGCGGGCCCCTGGGCCCCGGGGACGCGCCGGCCGACGACCCGGTTGAGCAGGATGTACGAGGCCCAGCAGCAGGCGGCCACGAGGCCGAGCCCCATGCCGAGGTAGTCGGCGGAGGGTCGCGGGCGCATCAGCACGACCACCCCCACCCCGGCCAGCGCCGCGCACCCCGCGTCCAGCCGGCGCCGCGACCCGGCCAGCGCCACGGCCAGCGGGCCGAGGAACTCCAGGGTCACCGCGAGCCCCAGGCCCACGCGGTCGACGGCGCTGTACAGGGTGAGGTTCATGGTCCCGAAGACCCCGGCCAGCAGCAGGACCGGCCACCACTGCCGCCAGGTGAAGCTCCGCACCCGGGGCCGGCCGACGGCCAGCAGGACCGCCGCCGCGACGTACTGCCGCACCGCCACCACACCGAGCGGGCCGAGGACGGGAAAGGCGAGCGCGCCGATCGCCGCGCCGGTCTGGTTGGACAGGCCGCTGCCGAACATGGCGGCCACGGCCCTCGGCCGGCGCCCGCCGCGTGCGGGAGCCGTGGCGGTCGGCGTCGCCGGAACACCGGTCGGTTCGAGAGCTTGGGTCATGACCTGATCGTGCGTGGCCTCGGGCTTTGCGCAAAATGCATGCACTCCACGATCTATACGCTTGACGCATGGATGACCTGGAGCTCCGGCAGTTGCGCTGCCTCGTGGCCATCGTCGACGAGGGCACCTTCACCGACGCGGCGATCGCCCTCGGCGTCTCCCAGGCGGCCGTGTCCCGGACCCTGGCCTCGCTGGAGCGGGCCCTGGGCGTGCGGTTGCTGCGGCGCACCTCCCGCGAGGTGACGCCGACGGCCACCGGGCTGCGGGTCGTCGCGCAGGCCCGGCGCGTACTGTCCGACGTGGCCGAGCTGGTCCGGGAGGCCACCTCGGGGCACACCCGGCTGCGGATCGGCTACGCCTGGTCGGCGCTGGGCCGCCACACGGTCGCCTTCCAGCGCCGCTGGAACGAGGCCCACCCCGGCACCGACCTCCACCTGGTCCGGGTCAACTCGGCGTCCGCGGGACTCGCCGAGGGCGCCTGCGACCTCGCGGTGGTCCGCAGGCCGCTGGAGGACCGGCGGTTCGACTCCGCCATCGTCGGCCTGGAGCGCCGCCTGTGCGCCCTGGCCGCCGACGACTCCCTGGCCCGGCGCCGCTCCGTGCGGCTCGCCGACCTCGCCGGGCGCAGGCTGCTGGTCGACCGCCGGACCGGTACCGCCACCCCGGAGCTGTGGCCCCCGGACACCCGCCCGGCCGTCGAGGAGACGCACGACGTCGACGACTGGCTCACCACGATCGCCGCCGGACGCGGAATCGGCGTGACGGCCGAGTCGACCGCCCACCAGTACCCGCGGCCCGGCGTCGTCTACCGGCCGGTGCGCGACGCCGAGCCCGTCGCCGTGCGCCTGGCCTGGTGGCGGGACGACCCGCACCCCGCCCAGCAGGCGGTGATCGAGCTGCTCACCGAGCTGTACCGGGCGGAATGAGGGGAGGGTTGCGACTGTTCCGGTCATCGCCCGCAATACGTCAGACAAAATTGTTGACAATGTTGTTTGGCTAGATTTAGGTTCGACAGGCACTCATTCAGGGAGGGCACATGCCGAAGGAAGCCGGTCCCACCACCGGAGAGCAGGCCAAACAGCATGCGCTCGCGCAGCTGCGGCAGGCGATCCTGCACGGCGAGATGGCACCGGCGCAGCGGCTGGTGGAGAACGAGCTCGCCGAGCAGTTCGGTGTGACGCGGGCCAGTATCCGGGCGGCACTGATCGATCTGGAGGCCCAGGGGCTGGTCGAGCGGATCCGCAACCGCGGCTCGCGGGTGCGGGTGGTGACCGTGGAGGAAGCGGTCGCCATCACGGAGTGCCGCATGGTCCTCGAAGGGCTGTGCGCGGCCAAGGCGGCCGTCGCGGCCGGCGACGACCAGCTCGCCGAGCTGACGGAGCTCGGTACGGCCATGACCAAGGCCGTGGCCGACGGTGAGCCGATGACCTACTCCGAGCTCAACCAGGAACTGCACGCCAAGGTCCGGGAGTTCTCCGGCCAGCGGACGGCCCTGGACCTGCTGGAGCGGCTGAACGCCCAACTGGTACGCCATCGCTTCCAGTTGGCACTCCGGCCGGGGCGCCCCCAGCAATCCCTGAACGAGCATCTGGCGCTGATCGAAGCGATCACGGCCAGGGACCCGCAGGCGGCCGAAGCGGCCGTCCGCGCCCACCTCACCAGCGTGATCGAGGCGCTGCGCGACTGACGCACCACGCGCCGGCCACACCGGCTACCGACCGGGCCCCCGAGGAGCTGAGGCCCACGCTGCCGCGGACGTGCTTGCCGGCGCCGTGTTCCAGCAACACGTGCTGGGCGCCCGGTTCAACGAGCAGTTCCGGCTTGACTCCGGGAAGATCGCGGCACCCTGGCTGACCAGACGGCTTGCCGGGATGGGCGCCGCGTGCCTTCCGTGGCCGGGGACATGTGCAGGCGCCGGGCGGGATTGCGTCCGGCGCGGTTCAACCCTGGGCCGGCGGCTCCACGTCCAGCCCCGTGCAGGCCAGCTCCTCGTCCACCTCCGCGCATGCCTCCACGCCCCGGGGCGACGGCACGGGGATCATGGGGCTGGTGTACCCGGCGGTGTCCTCGGCCGGGTAGGCCGCCGAGAGCACGTCCCGGCCCGCGCGCACCGAGACCTCCCGGGCGCGCGGGGAGCGCACCCGTACCTCCGACCAGGCCGTGCCGCAGGCCGGTGAGTAGCGCAGCCGGACGTCGTAGGCGTCGCCGGTGACCCGGCTGCCGGTCCGCGCGTCCCGCGCGCAGGCCGACGCGTCGGGCAACTCGCCCTGGCAGGAACGCCCGTGACAGCGGGGTGCCGCCATCGCCGCCTGCGTACGCGTTCCGGACGTCCCGTGCCGTCCGGTCAGGACGAGGACCGCGGCGAACGCGGCGGTCACGCCCAGCAGGACCAGTGCCGGCAGGGGCCGCCGCCACCGGGGGCGTGCCCGGCCGCCGCCCGTGGGAGGCGGCGCGGTGGAAGGCTCGTCGGCGGCCTCCCACAGGGCCAGTACGGGACCGGGGTCGACGCCCGCGAGACGGGTGAGGGCCTCCACGGCCGAGCGGGGCGGCCGTTTGCCGCCGGTCAGATAGCGGTGCCAGGCGGACTTGCTGTACGGCGTGCGGGCGGCCAGCGCGGCCAGACTCAGCCCCGTACGGTCCTTCAGTTCACGCAGTCCGACCACCAGTGGTTCGTCCGGTGTGGCCGGTCCTTGGGGATGCCGCATGCTGCGTCCCTCGACTTCATATCCGCTATGGGCGTTTCACCCCTGATGCCGGGATGGCTTCCCGAGGACACGGCGACGCAAAGCCCGGCAAGGTATGAGGAAGGTGAGGCAAGGGGGGCATGCCAAAGGCCTGTTCGAGAAGGGGGTGGTTCCCGAACAGGCCTCGGCGGTCAGGACGTACGGCGGCCCGGAGCCGTCAGCACCACGGCACGGCCGCACCGACCCGCACATAGCGGGCCGAGACGTACCCCTTGTGATGGGCGAGCCGGTACCAGAGGTGGTTGCCGAACACCCCGGAGCCGAAGCGCTTGCAGGTCAGGGAGACGAGCCGGTGGTCGTGCCGGTGGCCGACCACCCGGTAGCCGGTACCCGGGCCGGAGCGGACGTTCAGCGCGTGGCGGTGGGTGGCCACCCGCCCCGCCACGTGGTGCCGGACGCGGTGGACACGGCGGGTGGTGTGGTGCCGCACCGGGTGCTGCCGGGCGGGGAGCAGGGAGGGGAGGGCGTGCTGCGCGGTGGCGGCGGGCACGGGCTGCGGGGCAGTGGCGCCTACCGGGGCGGCAGCGGCCGCGGTGGGCAGGAGCGCGAGTACCGCGACCGCGGCCAGCAGGCCGCTCCGCACGGTCCGTCGGATCATGGAAACCTCCGGCTGTCGTTCTCGTGACCACGAAGCGTGATCACGACAGTCAGCGTTTCCGTGACGGCCCGTCACCATGTCGTCCCCGCTTCCCGCGGGACACCGGGGACGTCCCCGGGGACGCGGGCCCTCAGCCCGTCCGGTCCTCGGCGTCCACCGCCTGCCGCAGGTGACCGGCGACGAGGGCGTAGACCTCCCGGGCCCTGTCGTCGTCCTGGCCGTCGTACCCGTGGTCGGCCCCGGCCACATCGTGGAACGCGGTCAGCGCGCCCGCCGCCCGCAACCGCTCGGCATAGCGCGCGCCCTCCGCCTGGAGGAGGTCGTACTCGGCCGTGATCACCAGCGCCGGGGCGATGCCCGTCAGGTCGGCGGTGTCGGACGGATGCGCGGGTGAGACCAGCGGGTCGGCGCGCCGCTTCGGGTCCGGGACGTACGACGTGTCGAAGACGTCGGCCATCCACGGCCGGAGCATCGGCCGGGGCCCGGCGGCGCGCTTGTCGCGGGCGTCGGTCGCGAGATCGAGCGGGGGGTAGTGCAGCACCTGGAGGGCGATGTCGGGGCCGCCCTCCTCGAGGGCCTGCCGGGCGACCGCCGCCGCGAGCCCGCCACCGGCGCTCTGGCCGCCCACGGTGAGCCGCGCACCGTCCCAACCCTGTTCCGCGCCGTGCGCGGCGATCCAGCGGACGGCCTCGAAGGCCTGCCGCGGCGGCGCCGGGAAAGGATGCTGCGGGGCGACGGCGTAGTCCACGTTGACCACGACGACCCCGGCCTGCGCGGCGAGGAAGCGGCACAGCGGGTCGTCGATCTCGGTGAGGGCCATGACGTAGCCGCCGCCGTGGAAGTTCACATGCACCGGGGGCGGCGGCCCGTCGGCGTCGGCCTGTGGCAGGTAGACGGTCGCGCGGGCCGGGGCGACGGTCGTGGGGATGGTCAACTCGCGGGTGTGGCGCGGGTGTTCCGGGAACCGGGCGTGCCAGGAGGCATCGGAGCCGGAGCCGCTCGCGCGCCGGCTCGCCAGCCGGGAGAGGGTCTGCATCGTCCTGGCGGCGAGCTGGGCCACCGCCGGGCGGGCAAGGAGGGACATACGACTCCCACAGCCAGTAACTTACTTGAGTTACGCAATGATATGGTAAACTGGGCCCCATGTCCACAGAACCGCTGCCGCCCGCCTCCCCGGAAGTCGCCGAGATCGAGCGCGCCCTGACGCGCATCACCTATCTGAGCACCCGGGCCCGGCAGCACGACCGGCTCATGGCGCTCGCCGGGGTGCCGCTGGACCGTGCCGCGGTCGCCCTGCTGCGACAGGTCGCCGACTCCGAGCCGCTGCGGCCGGGGGAGCTCGCCCAGCGCCTGGGCGTCGAGGCGTCCCATGTGACCCGGACCGTCCAGCAGCTCCAGAAGGCGGGGTACGTCACCCGGGTCCCCGACCCCCACGACCGGCGCGCCCAGCGCATCGAACTCAGCGACACCGGCCGGCGGGCGGTCGAGCGCGTCCGGGAGGCCGGCGCGCGCGGCATGCAGCTGGCGCTCGGGGACTGGTCCCCCGAGGAGCTGCGGCAGCTGGCCGGGCTCTTCCACCGTATGGTCGACGACTTCCTCTCCTACGCGGTCGAGGACGAGCCCGGGCAGGAGGCGGACGCCGTGGTGGCCTCCGCCTGAGCGGACGCCACCTGCTGCCCGGAGCTGTCTCTACCGGGGAGTAATATCCGGGGTCAGGTCATCACGAGGAGGAACCGTGCCCCGGTCCGAACGCTCGCCCCTGCTGCTCGCCGGTCTGCTGGCCGCCGCGGGCGTCGCCCACTTCGCCTCGCCACGCCAGTTCGACGCGACGATCCCGCGGGCCCTGCCGGGGTCGCCCAGGACGTGGACGTACGCGAGCGGGGCCGTGGAACTGGCGCTCGCGGCGGGCGTGGCACTGCCCCGCACGCGGCGAGCCACCGCGAAGGCCGCCGCGGCCTTCTTCGTCGGCGTGTTCCCCGCCAATGTGCAGATGGCCGTCGACTGGCGGCACCGGCCCGCGCCGCTCAGGACCGCCGCCCTCGTTCGGCTGCCGCTCCAGGTGCCCCTGGTGCTGTGGGCCCGCGGGATCGCGCGCGGAGCGGAGGGCCAGGCATGAGCGAGGGCGTCGGCGTCGGCGACAAGGCCGCGGACTTCGAACTGCCGGACGAGACGGGGACACCGCGACGGCTGTCGGAGCTGCTCGCCGACGGCCCCGTGGCGCTGTTCTTCTACCCCGGCGCCCTGACCAAGGGCTGCACCGCCGAGGCCTGCCACTTCCGTGACCTCGCCGCCGAGTTCGCCGCGGTCGGCGCGCGGGCCGTGGGCGTCAGCGGCGACCCGGTCGAACGCCAGCAGGAGTTCGCCGGACGGCACACCCTCGGCATGCCCCTGCTGTCCGACACCGACGGCACGGTCCGCGAGCTGTTCGGCGTCAAGCGCGGCTTCTCCATGGCACCCACCAAACGCGTCACCTTCGTGATAGCCGAGGACCGCACGGTCCTGGAGGTCGTGCGCAGCGAACTGCGCATGACCACGCACGCCGACCGGGCCCTGGCCGCACTGCGCGCGCATCGCGAGTGAGGCACGGCTCATGCGCGCTTGATGCGGTGGGGCAAAGGGATCATCCTGGGGCGTATGAAGCATGTCGCGGCCGCGGCGACCCTTGACACCCTGGGTGTGGTGACCGGGTGGAGCGAAGGCGCCCGGCTGCTCACGGGCCACTCGGCCGAGGAGGTCGTCGGCCGGCCGGCCGCAGCGCTGCTCGCCGAGGAGCCGCCGCCCGCCACCGTCGCCGCCCGCACCGGAACCGTCGCGCTGCGCCACCGCGACGGACGCCGCGTCGAGCTCACCCTGACGGCGTGCCCGGTGCTCGGGCCCGACGCCCGGCCGGCCGGATTCGTCGTCACCGCCCGGCCGCCGGGCGGCGGCGAGCCCACCCTCGCGGGCCGGGCCTTCCAGCAGGCGTCGATGTCGATGACGGTCTTCGACACCCGGCAGCACTACATCCGCCTGAACGACGCCGCCTGCCAGGTGATGGGCGTGCCCGAGGAGACACTGACCGGCCGGTACTTCTCCGACACCGTGGAGGACGCCGCACACAGCCGGGGCTTCCTGCGTCATCTGCGCCAGGTCGCCGAGACGGGCCGGCCGGCCCGCTACGAGAGCTTCACCGGCGCCCCCGCCCTGAACCGGGAGCACGCCTGGAGCATCGAGATGTGGCCGGTGCGCGACCCCTCCGGCGAACTGACCGGGGTCGCCCTGGCGGCCCTCGACAGCACCGAGCAGTACTGGGCCCGACGGCGGCTGGCCCTGCTGAACGAGGCGGCGACCGCGATCGGCACCACCCTGGACGTCGTGCGCACCGCCGAGGAAGTCGTGGCACTCCTCGTACCGCAGTACGCCGACTTCGCCAGCGTCGACCTGCTCGAATGGGTCCTCGGGGCGGACGAGCCGCCCATGGTCCCGGCGGGCGACATCGTGCTGCGCCGGGTCGCGCACGGCTCGGTCACCGAGGGCACCCCGGAAGCCGTCCTGCATCTGGGCCAGGCGGACGTCTACGGCCGGTCCACCCCGCCCGCGCAGGCGCTGCGCGAGGGGCGGGCCGTGCTCAGCCAGGCGGGTGAGCCGGACTTCCTCCGCTGGGTCGCCGAGCGCAACGCCCGGCGTCCCGCGGGCCGCCGGTACCGGGTGGGTGTCCACTCGATGATCGCCGTACCGCTGCGGGCCCGGGGCACCACGCTGGGCGTGGCGGTGGGCGTCCGCATCGCCCACCCCGACGACTACGGTGCCGACGACGCGATGTTCGCCGAGGAACTCGCCAGCCGGGTCGCCGTCTGCATCGACAACGCCCGCCGCTTCGCCCGCGAGCGCACCACCGCCCTCGCCCTCCAGCACAGCCTCCTGCCCCGCGGACTGCCCGGGCAGGCGGCGGTCGACATCGCCCACCGCTATCTGCCGTGCGGGTCGCAGGCCGGCATCGGCGGCGACTGGTTCGACGTGATCCCGCTGTCCGGCAGCCGGGTGGGTCTGGTGGTCGGTGACGTGGTCGGGCACGGCATCCAGTCGTCGGCGACCATGGGCCGCCTGCGCACCGCCGTTCGGACCCTGGCGGACGTCGACCTGCACCCGGACGAGCTGCTCACCCACCTGGACGACCTGGTGACCCACCTGGCGGCCGACGGCAGCGCCGAGGAGATCGCCGAGCTGGGTGCCACCTGCCTGTACGCCGTCTACGACCCCGTCTCGCGCCGGCTCGCCCTGGCCGCCGCCGGCCACCCGGCCCCGGCACTCGTCCTGCCCGGCTCCGCCGCCGAGCTCGTCCCGATGACCGCCGGACCGCCGCTCGGTGTCGGAGGCCTGCCGTTCGAGGCGACGGAACTCCAGCTGCCCGAGGGCTCGGTGCTGGCCCTGTACACCGACGGCCTCGTCGAGGACCGCGACCGCGACGTCGACCGGGCGACCGAGGAGCTGTGCCGTGCGCTGACCATCCCCGCGGACTCGCTCGAGGCGCTCGGCGACAACGTGCTCAAGGCCGTCCTGCCCGAGCAGCCCGCCGACGACGTGGCCCTGCTCCTGGCCCGCACCCGTGTGCTCGGCGCCGACCGGGTCGCCACCTGGAACGTCCCGCCCGATCCGGCCGAGGTGGCCGCCACCCGGCAGGCGGCCACCGAACAGCTGGCCGCCTGGGGACTGGACGAGGCGGTCTTCATCACCGAACTCGTCGTCAGCGAACTGGTCACCAACGCGATCCGCTACGGCGTACCGCCCATCCAGCTGCGCCTGATCCGCGACCACGCCCTCATCTGCGAGGTGTCCGACGGCAGTTCCACCTCACCGCACATGCGCCGCGCGCACGCCTACGACGAGGGCGGCCGCGGACTGCTGCTGGTCGCCCAGCTCACCCAGCGCTGGGGCAGCCGTCAGACGACCGGCGGCAAGACGATCTGGGCCGAACAGCCGCTGCCGGACCGGTCACCGGAGACGGACTGATCACCGGAACGGGCGGCCCGGGTTCGCCGCGTCCTCGGAGAAGGGGGCGCCGTGCGGCAGGGCGTAGAACATTCGAGAACGTCGGCGACCCGGATCTGCACCCGGACAAGCTGGGCGTGGACAGCGCCGAAGACCTCATCCTCGTCGTCTTCCATGCCGAGCCCGGCGGTCGCGCCGAGCTGCTGGACATCCTCGTCAGCCTCCCCGCGCCCCCGGGGGGACGGTCCGGCTCAGAACTCCTCGTGGCGGTCGGGATCGCCGCCCAGACGCCGGCGGACCTGGTCGGCGATGACCGTCATCTGGGCGGGACCCAGTTCGAACCCGAAGACGTCGAGGTTCTCCCGCTGCCGGACGGCGTCGGCCGACTTCGGGATCGGCACGGCACCGAGCTGCACGTGCCAGCGCAGCACCACCTGCGCGGGCGTCACCCCGAGTGCCTCGGCGACCGTGATGACGGTCGGGTCCTCAAGGATGCGGCTGCCCCGTCCCAGCGGGCTCCAGCTCTCGGTGACGATGCCCTTGTCCGCGTGGAAGGCGCGCAGCTCCTCCTGCGGGAAGAGCGGGTGCAGCTCGATCTGGTTGACGGCGGGCAGGACCCCGGTCTCCTTCTCGATCCGCCCGATGTGCTCCGCCGTGAAGTTGGAGACGCCGATCGACCGGACGAGACCGTCCTCCCGCAGCTTGATCATCGCCTTCCAGGAGTCGACGTACTTGCCGACGCGGGGGAGCGGCCAGTGGATCAGGTAGAGGTCGACGTACTCCAGGCCCAGCCGGCGCCGGGACTCCTCGAAGGAGGCGAGGGTCTCCTCGTAGCCGTGGTGGCGGCCGGGCAGCTTCGTCGTCACGACGATCTCCTCCCGGGGGACACCGCTGCTCGCGATGCCCCGGCCGACCCCCGTCTCGTTGCGGTAGTTCGTCGCCGTGTCGACAAGTCGGTAATCCGCCCGGAGGGCGTCGCGTACGGCCTGCTCGGCCTGCGTGTCGTTCATCGGCCAGGTGCCCAGGCCGATCCCTGGGAGCGCGGTGCCGTCGTTGAGGGTGTGTGCCGGAATACTGGTCACGGTGGGGCCTTCCGTCGACTGTGCCGTCCCTCCAGCGTCACGGACGGGACGGGTGATGATCAACCGGGGCCCGGGACGACTGCAGGGACGACCATCGGAGCGCGCATGACGACGGACAGGGGCACGGCGGACCGGGCGGAGACGGCTCGGGCCGCGGGAGTCGAGGTCAGGCCGGTCGCGGGGCACATCGGCGCCGAGGTCACCGGCGTGGACCTGGCCGGTGACCTCGACGACGGTGTGGTCGCCCTGATCAGGGAGGCCGTGCTGCGCTGGAAGGTGGTGTTCTTCCGCGGGCAGCGGCTGGACCACGCCGGCCATGTCGCCTTCGCCCGCCGGTTCGGCGAGCCGGTCGTCCTCGGGCGGCGCGGGAGCGCCTCGCCGTCCGGGTTCCCCGAGGTGGAGACCACCGCCGACCGGCTGGAGCTCGGCGGACGCTTCGGCATGGACCACGACGAGTGGCTCCAGCGGCGCCGGCACACCCTGCTGCGCGGCTGGCACTGCGACCACGGCGCCCGCATCGACCCGCCCGCGGCGACGATCCTGCGCGCCGAGACCGTCCCGCCGTACGGCGGCGACACCACCTGGTCGAACCTGGCGGCCGCGTACGCAGGACTGTCCGCGCCCGTACGGGCCTTCGTCGACGGGCTGCGGGCCGAGCACCGGCTCGGCGTCGGCTACCAGCCGCGCCCCGGCGACGACGCGTACCTCCGGCACCTCCTCGACCACCAGGTCGCCTCCGTGCACCCGCTGGTCCGCGTGCACCCCGAGACGGGGGAGCGGGTGCTGTTCGTCAACGGCTACTACCTGGAGCAGATCACGGACGTCTCCCGGCCGGAGAGCGCCGCCCTGCTGGAGATGCTCCTGGAACAGGCGGTGCGGCCCGAGTACACCGTCCGGTTCCGCTGGGAGCCCGGCAGCGTCGCCTTCTGGGACAACCGGGCCACCATCCACCTCGCCCCCGGCGACAGCGCCCACCTGGGCCACCCGCGGATCATGCACCGGGTGATGCTCACGGGCGAGGTGCCGGTGGGTGTGGACGGCAAGCCGTCCGAGCCGGTCACCGGTACCGAGGCGGGCCGCTGGTGAGTCAGGCGGCGGGCCGTCCCAGCGCCGGGCCGAGCCGCTCGGCCATGTCGGTGAGGATCTGCACGTAGTCCTCGTGCTCGAAGGTGAACGGCAGCGCGAACGCCACCTCGTCCACCTCCCGGAACGCGGCGTGCGCGTGCAGCCGTTCGGCGATCTCGGCCGAGGTGCCGACCAGGTCCGGCGCGAAGAGCAGCCGCGCCGGGCCCTGGGGGGCGGCGGTCCGGGGCAGGCGCTTGGCGGCGTACTCCTCGTACCTGGCGCGCTGCTCGGGCGTGGCGGAGTCGGTGGGGATCACGACGAGGCCCTGGGAGACCCGGGCCGCCTCGCCGTCGGGGTGGCGGGCGCGGAACTCCCGGATGTGGGACAGCTGGATCTCCGCGAAGTCCGCGGGCCCGTCCGGGGCCTCCGCCTTGACGACGCTGCTGGTCAGGAAGTTCATCCCGTGCTCGCCCGCCCAGCGCGCCGACCCGAGGCTCCCGCCGCCGTACCACATGCGGCGGCCGAGCCCGGGTGAGTGCGGCTGCACCACGTTTGAGAACACTTCGAACCCCTCGACCCCGCTGAAGTCGGTGGCCGGCTTGCCCCGCACGAGGTCCAGCAGCCGTCGCACCCGCTCGTAGGAGAAGTCCTCGGCGCCGGCCGTGTCCGGGTACAGGGCCTCCTTCACCTGGTCGTAGTGCATGGGCGGACCCACGCTGATCCCCGGGTTGAGGCGCCCGCCGGAGAGGATGTCGACCGTCGCCAGGTCCTCCGCGAGACGCAGCGGGTTCTCCCAGCCCAGCGGGGTGACCGCGGTGCCGAGTTCGATGCGGCGGGTGCGCTGCGAGGCCGCGGCCAGGACGGCGACCGGGGAGGAGATGCCGTACTGGAGGTGGCGGTGGCGCACCCAGGCGCTGTCGAAGCCCAGCCGCTCGCCCAGTTCGATGATCTCCAGCGTGGACTCGTGTCCCCGGCGCGGATCGGCCGCGTCGAACAGGCCGATCGTGAGGAAGCCCAGCTTGCGCAACGGGCGTGCGGCGGACGGCATGGGCTTCCTCCGGCGGTCGTACGTCGGTTCTGCGGTGCGGAGCCTATTGTCGCAGGCGAGTGTTGCGCGCGTGTGTTCAGATCAGCGGGATGACGACCTCGTCCTCGAGCGGCGGCGCGACCTCCTGCGCCCGGTTCCCGGTCGCAGCGAAGCAGCGCAGCCGGACCGCCTCCGGGGTGACGTCCAGACGCAGGAACGACTTGAAGAACGGCGGGCTGTAGGTGGCCGAGCCCGGCGAGAACAGCTGGGTGTAGATCTTCCGCACCGGCAGCCGGAACCGGGATGTGCGCTCGGGCCGGCGTCCGGCGCCCAGCAGACTCGCGACCAGCCGGACGCGGCGGGTGAGGCGCACCGGTGTGCCCGGGGCGCGGGTCGGTTCGATGCCCAGCCGCTCGGCGACGACGGCGGTCGCCTCGGCCTCGGTGAGGGTGAAGAAGCGGCGCAGCCGCAGACGGTGACCGTACAGCCTGCTGTAGAAGGCCAGGGAGTCGCCGCGCAGCGGATAGCAGCGGAAGTCCCGCTCGGTGACGCCCCCGACACAGACCCGGGGAATGGTGTGCGTGGCGTGCATGAAGGCCCCGCCGCCGCCCGAGACCACGTACTGGACGGTGCGCCCGTCCACGTCGACCGGGTACCGCTGGTAGTTGTGGATGTCGCCGCCGATCGCCGCCACGTAGTGGTGGGCGGGGTCGCGGACGATGTCGTCGACGGTGCCGCCGCCCTCGATGGCACAGGGATGGCGCTCGCCGTCCACGTACAGGGGCGAGCCGGTGACGAGGATCTTGGGTCGCGGCCCCTGCGACACCTCGCGCAGCCACGCGCCCTGTTCGGCGTCGATGGTGCCCAGCAGTCCGGTGTCGATGCCGATGATCCGCACCGGTCCCGCGTCGATCGCCCAGTACGGCCCCGGCTGGACCGCCCGTTGCTCCGGTGCCGACCGCAACGTCCGCGCGGCGGCGAGACGTTGCTCGTCCGCCGGGCGAGGCTTGTGCCACAGCAGGGAGCGCCACCAGGCGCGGCCGAGGGGGCGGGGCGCCGGCTCGGGGGCGAGGGGCGGGGTGTCGTCGCAGAAGACGCGCATGAACGCGCCGAGGTCCTCGTACCAGTCGTGGTTGCCGGGTATCGCGTAGATCGGCGCCCGGTAGTCCTGGTAAGGACGGAAGAACTTGGTGCCGTAGTCGTCGGTGCTGCCGACCGGGTAGATCACATCGCTGGCGAGGACGGCGAAGTCCGTGCCCTGACCGATCTTCAGGAAGCCTGGTACGACGGCGTACTGGGAGGCGTCCCCCTCCCCGGTGTCACCGATGACCATGAAGGAGAACCGGTCCCCGTCCTCGCGCCGGATCACCTTGTCCGCCGGGGCCCCCGCGGCGGCCCGCTGTGCCACCCAGCGGCCGCGGGTGCGGCCCGTGGGGTCGCCGAACCAGGACGCCAGTACGCCGTTGCGCGCGGCCCAGAGCATTCTCGGGTCGAGCCACGACAGCTTCTCGACATGGTCCGGCATCAGCCGCCGGTAGTCGCCGGCTTCGGCGGCGCCCCAGCCGGCGCCTTCCGCGGTATCGCGTGAGGAGTCAGACACGCCGTGAACCGTAACAACGGCCCGTCGCCAGGCGGTTGGCGGGGCATGGCCGGCGGCCGGCTGACTCCGGGGTAGGGAAAACCCTTGATTACCCCGGGTGGTGATGACATGTGCCAGTCAAGAGTGTCATTCTCCCTCAGCACACCGATCCTCCCCTCCCTCGCTCCACGTACCACGGTTCACGGTCCCGCACAGCTCAGCTCTTCCCGGGCAGCACACCCGTCTGTCCGGTCTGTCACCGGCCGCGACCCGGCGGCCGCAGCAGGAGGAGTACGAGTGAGACGCCTTCCCCACACCCGGGCCACGGCCGCAGCAGCCCTGGTCTCCACCGCGGCCTTCCTGGCCGTCGGCCTCCAGGCGGTCCCGGCCGCCGCCAAACCCGCCACCCCCCACCCCGGCCCCCTGCGCACCGGCGGGCTCGAGGCCAAGCTGACCCCGGCCCAGCACACCGCGCTGTTCAAGTCCGCCAGGCAGAAGACCTCCGCGACCGCCCGCACGCTCGGCCTCGGCGCCAAGGAGAAGCTGGTCGTCAAGGACGTCGTCAAGGACAACGACGGCACCGTGCACACCCGTTACGAGCGCACCTACGACGGCCTCCCCGTCCTCGGCGGCGACCTCGTCGTGCACACCCCGCCGGCCTCCCTGGCCGCCGGCACGGTGAGCACCACCTTCAACAACAAGCACACGATCAAGGTCGCCTCCACCGCCGCCGCCGTCACCAGGTCGGCCGCCCAGGCGAAGGCGCTGAAGACCGCCAAGGCCCTCCACGCCGAGAAGCCCACCGCCGGCAGCGCCCGCAAGGTGATCTGGGCCGGCACCGGCACCCCGAAGCTCGCCTGGGAGACCGTGGTCGGCGGCTTCCAGGACGACGGCACGCCCAGCAAGCTGCACGTCATCACCGACGCCACCACCGGCAAGGAACTCCACCGGTACCAGGCGGTCGAGACGGGCACCGGCAACACCCAGTACAGCGGCAGCGTCACGCTGAACACCACGCTGTCCGGTTCGACGTACCAGCTGTACGACACCACGCGCGGCGGCCACAAGACCTACAGCCTCAACAACGGCACGTCGGGCACCGGCACCCTGATGACCGATTCCGACGACGTCTGGGGCACCGGATCCGGCTCCAACACCCAGACCGCCGGCGCGGACGCCGCCTACGGCGCCCAGGAGACCTGGGACTTCTACAAGAACACCTTCGGCCGCAGCGGCATCAAGAACGACGGTGTCGCAGCCTACTCCCGCGTCCACTACAGCAGCAGCTACGTCAACGCCTTCTGGGACGACGACTGCTTCTGCATGACCTACGGCGACGGCTCCGGCGGCACCCACGCCCTGACCTCGCTGGACGTGGCCGGCCACGAGATGAGCCACGGCGTCACCTCCAATACCGCGGGCCTCGACTACAGCGGTGAGTCCGGCGGTCTGAACGAGGCGACCTCCGACATCTTCGGCACGGCGGGTGTCGAGTTCTACGCGAACAACTCCTCCGACGTCGGTGACTACCTCATCGGCGAGAAGATCGACATCAACGGCGACGGCTCGCCGCTGCGGTACATGGACAAGCCGAGCAAGGACGGCGGATCCGCCGACAGCTGGTACTCCGGTGTCGGCAACCTGGACGTGCACTACTCCTCGGGCCCGGCGAACCACATGTTCTACCTGCTGTCCGAGGGCAGCGGCACCAAGACCATCAACGGCGTCACGTACACCAGCACCACCTCCGACGGCGTCGCCGTCACCGGCATCGGCCGGGCCGCGGCCCTGCAGATCTGGTACAAGGCGCTGACGACGTACATGACGTCCAGCACCGACTACGCGGGTGCCCGCACCGCCGCCCTCAACGCGGCCGCCGCGCTGTACGGCACCAACTCCACCCAGTACGCCGGGGTGGGCAACGCCTTCGCCGGCATCAACGTCGGCAGCCACATCACCCCGCCCAGCACCGGCGTCACGGTGACCAGCCCGGGCAGTCAGTCCTCCACGGTCGGCACCGCGGTGAGCCTGCAGATATCGGCGAGCAGCACCAACAGCGGCTCCCTGACGTACGCCGCGACCGGACTGCCCACCGGCCTGTCGATCAACAGTTCGACCGGCGCGATCACCGGCACGCCCACCACGGCGGGCACCTACAGCACCACCGTCACGGTGACCGACTCCACCGGCGCGACCGGCACGGCCTCCTTCACCTGGACGGTCAGCTCCAGCGGCGGCGGTGGCACCTGCACCTCGGCCCAGCTCCTCGGCAACCAGGGCTTCGAGTCGGGCAACACCACGTGGACCGCCTCCAGCGGCGTCATCACCAATGAGAGCGGCCAGACGGCCCACGGCGGCTCCTACTACGCCTGGCTCGACGGCTACGGCTCCACCCACACCGACACGCTGTCCCAGTCGGTGACCATCCCCAGCGGCTGCAAGGCGTCGCTCACCTTCTACCTGCACATCGACACCGCGGAGACCACCAGCAGCACGGCCTACGACAAGCTGACGGTCACCGCCGGTTCGACCACCCTGGCCACGTACTCCAACCTCAACAAGGCCTCCGGGTACTCCCAGAAGACCTTCGACCTGTCCTCCTTCGCGGGCTCGACGGTCACCCTGAAGTTCACCGGTGCCGAGGACTCCTCGCTCCAGACCAGCTTCGTCGTGGACGACACCGCCCTGACGACCAGCTGACCCGTACCGCCCCCGTACCCGTCCATGTGTCCCGCACGCGGAAGCCGTCCGCGTGCGGGACACCCGCGTCTCAGCTCAGCGGATCCAGCGTCAGGTACGCCTGCTGCGGACTGCCGTCGTGCACCAGGGACTCCTGGTTGCCGACGTCGTCGAAGGCGAACGCGTACGCCTTGCCGTCGGTCATCCGCGCGTGGATCTCGCGCGCGTAGTGGTTGGTCACCGTGTCCTGGTAGAAGTCCGCCGGCGAGGTGTCCGGCTGGTCGGGGTCGACCAGCAGTGTCGAGCGGTTGAAACCGGCGCACAGCGTGCGGGAGATGGGCCCGCGGACGTTGTCGTTGGGCGCGTCCAGCAGTTTGTGGCAGCCGAAGACGCTGGCGGCGTCCGGCTTCTGGAAACCGGTGACGACCGCGCCGGAGGAGTCGGTGAAGTTCATGACGTTTCCGGAGACCCGCCCGTAGTACTTGGTGTTCGGCTGGTCGGTGAACGGGGTGACCGTCAGAGTGTCCGACTTGTACTTCTGCCAGACCCGGTTCACGTAGTCGTCCATGACGTTCGCCGGGAGAGCCCCGGTCTCCACGCCGTACAGCGGTGACAGGGCCCGCAGTACGGTCCCGTCGGACCGTGTCCGGATCAGGTCGGCCCAGCCGCCCGGCCGGCCGCGCAGCGCGTTGAAGAACCCGGTGTAGCCGCCCGACTTGAGGTGCCCCGTACTCGCCACGCTTCCGTCGGCGCGCTGCACGCCGACCGCGTACGGCGCGGAGAACATGTCGACCTGGGTGCTGTTGAGCCACAGCCCGGAGTCGTTGAGGGTGTACTCGGACCAGTTGAAGAGGATGTTCCGGTTGGGGTCGCTCGGGTTCTGCACGGCCGGCTGCACCAGTCCGCCGGTGGTCAGCCTGAAGTCCAGCTTCTGGCCGTAGGAGAAGTAGATCCGGCCGGAGAACTTCGGGATCCGAATGGTCTTCGACTGTCCGGCGGCCGGCCCGGCGATCGACGCGTCCGGCGCGGGCGCCGGCGGATTGCCGCCCGCCGGCCAGGGGTGGAACGTACCGTTCGCGTCGGCCCAGCCCTGCCGGCCCGTGGAGAGCAGCGTTCCGAGGTCGTACACGTACACCGGCGCGCCGCGGCCGGAGTTGTTGGTCAGCTTCAGGGGGATCGTGGCGGGCACCGCGGCCCCGCCGGTTGGGGTGTCCCCAGGGTGAGCAACGCGCCGACCAGGGCGGCCGAGCCGGCCAGGGGCAGCGCCTTGCGCGGGAATCCGCCGAGCACTCTCCACCTCCGTGTGGGGTTCGGGGTGGTTCGGATATTGGTCCGGACCATTTGTGAGAGCGCTCTCAATGTCGGGCCGGGATGCGTCCATGTCAATAAGTTGAACGACATGCGGCCGGCGCGGCACCCGGCAGCCGGGCGCCGCGCCGGTGGATTCAGAAGGCGAAAAGGGCGACGGATCAGAAGGAGCGGTCCAGCAGATCGAGCAGCGCGGTCCAGTGCCGCTCGTCCGCCTCCTTGTCGTACGCCGTCGTGTCGGCCTGTGTGTAGCCGTGGGCGGCGCCCGCGTACACCTCGCAACGGTGCCGGACACCCGCCTCGGTGAGCGCCTGCTCGAAGCGCTCGATCTGCTCCTCGGGCAGCGACGGGTCCTGGTCCGCGTGGCCGAAGTACACCTCGGCGGTGATGCGTGCGGCGGCCAGATGGGGACTGCCCGGGTCGTCGGTGGCGAGCCGTCCGCCGTGGAACCCGGCCGCGGCCGCGACCCGGTCCGGGTGGGCGCCGGCGGTGCACAGCACCAGCCGGGCGCCCATGCAGTACCCGGTCAGCGCGACCGGACCGTCGGCGGCCAGCGGGCTGCCGGCCAGCCAGTCCAGATAGGCGCCCGCGTCCCGTGCGGCGAGTTCGGGCGTCAGCGACATGATGAGCGGGGTGAGCTGCTCCCACATCTGCGGGCGTGCGGCGGGGTCGATGAACTCCGGCAGTTCCACCACCGGGGCGCGCCCGTGCCGGTAGAACACATTGGGCACCAGCACCGTGTAGCCGGCTCCGGCGAGCCGGTCGGCCATGGCCCTCAGGTGCGGGCGGAGTCCGAAGGCGTCCTGGTAGAGCAGGACGGCGGGGTGGGGGCGGCCGTCAACGGGATGGGAGAGGTAGGCGTCGGCGGTGCCGTCCTCGGTGGGGATGTCCACGGCGGTGCCCTGTACGGCGGTCATGGCGTGAGTGTCTCCCTGCGCAGAATGGTCACCGGGGCTGCCTGCCTCCCCGGCGCGGCGTGCAGGGCCATGCTGCCACGCAAGATCGCCACACCCGCGCGCGACCCCGGCCGGGGCCTGCGGGGTGGGGCCGGGCAGGGGCGGAGGCGGCCCCTCGGCGCGGCTTGCGCCGGCGGTGGTGATCCCGCGTGCGCGGGTGACTGCGCGGGTGCGCGCGAGGACGGACGCGGCTGCCGCGCCCTGCCTTCCCTGGCAGGGCCGCCGGACCCGCCGCGGCTCCCCGGGGTCACTCGAAGCGTGAGGTGTCGCCCGCTCCCCGTCGGACGATCTCCGCCTCCCCGCCCGAGAAGTCGACGACCGTGGTCGGTTCGGTGCCGCACTCGCCGGAGTCGACCACCGCGTCCACCACGTGGTCGAGGCGGTCCTTGATCTCCCAGCCCTGGGTCATCGGCTCCTCCTCGTCGGGCAGGAGCAGGGTGCTGGACAGCAGCGGTTCGCCGAGTTCGGCCAGCAGGGCCTGGGTGACCACGTGGTCGGGGATGCGCACGCCGACGGTCTTCTTCTTGGGGTGCAGCAGCTTGCGCGGCACCTCCCGGGTCGCCGGGAGGATGAAGGTGTAGCTGCCGGGGGTCGACGCCTTCACCGCCCGGAACACGTCGTTGTCCACCCGCACGAACTGGCCGAGCTGCGCGAAGTCCCGGCACATCAGCGTGAAGTGGTGACGGTCGTCCAGCCGGCGGATGGACCGGATCCGGTCGATGCCGTCACGGCTGCCCAGCTGGCAGCCCAGCGCGTAGCAGGAGTCGGTGGGGTATGCGATCAGCGCCCCCGAGCGGATCGCGTCGGCCACCTGGGCGATGCTGCGCGGTTGCGGGTTCTCGGGGTGCACATCGAAGTACTTCGCCATCCACCGAGCTTATGCCGACCACGCGCCGTCACGGCGCACGCGCCCGCGAACGCCGCGGACCGCCCGACCCCTTCGACGCCGGCGCGCTGGTCCCCGAGCACACCGGGCGTGGACTGCCGCAGCGCGAGAGACCGAGCGAACTCCCGCCGGATACGGGAGGTGTGGGGAGCGCTTTCCGGGGCATCCGAGCAACGAAGCGCCCGGTGGACTTCCCCCGGCCCCGGGCAACGCGTCTCCGCCGGCGGCTCTCCCCCCGTGTCCGCCGGCGGAGCCGTACCCTCCGGCCCCGCCGGAGCGGAACGGAGCCCCGCCGGCCCGGCCCGCGCGTGAGGTACCTTTCCCCTCCGTATGCCGTGGTCGAGGCGACAGGCGAGGGGAGAAAACCGAGGTGGCAGGCCGAGCGGACGACGGGCCGCGGACACCGGTGCCGCACCGCGGCACATGGGCCGAAGAACTCCTCGACCAACTACGCCCCACGGCCCGCGATCCGCGTCGGCTCGTCGCCTGGCTCGCCCGCGCCGTGGACGCGACCGTCTGTCTGCGGGGCGGCGACGGCTCCCTGCTCGCCGGTGAACCGATCACGCTCGACGACGAACTCGTCGCGGACCTCGTCACCGGCCGGATCTCCGCCGCGGCACTGCAGGACGATGGCCGGCACGTCCGCCTGGTCGCGATCCGCCACCCCGGGCAGCCGCAGCCGCGGAACGCGTCGACGGGAGTCCTGGCCGTGGTCCGCGGGGCCCCCTTCGACCGGGACGCCGCCGAGATCGTCACCCACACCGCCGGAATCGTCGAGCTGCTGCTCAGGGAGCGGGCGTTGACGGCCGCCGGACAGCGGCTGCGGCGGGCGACCGCCGACCTGCGGCTGGCCATCCTGCAACTGCTGATGGTGGAGGACACCGTCGCCGCCCGCCGGGTCGCCGCCGGGCTCTGGCCGGGCCTGCTCGACACCGACACCGCCCATGTGTACGTAGTCGAGAGCCTGCCCGAGGAACGGGACCGGCTCGCCGACGAGTGCCTGCACCTGACCGACGGTCAGGCCCTCGTCGTCCGCTGCCCGGCGATGGACGGGCACGTCATCGTCGTCAGCCCCGCGCCCATGGCCCCGGACGGGCTGCGTACGCTCGTCAGCGAACGCCCCGCCACCTACCTCGGCGGCAGCCTCCGGCAGAGCCTCGCGCAGACCGCCGGCGCCTACGGCCAGGCGATCAGCGCCCTCGCCGTGGCCCGCTTCAGCCCCGACCACACGGCGGTCTACGCCGAACGCACCCGTCCCGAGCGGCTGATGGACCCGGCGGCGCTGCACGCCTGGTCCGCCGCCGTACTGCGCCCCCTCGACACCCTGGCCCACCACACCCGGGCCGAACTGCTCGCCACCACCCGGCTGGGCCTGCAGTTCACGGCCGTGAACGCGGCCAAGGTGCTCGGTGTCAGCCGCAACACCGTGCGGGCCCGCATGGACCGCGTCGAGGCCCTGCTCGGCACCGACTTCACCGACCTCACCGTCCGCGCCGTCGCCCACCTCGCGCTGAACACGCAGGCCGCCCACGCGCTGGCGCCCGCCGACGGCGCGGCCCCCGGGACGCCCGCCGTGCGGCTCGACGGCCTGCTCGCCGGGTCCGCGCTGGGCACCTGGGCGCACGACCTCCTCGGCCGGCTGGACCAGGACGGCCGGGACCTGCGCGGTACGCTGCGCGCCTGGATCGCCGCCGGCGGCAACGCCGAACGCGCGGCCCAGGCCCTCGGTGTGCACGCGCAGACCGTGCGGGAGCACGTCCGCGGCGCCGAACCCGTCCTCGAGCACCGGCTGCTCACCGCCGGCACCGACCTCTACGAGGTGGTCCTCGCCCATCTGGCCGCCGGAGACCTGGCCGCCCCCGTGCTGGGCCGGGCGAATCAGGGCCCTTCGGACGCACCTGTGCACGGGTGAGCCTTCCGCGTGCCCCATCGGGCATCGGCGCGATACCCAACGGCCCAGCTCACACGTACCTTCGGCAGTCCCGGGGGCGCGACCGGCACGGGGGACCGGTCGGGCCCCATCAGGGGTTTCAGCCCCGCAGGGTGACCGGCACCTCCTGCCAGCCGAACGCGATGAACGACCGCACCTGCCGCAGCCCGTCGTCCTCGGCGGCCAGCCGCAGGCCCGGGAAGCGGTCGAACAGCGTGGGCAGCGCGGCCAGCGCCTCCACCCGGGCCAGCGGCGCGCCGATGCAGCGGTGCACCCCGATGCCGAACGACAGATGGTCGTCCGCCGCGCGCGCCGCGTCGAACCGGTCCGCGCGCGGCCCGTAGTGCGCGGGATCCTGCCCGGCGGCGGCGTACGTGGTGATGATCGCGTCCCCGGCCGGGATCGTCACGTCCCCCACCAACAGGTCCTCGACCGCGAAGCGCAGCGGCAGCGTGGCGATCGACGGGTGCACCCGCATCGTCTCGTCGATCACACCGTCCCAGCCGATCGCGCCGGAACGCACCGCCGCCAGCTGCTCCGGGTCCCGCAGCAGGGCCACCGCCGCGTTGCCGATGAGGTTGACCGTGGTCTCGAAGCCCGCGCCGATCACCAGCAGCAGCGTGTACAGCAGCTCCTCGTCGCTGAGCCGGTCGCCGTCCTCGTCCCTGACCCGGATCAGCTCGGTGGTCATGTCGTCGCCCGGGTGCTCACGCTTGTGGGCGATCAGCCCGCCCAGCACCGTACCGATCCGCTGCTGTGTGAACGCGGCACGCTCCGGACTCTGGTCGGAGGTGTCCATGAGGTCCCCGACCATGCGCGCGGTGTCCTCCCGCATCTCCTCGGGCACACCGAACAGTTCACAGATGAACCGCAGGGGCAGCGGAAGCGCGAGGCCCGCGCGCAGATCGACGACCCGGCCGTCGGCCCCGGCCTTCTCCAGGGCGTCGAGCAGCTCGGTGGCGATGGCGGCCACGCGCGGGCGCATCGCCTCCGTGCGGCGGTGCGTGAAGCTCGGCGCCACCAGCCTGCGCAGCCGCCGGTGATCGGGACCGTAGGCGGAGAGCATGTTGACCACGCCCACCCAGCCCAGCACCCAGCCCCACGAGGGATGCTCGCCGATCTGGGGCCACAGCCGCCAGTGCTGCCGCGCGTCCTTGCTGACCCGCGGATCGAGGATGAGCTCCTTGAGGACCTCGTAGCCGGTGGGCGCCCAGGCGGGGATCCCGCCGGGCAGTTCGACGGGCACGACCGGGCCCAGCCCGCGCAGCCGGGCGCTCTCACCGGGGATGTCGGCGCCGAACGGGTCGATGGCGATGCGGTCACTGGGGTCGGTCACGGTCACGACAACTCTCCTGGCTGGTCCGGTCGTTCACTCATCGCAGTACACACCGTCGCCGACCGCTCTCGACCGGCTGAGTGATAGTTGGCTTCGAAACGCTCCCCTTTCTGTCCGTATCCATGCGGGCCGTCCGCGCTGCGGCAAACGGCGTACCTGACCGGCCGGTGACGGCGTGCCGGGCCGGGGCCCGTCGGCGCCCTGCCTCTAATGGGACTCCGTGGCCCGCGTACGGACGGCCCGCGCCAGGACGGAGGCAGATGCACGAGATGTCCATCGCCCTCGCGGTGATCGCGGAGGTGGAGGAGGCGGCGGAACGGGCCGGAGACGTCACCGCGGTGCGATCGGTGCGGCTGGAGGTGGGCGAACTCGCCGGAGTCGTCCCCGACGCCCTGTCCTTCTCCTTCGAACTGGCCTGCGCGGGCACCGTCCTGGAGGGCGCCGAACTCGCCGTCGGCACGGTGCCGGGCCGGGCCCGCTGCGGGCCGTGCGCGCACGAGTGGGCCGTCGGGATGCCACCCCTGCTGAGCTGCCCGCGATGCGACGGCGGGACCACCGAGCTGCTGTCCGGCCGTGAGCTGCGCATCGCCGACGTGCGCTGGGAGACCGGCCCGACGCCCGGGACCACCCGCGAACCGATCCTCGAGGAGCGCTGAACCATGTGCCGTGTGGTCGACCTGCAACAGGCCGTGCTCGCCCGCAACGACGAGGCCGCGCGCACCCTGCGCGAGGAACTCGCGGCCCTGGGCACCACCGTCGTCAATCTGCTCTCCAGCCCGGGCAGCGGCAAGACCGCACTGCTCGAACACGAACTCACCCTGGCCCGGCAGCGGTCCGTGCCGGTCGCGGCGCTGACCGCCGACCTCGCCACCGAGAACGACGCGGCCCGCCTGGCCCGTTCGGGCGTACCGGTCAAGCAGATCCTCACCGACGGGCTGTGCCACCTGGAGGCCGCGATGCTCGCCCGGCACCTCCAGGGCTGGCTGCCCGAACCCACCCGGCTGCTGTTCGTGGAGAACGTCGGCAACCTCGTCTGCCCGGCCTCCTACGACCTCGGGGAAACGCTCCGGGTCGTCCTCGCCTCGGTGACGGAGGGCGAGGACAAGCCGCTGAAGTACCCCACCGCGTTCGGCCTCGCCCATCTGGTGGTCGTCACCAAGACCGACATCGCCGAGGCCGTCGGCTTCGACGAGGCGGAGTTCCGCGCCAACGTCGAACGGGTCAACCCCGGGGTGGAGGTGCTGCTCACCTCGGTGCGCCGTGCGGAGGGGGCCGGCGCCCTGCTCGACCGGGCGCTGGCGGCGGCGGACGGCGCGCTGCTGCACAGCCCCGTCATGGGCCGTCCCCGGCACGAACACGCCGCCCCCGCCGACGTCACCGTCACCGTCCCGTCCGGCTCGTGAGCATCCTGCCCCCGCCGGCCGGGACCGACCACCGCACCGCGCTGCGCCGCCGGATCACCGTGCGGGGCGTCGTGCAGGGCGTCGGCTTCCGGCCGTACGTGCACTCCCTCGCCACCTCCCTGGGGCTGACCGGACACGTGACCAACACGCCCGAGGGCGTCGTCGCGGAGGTCGAGGGCGCGCCGGAGGCCGTCGCCCGGTTCTGCGCCCGTATCGCGCGGGACGCGCCGCCCCTGGCCCGCGTCGACGCGGTCGACCACCAGGAAGTGCCCGCCACCGGGTCCGCCGCGTTCACCATCCTGGCCTCCCGCGCCACCGGCCCGGCCCGGACCCTGGTCCCGCCGGACACCGCGACCTGCGCCGCGTGCCTCGGGGAACTCGCGGATCCCGCCGACCGGCGTCATCGCCACCCGTTCGTGAACTGCACCCACTGCGGACCGCGGTTCACCATCGTCACCGGCCTGCCCTACGACCGGGCGTCCACCACGATGGCCGGGTTCCCGATGTGCCCCGACTGCGCCCGCGAGTACGCCGACCCCACCGACCGGCGCTTCCACGCCCAGCCGGTCGCCTGTCCGGCCTGCGGCCCGCGCCTGCGCCTGCTCACCGCCGCGGCGGAGCCCGGCGGGGCACCGCGGGAGACCGGCACGGCGGACCCCGTCGCCGCCGCCCGGGCGCTGCTCGCGGGTGGCGCGATCGTCGCCGTGAAGGGACTCGGCGGCTACCACCTGGCCTGCGACGCCACTCACCCGGACGCCGTCGCCCTGCTCCGCCGCCGCAAGGCCCGCGGGGACAAGCCGTTCGCCCTGATGGCCCAGAGCACCGCCGACATCGAGCACCTCGTCCGGCTCGGTCCCGAGGAACACGCCCTCCTCAGCGGCCCCGCCCGGCCCATCGTGCTGCTGCGCCGCCGCGGAACCGGCGAGGACGCCGCGCCCCTGCGCCCGGCCCCCGCCGTCGCCCCCGGCAGTCCCGACCTCGGCGTCATGCTGCCGTACACCCCCGTGCACCACCTCCTGCTCGGCCTGCCGGGGGACGCCGAAGGGCCCCGGCTGCTGGTCATGACCAGCGGCAACGTCGCCGGCGAGCCGATCGTCACCGACGAAGCGGAGGCGCTTGTGCGGCTGGCGCACCTGGCGGACGCCTGGCTCACCCACGACCGGCCGATCCACGTGCCGTGCGACGACTCCGTGGTCCGCCTGTGCGACGGGAGACCCCTCCTCGTGCGCCGGGCCCGCGGCTACGCGCCCGTGCCGCTGGACCTGCCAATCCCCGTCCGCCCGGCGCTCGCCGTCGGCGGCGACCTCAAGAACACCTTCTGCCTGGGCGAGGGCCGCCGCGCCTGGCTGTCGGCGCACATCGGCGACATGGACGACCTCGCCACCCAACGGGCGTTCGCCCGGGCCGTGACCCAGCTGGAGTCCATCACCCCGGTCCGGCCCGCCCTGCTGGCGGCCGACCGGCACCCCGGCTACCGCTCCGCCGGGTGGGCCGAGCGGAACGCGGCGGGCCGGACCGTCGTCCGCGTCCAGCACCACCACGCCCACATCGCCGCCGCGATGGCCGAGAACGGCCTGGACGGCTCCCGCCCGGTGCTCGGCGTCGCCTTCGACGGCACGGGGTACGGCGACGACGGGGCGGTGTGGGGCGGGGAGTTCCTGCTCGCGGACTACGCCGGCTACACCCGGTTCGCCCACCTCGCCTACGTGCCCCTGCCCGGCGGCGACACCGCCGTGCACCGGCCCTACCGCATGGCCCTCGCCCATCTGCGCGCGGCCGGGCTCGACTGGTCCGCCGGCCTGCCCTGCGTGGCCACCTGCCCGCGCGACGAAATGGCCGTACTCGCGCGGCAGCTGGAGCGGAACCTCAACTGCGTGCCCACCTCCAGCATGGGACGGCTCTTCGACGCCGTGTCGTCCCTCGCCGGGGTGTGCCACCGGGCGGGATACGAGGCACAGGCGGCCGTCGAGCTGGAGGCCGCCGCGCTGGGCGCCCCCCGCGGGGACGGCGACGCCTACGCCTTCGCCCTTATGGAGCGGCCCGGTGACGGCCCCCTGCGGGCCGATCCGGCACCCGTCCTCGCGGCGATCGTCGACGACCTGAGGGCCGGCGTGCCGGCGGCGACGGTCGCGGCCCGTTTCCACCGGGGCACGGCCGGCCTGGTCCACCGGCTCTGCCTACGCGCGCGGGAGCGGCACGGAGTGGACACGGTCGCCCTCACCGGGGGCGTGTTCCTCAACACCGTGCTGTCGTCGGCCTGCGCCGAGGCCCTGGACGGCGACGGCTTCACGGTGCTGCGCCACCACCTGGTCCCGCCGGGCGACGGCGGCCTGGCCCTCGGCCAGCTCGTGGTGGCCGCCCGAGCCGTCCCCGGAACTCCCGACCGATCCCACAGCTGACCCCACAGCGAGGAGAGACCCATGTGCCTTGCCGTACCCGGCAGAGTGCTGGACATCCAGGAACGCGACGGCACCCGGATGGCCGCCGTCGACTTCGGCGGCGTCGTGAAGGACGTGTGCCTCGAGTACCTGCCCGACCTCCAGGTCGGTGAGTACGCCATCGTGCACGTCGGATTCGCGCTGCAGCGCCTCGACGAGGAGTCGGCGCGGCAGACGCTCGAACTCTTCTCCGAACTCGGCATGCTCGAAGAGGAGTTCGCAGACCCCTGGAAAGCGGCGACGGGCGAGGAGGCGCACAAGTGAAGTACATCGACGAGTTCCAGGACCCGGAGCTGGCCCGCCGGCTGCTGGACGAGATCCACGCCACGGTGACCCGGCCCTGGGCCCTGATGGAGGTCTGCGGCGGGCAGACGCACTCCATCATCCGCCACGGCATCGACCAGCTCCTGCCCGAGCAGGTCGAGCTGATCCACGGCCCGGGCTGCCCGGTGTGCGTGACCCCGCTGGAGGTCATCGACAAGGCCCTGGAGATCGCCTCCCGCCCCGAGGTGATCTTCTGCTCCTTCGGTGACATGCTGCGCGTGCCGGGCACCGGACGCGACCTGTTCCAGGTGCGCGGCCAGGGCGGGGACGTCCGGGTGGTCTACTCGCCGCTGGACGCCCTGCGGGTCGCGCAGGAGCACCCCGACCGTCAGGTGGTGTTCTTCGGCATCGGCTTCGAGACGACCGCGCCCCCGAACGCGATGACCGTCCACCAGGCCCGCAAACTGGGCATCCGCAACTTCAGCCTGCTGGTCTCGCACGTCCGGGTCCCGCCCGCCATCGAGGCGATCATGCGCTCCCCGGACTGCCGGGTGCAGGGCTTCCTGGCCGCCGGGCACGTGTGCACCGTCATGGGCGTCGACGAGTACCCGGAGCTGGCCGAGCGGCACCGCGTCCCGATCGTCGTGACCGGCTTCGAACCCCTCGACATCCTCGAAGGCGTCCGCCGTACCGTGGCCCAGCTGGAACGCGGCGAGCACCGCGTCGACAACGCCTACGCCCGGGCCGTGCAGGCCGGGGGCAACCCGGCCGCCCGCGCCATGCTCCAGGACGTCTTCGAGGTCACCGACCGGGCCTGGCGGGGCATCGGCGTGATCCCCGGCAGCGGCTGGCGGCTGTCCGCGAAGTACCGCGAGTACGACGCGGAGTTCCGCTTCTGTGTCGAGGACATCCAGACCCGCGAACCCGCCGAGTGCCGCAGCGGCGAGGTCCTCCAGGGCCTGCTCAAGCCGTACGAGTGCGAGGCGTTCGGCACCCGCTGCACCCCGCGCACCCCGCTCGGGGCCACCATGGTCTCCAGCGAGGGCGCCTGCGCTGCGTACTACCTCTACCGGCGCCTGGAGACCACCCCAGCCGCCCGGGAGGCGAGCCCCGTTGCCTGACACCACCGACACTCTGGACCTGACCGGCTGGACCTGCCCGGCCCCGCTGCGCGACCAGCCCCGGATCGTCATGGGCCACGGCGGGGGCGGGACGCTCTCCGCCGAACTGGTCGAGCACGTCTTCGCCCCGGCCTTCGGCGGCGCCACCCTGGCCCAGCTGGGTGACGCCGCCACCGTGTCCCTGGGCGGGGCCCGGCTGGCCTTCTCCACCGACTCCTATGTCGTACGGCCCCTGTTCTTCCCCGGCGGCAGCATCGGCGACCTCGCCGTCAACGGCACCGTCAACGACCTCGCCATGAGCGGTGCCCGGGCCGCCTACCTCTCCTGCGGGTTCATCCTGGAGGAGGGCGTGGAGATGGAGACCGTCGCCCGGGTGGCCGAGGCGCTCGGCACGGCCGCGCGGGCGGCGGGCGTCGAGGTGGCCACCGGCGACACCAAGGTGGTCGAGGCCGGACACGGCGACGGGATCTACGTCAACACCGCCGGCATCGGTCTCGTGCCCGCCGGGGTCGACCTGCGCCCGCAGCGGGTCGTGCCCGGTGACGTGGTGATCGTCAGCGGCCCGGTCGGGGTGCACGGCGTGGCCATCATGAGCGTCCGCGAGGGCCTGGAGTTCGGGGTGGAGATCGTCAGCGACTGCGCGCCGCTGGGCTCTCTGGTCGAGGCCATGCTCGCCGTCACCCCGGATCTGCACGTGCTGCGCGACCCCACCCGGGGCGGTCTCGCGGCCTCCCTCAACGAGATCGCGGCCGCCTCCGGCACGGGCGTCGTCCTCACCGAACGCGAGGTCCCGGTCCCGCCCGCCGTCGCCAACGCCTGCGCGGTGCTGGGCCTCGACCCCTTCTACGTCGCCAACGAGGGCAAACTCGTCGCCTTCGTGCCGCGCGAGCACGCCGACGCCGTCCTGGCCGCGATGCGGAACCATCCGCTGGGCACGGAGGCCCGGATCATCGGCGAGGCGGTGGCCGACCACCCCAAAATGGTGGTGGCCCGCACCGGTCTGGGCGGCACCCGGGTGGTCGACATGCCGATCGGCGAGCAACTGCCCCGGATCTGCTGACGCACCGCGCCGGGCCCCGAGCATCGTGTGCTTGTCGGACCGGCGCATGGCCCGATCGGGCGATGGGTTCACCCGGGCCGGTGAGCGCGTGGGGTGCCCGCGTACCACCGGCGCGCTGCGGGCGTTGGCACCGGCATGGACCGACTTCCCTTCGCGCTCAGGCGCTCACGGTGCCCGGAACCCGTGCCCCTCCGGCCCGTCGCGGCGGTCGCCGCGCTGCGCACGCGCGAGCCGATCTACGCCCAGCTGGTCGCGGAGTGGCGCGCCGAGGGCCGTACCGTCCCCGACGGATCCGAGGCGCCGGGGCCGGGGCGCCGCTGACGGGTCAGCCGTCGTATGCCGGTGCCAGGACGGCGAGGGTGCCGTTGGCCTGGCACAGCGCCAGTTCCAGGGTGGCCGGGGAGTGCAGCGCGCCGGTGCCGTCGGGTGGGATCAGCCACTCCAGGGACCGGGTGGGCCGGTACGGCGGGGGCGCGGCCACCCAGGCGCCCTTGGTCGTGTACCGCACTCCGGAGCCGATCCACCGGCCGGACGGATCGGGCGGCAGGAAGAAGCCGACCCGGTGGGCCACGGTGTCCACGAGGGTGGGTCCGGGGACGGGCAGCGCGGGCTGCCAGAGCAGATCGAGGGTGAGCAGCCCCAGCCGCTCGGGCACGCTGAGCAGGTCCCAGAAACGGCCGGCCTCCAGCAGCGAGACGCCGTCGCCGTGATCCCACTCCCGTTTGCAGGCCCGGGGGTCCGGCGCGGCGGCGGCGAGCCACTCCACGCCCTGCGTCCACATCGTGTTCATGCGCTGCTCCGGCTGATATCTGGCGCTACGGGGCGACCGCACCCCAAGTCGGCATATGCATGCTGGTAGATATTTCTATGTGGCGGAAGGGGTGGCGCAGTGTGGCGTTTCTGTGACCACCGTGCCGGGAGTGATTCGGGGGTGACTCAGGCCGACGGAGCGACGATCTCCGGCGACACCGGCAGCGGCGCCGGCTCCGGTGTCAGCAGCAGCATGGTCGCGTCGTCCAGGACGATGCCGCAGTGCTGTACGAGATCCGCCCACACCCGGCCGGGCAGCCCGGCCGGATCGCCCGCGGCGAGCGCGCCGAGGCGGTCGCCCAGCGGATAGAACGCGCCGGCGGAGTCCCTGGCCTCCCAGACACCGTCCGAGGCCAGGAACAGCCTGTCGCCCGGCGCCAGCTCCACTGTGGCCTCCTTCGGCGGGTCCAGATCGGTCAGCCCGAGCCCGAGCGGAGCCCCCGGCACGACCTCGACCTCGCGGGCCCGCCCCGCGTGCAGCAGCAGCGGTGCCGGATGACCGCAGGCCACCATCCGCACCGACCGGGCGTCGCAGGAGAACTCCAGGAAGACCGCGGTGGCGAACAGTTCGGCGTGCCGGACGGCCGCCGAGTCCACCCGGAGCCTGCGGTCCAGGCGGGCGGCGACGGACTCCAGATCGGGCTCGTCCAGCACCGCCTCCCGGAACGCCCCCAGCAGGGACACCACGGTCGGGACCGACACCAGCCCGTGCCCCTGCACGTCCACCATCACCGCCCGCACCCCGTGCGGACTCATCCGTACGTCGATGAAGTCCCCGCCGACCAGCGTGCCCTGCTGCGCCGCCCGGTACAGGCCCACGCACCCCACCGGTCCCACGCGCTCCGGCAGCGGGGGCACCACGGCCCGCTGCACGGCCTCGGCGACCGTCCGCTCGGTGACCAGCTGGGCGTCGCGGTGGCTGCGCACGAAGGAGACGAACACACTCAGCAAGGAGACGAAACAGATGGTGAGCAGGTCGGTGTTGCCCGGCCGGTCCAGATTCGCGGCCGGCACGTTCAGCAGCCCGATGGCCGCACCACCCAGCACCGCGGTCGCCAGCGGTCCGTAGGACAGCACGGCCAGCGGCGGGATGGCGCCCAGCATGAAGCCGATGTCGAGCGGGTGCGGACTGGCCACCGTGGCCGCCGTCACGCCCACCAGCAGCGCCACGGGCAGCACCCGCACCCAGCGCGGCGGCGGCGCTCCCCGCAGCCAGCCGGGGCGGTCCGCATACCGGCTCGACGGCCGCACGCCCACCCTGCCCACATGCCCACGCTACGCCCGGCCGCCCGGCCGGGCCCGGGAAACGGCGGGTGCCGTGCTGGCGGTGTTTCACGTTTTTACGAATCCCAGGTTTGCCCGCACCGTCTCGGCACATCCGTAAGGAGCACGGAATTCCGACGGATTGTGGAGGACAAGTGGGCATCATCGCCTGGATCCTGATCGGTCTGCTGGCCGGTGCCATCGCCAAGATGCTGCTGCCGGGCAAGGACCCCGGAGGCATCATCATCACGATGCTGATCGGTATCGTCGGCGGCCTGCTCGGCGGCTGGCTGGGCAAGGTGATCTTCGGAGTCGACTCCATCGACGGCTTCTTCGACCTGTCGACGTGGATCGCCGCGATCGTCGGCTCGCTGATCCTGCTGGTGCTCTACCGGCTCGTCAGCGGCGACCGGCACTCACACCGGCACGCGTGACTCCTACGGCGGGGCAGGGCTCAGGACGCGGGCCCTGCGAACCCGCCCCGGACAGCCGCGGGGCTCAGTCGGCCCGATCGGGCAGCAGCGTATGGGCCGTGGCGAGGATCTCGGTCAGGCGCAGACCGAAACCGGCGTCGCACGCATGGGGACGACCCGTGCGGGCGGCGCCGATCAGCGCGTCCACGGCCCGGCCGAAGGCGGCGAGGGCGCCCTCGGAACTCTCCGGAAGCGCGGTCACCCCGGCCGCGCCCCGCAGTTCGACGGTGGCTCCGGCCGCCCCGGGCGGGGCGGTGAGGCTCAGCGTCAAGGTGCTGGTGGCACCCCCGGCGTGCTCCAGTATCAGATGGGTGGTGTCCCCGGGGCCGTGCGCCGCGGCCGCCACATGCCGCACGTCGCCCAGGACGGGCAGCAGTACGGACAGGGCGTGCGGTCCGACGTCCCACAGGCCGCCCTTCTCCCGGCGCCACGGTGAGGCCGCGAACGGGCTGTCCGTCGTGAACACCGCGCCGAGCCAGTCCGCCCGTGCGGTGAACCAGTCCGCCCGGTCCGCCTGTTCGGCGATCCACGCCTCGGTCTCGGGCTGGAACCGGGTGGTGAGAAAGATCACCGAGGCGACCCCGGCATCCCGTACCGCGTCGACGACCGCCCGGCCCTGCGGCACCGTCGCGGCCAGCGGCTTGTCCAGCAGCAGATGGCACCCGGCGCGGGCCGCACGCTCGGCGAGCGGGGCCTGGACGTCCGGTGGCAGGGCGACGGCGACGGCGTCCACCTCGGCGAACAGGGCGTCCACGTCGTCGTAGGCACGCGTGCCGTGACGTTTTGCCAGTTCGGCCGCGGCGTCCGGGCGTCGCCCCCACACGCCCACGAGCTCCGTCTTCTCGTGTCCGCTCAGGGCCGGGGCGTGCACCATGCGGGCCCATGGGCCGGTGCCGAGCAGTCCGATGCGCATCGCGCCAGCCTCGCACACTCCGGGCCCGCCGGGAACGCGGTGCGTCAGGCGGCCGGCCGCTCCGCCGTGGTCCGCACGCCCGCGATCGCCGTCCGCGCATGCTCGGCCGGCCCGCTCCGCCGCCCACCCCGGACCAGGCTCAGATGCCTGCGCCGGCCGGCATGCCGTGGCCCGGCCGGGGCAGAGGTGAGCAGGTGCTCCTCCACCCGGTCCATGACCACCAGCAGGGCGGCCAGCAGCGGCAGCAGCAGTACGGCGACGATGACCACGACATCCCCTTGTCCGGACAACGCACTTCGAGTGCTCACAACGGGGTCACGGATGCGTGCGGTGCGGGTGAAGGAACGGTGACGATCCCAGGTCGGCCCGGCAGCCGCACGGAGATCCCCGCCCCTGCGCGCGTGCGACACGATCGCGTCATCTCCACGGCGTGGCGCGCGAGATGGGCATGATCCACGGCTTTGCGGGCATACGGTGCACAAAACTCTAGAGAGGGGCACCTCGTGCTGGTCCCGGACCCGAAGGCCGTCAGGAAGCTGCTGACCCGCTACGCATCGCTGCGGATCGCCCAGGCCGAGCAGAGCACACCGGCGGTGACACGGGAACTCGAGGACGTGAGTTACACGCTGTGCGTGATGATGGCGACGATGGACATCGGCGAGGCCGTCGCCCGGGCGGACGCCCTGCTGCCGGCGACGGGACGGTGGACCGGAACGGACACGGAAGGGGACGGCGGACTCTCCTTGGCCGTGTGACGGGGGAACCCGTACGCGGACTCGCCCGGATCCTTACACTCGTCAACCGTGCCCATGTCCATGGGCCGTTGTCCGAAAGGCATGTTGACGGGTGTTCCAGGATTCTCCCATTTACGACCGGCTTGTCGCGGAACGCGGTGACATACCCGCGGGGGTACGCAGAGAGGCCGAGCGCCTGCGCAGGGAGCTGGAGGTCGTCATGCTGCCCCTGCAGTCGCAAGGACACCTGCCCGGCCCCGGACTGCCGCCGGCCGCGGCACCGGCCCCGGCGTGGGAGCGGATGCCGCAGCTGCCGGGTCCCGGATCGCCCTGAGGCGACGGGCACCGTGTGCGGTCCGGCCGCGACGCCGCGGCCGGCACGACGTGATCAGCGGGCGGACCTCCTCGTTCCGTTCGCCGTTCCGTTCCCCGATGAGCGCGGTTCTGCCGTGCCGTACGCCAGCCAGTCGGCGATGCTGCGGGCGATCGGCTGGCCGGTGTCCAGCTCCACGAAGCCGAACTGACCCGACTGGTTGCACTCCAGGAACCACCAGATCCCGTCGGCGTCCTCGGCGAAGTCGAAAGCTCCGTAAGCCAGTTCGGCTTCCTTCAGATATCTGAGGACGGCCTCCGCGACCCGCGGGGGCACCTCCACGGGCGCCCAGGGGCCGGCCGACGGGGCGAAACGGACGTCCACGTCGTCGGGGTGCGCGTCCGGCGCCACCGGCTTGCGGGCGGCCAGCAGCCGCTCCCCGACGGCGGTGAGACGGATGTCCGCCCGCTTGGCGACCCTGCGCTGGAGCAGCGTCGGGCCGAAGGCGACGGCCGAGAAGTCGGTGTCCGGCGCGACCCGGCTGGTGGGCACCGCGCGCGGCGGCTCCTGTGGATGCGCGCCGGAGACCGGCTTGACCACCAGATCCGGGAAGCGCTCGGCGAACTCCCGGGCGGCCTGCGGGAACGTGGTGATCAGCGTGGCCGGCACGGCGAGCCCGCTGAGCTGGGCGGCCCGGAGCTGCCACGGCTTGTGGCGGGCCCGCCGGGCGGCGTCCGGATGGTTCATCCAGCGGGCGTCGGTCGAGCGGAGCATGCCGTACAGCGCCTGGGAGGACTCCTCCGTCAGCCACTGAGACGGCTGGGCGGCACGGGCGGCGGCTGCTCCCGGCCTGCGCACCCAGATGGAGCGCAGGCCGTTCATGCTGACCAGCCGGCCCCCGACGGACAGGTGTCCGCGGCAGCCGCCGTGTACGTACTCGCCCGACAGGGCGACGCCACGGGTCAGGTCGGCGGGGTCGAACCGGACCACCGGGACACCCGACTCGTTGAGCCGGAGCACCACCATGTCGGCGGTCACGTCCTCTTCGGTGGTCAGGATGAGCACGGTCATCTTGCGGGGCCCGGCTCAGTCGTCGAAGTGGGTCTTGGAGCCGGCGGTGGAGGTGGTGGTCCCCAGTGCTCTGAGTGTCGCGTGGTCGGTTGCGGCGATCCGCCCGTCGGGGAAGACGTTCAACTGCAGTCCGGAGTCATACGCGTACGGAGTGGTGACGTCCAACTGCACAGCGGGGCGCGCGTAGTTGAGCGTGAACGGTTGCATGGTCTCTCCCTGTTTCGGCTTCCACCTCCTTATACGAGTCGAACGGGTGGTTGGTTTCCTTACTCTCCGTGATCACGGCCGGAAGCTGGGAAAACTGCGGAGCGTTGTTGCGTGAGTGCTGAGATAGCATCCGGCAGGGCGTCAGGGAGAAAGACGGATGTGGAAATGACGGACCAGCCCGATGAGCTCTTCTCGGCGGTCGACTCGCTGCTCGCCGCGGTCGACGGCGGCACCGTGCTGCCCGTCCCTGCGGAGCGGACGCGGCTGCGGGAGGCGGCCGGGCTGACCCGGGCCGCCGTGGCCCAGGCCCTAGGCGTACGGGTGCCCAGCATCGAGGCCTGGGAGGCCGGCCGCGCCGAGCCCAGGGGAGAACGCCTCGAGGCCTACCGACGGCTCCTCGCCGGCCTCGCCGACCGCTACCCGGCCCCACCGCCACCGGCCGCGCGCGATCTCGCCGCCGGCCCCCGGCAGTCGCCCGGTCACCCCGGCTCCTCGCTCGCCGCGTCACCGGCGCCGGCCGCCGCCTCGGCACCGGCCGGAGAACCGGCGTCCGCCGCGGAGACGTCCCCGCGGTGGTCCCCCGCGCCCGTCCCCTCCCGTCCCGCGTCGGCCAGGCGCCCCAGCGCCGGGAAGACACCGCCCTCCCGGCCCCGTACCCCCGCCGCGCCCGCCCCGGCCGAGCCCGTCGACCCGCGCTTCGCCCACGGCCCGCTCGCCGTGATCAATATCACCGACGGTGAGGTGACGGCGTACTGCGTCGGCGGGCTGGTGCTGGACGTGCCCGCACGGTCGCTCCCCGCGCTGGTGGAGTGGGCGCTCGGCGAGGCACGACTCGGGCAGGCGCGGCTGCACCGGTCGGGGAAGGACGCCGACCCGCTGGTGGTGCTGACGGCGGCGGCCTGCGAGCGGTACGGGCTGCCCGCCCGGCTCACCGACGAGGAGCGCCTCGCCGGCCGTCTCCCGGAGTCCCACAAGACGGTCCGGCAGCTGAAGAAGGCCGACTGGCAGCTGACCAGGCGCGGGCTCGGCCCGTGGGCCCGGATCTACCGCCCCGCACAGGGCGGCCGGCGTGCCTGCGTCCAGCTGTGCATCCCCTCCTGGCACGCGCTGGACACCCGGCACTGGGGTGAGGCCGCCGACCTGCCGCCCGCCGACCTGGCTCGCGTCCTCGGTACGTACGCGGCGCGGGTCCTGACCCCGCGCGGCTCCACCGCGGTCACCGGCCTGGAGCTGATGACGGCGCTGCATCCGCCGACCCGCGCGGTCAAGCAGGACGACGGCCAGTGGGTGTCCGCGCCGAACCCGGGCGCCCTGACGGAGGCCGTGGACTGCGCCCCGTGCGAGGCCCCCGACGGCCACCCGCTCCTCGCCCACCTCCCGCGCTTCCACCAGCGCACCCCCGCCGAGGTGCTGCGCGAGGAGGCCTACGACTGGGCCCGGCCGCTGACCGACGAGGAGTGCATGCGGCCGTACCTCGTCGGCGTGGACGTCAACATGGCGTTCGCGGCGGCGGCCAACCGTACGGTGGTGGGCCTCGGCGCGCCGGTCCACCTCCACAACCCCGCCTTCGACCCGTCGCTGCCCGGCTCCTGGCTGGTCGACCTGTCCCATGTCCGGCTCGACCCGCGCCTGCCGAGCCCGTTCACCCCGGACGGCGAGCCGCCCGAGGGCCCGGCCTGGTACGCGACGCCGACCGTGGCGTACGCGCTCGAACTCGGCCACGAGGTCGGCCCGCTGGAGGCCTACGTCCGGCCCGAGCACGGCCCGTACCTGGACGCCTGGTACACCAGGCTGCGCGACGCCTACATCGCCACCATGGCCGACCTCGGCGTCACCACCGGCATGGCGCCCGAGGAGTTCCTGGCCGCGATGGAGGTCCACAAGGACCGGGACCCGGAACTGGCCCTGGTGCTGGCGGCGATCAAGGCCACGGTCAAGGGCGGCATCGGCAAGCTGCGCGAGCGCGCCCGCAGCGGCTGGCGGCCGGGCGAGCGCTGGCCCGCGCTGGACCGGCCCACCTGGCGCCCCGACATCCGCGCCGCCGTCATCTCCAAGGCGCGGACCAACATGCACCGCAAGATGCTCGCGGTGGCCCGCGCGACCGGCCGGTACCCCGTGGCGGTCCTCTCCGACTGCGCGGTGTACGCCTCCGACGGCCCCACCCCGCTCGACCTCCTCCCGTACCGGGACGGCAAGCCCCTGCCCGGCGGCTTCCGCATCGGCGTCAGCCCGGGCATGGTCAAACACGAGGGCACCCAGAGCGTGCTGTGGGCGGAGGGGCTGCGCGAGGAGCACGGCGACCACCTCAACCTGGCCCGCTACATCAAGTCCGGCCGGATCGGCGCACCCGACGAGGGGGAGTAGGCCGGCTTCGAGCGCCGCTCAGGCGTCGGTCGCCCGCCGGGCCACCCTGAGGGCCTGCTCCGCGTACCCACGGCCGAACAGCACCGTGTGCACCAGCAGCGGGAACAGCTGGTGCAGGCCGACGCGGTCCGCCCAGCCGTCGGCGAGGGGGGCCGCCTCCTGGTAGCCGGCCAGGATCCGGTCCAGGTGGGGGCAGCCGAAGAGGTGGAGCATGGCCAGGTCGGTCTCCCGGTGTCCGCCGTGCGCGGCCGGGTCGATGAGGTGGACGTGCCCGTCGGCGCCCCAGAGCACATTGCCGTTCCACAGGTCGCCGTGCAGCCGGGCGGGCGGCTCGGCGGGCCCGGCCAGACCGGGCAGCCGCTCGCAGACCCGCTCGACGACGGCCGCCTCGGCGGAACGCAGGGTTCCGTCGTCGACGGCCCGCCGCAGGTACGGCAGCACGCGGTGCTCGGCGTACCAGCGCGGCCAGTCGGCCCCGGCCCTGTTGTACATCGGGGCGAGCCCGATGTAGGCGTCCTTGGGCCCGTCGGGCGGCGGCGACCCGAACGCGGGCGCCCCGGCGGAGTGCAGGGCGGCCAGCGCTTGGCCGAAACGCGCCGCGGCCTCGGCGCCGGGCAGCCCGGTCGGGATCCGTTCGGTCACCATCCAGTGCTCGTCGTGGCCGTGGACGGCGGGCACCCGGACCGTACCGGCGGCGGCCAGCCAGCGCAGTCCGGCCACCTCCGCCCGCACCGCGCGCGGGCCGTCCGCGCGTTTGACCACCACCACCGTGCCGTCGTCGAGGGTGACTTCGGCCAGGGCCCCGGACAGCGGACGCCCACCGGTCACCGGACGCCCGGTGAGCCGGGACGCCACCGCCCCCGGTTCCTCGCTGCTGTCGGCCACGCCCCCAGGGTACGGGCCGACTTGGCCGGCGGGCGGATCACTCCCGGTCGGTGTCCGGGTCGCCGGTCAGGCCCACGGGGTTGCCGGACGGCAGCAGGCCGGCCTCGCGCACGGTCCTGGCCAGCGGCTCGAGCAGGCGGGCGAGGCGTTCGGTGGCGTCTTGGCCCAGGATGGTCCACGGCCGCTGCGCGGCGGCGTCGGTCCGTGCCTCGACCGCCTCGTGCTCCGCGACGCCGGCCACGGTGAGCGTCCCGTCGGCGGCGAGCAGGCCGCGCTCGCGCAGGTCGGCTTCGGCCGCCCGCCATGCCGTCAGGTCCCATGTGCGGCCCTCGCGCAGGACGGAGCCGTCGGACTCGCCCGCGGCCGACTTCAGCACCATCGCGGCGACCGGGCCGAGCCCGTGACCCACCAGGGCGGCGACATGGCCGTCGCCGCGGTGCTCGCGCAGCGTGGTGACGGCCTGCCAGAGCCGCACATGCGGTTCCTCCGGGCGCTCCAGGGCCTGGTTGGCCGCGCCGAGGACCCGGCCCTCGGTGTCGGCGGCCATCGCCGCGGCCCAGGCCAGGTCGGCAGCCTCGGCCAGTTCGGGGGAGGTGACGGCCTCCGGCCCGAACAGCCGCGTCATCGCGGCGTCCACGGCCCGCGCCCGCGCCGCGAGGACCTCGGCCGGGGCGGCGTACCCCCAGGCGTCGGGCAGGGCCCGTTCCACCCGGTCGCGGTGGAAGACGTAGAAGCAGCTGGTGACGACCGCCGGGGGCACCGCGCCGAGCGGTGCGGCCCGCAGCGCGAAGTACCCCATCCAGAAGCCGCGCATCCCCAGCGCGTCGGTGGTCTGCCGGATCCCGGGCGCGTAGACCAGGTCGTGCACCGGTTCGTACCGTCGCCACATCGCCCGCGACAGTGCCTCGCCCACGGCTTCCTCCCGCTTCCCTCCCGGCGCTCGCCGGGCAGCCGACCCGATGATGCCCACTGTCATGGTCGAGCGGGAAGCGCCTGCACGCGTCCGAGCGCGTTGCCGGGCAGTTCGGTGAACCAGACGGAGCCGTCCGGGCCGGTGGTGAGGCGGAAGGGGACCTTGTCGGCGCCCGAAGGCACCGCGAACTCCTGGACGGCGCCGGTCTCCGTGATCCTGCCGATCCGGCCGGACTGCTCGGCGAACCACACCTGCCCGTCGGGGCCGCGGGTGATCCCGCTCGGCCCGCTGTCCGGCTGGGGCAGCGGGAAGCGGGTGACCCGGCCTGCGAGGTCGACGCGGTCCACGGAGTTCGTGCCGGAGGCGGTGAGCCACATCCCTCCGGGTCCAAAGACGATGTCGTCGGGGAAGTCGTCGGCCCCGAGCGGGAATTCGGTGATCCGCCCGGTGAGATCGATCCGGCCGGCCCTGCCGCCGAGCAGTTCGGTGAACCACAGCGCGCCGTCCGGCCCGGCGGCGATGCTGTACGGGCAGCCGTCCGGGGTGGGCACGGTGTACTCGGTGATCCGGCCCGCGGTGGTGATGCGCCCGATCCGGTTCGCGTCCGACTCCGTGAACCACAGCGCGCCGTCGGCCCCGGGCGTGATGCCGAGCGGGGCGCTGTCCGCATGGGGCAGCCGGTACTCGGTGATCCGGCCGGCGGTGGTGATCCGCCCGATCCGGCCCGCCCCCGACTCCGTGAACCACAGCGCGCCGTCGGGCCCGGGCGTGATGCCGAAGGGGGCGCTGCCCGGAGTCGGCGTCGGGTGGTCCGCGACCGTTCCGTCGGCCGCCATCCGCCCGATCCGGTCCGCACCGGACTGCGCGAACCACAGCGCCCCGTCCGGCCCGGTCGTGATCCCGGACGGGAAGCCGGCGGCGGTGCTGGTGATCGGATACTCGGTCACCTCGCCGACCCCGGCGTCGGCAGGGGAGGCGACGGCCACCACGCCGGACAGGGCGCAGAGGACCGCCGCGAGGACACGGCGGACGGCCGGCAGTGGTGTGTCGGGCATGACGGCCGGCCCCTTCTCGGCGTGAGCGCGCCGCGCGCACCGGCGCCGGCGGCATCCCTGATCTCGCGGCTCACGCTAAGGCCCGCCCCACCGCCGCACGAGCCACCGGACCCGGACGGGCTACCCCGGCGCGTCGGCGCCCGAGCCGCCCGAGCCGCCCGAGCGGCCGGTGCGGGCGTGCAGCAGCCTGGGCGAGGCGTCGAATCCGTGGCGGGCGTAGGCCGGAACCGCCCGGGGGCTGGAGTGGACGGTGACCCGTTCGAGGCCGAGTTCCCGGGCACGGTCGAGGACCGCGTCGATGAGCCGCCCGCCGAGGCCGCCGTCGCGCTCGCCGGGAACGACGTAGACGCACTGCAGATCGCCGGAGGCCCGCTCCAGGGCATGCGGATGGGGTACCCGCGGCAGGACCGCCGGCCAGGCCATGCCGATCACGGACTCGCCACGGAGCAGGACCAGGCAGCGGTGCGAGGCGGCGTTCTCCCGCGCCCAGCCGGTGAAGTGCCGTACGAACTCGTCGCGTCCGGCGCGCGGTTGGCCGCCGTTCTCGAGGACCCACTGCCGGCGGAGCCCGGCGACGGCGGTGAGTTCGCCGGGCTCGGCCGGGCGGATGATGATGTCGTCCACCCGTGCATTGTGCTGCGGTCCCCCTAGACCGTGATGGCGAGTTCCTGGTCGGTGAACGCGCTGTAGGACGGGTTGACGTCGCTCTCCCCGCCCCGGCCGTCGCAGCCGCGGTCGGGGTTGAACATCAGGTACGTGCCGGACGAGCAGCCGATCCACATCTCGGCGTCGCCGCCGAGCACGAGGCTGCCGGAGAGGCTGGCGCCGCCCTGCACGATCGCGTTGTCCTTGACCACGACGTTGCCGCTGATCGTGGCGCCCGAGTTGACCCAGGACAGGCCCTCGATACGGGCGTTGCCGGTCACGGTCGAGTTGCCGAAGACCGCGGCGCGCGGGCCGACGTACACGCTGGAGGCGACGTTGGCGCTGTTGTCTACCCAGCCGCCGCCGTTGGAGTGCCAGTGGCCGCCGCCGGTCGCGGCCGGCTTCTGGTACCCCGACTCGTACCCGGAGGGCGTGGCACCGCTGATCCGGAACTCGTACGGATAGCGGTAGTTCTTGGTGTAGCCGTCGAGGTAGGCGTAGTGGTGCACGGTGCTCGGTGTGCCGGTGACGACGAGGTAGACCTCCTTCTCGCCGGACTGGGTCTGGAAGCTGAGCTGACCGTCGGGGCTGCTGGAGACGGCCCCGTACCGGGGAGTCCCGCTGCCGTTCACGGCGACGAACCCGTACGACCAGCCCGACCCGGCCGCCGCGTTGACGTGCCCTTTGAAGTGCAGCTTGATCAGCGCGCCGGAGCTGGAGGGGACCAGTTTGATCTTGTTGTAGCCGTAGTCCGAGGGAGCGAGGGCGTCGGGGATCGCGTAGTGGCCGGCGGACTGGTTCACCGCGTTCACCGGGACGCCGTTGTAGGCGTTGATGAACCCCGCGCCGTACACGTTGTTGATGAACGGCATGAGGTGAGAGCGGTTGGAGTAGTCGTACGTCACCTGGTGCTGGGCGTACTCGGCGATCCGGGTATTGAGCTGGGCCTGGGTCAGGTTGCTGATGCGCCGGTAGGTCTCGAGGGGGTGCTCGGTGTTCTTCGCCTGGTTCCAGATGTTGTCGAAGGTCTGCATCCCGCCGTACTTGTCGACGAGGTACTGGATCAGCATCCAGTTGCCGTAGTGGTGGCGGCTGGAGGAGTACGCCAGGTTCTCGGTGCGCAGGAACCGCGTCAGGTCGCCCGCGCCGCCGTCCGGGTACACCTGCATGGCCATGTACTCGGCGCTGGTCTCCCAGAAGGTGCCCGCCGAGGCGTCGGTGAACCCGGCGTCCCCGCCCTTGCCGAGGAAGGTGTAGTTCTGGAAGACGTGGCCGAGTTCGTGGGCCAGTCCCCAGGAGCCGGGCAGTGCGGCGGCGGGGGCGATGTTGATGACGCCCACCTTGCCGTCGGCCGAGCCGCCGGTGGCCCAGGCGTCCAGGGCTGTGCGGTTCCAGGTGCGGGTGATGATGACGTCGATCTTGTACTGGGCGAGGAGTCCGGATTCCGGGGTGAACTTCATCGAGTTCACGTAGAACGCGTACAGGCTCTCCAGCTGGCTGAGGATGTTGTCCGGATCGAACCGGTAGTCGGCCGCGGCGTTCTTGGGATCGGTGCCCGACTTCTCGCCCCACAACAGGACGAAGTCCGCCGACTCCTTGGTGCGGTTCTGAGCCCAGGGCACTTCGCCCGTGGCGGCCCAACTCGGAGGGATGTAGACACTCTTGGCCGCCGCCACGGCCGGAGTGGTCCGCGACGCCCCGTCGGCCGGGCGCGCTGACGCGGGCGCCGCGGCCAGGGCGGCGCCGAGGGCCCAGACCGCGAGGACGACGCATATGCGTCGTGAACATGTCAACAGTAGACGTACCAGGGTTCCAAGGCTCTCCATGGCTCGGGTGCTCTCTGTTCGACGAAACGGCTCTGCTCCGCGTCCCGTGCGGAGTCGCGCCATGGTGCCATGGGAGCGCTCCCGCGAACAGTTCCGTGCGGCCTCCAAGGTGTCATTGACATCAGGAGGCAGTCCTCTACCGTAGTGATCCGCACAGCATGTCGCACAGCCTTCGATATTTCGAACATATGCCAGTGGGGCGAGGACGGGACTCGCCACGCACCCGACATGCGGAGGACTTTCGTGACCCCACCTCTCGGCAGACGGTCGTTCCTCACCGCGGCAGGAGCCACCGCGGCGGCCCTGACCGTCACCGACAGCCCCGCCGCCCAGGCCGCGCCCCGCCCGCCCGGCACCCGCCGGCCCTCGTCCGCCGCGCTGGTGCGGCCCTTCCCCCTCACCGCGGTGACCCTGCTGACGGGCCCGTTCAAGGACAACCAGAGCCGCAACACCGCCTATCTGCGCTTCGTCGACATCGACCGGCTGCTGCACACCTTCCGGCTCAACGTCGGCCTGTCCAGCACCGCCCAGCCCTGTAGCGGCTGGGAGGGCCCGGACGTCGAACTGCGCGGCCACTCCACCGGCCACCTCCTGTCGGGCCTCGCCCTCGGCTGGTCGGCCACGGGGGACACCGCCCTGCGCGACAAGGGCCGCAAACTGGTCGCCGCGCTCGCCGCGTGCCAGGCCGCCTCCCCGGCCGCGGGCTACGGCAAGGGCTATCTGTCGGCCTTCCCGGAGAGCTTCTTCGACCGGCTGGAGGCCGGCACGGGGGTGTGGGCCCCCTACTACACCCTGCACAAGATCATGGCCGGGCTGGTCGACCAGTACCGGCTGGCCGGGAACGAGCAGGCGCTCGACGTGGTCCTCCGCAAGGGGGAGTGGGTCAACCAGCGCACGGCGAAGCTCAGTCACGAGCAGATGCAGCGGGTACTGGAGACCGAGTTCGGCGGCATGAACGACGTCCTCGCCGATCTGCACGCGATCACCGGTGACGCCCTCTGGCTGGAGGTCGCCGAACGCTTCACGCACGCCCGCGTCTTCGACCCCCTCGCGGCGAACGAGGACCGGCTGGCCGGGCTGCACGCCAACACCCAGATACCGAAGATGGTCGGGGCGATGCGCCTGTGGCAGGAGGGTCTGCCCGACCGCTACCGCACGATCGCCGAGAACTTCTGGCGCATCGTCACCGACCACCACACCTACGTCATCGGCGGCAACAGCAACGGCGAGGCCTTCCACGAACCCGACGTCATCGCGGGCCAGTTGTCCAACGGCACCTGCGAGAACTGCAACAGCTACAACATGCTCAAGCTGACCCGGCTGCTGCACTTCCACGCCCCGGACCGCACCGACCTGCTCGACTACTACGAGCGCACCCTGTTCAACCAGATGCTCGGCGAGCAGGACCCGGACTCCGCGCACGGCTTCAACATCTACTACACCGGTCTGGCCCCCGGCTCCTTCAAGCAGCAGCCGTCCTTCATGGGCACGGACCCGAACGCCTACTCCACCGACTACGACAACTTCTCCTGCGACCACGGCACCGGCATGGAGACCCAGGCCAAGTTCGCCGACACCGTCTACACGCACGACGAACAGCGGCTGCTGGTCAACCTGTTCATCCCCTCCGAGGTCACCTGGCGGGAGAAGGGCATCACCTGGCGGCAGGCCACCACCCTGCCCGACTCCTCCTCCACCGTGCTCACGGTCACCGCCGGAGGCGCCGCCCACAAGCTGCTGATCCGCATCCCCGCCTGGGCCACCGGCGCCCGCGCCAAGCTCAACGGCCGTACCCTGCCGGACCGTCCGGCGGCGGGCAGCCGGCTGATCATCGACCGGACCTGGCGCCGCGGCGACCGGGTCGAGGTGACGCTGCCGATGCGCACCACCGTCGAGGCCACCCCCGACGACCCGGACGTCAAGGCCGTGCTGCACGGCCCGGTGGTCCTGGCCGGGGCCTACGGCGACCGCGCCAACCCGTGGATGCCGCGGCTGGACCCCGCCTCGGTCCGGCGGGCCGCGACGAACCCGCTGCGGCTGACCGCGAGCGCGGACGGCGAGAAGGTGACGCTGCTGCCCGTCGCCCGCGTCCACCACCAGCACTACACCGTCTACTGGCAGACCGGTGAACCGGCGTCTCCGCCGCCCGAGTTCGCGGCCTGGCACCGCTTCGACGAGACCTCCGGCACGACGGCCTCCGACGCCACCGGAAACGGAAAGGCCGCCACCCTCGCCGGTGGGGCCGCCTGGGTACAGGGCCGCAGTGGCGGTGCCGTCGCCCTGGACGGCACGGACGGCCATGTCGCCCTCGCCGACGACCTGTTGGCGGGCGCCTCCGTCTACTCGGTGGCGACCTGGGTCAACCTCTCCGGCCAACCCGCCGCCTGGACCCGCATCTTCGACTTCGGCACCGGCGTCACCGCGAACATGTTCCTGACGCCGCTGAGCGACGCCGGCACCCTCCGGTACGCCATCACCGCGGGCGGCGGGGGAGCGGAACAGCGCATCAACGCCGACCCGCTGCCCACCGACCGCTGGGTGCACGTGGCTGTGACCTACGGCACGGGAACCGCCGTGCTGTACGTCGACGGCAAGGAGGCAGGCCGCAACACCGCGGTCACCGTCGAACCACGCTACTTCGGCAACCACATCCGGGCCGCGTACATCGGCAGGTCCCAGTACTCCGACCCGTACCTGAAGGCGGCCGTCGACGACTTCCGCGTCTACGGCAGGACGCTCACCCCGGCGGAGGTGGCGGCGCTGGCCTCCGCTTCATGACGTGACCGTCGCTTTCCGCGGCGCCGTACGGGAAGACCGGCGACGGCGAGGACGCGGCGGGGGCCGGGCAGGAGTCCGGCGGCAATCGGGGCATGACGAGGCTCTGCGTCCTGGCGCCTTGGCGTCATGGCGTCATGGCGTCAATGACATCGATGGAATGGAAGGGTGTTCCATGGGGAAGCGGAGACAGGACGGCGGTGTGACGCGGCGTCAGGCCCTCGCGATCGGTGCGGCGGCCGCGGGGGCGGCGGCACTCGACCTGGAGGCGCCGGCGGCGGCCGCGGCCCGGACCGGGAACCCGGGCGGGGCCGGGCGGGCACGCGAGCGGTCGTTCGACGAGGGCTGGCTGTTCCTGCGCGGCGACGCCGAGGGTGCCGAGTCACCGTCGTACGACGACGGCTCCTGGCGGTCCCTGGACCTGCCGCACGACTGGAGCATCGAGGACCTGCCGTACGCGGGCACCGCGGACGGCGCCGCCACCAGCGACCCCTCACTCCTGGTCCTCAAGGACCCCGACCCCACCGCGCCCACCCCGCCGCAGGTCATCGGCCCGTTCGACACACAGCGCAGCCAGAACGGCGGCTCGACCGGCTACACGGTCGGCGGAATCGGCTGGTACCGCAAGCACTTCCCCTCGCCCGGCGACGGCGACCACCACGCCGAGCTGCGGTTCGACGGCGTCCACCAGAACGCCGACGTCTGGCTCAACGGCGTACATCTCGGCTTCCACCCCTACGGCTACACCTCCTTCGCGTACGACCTGACACCGCACCTGAACCGCACCGGACCGAACGTGCTCGCCGTCCGCGTGGACAACAGCGGCCAGAACAGCCGCTGGTACTCGGGCTCCGGCATCTACCGGCACACCTGGCTGACCGTGACGGGCCCGGTGCGGATCCCGCTGTGGGGCGTGCGGGTGACGACGCCCGAGGCGGGCACGCGCCGTTCGGTCGCCCGGGTGGCGGTGTCGGTCGCCAACCTCGGCATGCGGTCCTCGTCGGCGGGGGTACGCGTCACGGTCCTGGACCCGCACGGGCACCCCGTCGCCGTCCGGCAGGCGCCCGCGCGGACCGTCGGCCCCGGCGCCACGGCCGCCGCCGAGCTCGACCTGCCGATCGCCCGGGCGGCCCTGTGGTCCCCCGACTCCCCGAGCCTCCACACCGCCCGCGCGGAGGTGCTGGACCGCGGCCAGGTCGTCGACACGCTCACCACCACGTTCGGGATCCGGTCGCTGGTGTGGAACGGCGAGTCCGGCTTCCTGCTCAACGACGAGCCCGTGAAGATCACCGGCGGCTGCGTCCACCACGACCACGGGCCGATGGGCGCCGTCGCGCTGGACCGTTCGGAGGAGCGCCGGGTCGAGATCCTCAAGGCAGCCGGCTTCAACGCGATCCGCACCGCCCACAACCCGCCCACGCCGTCCCTCCTGGACGCCTGCGACCGGCTGGGCATGCTGGTGATGGACGAGTTCTTCGACGTGTGGGACACCGGGAAGAACCCGCAGGACTACTCGGTGTACTTCGCCGACTGGTGGGAGCGGGACCTGACCGGCACCGTCCTCAGGGACCGCAACCATCCCAGCGTGGTGATCTGGTCGCTCGGCAACGAGATCACCGACAAGACCAACGGCGAGCGCGGCGCCGAGATGGCGCGCCTGCTCCGCTCCCTCGACCCCACCCGCCCGATCACCCTCGGCGGCGGCTCCACCTTCTCACCGGACGATCCCTCCTGGAGCTACGTCGACGTCGGCGACGTGCACTACAACGCCAACGGCAAGGGTTACGGCCCCATGCACGACGCCCACCCCGAGAAGGCGATGACACAGAGCGAGGGCTTCCCCGCGACGATCTACCAGGACACGAAGTTCGCCGAGGACCATCCCTGGGCCGTCGGCAGCTGGGTGTGGGCCGCCTGGGACTACCTCGGCGAGTCCGGCATCGGCAAGACACCCATGGCCCCCGAGGGAACGGCCGCGAGCATCGGCGACCAGAGCGTCATGCCCGGCTGGTCCGTCGCCCGGACGCTCCACCACTCCTGGGGCGGCTTCGGCTACCCGTACCCCTACTTCCAGGGCAACTGCGGCGACCTCGATCTGATCGGCCGCCGCAAGCCCCAGAACCACTGGCGTGCCGCGATCTCCGGCCGCAGCCCCGTCGAGCTGCTGGTGGAACGCCCCACCCGGCCCGGAACCGAGCAAGTGGCGGTCTGGTGGGGCTACTTCGACGAACTGACCAGCTGGACCTGGGACGTCGACCCCGGCCACCCCATGACGGTGCACGTCTACACACCCGGCGACAGCGTACGGCTGCTGCTCGACGGCGCGGACTTCGCGGGCGGCGCTCCCACGGCCCCCGAACGCGCCATGGCCACCTTCACCGTTCCGTACACCCCCGGCGAGCTGACGGCGGTCGCCTCCCGGAACGGCAAGGAGATAGGCCGTACGAGCCTCACCACCGTCGGGGCGCCGGCCGCCCTCCGCCTCGTCCCGGACATGAAGGCCCTCACCACCGGCCGCGACGACCTCGCACACGTGCTCGTCGAGGTGACCGACCGCCGGGGCCGGCTCGTGCCCGACGCGACGCTCCAGGTGGGCTTCGAGACAGCCGGTGCGGGGGAACTCGCCGCGGTCGGCAACGGCAACCCGCACAACGCCGACAGCTTCCGGCAGCCCCGGCGCCACACGTGGCACGGCCAGGCACTCGCCATCCTGCGCCCGGCGAAACACCCGGGCCGTCTCACCCTGACGGCGAAAGTCCCCGGCCTGCGCCCGGCGACCGTCACCCTGCCGGTGACCCGCGGATGGTGACACCGCGTCCAGAGCCGCCGCCCGCTCCGCCACGTTCGGGGGAACCGGCGGCGCGCCGGTAACCCGGCTGGGCGGCCCGGATGGTGCGAGCCGGTGGCGTGGCTGACGGTGGTTCATGTCGGAGGTCGGGTCATGACAGCTGATGGAGTATTGGCTGCCCGGCCCCGGCGGAAGGATTCCGAGATGCGATCTGCCCGCATGATCCTGGCCGCGGCGGCGGCGACGGCCGCCCTCGCCATCGCCACTCCCGGGGCCCACGCCTACGGGGGCGACGAGGGCCGTGACGACTCTTCTTACAGCAAGAAGCAAGGCGACGACAGCAGCCACGACGAGGAGCGCGGCGGGGGCCACTCCGGTGGCGGCAAGAACGAGTCGAGCGGGGACGACTACGAATCGGACGGGGACGACAGCGGCTACGATTCCGGCTCCTCCAAGGACGACGAGCACGACAAGGGCGGCGGCTGGAGCAAGGAGAAGGACCACGACAAGCCGCGCGGCGGCATGCACACCGGAGGCGGCGCGCTGGCCACGCCGGCCGTGACCGCCGCCGGGCTGTCCGTCGTGGCCGTGGCCGCCACCGGCATGTACGCGCTGCGCCGCCGCAAGGTCGGGGAACCGGCCATCTGACCGAAAGGCCGATGTCCCAGGGCTACGGCCGCCGCCCGCGCACCCCGCGCCCGGCGGCCGGCTGCCCGCCCCCCCCGACAGCCGCGCTGCCGTGTCCGAGTGAGGTGGTTTCCCATGGCAGCTGTCCCGTCGTCCCCCACCCGTACCCCCACCGCCTCCGACCCGGCCCCGGCCGGGCCGGGCTCCCGCTCCGGTGGGCGGCTGGTGTGGGCCGCCGCGATCGCACTCCTGGCCGTCGCCCTGATCGGCGGCAGACAGGGGCCGTCCGGCTCGCCCGATCCGCCCGACGCGGCGAGCGTCGCGGGCGCCCCCACCGCATCGGCGGCCTCGGACACCCCCGGGTCGGACAAGCACCTGTCCCGCTCCAGACCGACGCGCCTGTCCATCCCGAAGATCTCCGTCGACGCCCCCTTCACGTCCCTCGCCATCGGCGACTCCGGCCGGCTCCAGCCGCCGCCCGCCGACAACATCAACCTCGTCGGCTGGTACTCCGACGGCGTCTCGCCCGGGGAGGCGGGCACCGCGATCATCGCGGGCCACGTCGACACGAAGACCTCGGCCGCGGTCTTCGCGGAGCTGGGCGAGCTGAAACCCGGCGACCGCTTCACCGTGGAGCGGGCCGACGGCACGAAACCGTCCTTCGTGGTCGACAGCGCGGAGACCTTCGCCAAGGACGAGTTCCCCAGCGAGCGCGTCTACGCCGACACGCCCCGGGCGGAGGTCCGGCTCATCACCTGCGCCGGGGACTACGACCACACGGTCAAGGACTACACGGACAACCTCGTGGTCTTCGCCCACCTGCTCTGAACATCTGCTCTGATGCTCTGAGCGAGTACCCGTCCTGGTGCGCAGGCGACGCCAGGGCGGGTACCCGGCGGACGTGACTCTGCCGCATCCCGCCGAGCGGTCCCGGGGCGGGCGGGGCTGGTTCGAGCGGCCGGCCGAAGGGGCCTCCAACCTCACCAGCTCCGTCGCCTTCTCCTGCTTCTGCCTCGCCCTGGTGGCCGCGTTCGTCGCCGTCCACGCCGCCGGCCTGCCCCTGGGCTGGCAGCTGCTCGTCGGCGACATCATGACCTCGGTCAACCTGCTTCTGCCGGCCCTGCTGAAGAACTCCGAGCGACGCGCCGAGCGCGCGGTGCAGCACAAGCTGGACAGCATCGCCGCCGCGCTCCTCGAGCAGAGCGAGGGCAGGACCGGCCAGGCCCACGAGGACCTGCGCAACGCGATCCGCGTGGAGGAGCAGATCTGACCGGGCGTGTCGAACCACCGGCCCGGGGCACTGAGGGACGATGGAAACACCCCCGAGAGCCACAAGCAGGGCCGGAGAGGCAGGGCTCCATGGACCAGCGGGTCGCATCGCAGGCCACGGGCGGCGGCGTCCCGGCGGACCCCGGCGTACGCCGGCGGATCCCGCGCACCGACGCCGTGCTGCGTGACCCACGGCTGTCCGAGGCGGCGGCACGGCTGGGCGCGACCGTGGTGAAGACGGCCGTGCGACAGGCGCAGGAGCGGGCGCGGGCCGGCGCCGTCCCGCCCGAGCGGGTGGCGGACGCGGCCGTGACGCTGCTGCCGGACACGGCGGGCGGGCTCCGCCCGGTGATCAACGCCACCGGGGTGCTGCTGCACACCAACCTCGGCCGGGCCGCGCTGTCGGCGGCGGCCCGGCAGGCGGTCGGGGAGGCCGCCGGCCCCACCGACGTCGAGCTGGACCTGGTGACGGGGGCGCGGGCCCGCCGGGGGCGCTCCGCCCTGCGCGCCCTGTGCGACCGGGTGCCGTCGGCCGGCGCCGCGCACGTCGTCAACAACGGTGCCGCCGCCCTGGTCCTGGTGGCCACCGCGCTCGCCGCCGGCAAGGAGATCGTCATCAGCCGGGGGGAGATGGTGGAGATCGGGGACGGCTTCCGGCTGCCCGACCTCCTCGTCTCCACCGGGGCCCGGCTCCGCGAGGTCGGCACGACCAACCGGACGACCGCCGCCGACTACGCCGCCGCGATCGGCCCCGATACGGGATGCGTGCTGAAGGTGCACCCGTCCAACTTCCGCATCACCGGCTTCACCCGCGCCGCCGCCGTCGGTGAACTGGCGGCGCTGGGCGCCCCCGTGGTCGTGGACATCGGCTCCGGGCTGCTCGAGCCGCATCCGCTGCTGCCCGACGAGCCCGACGCCGAGACCCAGCTGCGCGACGGCGCCGCACTTGTCACCGCGAGTGGCGACAAACTCCTCGGCGGACCGCAGTGCGGGCTGCTGCTCGGCGACGCGGAACTGGTCTCCACCCTCGCGCGGCACCCCCTGGCCCGCGCCCTGCGTGTCGACAAACTGACACTTGCCGCACTGGAGGCCACGCTCACCGGTCCCCCGACGCCGACCGCCACCGCGCTGACCGCGGATCCCGCACGGCTGCGGGCCCGCGCCGACCGGCTGGCCGCCGCCCTGAACGCCGACGGCGTCGACGCACGAGCCGTCGAGAGCGCGGCGACGGTCGGCGGGGGCGGCGCGCCCGGCGTGGCCCTGCCCAGCGCCGCGCTCTCCCTGCCGGAGCGGTTCGCCGCGCCCCTGCGCACCGGCCGGGTCCCCGTGGTCGGGCGCCTGGAGGCCGGCCGCTGCCTGCTGGATCTGCGGGCGGTGCCCGCGGAGGACGACGAGCGGCTCGCCCACGCCGTCCGGTCGGTCGCGGGGAGGTAGCCGCCATGCGGGTGCTGGCCACCGCCGGGCACGTCGACCACGGCAAGTCGGCGCTGGTACGGGCGCTGACCGGGATGGAACCCGACCGCCTGGAGGAGGAGCGGCGCCGGGGACTCACCCTCGACCTCGGCTTCGTCTGGACCCGGCTCCCGCCGGACGGCGAGCACCTCGCCTTCGTGGACGTGCCGGGCCACGAGCGGTTCGTCGCGACCATGCTGGCCGGGGTCGGGCCCGTGCCCGCCGTCCTGTTCGTGGTCGCCGCCGACCAGGGCTGGCAGCCGCAGTCCGAGGAGCACCTGGCGATCCTGGACGCGCTCGGCGTGCGGCACGCCGTGCTCGCGGTGACCCGCAGCGACCTGGCGGACCCCGGGCCGGTGCGCGCCGACGCCGCCCGGCGCATGGCCGCGACCTCGCTCGGCAAGGTGCCGTCCGTCGCGGTGAGCGCGGTCACCGGCGCCGGACTGGACGAGCTGCGCGCCGAACTTGCCCGCCTGGCCGACGCACTGCCCGTGCCGCCCGCGGACGCGGACGTACGGCTGTGGCTGGACCGGGCGTTCACCGTGCGCGGCCACGGCACCGTGGTGACGGGCACCCTCGGCGCGGGCACCCTCCGGGTGGGCGACCACCTCGTCACGGCGGACGGCTCCGCCGAGCTGAGGGTCCGCGGTCTGCAGTGCCTGCACGAGGAACGCCCCGAGGTCAGCGGTGTGGCACGGGTGGCCGTCAATGTGCACGGCCCCTCGGACGGTGCGCTCGGCCGCGGACAGGTGCTGCTGACCCCGGGCCGCTGGCTGACCACCGGCCTGGTGGACGCCCGGATCGCCGGCGAGCCCGTCGACGACCTGCCCCGCACGGTCACCCTGCACATCGGTACGGCCGCCGTCCCCGTGACCGTCCGCCCGCTGGGCCCGGACACCGCCCGGCTCACCCTCGCCCGCCCCCTGCCCCTGCGGCTCGGCGACCGGGCGGTGCTGCGCGAGCCGGGCGGTGGCCGCACGCCGTGCGGGGTGACCGTACTGGACGTACGGCCGCCACGGCTGGCCCGGCGCGGCGCCGGACGGGCCCGGGCGGCACAGCTCGCGGCCATGACCGGCCGCCCGGACGGCGCGGCGGAGCTGCGCAGGCGCGGCCTGGTGCGCCGCTCGGACCTCCTCGCGATGGGCGTGCCGCCGCCGGCCGCGCCCGTCGCCGGGGACTGGCTGGCCGACGAGACGCACTGGACGGCGCTGCGCGAGCACCTGGCGGCGGAGGTGGACCGGCACGCCAAGGCCCACCCCCTGGATCCCGGCCTGCCCACCGAGGCGGCCCGCCATCTGCTGGGCCTGCCCGACCGGACCCTCGTGGACGCCCTCGCCCGGGGCGAGCCACGGCTGACCAGCCGCCAGGGCCGCCTGTACGGCCCCGGCAGCACTCGCCCGGCACTGCCGGCATCGGTCGCGACGGCCATCGACGCGGTACGCGGCGACCTGGCTCGTACGCCCTTCCGCGCACCCGAGGCCGACCGGCTGACGCGGCTGGGACTGAACCGCCGGGCGCTGGCCGCCGCCGCCTCTGCGGGTGCCCTGCTGAGGATCGCCGACGGCATCGTGCTGCTCCCCGGCGCGGACGAGCAGGCCGTGGCGGTCCTGCGCACGCTGCCGCAGCCGTTCACGTTGAGCGAGGCCCGCAGGGCACTCGACACCACCCGCCGGGTGGCCGTTCCGCTGCTGGAGTTCCTGGACACCCGGGGACACACCGAGCGCGTGGACGAGCAGCGCCGGCGCTGCCGCGAGAGGCCGGGGAGCGGAGGCGGACGGGAATCGAACCCGCCTGCCCGAGATCCTCGGGCACCTCGGTTTTGAAGACCGGGAGGGCCACCAGGCACCCACACGCCTCCACCGACCGCCAGGCTAGTTCCCCAGGAGACCGGCATGACACCGACCCGCCAAGCAGCCGTCAGGCTCACGCAGTTCGCCCACGGCGGCGGCTGCGCCTGCAAGATCCCGCCCGGCGAGCTGGAGGAGGTCGTCAGCGGTCTGACGGCACCCTCGCTCGCCGGGGCCGGCAGTCCGCTGCTGGTCGGGCTCGCCACCGGCGACGACGCGGCCGTCGTCACGCTTCCCGGGCAGGAGAACACGGCCGTGGTGTGCACCGCCGACTTCTTCACGCCCGTCGTCGACGATCCGTACGACTGGGGCCGCATCGCCGCAGCCAACGCCCTGTCGGACGTCTACGCGATGGGCGGCCGGCCCCTCCTCGCGGTCAATCTGCTGGCCTGGCCCCGCGACCGGCTGCCCTTCGACCTGGCCCGTGAGGTGCTGCGCGGCGGACTGGACGTGGCCACGGAGGCGGGCTGCCACGTCGGCGGCGGACACAGCGTCGACGACCCCGAGCCCAAGTACGGCATGGCCGTCACCGGTCTCGCGGACCCGGCGCGGCTGCTGCGCAACGACGCCGGCCGGCCCGGTCTGCCGCTGTCGCTGACCAAACCCCTCGGCCTGGGTGTGCTGAACAACCGCCACAAGGCCACCGGCGAGTGGTTCGAGCAGGCGGTCGCCACCATGGTGGCGCTCAACCGGGACGCGTCCGCCGCCGCCCTGGCCGCCGGCGCCTCCTGCGCCACCGACGTCACCGGTTTCGGGTTCCTCGGCCATCTGCACAAGCTGGCCCGGGCGTCGGGCGTGACCGCCGTCGTGGACACCGCCGCCGTGCCCTACCTGGACGGCGCCAGGGAGGCCGTGGGCGACGGGTACGTCAGCGGCGGCACCCGGCGCAACCTGGAGTGGGTGGCGCCGTTCACGGACTTCGGGGACACCGACGCCGACACCCGGCTGCTGCTGGCCGACGCCCAGACCTCGGGCGGGCTGCTGGTCGCCGGGGAGGTGCCCGGAGCGCCGGTGGTCGGGGAGCTGGTGCCCCGCGGAACCCACTCGATCGTGCTCAGGTGATCACAGCTCCGTGCCCGTCCGCTCGTCGATGCCCGCCCGCGCCCGGTAGACCCGTACCAGCTCCACGGCGGCCGGACCGCGGGGGCGGCGTCCCGGCCGGATGTCGACGGCGAACGCCTTCGTCTCCTGGATGTGGGTGTTGGGGTCAAGGGACAGATGCACCAGTTCGTTGGCCGCGTCGCCGGTGCTGTAGCCGTTCGGGCCCCAGTGGTAGGGCAGCCCCACCTGGTGCAGGGTGCGCCCGTGCACGGTCAGCGGCGGCACCCGGTCGGTGACCAGCACCCGCGCCTCGATGACGCCCCGCGCACTGACGACCGTCGCCCAGCCGGTGTGCTCAAGCCCGCGTTCGGCGGCGAGTTCCGGGGACACCTCGCAGAAGAACTCCGGCTGGAGCTCCGCCAGGTAGGGCTGCCAGCGGGACATGCCGCCCGCAGTGTGGTGCTCGGTGAGCCGGTAGGTCGTGGCGACGTAGGGGAACACCTCCGAGCCGGGCTCGTTGCCGCTGGGCTGGTAGCGGTTGTCCGGGTGCGGCGGCAGCAACTGCCGTACGGGGTTGCGCTGCCGGCCGTACAGCAGGTTGGGGAACGGCGAGTCCTGCGGCTCGTAGTGCGTCGGCAGCGGGCCGTCTGTCAGCCCGGACGGCACGTACAGCCAGGCCTTGCCGTCGGCCTGCATGATGAACGCGTCCGTGCCCGACAGCGCCTGGGGGCCCTGCGCGTCCGGCGGCGGACGGTAGCCGGGGGACTTGTCCTTCTTGAAGTCGGGGACGTCGTGGCCGGTCCACTGCCCCCGCTCCGCGTCCCACCACACCAGCGCCTTGCGCTCGCTCCAGGGTTTGCCGTCCGGGTCGGCCGAGGCGCGGTTGTACAGGATGCGCCGGTTGGCCGGCCAGGCCCAGGCCCACTGTGCGGCGACCCAGTCCTGCTCCCGGCCCGGTGTGCGGCGGGCGGCCTGGTTGACGCCGTCGGCGTACACCCCGCAGTAGATCCAGCAGCCGCAGGCGGTGGAGCCGTCGGGCTTGAGCTGCTCGTACGACGACAGGGGGCCGCCGTCGGCGTCGTGGCCGTTGATCTCGGCGAGGACCGCCTCCGCGTCCGGCTCGGCCTGGAACCCCTTGGTGGGGTAGTCCCAGGTCAGGTCGAGCACGGGCCGGTCCATCGAGTCGTCGGACCCGGCGAGCTTCTCCCGGATGATCCGCCCGAGGTGGTACGTGAACCACAGGTCGCTGCGCGCCTCGTCGGCCGGCTCGACGGCCTGGTGGTGCCACTGGAGCAGCCGCTGGGTGTTGGTGAAGCTGCCGTCCTTCTCGGTGTGCGCGGCGGCGGGCAGGAAGAACACCTCGGTGCGGATGTCCTCGGTACGCAGCTCGCCCGTCTCGATCTCCGGCCCGTCCTTCCACCAGGTGGCCGACTCGATCAGGGAGAAGTCCCGTACGACGAGCCAGTCCAGGTTGGCCATGCCCAGTCGCTGGAGCTTGGAGTTGGCCGAGCCGACGGTCGGGTTCTCACCCATGAGGAAGTAGCCCTTGCAGGTGCCCTCCAGCTGGGCCATGACGGTCTCGTAGGTCGAGTGGGAGCCCGTCAGGCGCGGCAGGTAGTCGAAGCAGAAGTCGTTGTCCGCCGTCGCGGCCTCGCCCCAGTACGCCTTGAGCAGGCTCACCAGGTAGGAGCGCATGTTGCCCCAGTAGCCCTTGTGCGCCGCGTCCGCCTCCACGAAGGCGTCCAGGCCCTGGTCCCGGTGGGCGTGCGGCATCGGGATGTAGCCGGGGAGCAGGTTGAACAGGGTGGGGATGTCCGTCGACCCCTGGATCGAGGCGTGCCCGCGCAGCGCGAGGATGCCGCCGCCCGGCCGGCCGATGTTGCCGAGCAGGCTCTGCAGGACGGAGGCCGCGCGGATGTACTGGACGCCCACTGTGTGCTGGGTCCAGCCGACCGCGTAGGCGAAGGCCGTGGTCCGGTCCCGCCCGGAGTTGTCCGTGACGAGCTCGCACACCTGGCGGAAGACGGCCTGCGGCACCCCGCAGATCCGCTCGACCATCTCCGGCGTGTAGCGGGCGTAGTGCCGCTTGAGCACCTGGAAGACGCAGCGCGGATGGGTCAGCGTCTCGTCCCGCTCCGGCTCGCCCTCGCCGATCGCCGGGCCGCCCGCGCCGTGCGCCTCGCCGCCCGCGGCCTCGCTCACCGAGCGGCCGCCGCCGGTGCGCTCCTCGTAGCGGTCGTCGCGCTGGCCCGCGGCGGCCTCCACCTCCAGGCCCTCGTACTGCCAGCTGTGGTTGTCGTAGCTGCGGGTGTCGGTGTCGAGGCCGGAGAAGACGCCGTCCAGGTCCTCGGTGTCCCGGAAGTCCTCGCGCAGGATCACCGGCGCGTTGGTGTAGGCCACGACGTAGTCACGGAAGTACGTGTCGTTGCCCAGGACGTAGTTGATGATCCCGCCGAGGAAGGCGATGTCCGAGCCCGCGCGCAGCGGCACGTGCAGGTCGGCCAGCGCGCTGGTGCGGGTGAAGCGCGGATCGACGTGGATCACCTTCGCGCCGCGGGCCTTCGCCTCCATCACCCACTGGAACCCGACCGGATGGCACTCGGCCATGTTCGAGCCCTGGATGACGATGCAGTCGGCGTTCTGCAGGTCCTGCTGGAAGGTGGTGGCGCCGCCGCGTCCGAACGAGGTTCCCAGACCGGGAACGGTGGAGGAGTGTCAAATGCGGGCCTGGTTCTCGATCTGGATCGCCCCGAGCGCCGTGAACAGCTTCTTGATCAGGTAGTTCTCTTCGTTGTCCAGCGTCGCCCCGCCCAGGCTCGCGAACCCGAGGGTGCGCCGTGTGCGGGTCTCGTCGACCTCCCACTGCCAGCCGGCGCGCCGCGCCGCGATCACCCGGTCGGCGATCATGTGCATGGCCGTGTCCAGGTCGAGGCGCTCCCAGTCGGTGCCGTGCGGGCGCCGGTACAGCACCTGGTACTCACGGGCGTCACCGGTGGTCAGCTGGAGGCTCGCCGACCCCTTCGGGCACAGCCGCCCCCGCGAGATGGGCGAGTCGGGGTCGCCCTCGATCTGGGTGACCCGCCCGTCCTGGACGTACACGTTCTGGCCGCAGCCCACCGCGCAGTACGGGCACACCGACTTCACCACCCGGTCGGCGCCGGCGATCCGCGGGGTGAGGCGCGCGCTGGTCCCGCTCTTGGCCGCGGCGCCCCGGCCCAGCGGGTCCGTCCCCGTGAGCTGGCGGTAGACCGGCCAGGAGTCGATCCAGGTGCGTACGCCCATGTCCTGCGCCCTTTCGGTGCCGGATGCCGCGCCGGCGGCTCTCCCGCTCCTCCTGCGGACATTGTCCCGCCGCGGGGCCGACCCGGCATCCGCGGCCAGGTACCCGGGAGGTGACCGCCGAAACGCGGCTGTCAGCGGGCGCGATTGCGCCGGCCGTTTTCGTCACGGTGCGGGTATCGGTGTGGCGATCGGTGGGTTCTGTGGCGGGGGTGTTGTCCCGTGCCAGGGTCGGCTCTTGGTCGTTCGCTGCGGGGTTCCTCGGCGTCCGTCGGAACGAGAGCTGTCGGCGGGCGTGGTGCGTCGGCTGTTTTCGTCACGGTGCGGGTGTCGGTGTGGCGGTCGGTGGGTTCTGTGGCGGGGGTGTTGTCCCGTGCCAGGGTCGGCTTCCGGTCGTCTGCTGCCGGGTCCCTCGGCGTCCGCCGGAACGACAGCCGTCAGCCGGTGCGGGACGCCAGTCGCTCCCGCTGTGGTACGACCGTGTACTTGGGGTCCTGCGCGGAGGCCACCCCGGCGTGGAAGACGCCGAACCGCAGTGCGGCGGAACCCGTCAGCAGGGCGGCGCCCGCCGCCACCGCGAGGCGCCGGTCCCGGTACCGTCCCGCGCAGGCCGCCAGCGCGGCCCCGCCCGCCGTCAGCAGTTCCGCCGCCCGCAGCAGGACATGCGCCCTGCCCTCCTCGTACGGCTCGGCCGCCAGGCCGATGCGTCGCTTCATCACCCGGAAGGCACTCAGCTCCAGCGCGGCCCCGAGGACCGCCATGCGGCGCGCGGGCCCCGCCTGGTCCGCCGGGGAGCAGACCAGGGCCAGCCCGGCCGCCGCGCTCGCTCCCGAGCCCGCGAAGACGAACGGCAGCTGCCGGAAGCCCTCGTGCCAGGACGGCACGGCGGTGTCCGCGATCAGCACGGCGGTGTAGGTGACGACGGCCGGACCGACGACGGCGGACGCGGTCGTCGCGGCGGAACCGACGAGCCGGTAGCGGCCCGCGACATCGGTGGCCGCCGCGATCGCCGTGAGCGGCGCGTAGCCGGCCAGCAGCCACGACCCCACGCTCATCGGCGAAGTGGGCTTGAGGACGCGCAGCATGTTCAGGAACCGGCCGGGCCGCCCCAGGTCGTGGACGAGCGCGCCCAGCGAGAGCGTGATGGCGCCGGCCGCGCCCAGCTTCGCCGGCCGGGCGAGCGCGGGCCGCCCGGTGGCCTGCGCCCCGGCGGCGAGCAGCGACGAGGAACCCGCGAGCCCCCCGAGGTAGAGGTATCCGGCGATGTCGAGGGGCTTCCACGTCGGCTGGTGCAGGATCGGCCGGCCGTAGTACGACGCGAACTCCGCTTCCGGCACCATGGGCTGTTCGCCGCGCCCCTTGCGCCGCCGACGGCGCGAGCCCTGGGCTCCCGGCATGGCCTCCCGCTCGGGCCGTTCCCCCCGCATGCCGTCGCGGGTGACGTCCGAACCGGTCATCACGGCCTCCTGGCGAAGCTGACGGCGGCCATCGCCACCAGCGAGACGGCGGCCGTCGCGGCGTGCCGCCACATGGCGGGCAGGTCCCGGGTGGTGACCACCGGGTCGGGTGGCAGACCGTAGACCTCCGGCTCGTCCAGCAGCAGGAAGAACGCCCCGTCGCCGCCGACGCCGTCCTCGGGGCTCTCGCCGTACAGCCGGGCGTCGGTCACCCCGGCCGTGTGCAGCTGCGCCACCCGGCCCGCCGCCCGCTCCCGCAGCTCGTCCAGCGGGCCGAACTGGATGGAGTCGGTCGGGCACGCCTTGGCGCAGGCCGGTTCCGTCCCGGCGCCGAGCCGGTCGTAGCACAGGGTGCACTTCCAGGCCCGCCCGTCATCCTTGCGCTGGTCGATGACACCGTACGGGCAGGCCGGTACGCAGTACCCGCAGCCGTTGCAGATGTCCTCCTGGACGACCACCGTCCCGAACTCGGTCCGGAACAGCGAACCGGTGGGGCACACGTCGAGGCAGGCCGCGTGCGTGCAGTGCTTGCAGACGTCCGAGGACATCAGCCAGCGCAGCTCGGTCCGCCCGTCGGGGGCCACGGGGGCGATCGTCCCGGCCGGTGCGCCGAGTCCGCGCGCCGCGTCGAAGACGTCGACGCCCTCGGGACCGGAGCCGGGCTCCGGGCCGACCGGAAGCCTGCGCTGCTCGATGAAGGCCACATGCCGCCAGGTGTCCGCGCCGAGGCCCTGGGTGTTGTCGTACGACATGCCCGTCAGCTCCAGGCCGTCCTCGGGCACGGCGTTCCACTCCTTGCAGGCCACCTCGCACGCCTTGCAGCCGATGCAGACGGAGGTGTCCGTGAAGAACCCCATGCGCGGTGGGGCGTCGGCGTACCCGGAGGCCCCGGCCACGTCCGGCTGCGGGCCGTACCACTGGTTGTCCCGGTCCATTCGACAACCTCCTCGCTCGCGGCTCGTGCACGGCGAAGTCCCGCCCCTCACCCAGAGCGCTCCCTTCCGAGCCTGGCACGGGTGCCCGCGCGCCGCTCGCCCGAAACGGTGCCGGGAGCGGTGATCGGCTAGGTTCGGCCGGATGAGGTTCCGCGGAGTGTTACTCGTCCTGTTCCTGCTGCCCGTCGCCGTCGGCCTGATGTACGCCGCCAAGGCGGTGGGTGTGCCCGCCGCGCCGGAGTGTCCCGGGATGCCCCTGGACCGGGAGGGCGAGGAGTCACCCGGTCCGATGGGGCCGCACAGCACGTGCGACCTCTACGACTACACCGCCCATCGGGCCGTGGCGCCGGCGCCGGCCCGCCGAGCCGGCCGACGCACCCGGGTGACCGGGACGGGGGACCGGTTCACTGCCCGTGCGTCTGCGGGGGCTCCACGCGGCAGCGGATCCCGTGGCGGTCGAGGGCCGGCCCCAGTTCGGTGAGTATCGGCTCGGGCAGGGTGCCGCCCTGGCCGAAGTCCAGGATGTGATCGGCGACGGTGCGCAGTTTCGTGTTCGTGCGCTGCGAGACGTCGATCAGGACGCGCCAGCCCTCCTCCGGGGCGATCCGGGCCACGGCCACCACCACGCCGATCGCCTGGTCGATGACGGCGTGCGAGGTGACGGCCTGCCTGAGCTGCGCGCTCTCCTCCGCCAGCCGCTCGTACTCCATGGCGAGGTCCGTCGAGGACAGCAATACAAGGGGACGGTGCCTGGAAATGGTGAAGAAAGCCATGATGTCCCCCTTCTGTCGTGCGAGTCGCCGTGATTTCTGCTGCCCCTGAACCGCCGCTTCACGCGAGCGCGCGCATGTGCCCTACGTCTCGCCCGAAGCCCGTCTGGTCTACTGGGTGAGCGGCGGGCGGTATGGAGCGAGGGCGGGGTAACGGGGGCTCATGAGCGGTGCGGGCAGACCCGGGGACCGGGACGCGGGGCCGGTGCCGGCCGGGCGGGACGCGCAGATCGCCGTGATCGAGTCGGCCCTGGCGGACATCGCGGTCGCCGGTACCTGGATCGTGCTGCGGGGTGATCCCGGGATGGGGAAGACCGCGCTGCTGAAGGCGGCCGAGGCCGCGGCCAGGCGCGCCGGGCCGCGCGTGCTGCGCATGACCGGCGCCGAGGCCGAGTCGGGCCTGCCGTACGCCGCCCTGCACCAGATGCTCTGGCCGCTGCTCGACGACACCGAGGCCCTGCCGGAGGACCAACGGCACGCTCTTCAGAGCGCGTTGGGTGTACGCGACGGCACACCGCCGCAGGGCCGCACGGTGGCCGGCGCCGCCCTCGCCCTGCTCGCCCGGGCCGCGGCGCGCCGGCCCGTCCTCGTACTCCTGGACGACCTCCAGTGGGCCGACCCGTCCAGTCTCGCCGTGTTCGACCACGTCCGGCGGCACCTGGCCCCGCTGCCCGTCGTCGTCATCGGCGCGACCCGGCAGGGCGGTGACGGCACCGACCGCCCACCCGGCCGGGTGATCGACCTGACGCCCTTGGCCGAGCGGGACGCCGAGCGGCTGCTGGACACCCTCCACCCGTATGTGCCCGAGGAGACCCGCCGCCGGGTCCTGCGCACCGCCGGCGGCAACCCGCTCGCCCTGCACGAGCTGCCGGGGCAGGCAGCGGCCGGGATCGCCGAACTCCTCGACGAACTGCCGCTGGGCGAACGTCTCGGACGCCTCTACGAGGACCGGCTGCGGGCCCTTCCGGACGGCGCCCGGCACCTGCTGCTGGTGGCTGCCATCGGTGGAGCGTTCGCCCAACGCCTGCCGGCACTCCGGGAGTTGGCGGAACGAAATGCGCTCTCGCCCTGGACGGAGACCTGGGCGCACATCGAGGCCTCCGGGCTGGCCCACGCCGCCCCGACCGCCGGCCGTCTGGTGTTCCGCCATCCACTGGTGCGCGCCTGCCTGCTGCACATCTCCGCACCGGCCGAGCGCCGCGCGGCACACCGGCTGCTCGCCGACGCCCACCCCGCCGACAGCGCGCGGCGGCTCACCCACCTGGCGGCCGCCGCCCTCGGTGCCGACGGCGAACTGGCCGGGCTGCTGCACCGGGAGGCCGGCCGAGAAGCCGCCCGGGGCGCGGACACCGAGGCGGCGGCGCTGATGGCGCGGGCGGCCGGGCTGAGCCCGGACCCGGCGAGCCGGGCCTCGCGCCTCGTCGCCGCGGCCGCCATGGCCGCTCGGGGCGGACGGCCACGCGCGGCGGCGGACCTCGCCGCCGAGGCCGAGGCCGAGGCCCGCCCGGGACGGCCCGAGCCCGTCGCCGCGCACGCGTTCGCCGTCGCCTGCGCCCGCCTCCAGCTCGACGGGGACCCGACGCCCGTCATCGAACTGCTGCCCGGCGCCCTCGATCACGCTGCCGCGGCGGGTGCGGGGGAACCGAGCGCCGGGCTGTGGGAACCGATGCTGCTTCTGCTGCTCGTCGTCGCCGTCCACACCGGCGACGAGCGGGCGTGGGCCGCCGCCGAACACCACATGGCGGGCACCTCCGAACGGGCGGCGCTGTGTTTTCGGGCCTGGTCGGGGCCGTACCCCGACGAGCAGGCCCTGCCGGACCGGCTGCGCGGGGCGGTCGCCGCCCTGCCCGAGGACGGGGGCGGGGCGGCCACCGCGGCCGGGCTCCTGCTGTGGACGGCCGCCGCCCTCGACGCCGTCGGCGAGCACCGCGCGCTGTGGAGTCGCTTCGCATCCGGCCAGGCGCACGGCCGCCAGGGCTTCGTCGACGTCCTGCGCGCGCACGACGACTTCCTACACGGCCGCTGGGAGGCCTCGCTCACCCTCTCCCGCCGGGGCGCCGATACCTCCGCCGCCCACGGTCACCCCTTCCACGAGATGCTGTTCCTGCTGAACGTCGCACAGGTACGCGCCGCCCGCGGGGACCGCGCCGGTCTCGCCGCGCTGGAACCGACCCTCGGCACCATGGCGCAGGAGCGGCGGATGCGTCGCGTCACCGAGCGGCTGCGGGGACTGGAGGTGCTCTGCGCGCTCGGCCACGGCCGGGCCGAGGAGGCCTGGCGGTACGCGCGGCGCCTGGCCCCGCCCGGCACCGTCCCCGCCCGCACGCCCTGGTTCCACCTGTCGCTGGTCGACTGGGTGCAGGCCGCCGTGGACAGCGGGCGGCCGGAGGAGGCCCGGCGGCACCTGCGGGCGGTCCGCGCGTCCGGGATCGCGGATGTCTCGGACCACCACGGTTTCCTGGTGGCCGTCGCGGAGGCCCTCGGGGCCGCGGACGAGGACGCGGACGGGATGTTCGAGGTCGTGTACGCCCACCCGGGCGCCGGCAGCCGGCCGTTCCCGCTCGCCAGGGCCCACCTCGCCCATGGCGGACGGCTCCAGCGAGGCGGCCGGGGCGAGGCCGCCACGGACCACTTCCGGGCCGCGCTCACCGCCTTCACCCGCCTCGGCGCCACCTCCTGGGCCGAACAGGCCGCCCGCGCCCTCGACGGGCCGGGCACCGGCAGCGGGGCACCGGGTGACGCCGGCGTACCGCATCCGCTGCTGTCCGCGCGGGAGCTGCGGATCGCCGAACTGGCGGCGCAGGGGCTGACCAACCGCCAGATCGCCGAGCGGCTCGGACTGTCACCGCGTACCGTCGGCGCCCACCTCTACAAGATCTTCCCCAAGCTCGGCATCACGACCCGCGGCGGAGTGGCCCGGGCCCTGGAGGAGACCCGGCACCTGCCCGGTCCTCCGGCAGGGCCCGGGCCAGGGCCGCCCGTGAGGTGATCCCCAGTTTCGGGAAGATGCGGTACAGGTGCGCCCCGATCGTCCGGGGCGACAGCCGCAGCTCGGCACCGACCTCCTTGTTCGTCAGCCCGGTGGCGACGAGACGGGCGATGCGCAGCTCCTGCGCCGTGAGCGGACCGGGGCCCACGGCGCCGGTGCCCCCGAGGGTGCCGAGCTCGGCCCGGCACTGCTCCTCCCAGGGACCGGCACCCAGGTCCCGGAAGGTGCGGCACGCGGCCCGCAGCAGGTCGTCCGCCTCCGCCCGCCGGCCCAGTCGGCGGAGCCGGGAACCGTCCGCCAGCCGCAGCCGGGCCAGGTCGAACACCCACTGGCCGGCCCCCGGCACGGCATAGGCCGCCGCGTAGGCAGCGTCTGCCGCGTCGTCCTCGGCGGTGAGCGCGGTCGCCGCGGCCAGCAGGAACGCGTGGTGCGCGGAGATCGCGTCCATCCGGGCCGCCCGCCCGGCCGCGACGTGCGCCAGCGCCTCGGCCCGCCGCCCGCAGCGCAGGCTCGCGGCCACGAAGTCGAAGAACGGCAGGTGGAACCAGGGCAGGCCGTACGGCAGCTCACCCGGGGCCATCAGCCCGCGCAGCCGGGTGTACGTCTCCTCGTACCGTCCGTGGGCCAGGGCGGCGAGGGCGTCGAGGTGGTCCAGACGGTCCGTGACGAACCGCATCCGCGCCCTGGAAGCCGCCGGTTCGATCCGCGCCCGCGCCTGAGCCAGGCCCCGCTCGTCCCCACGGCCCGCCAGGAAGTGCGCGTAGTAGTGGCGGAAGAGCAGCGCGTTGGTGTGGTAGCCCAGTTCCTCCGCGGTCTCGGCCTCCCGCAGACAGTCCTGCGCCGCCTCCCAACGGCCCCGCAGGAACCCCTGATAGCACCTCGCCTTCGCCAGGGACCCCTGGGTGGCGTAGCCGTGCTCCCCGGCGAGCAGCCGCCACAGGTCCGCGTCCGCACCGTCGACCGCGGCGGCCGTCCACAGCAGCAGCCAGGCGCCGCCCGTCTCCCGGCGCGCCGCCGACCGCGCCACCAGCGCCCGCAGTTCCCTCTCCGCCCCGTGCGCCGTGCGCGGGGGGTCCGCCCACGCGCGCAGACACAGCCGGGCGGCGGGGGAGACATGCGCGCGGTGCCGCCGCAGCGTCTCCCACCCCCTCGCGTCGCCCGTGTAGGCGGAGGCCAGCAGCAGCTTGAAGACCATCTGCTCCACGAGGTCGCCGAAGCCGGGGGCGCCGGGGGCGGTCAGCGCGGCCAGGGCCCGGGGCAGCAGCGAGAACGAGGACGCGAAGTCGACATGGTGACTCTGGTCGACATACACGACGGCGTAGGCGAACAGCGGGGCGACGTCCTCGGGCACCGGTCCCCGCCGCAACTCCCGCACCAGCCGGGCCGCGTACGCCAGCCGCCCGCCCCGGGCGGACATCACCGCCGCCCAGGTCAGCCGCCGAGCCCGGGACGCGGGCCCCGCGCTCAGGGCCGCCGCGCGGTCCAGCAGCAGCGCGCCCTCCGCGTCACCCCCGCGCAGCGCGATCCGGGTTCCCGCCTCCTGCAGGCGGGCGGCGAGCCGTTCGTCCGGCCCCTCGGCGGCCGAGGCCTCGTGCAGCAGCCGGCGCGGGTCGTCCTCGGCCAGCCGCTCGGCCAGCGCCCGGTGCGCGAACCGGCGTTCCGCGTCCGAGGCGGCGGCGATCACGGCGCTGCGCACCAGCGGATGCCGGAAGACCAGCCGCCCGGTGTGGTCCAGCCGGGCCAGGCCGCTGCCCTCGATGTGGCCGAGCGTCCGCTCCGCACCGTCCCGGACGCCGGGCACGGCCTCCGGGACGGTGCCGCCGCCCTCCAGCGCGCCGAGCAGCAGGACCCGTCCCGCGTCCGCGGGCAGCGAGCGCAGCCGTCGTACGTACTCCGCTTCCAGCCGCCGGCCGAGCGGAAGGCGCTCCGGGAGCGGCACGACGCCGCTGCGGTGCTCGCCGGCCAACTGGCCGGGCAGCTCCGCCAGGGCCAGCGGATTGCCGGCCGCCTCGTCCATCACCCGCTCGGCCGTCGCCGCGGTCAGCCCCGGATGCCAGCGCCGCAGCAGCACGCACGACTCCTCGCGCGACAGCGCCCCGACGTCCACCGGATGGACGGGCCGGCCCTCCAGCGCGCGGCCGTCGGGACGACCGGCGCACACCATGACCGCACGCAGGTCCGTGATCCGCTGGTGCAGGAAGAGCAGGACGGCGGCGCTGGAGGAGTCCACCCAGTGCAGGTCGTCGACGAGGATCAGCACCGGGCGGCGGCGCGCCTCCTCGGCGAGCAGTGCCAGCGCGGACGCGCCGACCATGAAACCACCGGAGGGGAGCCCGTCCCGCAGTCCCAGCGCCCGCTCCAGGGCGTGCCGTTGCTGCCGGGGCAGCGCCCGCGAGTTCGCCAGCAGCGGCCCCAGCACCTGGTGCAGGACCCCGAAGGCGATACCGGACTCCGCTTCCTCGGCCCCTGCCCGCAGGACGGTGAAGCCCTGTTCGGCGGCGCACGCGGCCGTCCAGTCCAGCAGCGCGGTCTTCCCGATCCCCGCGTCGCCGCGCAGTACGGTCGCCGAGCCGGCCGCCCCGGACCGCGCGGCGGCCAAGGACCGCTCCAGCACCTCCCGTTCGCGGTGCCTGCCGACGAGGACCGTGTCGCCGCGTCCTGGTCCCACGGTGCCCCCTCCTTCGTCCCCGCGCCATCGTGGCACCGCCGGGTTGCCCGAGCGTGCACGGCTCTTGCCCGTGCCCGCAGGGATGGCCGGACCGCCGCCCCGTCGCACCGGTGCCGCCGCAGGCTGGACGCCGTACGAACGCGTCGACCAGAGGGGCCGAATGAGCCTGACACCCGTATCCGTCCACAGCCTCGGCTTCCTGCACGTGTCCACGGTGCGGGGTACGGCACAGTCCTACGCCCATGACCCCGGCGCCGCCACCGCCGACCCCTCGCTCCTGCTGGCCCTGTGCGCCGCGGGCCGGGCGACCCTCGTCCGCCGGGGGACCGCGGAGCCCTGCGGGCCCGGCGACCTCTTCCTCTGCGAAGCGGCGGAGCCCTTCACGCTGCGTGCGCCCGACGACCTCACCCTGCACCTGGTGCGGATACCGCGGTACGCCCTCACCCTCACCGGTGCCCAGGCCGGTGCCCTGGGCGGCCGGGCCCCGTTCGCCGGGGGCTCGGTGGCGCCGCTGCTGGGCTCCCTGGTGCGGGAGGTCGCCGGGGCGACGGAGGCGTACTCCCCCCGCACGGCCCTCCATCTGGCCGGAACCGTAGCGGAGTTGGTCGCGCTGCTTGCCGTCGAGGACATCGACGCCGGGCCCCGGGACCGCGGCGAGGGACGCGACAGCCTGGTCCGGCAGCTGCGTGCCCACGTCGACGCGCGCCTGTGGGACCGGGAACTGACACCGGGGACCCTCGCCACGGCCCAGCACATCTCGATCCGCTACCTGCACAAGCTCTTCGAGGACCACGGCAGCACGGTGGGCCGCTGGATCCAGCACCGCCGTCTGGAAGAGGCGCGGCGCGAACTGGCCCGCCCCGGGCGCGGCGACACCACGGTCTCCGCGGTCGCCCGCCGCTGGGGCTTCGCCAGCGCCACCCACTTCAGCCGCAGCTTCCGCGCCGCGTACGGCGTCTCCCCCAGCGCCTGGCGCGACGCCCGGCTCGGACCGACCCGGGGGGCCGGGGGGACGGACGGCTGACAGGGGGGCGCTTCGGACCCTCGGGGGCCGGGCCGCTGCTCGGAGGTTCGGCCGGCCGGGGGGCGTGCCGCGCGATCCCCGGTGGGTGCCGGTGGGTGCGCTCCGGATGCGGTGGTGCCCCGGGTTCCGGACGGCCGGGCCCGCGCCGACCCGGCGATCGGTCCGGTCGCCGCGGACCGACCTGCAGTCCGGGGCACCGGCTGGGTCGAGCAGCGCCGGATACCGTGCGATGACCCGGTCGAGGTCGGCGAGCGAGGCGTCGAACAGCGACAGGAATCGCTCGGTGAAGTCGTCGGCCGCCGGGTCTGTGCGGTAGGCGGACGGCGGTTGTTCGGCGCTGGTGACAGGGGGGAAGCCGAGGCGGATACGGCGGACCGTGACCGACTGGCCGACTGGCCGGAAGGAGGTGCCCAAAGACGGACGTCGGCGCCGTCACGTTGCGAGCGGGGCGGGGGTACCACCGCCGGCGCACAGCGGCCCGCCCCCCGGGTTTTGGCGGGCCGTCCCGGCACACCTGGCCGTGGCCGAGCCGTCGCACGGCGGGTTGCGGGCCCGAGGCCTCGGCCACGGACGGCCGGACCCGGGCGGGATGCGGCGATCGGCCCGGCTGCCGCGGGCAGTCCTGCCGTCGGCGCGCGGCAGCCGCCGCCCGGCGGCCCCCGTCGTGGCCGGCCCGCGCCGTGGTCGCGGCCGGGCCGCCGGCACAGCGAGTTGCGGGCCCGAGGCCCCGGCCGCTTGTGAGGCAGGAGGGCGTGTGGCCGCCACACTGTCGCTGGGGTGCCCCGGTCAGGGGAACTTCAGGAGCTCCGGGTGGTCCAGGCGGAGCCGCCTGGCTGTCCTGGCCCGGACGACGCGATCGGGTCGCAGGTGCCGTCGGTCGTGCCGGTCCCCGTGGCCGGTGTCTCCGTCAGGCGGAGCCACTGCTGGGGCGCGTGTCCGTGGACGGCTTTGAAGGCGCGGCTGAAGTGCGCCGCGCTGCCGAAGCCCCAGCGGGCGGCCACCACGGAGACGGACGGGCTCACCCGGCCGCGCCGGGCCAGCTCCCGTGCGCACTCCTCGACCCGGCGCCGCTGGATCAGCCGCCCCACGGTGATCCCCTCGCCCTGGAAGAGGCGGTGCAGATAGCGGACGGAGATGAGGTGCGCCGCGGCGATGCTCTCCGCGGACAGTCCGGGGTTCTCGAGATGCCGGTCGATGTACTCGCGGACGCCGGTGACCAGCCGGTCCCGTCCCGTCTCCACGGGCGGGTCCGCCTGCTCGGCGAGTTCGTCGACCAGGGCCGCCACCAACTCCGTGACGATCCCCCCGAGCCGTTCGCCCACCACCGGCGGGACCCGGGCAGCCGACTGCTCCAGGTGCGGCACAACGGTGGCCAGCAGCGCGGCCATCCCGCCCGCCGGCGTCAGGGCGCGGGCGGTCAGGGACCGCAGGTGGGACACCGGGACGTGCAGGGCGTGGACCGGCAGGCGGAGGACGAGCACCCGGGCCCGGTCCCGCTGCTCGACCGAGAAGGCCCGGCGCAGGTCGATCAGGGCCGGCTGGCCGCCCTCGACGCAGGCGCCCCGCCCGTCCTGCGCGAGCCGCACCGTCCCGTCCAGGGGGATCACCAGGGCCACGGCGTCTTCGGCGTCTCCGGCGTCCCGCGCGATCGAGCCCGCGCCACGGGTCAGGCGCAGCGCTCCGGCCTCCCAGGCGAGCATCCGTACGTAACCGAGGTGATGCCCCGTCACACGGCCCCGCGCGGGCCCGTCCCCCGGGCTGTGCTCGACGACCGGCGCGAGCCAGCGCGAAACGGCGGCCGCCACCTCGCGGGACGCTCCGGTGCCCGGCGTCGCGGCCGTCTCGGATCGAGCGCTCACAGGGGCTCCCTTCAGCCGTCCAGGATCGCGGTGCGCGGGTGCGCGAGGGGGGACGGTCACCCCTGTCCACGGCCCGTGAAAACGATTCTTCGGCGGCGACCGGAGGAGCCGATAGGTCATATGACTGCACATCTCGCACACCTCCTGACCGCACACCTCCTGACCGCACATCCCTGTTCGGGCACCCGAACTGTGCACGCAGCGACACGGACGAGTACGGTGCCCCCGCCCGCTTCCGGCGCAGCGCCCCTAGGGTGGCGAACGGCCCGTGGTCCGCCCCTCAGGCAGGAGTTCCCGTGGAAGAAGACGTGCCGGCCTTCTGGGCGACGCCCGTCCTCGAAAGGCGGGCCCGGGACTTCGTCGCCGCGTACACCTGCCCCACGCCGGTGACCACCGACGCGGCGGCCTCCCGGGCACGCATGGCGGCCCTGTGGAACGGCGGCGGCCGCGACGAGCCGGACCTGGAGGAGGAGTGGCTGGCCCTGCCGGGCGGCGACGGCAACCGCATCCGGGTGCGGATCCTGCGCCCGGCCGGCGCCGACGAGCCGCTGCCCGTCGTGCTCTACCTGCACGGGCTGGGCTGGATGCTCACCGACGCCTACGCCCACCGGAAACTGGTCGCCGACCTCGCGCTCGGCGCGGACGCCGCGGTGGTCGTCCCCGAGTACGACATGCCGCGGGACGCCCGTCACCCGGACGCCGTCGAGCGGGCGTACACCGTCGCCCGGTGGATCGCCCGGCACGGCGGCGAATGCCGGCTGGACGGGAGCCGGATGGCCGTCGTGGGCGTGAGCGCGGGAGCCCAGCACGCGGCCGCCCTGACCCTCGTGGCCCGGGAGCGCGGCGGGCCCGGCCTGCGCCACCAGGTACTGGTCTGCCCGGTGACCGACGCGGCCATGAACACCCCGTCCTACCGGCAGTTCGCGGACGGCTACTTCCTGGACCGCGCCGCCATGCGCGGCTACTGGCAGCAGTACGCCCCGGACCCGCTGACCCGCGCGCACGGCACCGTCTCCCCGCTGCGCGCGGCCGTCCGCAGGCTGCGGGGGCTGCCGCCGGCGCTCGTCCTGACCGCGGAGGCCGATGTGCTGCGCGACGAGGGCGAGGCGTACGCGGCGCGGCTGAGGGAGGCGGACGTCCCGGTCGTGTCCGTCCGCTACCACGGCACGATCCACGGGTTCGTCCTGTTCGACCTGCTGCGCGGCACCCTCGCGTCCAGGGCGGCCCGCGTCCAGGTGACGGACACGCTGCACGCCGCCCTGCACGCCTGAACCGGAGCGGGAAAACGCGCCCGAGTACCCCGCTCACCTCTCCCCATGCCTGCCGTGCGTTCATGCGCCCACAGGTAGCGGGAACATGGCCGGAAGCTTTGTGGGCGGTCGCGCACCTGGGTTAGCCTTCGACGTATTTTCACTCCGTGGACACATCCGTGAACTGCGGAAACGCGTGCACGAACGGCCGGGCCGCAGAACGTTCCCGGCACGGTTCCGAGCCTTCGACCGGGGGCTCTGGGGAGCGGAACGAGGGGACGCATGGCCGGCAAGGCGACCGAGGTGACCGAGGCGGTTCTGGGTGACCAGGAACTGAGGCGACTCCTCGCGGGTCTGACAGCCGTCCGGGACGGCGACTTCGGGACACGCCTGCCCGACGACTCCGACGGGCTCATGGGCGACATCGCCACCGTGTTCAACGGCATGGTCGACCAGTTGTCGGTGTTCACCTCCGAAGTGACCCGCGTGGCCCGGGAGGTCGGCACCGAGGGCACGCTCGGCGGCCAGGCGGAGGTACCGGGAGTCTCCGGCACCTGGGCCGATCTGACGGACTCGGTCAACGCCATGGCGGGCAACCTCACCACGCAGGTACGGGACATCGCCCAGGTGGCGACGGCCGTGGCCAAGGGCGATCTGTCGCAGAAGATCGACGTGCCCGCGCGTGGCGAGATCCTCCAGCTGAAGGAGACCGTCAACACGATGGTCGATCAGCTCTCGGCGTTCGCGGACGAGGTGACCCGGGTCGCCCGCGAGGTCGGCACCGAGGGACGGCTGGGCGGCCAGGCCCAGGTGCCCGGTGTCGCCGGTGTGTGGCGCGACCTGACCGACTCGGTGAACTTCATGGCGGGCAACCTCACCGCCCAGGTGCGCAACGTCGCCCAGGTGACCACCGCCGTGGCCAAGGGCGATCTGTCGCAGAAGATCACCGTCAATGCGCGCGGGGAGATCCTGGAGCTGAAGAACACCATCAACACGATGGTCGACCAGCTCTCGGCGTTCGCGGACGAGGTCACCCGCGTCGCCCGCGAGGTCGGCACCGAGGGACGCCTGGGCGGCCAGGCCGACGTCAAGGGCGTCAAGGGCACGTGGCGCGACCTGACCGACTCGGTGAACTTCATGGCGGGCAACCTCACCGCCCAGGTGCGCAACGTCGCCCAGGTGGCGACCGCCGTCGCCGAGGGCGATCTGTCGCAGAAGATCACCGTCGACGCGCGCGGGGAGATCCTGGAGCTGAAGAACACCATGAACACGATGGTCGATCAGCTCTCGGCGTTCGCGGACGAGGTGACCCGGGTCGCCCGCGAGGTCGGCACGGCCGGCAACCTCGGCGGCCAGGCGACCGTGCGGGGCGTGTCCGGCACCTGGAAGGACCTCACCGACAACGTCAACGTGATGGCCTCCAACCTGACCGGTCAGGTGCGGTCCATCGCCCAGGTGGCGACCGCCGTGGCCAAGGGCGACCTCTCCCAGAAGATCACCGTCGAGGCCAAGGGCGAGGTCGCGGCGCTGGCCGACGTCATCAACACCATGGTCGACACGCTCTCCGCGTTCGCGGACGAGGTGACCCGCGTCGCCCGCGAGGTCGGCACCGAGGGACGCCTGGGCGGCCAGGCCCACGTGCCGAACGTGGCCGGCACCTGGAAGGACCTCACCGACAACGTCAACTCCATGGCCAACAACCTCACCGGCCAGGTCCGCAACATCGCGCTGGTGACCACCGCCGTGGCCAAGGGCGACCTGTCGAAGAAGATCGACGTCGACGCGCGCGGGGAGATCCTGGAGCTGAAGACGACCATCAACACGATGGTCGACCAGCTCTCGGCGTTCGCCGACGAGGTGACCCGCGTCGCCCGCGAGGTCGGCACCGAAGGACGCCTGGGCGGCCAGGCCGAGGTGGAGGGCGTGTCCGGCACCTGGAAGCGCCTCACCGAGAACGTCAACGAGCTGGCCGGCAACCTGACCCGGCAGGTCCGCGCCATCGCCGAGGTGGCTAGCGCCGTCGCCGAGGGCGACCTGACCCGGTCCATCACCGTGGACGCCTCCGGGGAGGTCGCCGAGCTCAAGGACAACATCAACTCGATGGTGGAGTCCCTGCGCGAGACCACCCGCGCCAACCAGGAGCAGGACTGGCTCAAGACCAACCTCGCGCGTCTGTCCGGCCTGATGCAGGGCCACCGCGACCTGCCCGTGGTCGCCGAGCTCATCATGGACGAACTGGTGCCCCTGGTGTCCGCCCAGTACGGCGCCTTCTACCTCGCCGACGACGGCGACCGCGGCCCCGAGCTGCGACTCGTCGGCTCCTACGGCCGCCCCGAGGAGGACCCGCGGCCCACCCGGATCCCCTTCGGCCGCTCCCTGGTCGGCCAGGCGGCCCGCAGCCGCCGCACCATCGCCGTGGACGACCTGCCGCCGGGCTACGTCACCATCTCCTCCGGGCTCGGACAGGTCGAGCCGAGCGCGCTGATGCTGCTGCCCATCGTCTTCGAGGACCAGGTGCTCGGCGTCATCGAACTGGCCTCGGTCAGCTCCTTCGCCCAGATCCACCGGGACTTCCTGGAGATGCTGATGGAGACCATCGGCGTCAATGTCAACACGATCGTGGCCAACGCCCGCACCGACGAACTGCTGGGCGAGTCGCAGCGCCTGACCTCCGAACTCCAGGCCCGCTCCGCCGAGTTGCAGGCCCGGCAGGAGGAACTCCAGAGCTCCAACGCCGAACTGGAGGACAAGGCCTCGCTGCTGGCCGACCAGAACCGGGACATCGAGGCGAAGAACCTCCAGATCGAACAGGCCCGGCAGGAACTGGAAGCCCGCGCACAGCAGTTGTCGCTGGCCTCGAAGTACAAGTCCGAGTTCCTCGCGAACATGAGCCACGAGCTGCGGACCCCGCTCAACAGCCTGCTCATCCTGGCCCAGCTGCTCGCCCAGAACCCGTCCCGCAACCTCACCCCGAAGCAGGTCGAGTACGCGGGCATCATCCACTCCGCGGGCTCCGACCTGCTCCAGCTGATCAACGACATCCTCGACCTGTCCAAGGTCGAGGCCGGCAAGATGGACGTGACCCCGGAGCGCGTCTCGCTGCGGCAGCTGATCGAGTATGTCGAGGCCACTTTCCAGCCGATGACGACGCAGAAGAGCCTCGAGTTCACGATCACCACGGCGACCGGCGCGCCCGCCGATCTGCTCACCGACGACTCCCGGCTCCGGCAGATCCTGCGCAACCTGCTGTCCAACGCGGTGAAGTTCACCGAGCAGGGCGGTGTCGAGCTGCGGATCGAACCGGCGCTGGACGGGGAGATGCCCCAAGGGGTGCTGCGCAGCGGCGGCGTCGTCGCCTTCCGGGTGAAGGACACCGGCATCGGCATTCCGGAGCAGCAACTGGAGACGATCTTCGGGGCGTTCCAGCAGGCGGACGGCACGACGAGCCGCAAGTACGGCGGCACGGGCCTCGGTCTGTCCATCACCCGGGAGATCGCGCACCTGCTCGGCGGCGCCGTCACCGTGGACAGCACCCCCGGCAAGGGCAGTACGTTCACCCTGTATCTGCCCGTGGCCCGACCGGACTTCGAGGACTCGGCGCGCGGTGGACGCCCGCAGCAGCAGGCGCTGGAAACACTCGCGTCCGAGACGGCGGCCGAACCCGATCTCCGGGAAGGGAGCGTCCGTACCGGCACGAAGCGGCGTCCCCGCCGGCTGCTGGTCGTCGAGGAGCGACCGCGCGGACTGCTGACCCTCGTCGCGGAGAGCGTGGTCAGGGACCTGGCACACGGCCGGGAGAGCGACCCCTCCCACGCGCCCGTCGACATCATCACCGCCGTCGGCGCCCAGGAGGCGGCCGGCGCCCTGGCCGCCGAGCCGTGCCACTGCGTCGTCGTCGAACTCGGCACTCCCGAGGGCGAGTCGGCCCGCTTCCTGGACGCCCTCCAGGGCGACTCGGCGCTGGCGAGCGTTCCGGTCCTGGTGCACAGCGGCCACCGGGCCGGACCGGTCGGGGAGGAGGCCGTGCGCTCCGGTCCCGACGGCCGGGCACTGGAGTACCTGTACAGCCTGGACGAGCTGCGCGAGCGCATCGCCCTGCACCTGTCGGCCGAGGAGCCCGGGGAGGTGCTGACCCTGGTCCGGCCCGAGGAACCACAGGTGCCGGTGCTCGAGGCCACCGACGCCGCCGCGGGCCGTACCGTCCTCGTCGTCGACGACGACGCGCGCAACCTCTTCGCGCTCAGCGGGATCCTCGAACTGCAGGGATTCAGGGTCCTGCACGCGGAGAACGGCCGCAAGGGCATCGAGACGCTGGTCGGCAACCCGGACATCGCCCTCGTGCTGATGGACGTGATGATGCCGGAGATGGACGGCTACACCGCCACCGCCGAGATCCGGAAGGTGCCGCGGTACGCCGAGCTGCCGATCATCGCCGTGACCGCCAAGGCGATGCCCGGCGACCGGGAGAAGAGCCTGGCCTCCGGGGCCAGTGACTACGTCACCAAACCGGTGGACACCCAGGACCTCGTCGCATGCGTACGGCGCTGGCTCCCCGCATGACGGGGCCCGCGCCCAGCCCAGCCCCGCGTGCGCGGCACCGCACGCCGGGGCCGTCCGCCAGCCGAGGAGCCCGCACACCGTGACCACGTACGACTCGACCCCCGAGCCGGCGAACGACCCGTCCCCCGACCGGGACCAGCCCACCGCCGACCCTTCGGCTCCCGACCCCTCCGCCCTCATCCCCCTGCAGCCCAGCCCGGACGCCGAACCGGCCGGGTCCGCGCGGACGACGCCCGTCGGCAGGCTCGCCGCGACGGTGGAGCGCCTGCGCCGGGAAGTGCGGACGGCACAGGCGGAGGCCGAGGGACGGGCGCTGATCGAGCTCGCCAAGGGCATCCTCGTGGAGCGGCTCGGCTGCGGACCGGCGCAGGCCGCGCGCCAGCTCACCGAACTCACCGAGCAGGCCCGGGTGACGCCCCTGGAATTCGCGGTGGAGGTCATCAACCAGGCCGCCCGGGACCGTATGTCCGAGGTGACCGACGCCTTCCTCGCCGCCACCGTGGGAGCGCCGGACCAGGCCGACGAATCGGCCGCCGTACGGCTGCGCGCGGCCGAGAGCGGCGCCCTGGCCGCCGGCGACACCCAGGCCGTGGCCGACTCCCTGCTCCAGCACGCGCTGCGGCCGCTCGGCGCGGTCGGCGTGGCCATCTGGGCCGCGGGCTCCGACGGCTCGCTGACCCTCGCCGGCAGCGCCGGATTCCCGCAGGCCGAGGCGGCCCGCTGGCGCTATGTCCCGCCGGACGTGGCCACGGTGGCCCGGCACGGCCTCACCGAGCGGTCGGGGCAGTGGCTGCCGTCGCTCTCGGAGTCCGGCCTGCCCACGATCGGCCGGCTCCTGCATCCGGACGGCGCGCGGGTCGCCCTGCCGGCCGGGGCGGGCGGCCGCATCCACGGCGTGCTGGAGATCGCCTGGCCCAGGCCCGAGGAGGAACCCCAGCCCCCGCAGGTGGTCCGGCAGGTGGAGGCGCTCGCGGAGCTGTGCGCGCACACCCTGGAGACGTACCCGCTGCCGGCCGGGACGTCGTACGAACCCCGGGTGGTTCCGGACGCGCAGGAGCTGAGCGACCTCGCGGACGGACTGCACGACCCGGCACTGGTCCTCGTACCGCACCTCGACGGCGCCGGACAGCTCGTCGACTTCCGTATCCAGCACGTCAACAGCCGCTTCCTCGACCCGGCGGGCCGCCCCCGTGCCGTCATCAGCGGCGCCCTGCTGCTGGAGGCCTACCCCATGGCCGCCGGGGAAGCCGAGCTGTTCCAGCGCGTCGAGCGGGTCTACGCCACGGGGGAGCCGTTCCGGGCGCAGCGGATGAACCTGACCGCGCTCGTCGACCAGGTCCCGCTCGCGGCCGTCGCCGACATCAGCGTCAGCCGCCACGGCTCGAGCGTGCTGCTCATCTGGCGCATCGAGGACGAGACCGCCCGGCTCGCCAGCCTGCTCCAGCACGCCCAGCGCCTCGGCCGCATCGGCGGCTTCGAGGAGAACCTGCTGACGGGCGAGATCACCTGGAACGGCCAGCTCTTCAGCCTGTACGGCCGGCCGCCCACCAGCTCCCCGGTCGCGCTGGAGGACCTGCCCGCCCACGCCCACACCGACGACGCCGTCACCATCAGGCGGTTCCTGCGGACGCTGCTGCACCACCGGCGTCCGGCCTCCGCCGCCTTCCGTCTCATGCGGCCCGACGGGGTCACCCGCCACATCCGGGTGGTGGCGGAGCCGGTCCTCGGCACCGACGACGGGCTGTTCGGGGTGCGCGGCGCCTACCAGGACATCTCGGCCCAGCACTGGACCGAGGTCGCCCTCGCCGCCACCCGCGACCAACTGGCCCACAGCGAGCAGCAGGCCGACGAACGCAACCGGCTGGCCCTCCAGTTGCAGCACGCGATCATGCCCCCGACGCAGGCCCCGCTGCACGTTCCGGACCTCCAGGTGGCGGTGCGCTACCGCCCCGCCGAGGCGGAGCAACTGGTCGGCGGCGACTGGTACGACACGGTCGTACTGCCCTCCGGCCTGGTGCTGCTGTGCGTCGGGGACGTGGCCGGGCACGGCATCGAGGCGGCGACCAGCATGGTGGTCCTGCGCAACGCGCTGCGCGGCCTGGCCGTGACGGGCGCCGGGCCGGCGCAGCTGCTGTCCTGGCTGAACATCGTGGCGCACCACCTCACGGGCGCCGTCACCGCCACCGCCGTCTGCGCGCTCTACGACGGGGACAACCGCACCCTGCGCTGGGCCCGGGCCGGGCACCTGCCGCCGGTACTCGTCCGGGACGCCGACGCGACCGCGCTGCCGGTCCTCAAGGGGCTGCTGCTCGGCGCGGTGCCGGAGGCGGTGTACGAGGAGACCGAGCTGCAACTGGCGCTCGGTGACACGCTGTTGATGTACACCGACGGCCTGATCGAGCGCCGCGACCGGTCCGTGGAGGAGTCGCTGTCGCATCTGCTGGTCACCGCCAGGTCCGCGCCCAGCACGCTGGACCAGCAGCTGGACCGGCTGCTCACCTACAGCAGGTCGGACACCGACGACGACACCTGCATCGTCGGCATCCGGCTGGCATGACACCGCCGGCCGGGACCCCGGAGAAGGGGACCCCGGCCGGCGGAGTACGGAAGGGCCCGGATCAGACTGCCGGGGCCGGGTACGTCGGGTACTCCACGCCGGAGACGTGCTGGACGACGCGGACGACCTGGCAGGAGTAGCCGAACTCGTTGTCGTACCAGAGGTAGAGGATCGCGTTGTCGCCCTCGACCTTGGTGGCGCCGGCGTCGACGATCGAGGCGTGACGGGAGCCGATGAAGTCGCTGGAGACCGCGTCGGGGGCGGTGGTGAAGTCGATCTGCCGCTTGAGCGGCGAGGTCAGCGACACGTTGCGGAGGTAGTCGAGGACCTCCTGGCGGTCGGCCTCGCGCCCGAGCTGGAGGTTGAGGATCGCGATCGAGACATCGGGCACGGGCACGCGGATCGAGCTGCCGGTGATCCGGGCCTTGAGGTCGGGCAGGGCCTTGGTGACGGCGGAGGCGGCCCCCGTCTCCGTGATGACCATGTTGAGCGGCGCGGAACGGCCGCGACGGTCCGACTTGTGGTAATTGTCCAGCAGGTTCTGGTCGTTGGTGAACGAGTGGACGGTCTCCACATGGCCGCGCAGCACGCCGAACTCGTCGTCCATCGCCTTCAGCGGCGGCACGATCGCGTTGGTGGTGCAGGAGGCGCAGGACAGGATCTGCTCGTCCGGCTTGATCGTGTCGTGGTTGACGCCGTGCACGATGTTGGGCACGTCGCCCTTGCCGGGCGCGGTCAGGACGACCTTGTCGATGCCGGGGCGCAGGTGCTTCGACAAGCCCTCGCGGTCGCGCCACTTGCCGGTGTTGTCGATGAGGATGGCGTTCTTGATGCCGTACGCCGTGTAGTCCACCGACGTCGGGTCGTCGGCGTAGATGACCTTGATCTCGTTGCCGTTGGCGGAGATCGTACTGCTGTCCTCGTCGACGGTGATGGTGCCCTGGAACTGGCCGTGCACGGAGTCCCGGCGCAGCAGTGAGGCGCGCTTGATCAGGTCCTGCTCGCCGCCGCCGCGCACCACGATCGCGCGCAGCCGCAGGCCGTTGCCCGAGCCGGACTTCTCGATCAGCAGCCGGGCGACCAGGCGGCCGATGCGGCCGAAGCCGTAGAGCACGACATCGCGCCCCTCGCGGCGCTCGATCTTGTTGGCGCCGGTGGCGCCGGCGACGGCCTCGGCGGTGAACTCCGGCACCGTCAGGCCCCGGTCGTCGGCCTTGTGGGTCGCGGCGAGCATGCCGATGTCGATCTGGGAGGGACCGAGGTCGAGCGTGGTGAGCGCCTGGAGGAACGGCAGCGTCTCGGTGACCGAGAGTTCCTCGCCCGCGATCTGCCGGGCGAACCGGTGGGTCTTCAGGATGCTGACCACCGACTTGTTCACCAAGGAGCGGCTGTGCAGCAGGATCGTGACGTCCCGCTCGCGGTGCAGCTTCCCGATGATCGGGATCATCGACTCCGCGATTTCCTCGCGGTTGTTCCAGTTGGTGAACGAGTCGTCGTTGACAGTCACAGATCTATCTTTCGAGCTAGGCGGCGCTCATATGGTAACCACACGATACTTCGGCCTTTCGGGTGGTCGAACGCGGGGTGCTGTCGCGGGGGCGAGGGCGTACCGCGAGCGGCACTTCGGCGACCCGCTGTCCCCGCGCTGGGCGATCGGGCAGCGTCCGGCACCGGGCACGCCGGGCCCTGCGGGTGCGGGCGACCACCATGCCGATGCTGTCGGGCGCCGTGTCCAGGACGCACACCGGCTGCCGCACGCCCCGCTCGGCGCGCCTCCTGCGGCTGCTACCGCGGGCCTCGCCGACGAGCAGGCGGTCGCGGAGGCCGGCAGAAACCGGCTTCGGCCAGTGGCTCACCGTGTGCGCGGCGGGCGCGTGCTCCTGGCGGAGGTCAGGCGGCGGTCAGCGGCGGCAGGCGCAGGTCCGCGGTCACGCGTTTGCCGCCGTTCAGCGGTCCGGTCCGCAGGCCGGCGCAGAGCATGGCGACCAGCCTCAGCCCGTGACCGCCGATCCGGGTGCCGTCCCTGGGCTGGAGCTCCGGCTGGAGGGTGGAGGTGTCCCACACGGTGATGTGCAGCACATCCGCGGCGGGCGACAGCTCCAGCAGCAGCCCGCACGGGCCGGGAGCGTGCCGCAGCGCGTTCGTGACCAGCTCGCTGACCACCAGTTTGGCGTCCTGGCCCACCCGCTGGCCGGGGAGATACCCCAGGCGTCCCAGGAACGCCGAGACCGCCCGCCGCGCGTCGATGCTGCGCAGGGTGTCGGCGCCCCAGGTGGCGCTGTAGCGCAGCGGAGTGGGAGCGCGGTAGTCCTGTCCATCTGCCGCCTGATTCCTAAGCGGGATGACCATGTTCCATGTGCCTTCGTGTGTGGGGATCCTGTCGTCGAGTAACCGGCGGCCGGCCTGCGTCGGATTAGCGGCTACCCGCAGTCGCCACGGTCATGACCGCAATGCGGGATCAATCGGCCCGGCCGGTGCGAGACGGCCGTTAGGGTCGCGGTCATGACAGAAGTGCTGCCCGAGTTCCCCTACCACCCCGACCCCCTGGCCACCGGTTTTGTGGTGGCCGCCCCGGGGGCCTGCGCGTGCTGCGGGCGGGAACGCGGGTACCTCTACACCGGCCCGGTGTACGGGCCCGGGGAGCCGGACGGCCCGCTGTGCCCGTGGTGCATCGCGGACGGGAGCGCGGCCGCCCGGTACGAGGCGTTCTTCTGCGGGGACGCCACGGGCGACGACGTACCCCGGGAGGTCCTGGTGGCCATCGCGGAGCGCACGCCGGGTTTCTCCGCGTGGCAGGACCCGCGGTGGCTGCTGCACTGCGGTGACGGAGCCGCCTTCCTGGGGCTCGCCGGGGCGAGGGAACTCGCGGGTCACCCGGACGCGCTCGCGATGCTGGGCCAGGAGATGCGCGGCGGGGGATGGCCGGCCAGGCGGGTCGAGGAGTTCCTCGGTGCGCTGGACAAGGACGGTCAGCCGACCGCGTACCTCTTCCGGTGCCGGGTGTGCGCGGCCCATCTGGCCTACGCGGACTTCACCTAGCCGCGGCGCGGGAAGCAGGGAAGGGGCCGGCTCGGCCGGCCCCTTCGCGTGGGTCCTACAGGTTCACCGACCGCATGCCGGCCTCGTCGTAGCGCTCTCCGGCGGGCTTGGGCAGTTCGGCGTCGATGCGGGCCAGGTCCTCCTTGGTCAGCTCGACGTCGAGCGCGCCGGCGTTCTGCTCGAGGTAGGTGCGGCGCTTGGTCCCCGGGATCGGGACCAGGTCCTCGCCCTGCGCCAGCACCCAGGCGATCGCCAGCTGGGCCGGTGTCACGCCCTTCTCGGCGGCGATCTCCTTGACCTTCTCGGCGAGCCGCTGGTTGACCTCCAGATTGTCGCCGGTGAAGCGGGGCCCGCTGCGGCGCCAGTCCTCCTTGTCGAGTTCGTCGGGCGAGGAGAACCGGCCCGCGAGGAAGCCGCGGCCCAGGGGCGAGTAGGGGACGAAGCCGATGCCGAGCTCCCGGCACGTCGGCAGGACCTCGGCCTCCGGGTCGCGCGTCCACAGCGAGTACTCGGTCTGCACGGCCGCGATCGGGTGGACGGCGTTCGCGCGGCGCAGCGTCTGCGGCCCCGCCTCGCTCAGTCCGATGTGCCGTACCTTGCCCTCGGCGACCAGCTCCGCCAGGGCGCCGACGGTCTCCTCGATGGGGACGTTCGGGTCGACGCGGTGCTGGTAGTAGAGGTCGATGTAGTCGGTGCCGAGCCGCTTGAGCGAGCCGTGCACCGAGCTGCGGACATGCTCGGCCGAGCCGTCCTGCCGCCCCACCGTGCTGATGTCGCCGGGGACGGCGTCGTCCATGCGGTAGTTGAACTTGGTGGCGATCACGTACTCGTCGCGATGGCCCTTGACCGCCTGGCCCACGAGCGTCTCGTTCGTGAGCGGGCCGTACATCTGCGCGGTGTCGAGGAAGTTGATGCCCAGCTCGAGGGCGCGTCGGATGGTCTGGACACCCTCGTCCTGATCGGCGGAGCCGTAGAAGGCGGACATGCCCATGCAGCCGAGGCCGATGGCTGACACCTCGAGGTCCCGCAGCCTTCGCTGCTTCATATGAGTCCAGCCTTTCCTGCGGAGTGGATCGTCTCTCTGCCAAGGACGCTAGAACTTGAAGCGCACTCCAAGTCAAGCGTGGAGCCCACCGACCGCCGTCACCTGTGACCGGCCGAGGAGCGCCGTGGCGATCCGTACGAAGGACCGGACGAGCGGAGTGCTCCGGTCACGGCTCCAGGCGATGACGAGGTCGCTGGGCGGCACCCCGGTCAGGGGCACCGCGGTGAGGCCCGCGGGCAGGTGAACGGGGAGCGGCGCGAGCCCCTCCACCACCGGCCACGATACCCGCGCGGTATCGGGGGTGCCGGATCGGTCTTGGACGCCCCTGGGCGCCGCGGGGTGCACTGGGACGAGCGGCAGTTCGCCGACCGTTGCCCGTACCGAGGAGCCGTAGTGACCCAGCCCACCGTGACGCAGGACCCCGCCGTCGATGTGACCGGCGCACAGGAAATCGCCGGGGACCTCCTGGTCGTTCCCGACCGGGGCGCCGATCTGGTGCCGAACATAGGCGTCATCGGTGGACGGCACTCCGTCCTGGTCGTCGACACCGGCCTGGGCCCCGCGAACGCGGAGGCGGTGCTGACCCTCGCGGCCGAGTACGCCAGGGGGCGGAAGCTCTTTCTGACGACCACTCACTTCCACCCCGAGCACGCGTTCGGCGCGCGGGTTTTCAAGGAACACGCGACGTACGTGGTCAACAGGGCCCAGGCCGAGGATCTGAAGGTGAAGGGGCCGGGCTACCTGGGGATGTTCCGAGGGCTCGGCGAGTCCGTGGCCCAGCGGCTGCGGGGGGTGGAGCTCGTGGAGCCCGATGTCGTCTACGACCGGAGCCATGAACTCGACCTCGGCGGACGGGCCGTCCGGCTGGAGGCCACCGGCCGTGCGCACAGCAGGGGCGACCAGGTGGTGCGGGTGCCGGACGCGGACGTCCTGTTCACCGGGGACCTCGTCGAGGCGGGGCAGTTCGCGATCTTCCCCTGGTTCCCGCCGCACGACACCGACGTGTCCGGCCTGCGCTGGCTCACGGTGCTGGAGCGACTGGCCGCCCGGCCGTCCCGTGTGGTGGTGCCCGGGCACGGGGCCGTCGGCGGACCGCGGCTGCTGGCCGACGTACGTGACTACCTGCGGCTGCTGCGGGACGAGACCTGGGCGCGCCGGGACACCACGGTGAGCGAGAGCACCATCGTCGAGGAGGTCTCGGCCCTGATGATCGAGCGGCACCCGGAGTGGGCCGGGCGGGAGTGGATCGAGAAGGGAGTGGGGTGCCTGTGCGCGGAACATCCGCACGAGGAGCGGCTGCCCGTGGGATGATCATCTCTCTGCTGCTGGACTGGTGGGCGGGGAGTGCGAATGCAGAAGGACGTGGCCGGGGTCCGGGCGCCGTCGGGGCCGGCCGTGGACGCGGCGCGGCTGGTGTGTGCCGAGTACGCGGACGAGGCCCTCCACCATCACTCGTCGCGGGCGTACTTCTTCGGCGCGGCCTGGGCCGACGCCCGCGGCCTCGACTTCGACCGTGAGCTGCTGTTCGTCTCGGCGATGCTGCACGATCTGGCCCTCACCCCGCCCTTCGACAGCCATACGCTGCCGTTCGAAGACGCCGGCGGCCATCTGGCCCGGGTCTTCACGGCCGGCCTCGGCTGGCCGGCCGAACGGCGCGACCGGGCGGCGGAGCTGATCGTGCTCCACATGCGGGACGACGTGGCGCCCGAAGCGGACGTGGAGAGCCATCTGTTGCAGGTCGGCACGAGCGCCGACGTCTCCGGCACCGGATTCGGCATGTTCGACCCCGGCTTCTGCGAGGCCCTGGTCGCCGCCTACCCCCGCCGGGGCTTCGCCGCCTCCTTCGTCCACCTCTTCCGCGACCAGGCCCGGCGCAAGCCCGGCTGCGCGGCGGCGGAACTGGTCGCGGGGGACTGGGCGGAGCGCACGCTGGCGCATCCGCTGGAACGGGACTGACGGGGCGGCGTTCCCCCAGGAACGCCCGGGAGCGCGTCCGTGTCGCTCCGCCCAGGCGCCTCCCGCCGGTCGGCGGTTGAAAAGGACGTCAGCAGCAAGTAATCAATCGATGACCTATTCGTCCATCCGCTCACGCCCCCGGCACGGAAGGAACAGCGCGGTGCCCCAGCAAGCACTTCTCGTCATGGATGTCCAGCAGGCCGTCGTCGACCGGTTCCCGGACCCCGCCTACCTTCCGCGCCTGCGTGGTGCGATCGACGCGGCGCGGGCGGCCGGGCTGCCCGTGATCCACGTGGTCGTCGGGTTCCGTCCGGGCTACCCGGAGGTCAGCGCCCGCAACAAGATGTTCGGCGCGCTCCCGTCCCGTGCCCCGGCGGCCGGCGGCGAGGACGCCCTTCGGGTTCATCCGGGCGTCGCGCCGGAACCCGGCGGCATCGTGGTCACCAAGCGGCGTGTCAGCGCCTTCGCCGGCAGCGACCTCGACATGGTGCTGCGGGCGAACGACATCGACCACCTCGTCCTCACCGGCATCGCCACCAGCGGCGTCGTGCTGTCCACCCTCCGTCAGGCGGCGGACCTGGACTACGCCCTCACGGTGCTGTCCGACGGCTGCCTCGACGCCGACCCGGAGGTGCACCGGGTGCTGACGGAGAAGGTGTTTCCCCAGCAGGCGACGGTCTCGACCGTGGACGGCTGGGCGGCGGCGGTCTGACGGACCCGGGCGGCCGGGGAGCGGGGTACCGGCGGGCCCGGCGCGGATGCGATGATCACGGGGATGTCCGACGAACCCCCGCTCACCCACCGCAGGAGCCCGCAGTGAGCAGTGTCCACCACGACGTCGCCACGCTTCCCCCGGCCCGGGTCGAGGAGGTCGGCGACGGCGTCTTCGCCTACATCCAGCCGGACGGGACATGGTGGATCAACAACACCGGCTTCCTCGTCGGCCGGCGCGGGGTGATCAGCGTCGACGCGTGCTCCACGGTCCGCCGCACCCGCGCCTACCTGGACGCCATCGCCAAGGTCACGCCGCAGCCGGTGCGCACGCTCATCAACACCCACCACCACGGCGACCACACCTTCGGCAACCACCTCTTCAACGGCGCCACGATCGTCGGGCACGAGGCCACCCGGGCAGGCGTCCTCGAATGGGGCGAGCCGAAGGACAAGCCGTTCTGGACGGAGGTCGACTGGGGCGAGTTCGTCCTAGAGCCGCCGTTCCTCACCTACACCGACTCGGTGACCGTGTGGGCCGACGACCTGCGCGCCGAGGTACGTCACGTGGGGGTGCCGGCCCACACGACGAACGACTCGATCGTCTGGCTGCCGGAGCGCGAACTGCTGTTCAGCGGCGACCTGCTGTTCAACGGAGGCACCCCGTTCCTGCTCCAGGGGTCGGTGGCCGGCGCGATCCAGGTCCTGGAGGAGGTCGTCAAACCGCTCGGCGCGACGACCATCGTCCCCGGGCACGGCGCCGTCGCGGGGCCCGAGGTCATCGATGACGTCCTCGGGTATCTGCGGTTCGTGCAGAAGGCCGCCCGCGACGGCCGCGACGCCGGGCTGACTCCGCTTCAGACCGCCCGCGAACTGGACCTGGGGGAGTACGGCGAACTGCTCGACCGGGAGCGGATCGTCGGCAACCTGCACCGGGCCTACGCGGAGTTGGAGGACGGACCGCTCGGCCGGCGCATCGACGCCGTGGCCGCGCTCAGTGACATGGTCACCTACAACGGCGGCCGCCCCCTGACCTGCCTGGCCTGACCCCGCTCAGCTCGCCACCGGCACCCGCTCCAGAGCCGGCGCCGACCGGACGAAGCAGCCACGCGGCCGAGAGGCCGGCTGCCGGGTCCCCGGCGCCGAGGTCACCGAAGTCGATCACACCGGAGAGCGTGCCCTCCGAGACGACGACATCGGCCGGGCGGGGGTCACCGTGCCGCCGGACCGGCGGCCGCACCGCCTATGCGTTCCGTTGCCCGTGTGCCTGGAGCAAAGCCGGGCAGTAGCTGTGACATGCGGCGGGTTGCGGCCCAGGGGCTCATCGGTCGCGTGTGCGAATTGCGGTATGAGGAGAGAAAGGTGGCGGCATGGTCGACACCGGCACTGAAGGCCAACAGGAATCCCCGGGCGGGCAGAAGGGCACGAAACGCGTGGCGAACCTGCCACGACAGGTACGTGACGACCTCACCCGCAGGCTCCGCCGGAACCGGCGCGCCTTCCGCAAGGAGGACGTGCAGGTCATCGAGCCGCCACTGCTCCGGCGCGCGGTCGGGGCCTCGGCCCTCGGCAACTGCATGGAGTGGTTCGACTTCGGCGTCTACAGCTACCTGGCCGCGACCATCGGCAAGGTCTTCTTCCCGGGCGCCTCACCCGCCGCCCAGGTGATCTCGTCCTTCGCGACCTTTGCCGCCGCATTCGTCGTACGCCCGCTCGGCGGCCTCGTCTTCGGCCCCCTCGGCGACCGCCTCGGCCGGCAGAAGGTGCTCGCCACCACCATGATCATGATGGCGGTCGGCACCTTCGCCATCGGGCTGATCCCCTCCTACGGCACGATCGGCATCGCCGCTCCGGTGCTGCTGCTCCTCGCCCGCATGGTGCAGGGCTTCTCCACGGGCGGTGAGTACGGCGGTGCCACCACCTTCGTCGCCGAGTACTCGCCGGACCGCCGGCGCGGATTCCTCTCCAGCTGGCTCGACTTCGGCACCTTCGTCGGCTACGCCCTCGGCTCCGCGCTGGTCACCCTGCTGAACCTGATGCTGACGGATACCCAGATGCTCTCCTGGGGCTGGCGGATCCCGTTCCTGATCGCCGGACCGCTCGGTGCGATCGGTCTCTACATGCGGCTCAAGCTGGAGGAATCGCCCGCCTTCCAGCAGCAGTTGGACGAACACGAGAAGAGCCTCGCGCAGGAGTCGGCGGGCAGCGAGCTCAAGGCGATCGTCAGGAACCACTGGCGGGCGCTGCTGATCTGCGTCGGTCTGGTGCTGCTCTACAACGTCACCAACTACATGGTCACCGGCTTCCTGCCGACGTACCAGACGGAGACACTGCACCGCTCCAGCGGTTTCGCCGACATCCTCGTGCTGGTCGGCATGGTGTGGATCGTCGTACTGCTCACCTTCATCGGCCGGCTCAGCGACCGGGTGGGCAGGCGCCCGGTCTACGGGGTCGCCGCGGCCGCGATGGTCGTCCTGGCGGTCCCGGCCTTCCTGCTGATCAAGATGCACGGCACCTGGGGCCCGGTCCTCGGAGTGCTCCTGCTCTCCACCCTGCTCGCCTGCTTCGCCGCGCCGAGCGCGGCCACCCTGCCCGCGCTCTTCCCGACGGCCGTGCGCTACGCGGCCATGGGCATCGGCTTCAACTTCGCCGTCGCGGCCTTCGGCGGCACCACTCCACTGGTCACGGAGGCCCTGGTGAACCTCACCGGGAACGACATGATGCCCGCCTACTACCTCATGCTGGCCGGCGCCATCGGCCTGGTGACGGTGCGGTTCCTGCCGGAGAGCGCCCAGGTGCCTCTCAACGGCTCCCAGCCGATGGTCGGCTCGAAGGAGGAGCGGCGGGAGCTGATCACCACCTCGGAGGAGCTGTACGTCGCCGCGCGGGAGCACGCCGGGCGGCGCTGACCCGCGCCGGACCCGGGATCAGCCCTGGAAGGGGTACGTCACCACGCGGGGGAACCCCTCCGGCCTGCTGCTGCCGGTGTACGTCAGGGTCAACCGGGTGAACTGCTGAAGTTGCGGGTGCTTCTTCCAGGGCTTGGGGCGGTCGAGCCGCACGGTCACCGCGTACGCGTGGAATCTGCCCGCCGCGCAGAACGGCTTGCAGTCGTTCACCAGGTTCACGCCCGTGGCCGTCGCCGACATCCCCCACTGCGACCAGCGCATCCTGGCGAGGCGGCTGTTGCCGTCACCGCAGGCCAGGATGAAGGCGGCCGGGCGTACGTCCGGATTCCCGAAGCAGTCGAGGAGCACGGGCCTGGTCTGCCGTACCGCCGTGCTGCTCGTCGCCGCCGCCGGTGCCGCCGCCGATGCCGTGGCCGGCGCGGTGGCGACGGCCGGGGGCACGGCCGCCGCGAGCAGCGCGCCCGCCCCGAGCGTGATCGCTGTCCATACAACCGGTCCGCGCATCTCGACACCGCCCGTCCACGATCGACTCTTTATCGACGCTACGACCGTCCCGGGCGATGCACCACTCGCACGGGGGGACCACCCGCGTTGTGTGTTCCTACGAATTTGCGCGTGAAGGGTTACCGCTGCGACAGCCGATTGATAGGAAACTTTCCTATCAAGTCCACGCGCCCCAACTCGCCACCCCCCACACCCACTTGGAGCCTCCGTGTCGCACCCCGACCGCGAAACAGCCCCCACCCCCCTTACCCGCAGGACCGTCGTCGCCGTGATCGGTGCCGTGGCGTCCGGGGCCCTGCTCAGCGTCCCGCGAGCCGTCGCGAAGCCGGCGGCCGCCTCAGGCCTCGACGACCCGGCGAAGAAGGAGATCGCCATGAAGCTGGTGTCGAGCGCGGAGAACTCCTCGCTCGACTGGAAGGCCCAGTACAAGTACATCGAGGACATCGGTGACGGCCGCGGCTACACCGCCGGCATCATCGGCTTCTGCTCGGGCACCGGCGACATGCTCGACCTCGTACAGCTCTACACCGACCGCAAGCCCGGCAACGTCCTCGCCAAGTACCTCCCGGCGCTGCGCAGGGTCAACGGCTCCGACTCGCACGACGGCCTCGACCCCGACTTCCCCAGGGACTGGCGCAAGGCCGCCCAGGACACGGCGTTCCAGCAGGCGCAGAACGACGAACGCGACCGTGTGTACTTCAACCCCGCCGTCAAGCAGGGCAAGACGGACGGGCTGCGCGCCCTCGGCCAGTTCGCCTACTACGACGCCATCGTCATGCACGGCGACGGCGACGACCCCACCAGTTTCCGAAACATCCGCAAGCGGGCCCTGCGCAGCGCCAAGCCGCCGGCCCAGGGCGGCGACGAGAAGACGTACCTGGGCGCCTTCCTCGACGCCCGGGTGTGGGCCATGAAGCAGGAGGAGGCCCACAGCGACACCACCCGGGTCGACACCGAGCAGCGCGTCTTCCTGCGCAAGGGCAATCTCGACCTGAACCCGCCCCTGGACTGGAAGGTGTACGGCGACAGTTACCACATCGGCTGAGGCCGGACGGCGCGATGCCGTGAGCCCCGCCCTGCTTCGCGCGGGGCGGGGCTCACGGCATCGCCGGGACTAACGGGTGGTGAACGCACCGCCGTTGACGTGGATGGTCTGGCCGGTGATGTGCCGGGCGCCGGGCGACGCCAGGAAGTGCGCGGTCGCGGCGATGTCGTCCACCGCCCGGGCGCTTGTCGTGCGTCTCCGCGACGAGGGCGCTGTGGCGCTCGTCGCTCACCCCGCCGCGGAAGAAGTCGGTACCGGCGATGTAGCCGGCGGAGATGACGTTGCAGGTGACGCCGTGTGGCCCGAGTTCGCCGGACAGCGAGGCGTTCCAGGCGGCCAGCGCGGCCTTGGCCGCACCATAGGAGCCGCCCCGCCGCTCGGCCCCGATCGAGCCGATGCTGATGACGCGGCCGCCCGCGGTGAACTTGTCGCGCACCGAGGCGGTGGTCAGGACCGCGCCGAGCAGGTTCTGGGCCAGGCTCGCTCGCCACTGGGCCAGCAGCTGCTCCAGGGCCGCTCCGCCGTCGGCAACGTCCGGGGGCAGGCCGCCGGCCGCGTTGACCAGGACGTCGATCGTGGCGAGCTGTCCGGCGACCTCCGCGACCCGGTCGGGATCGGTCGCGTCGCAGACCACGCCCCGCACACCCAGTTCCTTCGCGGCGCGTTCGACGGTGCCGGCGCGGCGTCCGGTGATGACGACCTCCGCCCGGTCGGCGGCGAACCTCGCGGCGATGGCGCGGCCGATGCCGCTGCTGCCTCCGGTGACGAGCACGGTGCGGGTCACTGGCCCTCCTCGCTCACTGCTACGTTTAGATCTAAACGTAGGTGCCACCGGCAAGGGATCGCAAACATGTCCGACACCACGGCCGCACCGGGGGGCCCGGCAGATCCAAGGGGCCCTGTGCCCCCTCACTCCGCCGCGGACATCGCCGCGGCATGGCGGCGGGAACGCCCGGGCACCCCCACCGAGTCGATCGAGATCGTCACGCCGATCTGGTGGCTGGGGAAGCTGTTCGCCGACGACCGCGGCCGTGCGCTGCGCGAAGCGGGCATCGACGCGGCCACCCTCGACCTGCTCTCCGTGATCCGCCGCTCCGGTCCGCCCTACGCCCTGAGCACCCGGGAGATCGCCCGGAGGACCCTGGTGACCGCCGGAGCGATCTCACAGCGGGTCGCCCGCGCCGAACGGGACGGCCTCGTCCGGCGAGCTCCCGGGGCCGCGGGCCGCCGGAGCGTCGAGGTGTCGCTCACCGTCGAGGGGCACGCGCTCATCGAGCGGTCCGTCGACGCCGTGCTCGGCCGCGAGGCCGCGCTCGTCGGCAGCCTGTCCCCTCAGGAGCGCGACACGCTCACCGGGCTGCTGGACAAGCTGATGACCGATGTCCGAAGGCGTACCGCCTCCGGGCGGCGCTGAACCACGATCCGAAGGAGACCACCCGGTTCCTGGCCATCTGGCTGGATCCGCTCATGTCAATGTGACGTATCCCGCCCCCCATCAGGCCCAGGACCCCCTAACGTTCATCGCGTGGCACGGCAGGGGAGTGGCCGACACCATGGTGTTCGTCACCGGCAGGCTGGAGGGATCGACAATGTTCCGCAAGGTGCTGGTCGCCAACCGTGGAGAGATCGCGATTCGAGCGTTCCGCGCCGGCTATGAGCTGGGCGCGCGCACGGTCGCCGTCTTCCCGTACGAGGACCGCAATTCGCTGCACCGGCTCAAGGCCGACGAGGCCTACGAGATCGGTGAACCCGGGCATCCCGTGCGGGCGTACCTGTCGGTCGAGGAGATCGTCGCCGCCGCGACCCGCGCGGGCGCGGACGCGGTCTACCCCGGCTACGGCTTCCTGTCCGAGAACCCCGAGCTGGCCCGCGCCTGCGAGGAGGCGGGCATCACCTTCGTCGGACCGAGCGCCCACGTCCTGGAGCTGACCGGGAACAAGGCGCGAGCGGTCGCCGCCGCCCGCGAGGCGGGCGTACCGGTGCTCGGCTCCTCCGCCCCGTCGACCGACGTCGACGAACTGGTCCGGGCCGCCGACGAGATCGGCTTCCCGGTGTTCGTGAAGGCGGTCGCGGGCGGCGGCGGGCGCGGCATGCGGCGCGTCGAGGAACCGGCTCAGCTGCGAGAGTCCATCGAGGCGGCGGCACGCGAGGCGGCCTCCGCGTTCGGCGACCCCACCGTGTTCCTGGAGAAGGCCGTCGTCGAGCCCCGCCACATCGAGGTGCAGATCCTCGCCGACGGCCGGGGCGACGTCATCCACCTCTTCGAGCGCGACTGTTCGCTGCAGCGCCGCCACCAGAAGGTGATCGAGCTGGCGCCCGCCCCCAACCTGGACCCGGAGCTGCGGGACCGGATCTGCGCCGACGCGGTGAGCTTCGCCCGGCAGATCGGCTACCGCAACGCCGGCACCGTGGAATTCCTGCTCGACCGCGACGGCAACCACGTCTTCATCGAGATGAACCCGCGCATCCAGGTCGAGCACACCGTGACCGAGGAGGTCACCGACGTCGACCTGGTGCAGTCCCAGATGCGCATCGCGGCCGGGGAGACGCTGGCCGACCTCGGTCTGTCCCAGGAAACGGTCACCCTGCGCGGCGCCGCCCTCCAGTGCCGTATCACCACCGAGGACCCGGCGAACGGCTTCCGCCCCGACACCGGCCGCATCAGCGCCTACCGCTCGCCGGGCGGCTCCGGTATCCGCCTCGACGGCGGCACCACCCACGCCGGTACGGAGATCAGCGCGCACTTCGACTCGATGCTGGTCAAACTCACCTGCCGGGGCCGGGACTTCAAGGCCGCGATCGGCCGGGCCCGGCGTGCCGTGGCCGAGTTCCGCATCCGCGGCGTGGCCACGAACATCCCGTTCCTGCAAGCCGTCCTGGACGACCCGGACTTCCAGGCCGGGCGGATCACCACCTCGTTCATCGAGCAGCGCCCGCACCTGCTCACCGCGCGTTCCTCCGCGGACCGCGGCACCAGGCTGCTCACCTATCTCGCCGACGTCACCGTCAACAAGCCGCACGGCGAGCGGCCCGAGCTGATCGAGCCGACCACCAAGCTGCCCCCGCTGCCCGCCGGTGAGCCGCCCGCGGGCTCCCGGCAGCGGCTCGTCCAGCTCGGCCCGGAGGGCTTCGCCCGCTGGCTGCGCGAGTCGCCGACCATCGGCGTCACCGACACCACGTTCCGCGACGCCCACCAGTCGCTGCTCGCCACCCGGGTGCGCACCAAGGACCTCCTCGCCGTGGCCCCGGTGGTCGCCCGCACCCTGCCCGAGCTGCTGTCCCTGGAATGCTGGGGCGGCGCCACCTACGACGTCGCCCTGCGCTTCCTCGCCGAGGACCCCTGGGAGCGTCTCGCGGCCCTGCGGGAGGCCGTGCCCAACATCTGCCTCCAGATGCTGCTGCGCGGCCGCAACACCGTGGGCTACACGCCGTACCCGACCGAGGTGACCGACGCCTTCGTGCAGGAGGCCGCCGCCACCGGCATCGACATCTTCCGGATCTTCGACGCGCTCAACGACGTCGGCCAGATGCGGCCCGCCATCGACGCCGTACGGGAGACCGGCACGGCGATCGCCGAGGTAGCCCTCTGCTACACCGCCGACCTGTCCGACCCCGGCGAGCGCCTGTACACCCTCGACTACTACCTCCGCCTTGCCGAGCAGATCGTCGAGGCGGGCGCGCACGTCCTGGCCATCAAGGACATGGCGGGCCTGCTGCGCGCCCCGGCCGCGGCGAAGCTCGTCTCGGCCCTGCGCCGGGAGTTCGACCTGCCGGTGCACCTGCACACCCACGACACCGCGGGCGGCCAGCTGGCCACCTACCTCGCCGCGATCCAGGCCGGCGCGGACGCGGTGGACGGCGCGGTGGCCTCGATGGCGGGTACGACCTCCCAGCCGTCGCTGTCGGCGATCGTGGCCGCGACCGACCACTCCGACCGGCCCACCGGCCTCGACCTCCAGGCCGTCGGCGACCTGGAGCCGTACTGGGAGAGCGTGCGCCGCATCTACGCGCCCTTCGAGGCGGGCCTGGCCTCACCGACCGGGCGCGTCTACCACCACGAGATCCCCGGCGGCCAGCTGTCCAACCTGCGCACCCAGGCGGTGGCGCTCGGCCTCGGCGACCGCTTCGAGGACATCGAGGCGATGTACGCCGCCGCCGACCGCATGCTGGGCCACCTGGTCAAGGTCACCCCGTCCTCCAAGGTGGTCGGCGACCTGGCCCTGCACCTGGTCGGTGCCGGGGTGGACCCGGCGGACTTCGAGGCGGAGCCGAACCGGTACGACATCCCCGACTCCGTCATCGGCTTCCTGCGCGGCGAGCTGGGCACCCCGCCCGGCGGCTGGCCCGAGCCGTTCCGCAGCAAGGCCCTCCAGGGGCGCGCCGAGGCCAAGCCGGTGCGGCAGCTGTCCGCCGAGGACCGCGAGGGCCTGGAGAAGTCCCCTCGCGCGACCCTCAACCGGCTGCTGTTCCCCGGCCCCACGCGCGAGTTCGAAACCCACCGGCAGGCCTTCGGCGACACCAGCGTCCTGGACAGCAAGGCCTTCTTCTACGGGCTGCGCCCCGCGAAGGAGTACGGCGTCGACCTCGAGCCCGGCGTGCGGCTGCTGATCGAGCTCCAGGCCGTGGGCGACGCCGACGAACGCGGCATGCGCGCCGTGATGGCCACGCTGAACGGGCAGCTCCGGCCGATCCAGGTACGGGACAAGGCGGCCGCCTCCGACGTTCCGGCCACCGAGAAGGCCGACCGGACCAACCCCGGCCATGTCGCCGCGCCGTTCGCCGGAGTGGTGACGCTCGCGGTCACCGAGGGCACCGAGGTGGAAGCGGGGGCCACGGTGGCGACCATCGAGGCGATGAAGATGGAGGCCACCATCACCGCGCCCAAGGCGGGCCGCGTGTCCCGCCTGGCCATCAACCGGATCCAGCAGGTCGAGGGCGGCGACCTCCTCGTCGAACTCACCTGAACCGCCCGGCCCCCACGAGGCATTCCCGAGCCGCTCAGGGCTTGCGTCGGCCTGCTGAGGGCTTGCGCGGGGCCGCTGTTGGCCTGCGCGAGCCGCTGGGGGCCGGCACCGGCCTGTTGAGGCCTGCGCCGGCCGGTTGACGGCTTGCGCCGAGCCGCTGATGGCTGGCACCGGTCCGGTTGCGGGCCCGGCGTGGGTTGGCTGGCGGCGTGCGTCGAGCGGCTGGGGGCCGGCGCCGGCCTGTTGTCGGCGTGTGTCGGCCGGTTGACGGCTTGGGCCGAGCCGTTGATGGCTGGCTGGCACCGGTCCGGTTGCGGGCCCGGCGTGGGTTGGCTGGCGGCGTGCGTCGAGCGGCTGGGGGCCGGCGCCGGCCCGTTGTCGGCGTGTGCCGGCCGGTTGACGGCGTACCCCGAGCTGCTGACGGCCTGCGCCGAACCGCTGGCGGCTGGCACCGGCCCGGCGCCGGCCGGCTGACGGCGTGCCCCGAGCCGCCGACGCCTGCGCCCAGCCGCTGACGGCCTGGGCCGGCCCGCCGGCACTTCGCACCGCGGGAGCCGCTCAGACGCGGCTCCATTCGAGCCGCAGTGTGCGGCCCTGGGTGCGGCCCGCCTCGGCGGCCGGGCCTCGGGTGGAGGGGTCGAGGGGGTTGGGGCCGATCGCGGACAGGGAGGGCTCGTCGGGCTCCACGACCAGAACCTCGGCGCCCTGGGCGCGTAGCTGAGCCACGGCCTGTTCCAGCGGCGCGTCACTCGGGAACGGCTCGGTGCCCCCCATCGGCACGACCACCAGCACCCGCGAAGCGCCGGACGCGTAGTCGGCGTTGGCGATGGAACGCACGCCGCCGTCGACGTACCGGCGCCCGTCGATCGTCACGGGCGGCCACACACCCGGCACCGCGCAGCTCGCCGCGACGGCGTCCACCAGGTTCACCCCACAGGCGCTGTCGAACACCCGCGGTTCCCCGGTCCCGGCGTCCACCGCGACGATCCTGAGCGCCCGCGCGGGCCACAGGTGCACCGGCAGCCGCGATTCGATCACCGCCCGGCGCTCGGGCTCCGGCACGGTCGTCGCGCCCAGCGCCACCTTGCCGACCGCCCGCCGCATGTCCGCCACGGTCGCGGCACCGCCCATCGCGGCGGCGATGTCCGCGGCGAACCCCTCCAGATCCATTTCCGCCATGATCTCGGCGGCCTGTAACGCGGGATCGACCTGACGGGCGTACAACTCCGCCAACGTCAGTCCACTGCCCAGCTGCGCCGCGACGGCCGACCCGGCAGAGGTCCCGACGGTCACGTCGGCCCCCGTCACGTCCTGTCCGCCGTCGGCCAGCCCCGTCAGCAGTCCGGTCATCCAGGCGATACCGCCGACCCCGCCGCCGCCCAGCACCAACGCCTCGGTCATGCCCACCCTCCAGCTCGTCGTGTCCATGCAAGGACAAGTGTCGCCGCCCCGTGCGGCGCGGCGCGCCCCGGGGCGACGGCTCGCGGAGGGTGGCGGGTCAGGTCTGGGGCGGGTTGTCCCGGCCCTGCTCGCGGCCCAGCTGGTCCTTCATCTGCTCCTGGGCCGTGTCGACCTGGCGGCTGTACTTGCCCTGGGTCCTGTCGTCGACGTAGTCACCTGCCTTGTCGACGCCCTTGGACGCCTGGCTCTCATGGCCCTTCAGCATGCTCTTGAGCTTGTCCATCATGGACATGATGTGTGCCTCCTCGGCGGAACGGACCCTCGGCGGAACGGGCCCCGTTACCAGGGTCGGCACAGGCCCGCTGATCCGCATCTCGGGCGGCCGGTCAAGGCTCCGGCGTGAAGGGGCGGACCCGGGCGATGAGCAGGGCGACGTCGTCGTGGTTCGCGGGATGCCGCAAGTCGTGCAGGAGCCGGTCGCAGGTCTCCTCCAAGGAGGAGTCCGCCTTGTCGAGGAGGTGCAGCAGGAGCTCGAGGCGCTCGTCGATGGAGTCCTCGCGCGTCTCGACCAGTCCGTCGGTGTACAGGACCAGCTGGTCGCCGGGGGCGAGCCGGACCGTGGCGGTCTCGAAGGGCACGCCGCCGACGCCGAGCGGTGCGCCGGTCGGCAGGTCCAGCAGGCGGGGGGCCTCGCCGGGGCGGACCAGGGCGGGCGGGAGATGGCCGGCGGTGGCGAGGTGGCACTCGGCGCTCCGGGCGTCGTAGACGGCGTACACGCAGGTGGCGATGTACTGCTCCAGCCGTGAGGTGAGCGCGTCGAGGTGGTGGAGCACCTGGGCGGGATCGAGATCGAGGTCGGCGTAGGCGGTGGTGGCGGTTCGCAGCCGGCCCATCGTGGCGGCGGCGTCGATGCCGCTGCCCATGACGTCCCCCACGACGAGGGCCGTGCGGGCGCCGTCGAGCGGGACGACGTCGTACCAGTCGCCGCCGACCTCGTAGGCGGCCTGCGCGGGCTGGTACCGGGAGGCCACCCGCAGCCCGGGCAGGCGCGGCGGGTGGTCGGGCAGCAGACTGCGCTGGAGGGCCTCGGCCGCGTTGCGCACGCTCTGGTGGGCGCGGGCGTTGTCGATGCACACCGCGGCGCGGGAGGCCAGCTCGACCGCGATGGCCATGTCGTCCTCGTCGAAGGGCCGCGGATCGCGGGCGCGGGACAGGCCGAGGAAGCCGATGGTGGTGCCGCGGGCGGCGAGCGGCACGGCGAGGTAGGAGTGCACTCCGGCACGGGCCAGCAGGGTGGCCGACTGCTCGTCCCGGGCGATGCGCGACAGGTCGTTGCCGTCGGCGTGCCGGACGAGGATGGGGCGGCCGCTGCGTACACACCGGGTGGCCAGGCGGTCGGCGGGGTAGGTGGTGATCCGGCCGGGCGGGTCTGCGGCCCGGATGGCGTCGGTGGGGTAGGCGGCCTTCACCGCGAGGGCGCGGAAGAATGCGGGGGAGCCTTCGCGGGAGGCGGGCCGGTGCTCGTCGAGCACGGAGTCGAGTACGTCGACGGCGGCGATGTCGGCGAAGGCGGGGACGGTGACCTCGGCCAGTTCCCTGGCCGTCTGTCCGACCTCCAGGGTGGTGCCGATACGGGCGGAGCCGTCGGCGATCACGGTCAGGCGCCGCCGCGTCTCACTGGCCTCCTTGGCCGCCTGGTACCGCTCGGTGACGTCCACCACGAGCTCGGCCAGGCCGAGGATCCGGCCCTGGGTGTCCTCCAGCCGGAAGCACGAGATCGTCCAGGCGTGCGGATGCCCGGGATCGGCCGCGGTCTGACCCACCAGGGGCGCCTGCTCGACCAGCGGGGCTCCGGTGCGCAGCACCTCGCGCATCGCCACCTCGGCCGCCTCGAACTCCGGGTCGCTCATGACCTCGCGGTAGTGGAGGCCGATGTGGTCCTGCGCGGGCATGGCGTGGATGCGTTCCAGAGCGGGGTTGACGGCCACGTACCGCAGATCGCTGTCGAAGATCGCGATCCCGATGGGGGACTGGGAGATCAGCCGGGTGGACAGGGCGACGTCGCGCTCCAGCTCGTGCAGCGTCGGTGAGTCGGTGCCCAGGCCGAGGGCGTAGAAGTCGCCGTGGTCGTCCAGCAGGCGCATGTTGCGCAGCTCCACCCGCCGTGTGCTGCCGTCCTTGCGGCGGATGGGAAAGGTGCCGGCCCAGCTCTGGCCGGTCTCCATGACGTCGATGAAGGTCTTGACCACCCAGTCCCAGTGCTCCGCGTGGACCAGCAGCCGCGCCGCGTACTCGCCCAGCGCCTCCTCGGCGGTGTAGCCGTACAGCTGTTCGGCTTCCGGGCTCCACAGGACGACCCGCCCGTCCGCGTCCAGCAGCACCGCCGCGACGGCGAGCACGTCCATCAGCCCGCTGGGCTGCGACGACTGGTCCCGCGGTCGCCCGGTTCCGGTCCGGCCGAGGATCGCCGGAGCCCAATCGGCCTCGCTCATCGCCGGCACTCCTTCCGCCGGCGGCGCGGACCGTCCGTCGGTTCTCAGGGCGGCCCGCCTGCGCCGGAAGACGCCTTGCCTTCCATGGTCCCCCCGATGCGCCGGTCGACACACCCCGTGTTCCGAGCGGCGCTGCTCCGGACGGCTAGGACCAGGTCATGCCGGCGAGCAAGGCGGCGACGAACAGGGCGGCGCAGCCCAGCAGGACGAGCACCCGGGAGCGGCTCAGGAAGGACGGGCGGGAGCGCTGCGCGGCGGCCCGGTGCACCGACGTACGCCACTCCGTGTCCGCCGCCGGGCCGGGACGGTCCGCGGTGGCGGCGGAGGGCATCCGCGGGCCGGCACCCCGCGCGGCCGGTGCGGCGGCCCGCGGGGCGGGGATCCGCGGCCCGAGCGGGCCCCCGGCGGCGGCCCCGCGGTTCTGGCCGGGCAGTTCCTGCGGCAGGGGCTGCGCCGTCCCGCGCCAGGCGCCGCGCCCGAACCAGTCCGCCACCTCCTCGGCCGCCGGCCGGTCCTCGGGCCGCTTGGCGAGGAGTCCGAGCAGGTAGTCCTCGAAGGCGGGGGGCAGTTCGACGCCGAGTGCGCGGGGTGGCACCGGAGTGGCGTCCAGGTGCTGGTGCAGGATCATCAGCGGGCTGTCCCCCTGGAAGGGCGGACGGCCGGTGAGGAGCTGGTAGAGCACACAGCCCAGCGAGTACACGTCGGAGGCCGGGCCGGCGGGCTTGCCCAGGGCGCGTTCCGGTGCGAGGTAGAGGCTGGTGCCGACGATCTGCCCGGTGGCGGTGAGGGCGGCGCCGGGGTCGGCGAAGAAGCGGGCGATGCCGAAGTCGCCGATCTTCAGCGTGCCGTCGGCGTCCAGCAGGAGGTTGGCGGGCTTGATGTCGCGGTGCACGATGCCCTGCCGGTGGGCGGCGGCGAGCCCGGCGGCCGCCTCGGCGGCCATCCGGGCGACGTGCGCGGCGGGCAGGGGCCCGGAGGTGGCGAGCAGCCGGGCGAGGCTGTCGCCCTGGACCAGTTCCATCACCAGGAACAGACCGCGCTCGTGCTCACCGAAGTCGAGTACGCCGACCACGTTCGGGTGGTTGAGGGAACCGGCGGTCCGCGCCTCCAGATGGAAGCGGGAAGTGGCGGTGGGGTCGGTGCTCTGGGGCAGCAGCAACTTCACCGCCACGGGTCTGCCCAGTATCTCGTCGAAGGCCCGCCAGACCTCCCCCATGGCGCCTCGCCCGATCGCGTCCTGCAACCGGTATCGGCCCGCTGTCAGCACCTGTGTCCCACCCTCTTGCCGTCCGAAATCTCGACCGCCCCTCGCCTCAACTCCCCACGTAGGCAGGGGTGTAGGTGCTGCGGCGAGCCAAGCGTAGCGGCTCCGGGAGGGCCGTTTCCCCGATCCGCCCAGGTGGGGGCACGGGGGCCGGGGCGGAGGGGAGCGGCGCGACCGCCGGCCCCCCTCCGCCGGGAGGCGTCAGCTCTTGCCGAGGAGCTTGTTCATCTCGGTGATCTCGGCGGTCTGCCCGGTGACGATGTCGTCGGCCATGGCCGTGGCGGCGCCGTACCGGCCCTTGGTCTTCTCGGTCGTGGCCATCTCGACGGCGCCCTGGTGGTGCTTGACCATCATGGTCAGGAACATGGTGTCGAAGCCGGTGCCGGACGCCTTCTCCAGCTTCTCCATGTCCTTGTCATCCATCATTCCGGCCATTCCGGCCATTCCGGCGTGGGCGGAGGGGTCCATGCCCGGCATCGAGCCCATCGAACTGCCGGACGTCGGCACCTTCTCGTCCCAGGACTTCAGCCAGCCGCTCATGGTCCTGATCTCCGGGTCCTGGGCCTTCTCGATGCGCGCGGCGAGGTCCTTGACCTTGGCGGAGGACGCCCGGTCGGCGGCGAGCCGGGCCATCTCCAGGGCCTGCTGGTGGTGGGGGATCATGCCCTGGGCGAAGGAGACGTCCTGGGCGTTGTGGGCGCCCGCCCCGGCGGTGGCGCCCGCCGACGACGAGGTGGAGCCGTGGCCCTGCTGGTCGCTGCCGGTGGTGTCGCTGTCGTTGCCGCAGGCGGCGAGGACGAGTGCGGCGGTGACGGCCGTGGCCGCGAGGGCGGCGCGACGGGTGCGGGTACGGGTGTTGCGCATGAGGGAACTCCTGTGGTGCGTAAGGGATCTGGGCATGCCGGGGCGCGCCGCGCCTGGTGTGCTGCCCGGTGTGTCGTTGGGCGGTCGGCGCGGTGCGGGCGGTGTCTAGATCCGCAGGAGTTGGAGTTCGGCCAGGGAGGGCGGGGCGCGGGCGCCGTCGGGAGTCCGGGCGGCGTGCGAGCGCACGGCTTCGGCGCGGTCGGGGACGGCCGCCGGGTCGGGTACGAGAGCGGGCAGCGCCGGCCCGCCGCTCACCGCCGCCGCCTTGCAGACGGAGTCGGCGTGCTGGAGGTGGCCTCCGCCGCAGTCGTCACCGGCACAGCCGTCGTGCGATGCCACCGTGACCGTCGTGTGCCGCACCTGGGCATGGTCGTCGTGGAGGCCGCCGCCGGGGGCCAGGGCGTGCATGGCCATGAGGCCGGCCAGCAGCGCGAGTACGAGCAGCGCCCAGGACCGCCGCACGGGCGGTCGCTCGGAAGGCTGCTCCGGACTCGTCATCGGGATCATCCTAGGTGATCGTGATCGTGATCGTGATCGTGATCGTGATCGCGTTCCTGTTCGTGTTCGTGGTCGCCGTGACCGGGCGTACCGCGCCGTCGGCCGACGACCCGGCCCCACAGCCACGCCCGTGTCCGGGTCAGCCCCGCGATGTCCGAGCTGTGCGCGGCGGCCACCGCCGTCATCACCGGCCACACCAGGAAGGTCACCGCGATCTCCGCGGGGCCCCCGTCCGTGCCCTCCGCGACGACCGCGAACTCGGGGACGAAGGCGAGGCCGCCGAGCAGGGCGCCCACGAGGGCGAGCTGCCAGGGCCGGACGAGGACGCGGGACGCGAGGGCCAGCCCTCCTCCGAGGACCGAGCCCATGAACACACCGGCCACCACGCTGCCCGCTACGAGCAGCCCGCAGTACCGGAGATCACGCGTGGCGAACTCGGTGTCCCCGCCGGTCGTGAACTCCACCACCGCCACCGCCAGGGCGAGCGCCGCCCACGGAAGGCCCGGCGCGCCCGCCATCACCATGCCGACACGCATCCCGCGCCCCAGCACACCTCGCCTGCCCACACGGCCCCCCTGGTCGATCACATGTACCAGGCGGCAGACTACTCAGCGCACCAGCCGCATCGAGATCGGGAGGCGAACCCGTGACCGTGACTCCCAGGCCTACCACCCCGACGGCCGCCTCATGACCGCGCTCGCCCTCGTCGGAGCCGGCCCGGGGCTGGGGGCGGCCGTCGCGCGCCGGTTCGGGCGGGAGGGGTACGGCGTCGCTCTGATCGCCCGTGACCAGGACCGCCTTGACGCCCTCGCCGGTGAACTCGCCGCCGACGGGGTCGGCGCGCGCGGTTTCGCCGCCGACGTGCGCGACCCGCAGGCCCTCGCGGCCGCTCTGGGCGCGGCGGCCGCGGCCGCCGGCCCGATCGAGATCCTGCAGTACAGCCCGGTCCCGCAGCGGGACTTCATGCGTCCCGTGCTGGCTACCACGCACACCGATCTGATCGGCCCGGTCGAGTTCTCGGTCTACGGTCCGGTCGCCGCCGTCCAGCAGGTGCTGCCCGGCATGCGTGCCCTGGGTCGCGGCACGATCCTGTTCGTCAACGGCGGCACCGCCGTCGTTCCGCACCCCGAACGGGCGGGCACGTCGATCGCGTTCGCCGCGGAGAGCGCGTACGGCCATCTGCTGCACGACAGACTCGCCGCCGAGGGCATTCACGTCGCACAGCTGATCATCCCCGGTGCGATCGTCCCCGGTCACCGCCGCAAGGACCCGGACGTGCTCGCGGACGTGCTGTGGTCCCTGCACCAGGACCGGCACGGGTTCCGGCACTTCGCCGACGACCTGGACCCCTGAATCCGGCGACTCCCCTAGCCCGGCGAGCGGCGCGGTCCCGCTGAACGATGCGATCTTGGGCAGACGGTAGAGGTGATCTTCACATCCGTCAGAGGGGGGGAGCCTCGCCGCCGTGACCACGCCCACCCGCCGCCTGCCCCAGAACACCCGCCGACGCCCGTTCAGCCTGCGCGCGACGGCGCTCTACTTCGGCCTTCTCGCCCTGCTCCTGTGCGTCCTCGGCCTCACCGCCCGCGCGGTGGCCGCCGCCTTCGAACGCCGGCCGGTCTGGATCGCTCTCCTGTGTCTCCTCGCCGCGGCCTGCGCGGTGGCACTGCGACGCGGGCGGCGCCGGTGGACCGCCCGGCGGGCCGCGCACCGGGCCGCCGCCGCCCTCGACGCGGCGACACGCACGGCCGTGGAGGCGCTGGAGCCGCCGCAGGACGAAGGCGGCGTCATGGACTACGACGCCATGGACTACGACGCCATGGACTACGACGCCATGGACTACGACGCCCTGGACGCCGACGAGTTCGAACAGGCGATAGCCGCCCTGTGCGAACGGGACGGATGCTCACAGGTGGAGGTCGTCGGCGGAGCCGGGGACCTCGGTGCCGACATCCTGGCCGTGGCCCCGGACGGGCGGCGCGCCGTCATCCAGTGCAAGCGGTACGGCGACACCCATCGGGTCGGCTCGGAGGAACTCCAGCGCTTCGGCGGCACCTGTTTCACCGTCCATGACGCCGACGTCGCGATCGTCGTCACCACCAGCGACTTCACCGCGCCGGCTGCCGAGTACGCCGAACTGTGCGGGATCGTCTGCGTGGACGGACAGTCCCTGCTGGCGTGGCACGACACCACGGGACCTCGACCCTGGGCGTAAGCGCGCGGTGGCGAACCGCACACGCCGCACGGGAAACTGATCGGCCCACATACGACAGGGAGTTGGACATGACACGAGTCCTGGTGATCGGCGGTGGGATCGCGGGCACCGCGGTCGCGCTGGCCCTGCACAAGGCGGGCCTGGACGTCGGCGTGTTCGAGGCGCACCCCGACACGGCCGAGGACATCGGGGCGTTCCTGACCCTGGCGAGCAACGGCATGCGCGCCCTGGCACAGCTCGACGCCACGGACGCCGTCACGGCGATCGGGTTTCCGCTGACCTCGATGCGCTTACTGGACAGCCAAGGCACAGAGTTGGCGCACGCGCCCCTGGGCGAGGCCGACGACCCGGCCCTGCGCTACCGGTGCCTGCGCCGAGGCGAGTTGAACGCCGCCCTCCAGGCCGAGGCGGTACGCCGGGGCATCGCCCTGACCCACGGCACCCGGCTGCTGTCCGTCGACGACGGCCGGGACGGGGTCACCGCGCGCTTCTCCGACGGCAGCACGGCGACGGGCGACCTGCTCGTCGGCGCGGACGGGCTGAACTCGACCGCCCGCCGGCTGATCGCCCCAGGCGTGCGCCCCGGTTACGCGGGCCAGCGCGTGTTCTACGGCTACACCGGCGGCGGGCCGTCGGCCGACGGCACCGGCCACATCACCATGGTGCGCGGCACCGAGGCCGCCTTCGGCTACGCGGTCTCGCCCGAGGGGGAGACGTACTGGTTCGCCCGCGTCGCCGGCGAACCGCTGCCCGCCGACGAACTCGCCCACGCCACACCGACAGCCTGGCGTGACCGGCTCGTCCCCCTGCTGCGCAAGGACGCCACGCCCGCCGCGGACATCGTCGCGGCCTCCACCGGCCGCGTCATGGTCACCAACGCCACCGAGTTGCCGCTCGGCACCGTCTGGCACGCGGGACGGTCCCTGATCATCGGCGACGCCGCGCACGCCGCCTCCCCGGCCACCGGGCAGGGGGCCTCGATGGCCCTGGAGGACGCCGTCGTCCTCGCCAAGTCCCTGCGGGACACGCCCGATACGCGGACCGCGTTCTCCGTCTACGAGACATGCCGCCGCCCCCGCGTCGAGCACAACATCACCGTCAGCGGACAGCTGTCCCGCAGCACCCGAGCCGGCTCCGGCACCGGCCGGGGCCGACCGACGCCCCGCCCCGGCGACGACGAACTGGCCCGCCTGCTCGACTGGGACACCGACATCCGCACGGCTGCCGGCCGGTGACCCGTGGCCGCCCCTCATCCGCCGGGACGGTCGACCCGTCATGGTCGCCAGGTCAGATCTCGTCAGCCGTACGGCGGACGCTACGAGTACGGAGAGGTCCCCGTTCCGTGAACGGGGACCTCTCCGGGGGCGTAGCCCTGCTCAGCGCTTGAAGGCGTCCTTGGCCTTCTCCTTCGCCTGGCGCAGGTCGCCCTTCGACTTCTTGGTCCGGCCCTCGGCCGCCAGGCCCTCGTCGTCCGTAGCCCGGCCGATGGCTTCCTTCGTCTTGCCCTTGGCCTGTTCCATCTTGGCCTTGGCCTTCTGCTCTCCAGCCACCTTGCTCACTCCCAGTCGCACTCGACGTCGGGGGTCACCACGTCGGGTGACCGCCCGTGGGTGACGTAAACGTCGGCCGTTCACCGGCCCGGAAGTGATGACCAGGCGACGCGGGAACTCGGGGGCCAGAATGGGAGCTGTGACTGAGGGAGCGAGATGCGGCTTGCGGGAGTGATGCGTCCCTCGAAAGCGGCCGGGCTCGCAGCGGCCGGATCCCGGCTGCTGGCAAGCGGGGCCGCGCCCGTGGCGGGCCTGGTCGCCGGGGCCGCCACGGCGACCGCGCGGGCGGGTGTGCGCGGCGCCGACACCACGGTGCGGGTCGCACGGGTCGTACGGAACGCCATGCCGGGCAGGGCCGGCCAGTGGCGGTCGGGCGCGCGGGCCCACCTCGCGCTGCGCCCGGCCGACCCCGAGCAGGCCCGGCCGGTGGCCAGGGCGGCCGAGAAGGTGGCCGAGGCACTGGCCGAACATCCCGACGTGGTCCTCGCGTACTGGGACGGCGGTCTGGGACGGCTGGTGGTCACCGCGGCCGAGGAGGAGCTCACCGACGGGGTGGTCGAACACGCCGCGGGGCTCGCCGAACGCCATGGCCTGGTCTTCATGGAGGACGAGCCGGAGGAGTACTCCCACCCCGGCGACCCGGGCGGCGTACGGCTCGCGGCGGCGACCCTCGCGGTCGACGTCATCGGCGCCGTCGTCGGGTTCACCGCCTCCTCGGTGCCGCTGCCCCGCTCGGCCCGGGCGGTGACCGCCGGGGTCACGCTGCTGCGCGAGAACCCGCGCTTCCGCTCCTGGCTGGCGGGCCGTGTCGGCCTCGCCCGGATGGACCTGCTGCTCGCCGCCGCCAACGCGGTCACCCACGCCGCCGACCGCTCGCCGACCGCCCTGGTGCTCGACGGGACGCTGCGCTCCTGCCAGCTCGCGGAGCGCATGGCGCGCGCGGCGGCGTTCGACGCCGATCACGACCTGCTGTCCGGGCCCGGGCGGGTGAGCGTGCCCGCCGGTCACTGCCCCCGCCCGCCGCTGCGGACCGTCCCGTACCAGGAGTACGCCGCCCACGCCTCCATCGGCAGCGTGCTCGGAGCCGTGGTGACCGAACTGGTCAAACACGACGTGAACGAGGCGGCCGAGGCGGTACTGGCCGGCTCGCCCAAGGCCGCCCGCTACGGCCCCGGCGCCTTCCACGCCGTCCTCAGCGCCGCCCTGGCCCGGCAGGGCGTGCTGGTGCGGGAGACCGCGCGGCTGCGGGAACTGGAGACCGCGGACACGCTGGTACTGCACGCCGGGGCGCTGCGCGCACCGGACGGCGGCCCGGACCCGTGGGGCGAGGCCGTGCTCGACGCGGCGCGGCACGCCAGGCTGAATGTGGTGATGACCGAGGACCCGGCCCTGAGCGACCTCGCCGGGCTCGCCGACCGGGTGGTCGAGGGGGACCGGCCGTGGGACGAGGTGGTGCGCGAGCTGCGCGAACGGGGCGACACCGTCATCACGGTCGCCCGGCCCACCTCGGCCCACGAGACCGACGTGCTCGCCGGGCTGCTCGGCGGCGACCTGGCCGTCGCCCTCACCGACCGCGACGGGGCCGTCGTCTGGGGCGCGGACGTGCTGGCCGCGCACGGTCTGACCGATGTCTGGCGGCTGCTGACCGCCGTCCCGGCCGCCCGGGCGGTGGGCCGCAGGTCGCAGACCCTGGCCCGCTCCGGTGCCGTCCTGTCCGGTCTGCTGGTGGCCGTCGGCGAGTCCCGGAAACCCAAGGGCTCACCGCTGCCCGGCCTGCGGCACGCGCCGGTCGACGTGGGCGCCGCCGCCGCGCTGCTGAGCGGAGCGCGCGCGGCCCTCCGCGTGGGCACGGCCGCCCCTCCGCAACCCCGCCCGCGCATCGCATGGCACGCCCTGGAGATCGACGAGGTCCACGACCGGCTGGCGCGGGAGATCGCGGCGCGGCCCACCGCCGTCGAGCGGACGACCGGCCGGGTGCGCGGCCTCGCGGAAGCCGCCCGCGAGCACCCCGTGATCGGCCCCGCGTCCGCCCCGGCGCGCTGGGCGGTGCAGCTCGGCCGGGCCGTGCGGGGCGAACTCGACGATCCGCTCACCCCGGTGCTCGCGGTCGGTTCCGCCGCCTCGGCGATCCTCGGCTCCGCCGTGGACGCCCTGCTGGTCGTCGGGGCGCTCGACCTGAACGCCACGATCGGCGGTGTCCAACGGCTGCGGGCGGAGCGCGCCCTGTCCGGCCTGCTGGCCGAACAGCAGCAGAAGGCGCGCCTCAGCCGCGCCGGGCAGCAGCCCCCGGGGGAGCCGTCGGAAGAGCCCCGGGAAGAACCGCGGGGCAATGACGAGGCGCGGACCGTGGACGCGGCCGAACTGCGCCCCGGCGACACCATCGAGCTCACCGCCGACGACGTCGTACCCGCCGACGCCCGTCTGGTCTGGGAGGACGGGCTGGAGGTGGACGAGTCCGCGCTGACCGGCGAGTCCCTGCCGGTCGACAAACACACCGAACCCACTCCGCGCGCAGCCGTCGCCGACCGCCGTTCCATGGTCTTCGAGGGCACGACCGTGGTCGCCGGACACGCCCAGGCGGTCGTGGTGCACACCGGTGCCCGCACCGAGGCGGCCCGGGCCGTCCACCTCGCGGCCCGCAAGCCACCGGCCGGCGGGGTCCAGGCCAGGCTCCAGGAGATCACCCGCAAGGCCCTGCCCCTGACGCTCGCGGGCGGCGCCGCGGTGACGGGGCTGTCCCTGCTGCGCGGCGCTCCGATCCGCCGAGCTGTCAGCGGCGGGGTCGCGGTGGCCGTCGCCGCCGTCCCCGAGGGGCTGCCGCTGGTGGCCACGGTGGCCCAGCTCGCCGCCGCCCGGCGGCTCAGCCGGCGGGGCGTCCTGGTCCGTACCCCGCGCACGCTGGAGGCGCTGGGCCGCATGGACACGCTCTGCTTCGACAAGACCGGCACGCTCACCGAGAACCGGCTGCGCCTGGTGCGGGTGGCCGACGCCCGGGGCACGGTCCGTACGGTCGCGAGCCCCGAGTCCGCCGAGACCGTACGGGTCGCCGCGCGGGCCTGCCCCCGGGGGAACGGCGACGGGGAGCACAAGCCCGCCCACGCCACCGACGAGGCGGTGCTGGACGCGGCCGGGCCCGACCCGGACTGGGTGCAGACCGAGGGCCGCCCCTTCGAACCCGGACGCGGTTACGCCGCGGCCGTGGGCCACGGTGCGGACGGAGCCCGCGTGCTGGTGGTCAAGGGCGCGCCGGAGACCGTGCTGCCGGCCTGCGCCGGCCTGCCCTCCGAGGCCTTGGCGGCGGCCCACGCGCTGACCGGCGAGGCGCTGCGGGTCCTGGCGGTGGGCCACCGCCCGCTGGCGGCAAACGAGGACGACGCGGACGTCCTCGACCGCCCGCTGGAGGGGCTCCGCTTCACGGGTCTGCTGGCGCTGTCCGATGTGCCCAGGGAGAACTCCCGCGCCCTGGTCCAGGAACTGCGGCAGACCGGTGTACGGCCGGTGATGCTCACCGGCGACCACCCGCAGACCGCCCGGGCGATCGCGATCGAGCTGGGCTGGCCCGCGGACACCGCGGTCGTCACCGGCGACGAGCTGGCCGACGCCGACCGCTCGCGGCGGGCCCGGCTCCTGCGCGACGCGGATGTCGTCGCCCGGGTCGCGCCCGAGCAGAAGCTCCTGGTCATCGAGGCGCTGCGGGACGCCGGCCGGGTGGTCGGCATGGTCGGCGACGGTGCCAACGACGCCGCGGCGATCCGCGCCGCCGACATCGGCGTCGGCATCGAGGCCCGTGGCTCGGCCGCGGCGCGTAACGCCGCCGACATCGTCCTGACCTACGGCGACCTGGCCGTGCTGACCGACGCGGTGGCCGAGGGGCGGGCGCTGTGGCGCTGCGTCGCCGATGCCATCGCCATCCTGATCGGCGGCAACGCGGGCGAGGTGAGCTTCGGCATCCTCGGCAGCCTGCTGGCCGGCGCGGCCCCGCTCTCCACCCGCCAGATGCTGCTGGTGAACCTCTTCACCGACCTGTTCCCCGCGATGGCGGTGGCGGTCACCCCGCACGAGGAGGACCGGGAAGAGGAGGCGACGGCGGCACCCGACGAACAGCTCGTCACCTCGCTGCTCGGCAGGCCGCTGATGCGGCAGATCCGGCACCGCGCCCTGACCACCTGCCTGGGCGCGACCACCGCCTGGCTGATCGGCCGCTTCACCGCGGGCACGGCCCGCCGCTCCACCACCATGGCCCTGTGCGCCGTGGTCGGCACCCAGCTGGCCCAGACCCTCGCCGACCGCCGGGACAGCCCGCTGGTCCGGTTCACGGCCCTCGGCTCCGCGGCGGCCCTCGTGGCGCTGGTGCAGACCCCCGGTGTCAGCCACGTCTTCGGCTGCACCCCGCTCGGCCCGTTCAGCTGGGCGGGTGTGGTCGGGGCCATCGCGCTCGCGGTGACCGGGCAGCGGGCGCTGCCGCAGGTGGAACGGGCCGTGCTGCGGTGGTGGCGGTCGTCCGGCCGGCCCGAGGAACCGGTCGCGTCGGCGCCGCAGCGGGTCGTGGACATGGTGCGACGGGCCTGGGAGGCGCTCGACCAGGCCGTCGCCCGCCCGGGCCCGCCCCCCGCGGCCGCCCCGGCGAGGTAGTACCGTCCCGTCCGCCGGGTGGTTGTCAGTGCCGGATGCGAGGCTGCCCGGCATGGATGAGCAGGAGTTCATGCGAGGCCGGGTGTACGGTGCCGACCACGACGACGCCGGTCCCCGGCCCGACCACGCCTATGCCCAACTCGTCGGCGGCCCGCTGGACGGCCTGCTGCTCGACGTCACCGACCGCCTCGGCCGGGCACCGGGGGAGCCGGTGGCGCTCATGACGGAGATAGGCCGCTACGGCCCGGGCGGCCGCACCCTGTACGCCCCCCGGCCGCACGACGGCACCCGTTACGACTGGCACGGCGACCTGCCCTGAGACCGAAGCCGGTGACCGGACGGGGGCCGGACGGGAATGTGACGACGGGCCGTGGCCCGTGCGTGTCAGGCGGTTGCCTTCAGCGCGGCCGTCTTGCCCTTGGTGGCGGCGTCCTCGTGCGCCTGGGCCTTGGAGGCATCGGCGAGCGGGATCAGTTCTGCCATCGCCGGGTTGGAGTGCGCCAGGGTGAGCTCGGGAACGATGAAGTCGACCTCCATGCCCAGCATGTCGCCGAGGACCGCGCCCAGCAGGTTCTGGACGTACTCGTAGCCCTCGCGCGGGGTGCCGGGAGCGTAGGAACCGCCGCGGCTGGCCACGATGTACACCGGAGTGCCCTTCAGCGGGGACTCCTCGACCATCGCCGTGCGGCCCACGAGGATCACCTGGTCGAGCCACGCCTTCAGCGTCGACGGGATCGTGAAGTTGTACATCGGGGCGCCGATGACGACGGCGTCCGCGGTCTCCAGCTCCTCGATCAGCTTCAGCCGCTCGGCGAAGGCCGCCGCCTGCTCAGGGGTGTGATCGGCCGGGTCGGCGAAACCGGCGGACGCGGCCAGGCCGTCGAGATGCGGAACCGGGTGGGTGTTCAGGTCGCGGTGGATCACGGTGCCGTCCGGGTGCTGCTCTTCCCACGCCTTGCGGAAGGCGGCCGTGACCGAGCGGGAGGAGGAAGCGGCCTCGGGCCAGAGGGACGAGTCCAGATGCAGCAGCGTTGCCATGGTGATCTCCAGAAAAGGGCGTGTGAAGGGAACGAGACCGGGCGGCCGTTCCGTACGTACCTAGTAATAACACAGGGGCTTACTTTTTCTCAGCTCCAATGAAGGTCATAGTAGACTGGGTGTCATGAGGGAGCACGACGCAGAGCCCTGCAAGAAGGTCGACAGCGCGATCACGCGCGTGTTCTCACTGCTCGGCAAGCGCTGGACCGGCATGATCGTCGCGGTGCTGATGGAGCACCCGGTGCACTTCTCCGACCTGCGCCGCGCCATCCCCGGCCTCAGCGAGCGCATGCTCTCCGACCGGCTGACCGAACTCGGCGCCGCCGGACTCGTCGTGCGCGAGGTGGACGAGGGTCCGCCGCTGCGGGTCTCGTACCGGTTGACCGAGGCAGGCTCGGCCCTCGAGCCGGCCTTGAAGCAACTGGCCGTCTGGTCGGAGGAGCACCTGCCCGAGACGGACTGCTCCGCGCCCTGCTCCGACTGAACACCGGCCGGGCCGAGCGACCGGCGCCGGACCGCCTCACCCTTGGAGCCTGTGCCGCTCCCACGCCTCCTCGCGCAGTTCCGGGCACAACAGGAGGTCCGCGGCGGTGCACGCCAGTGCCTCCGTCGAGGCGAGCAGTACCTCCCGGGCCCTCGCCGAGGCGGCGGCCTCGGCGAACTCGACGGTGTGGTCCGATCCGTCCTCGTCCATGATCGCGACGAACGGGTGGATGGCGGGCACCCGTGTACTGACGTTGCCGATGTCCGACGACCCCAGATACACGCCGGGCACGGGTGGAGCGAGCGCGATCCCCGCCCGGGACAGGTGCCCGGCGAACCGGTCCGAGAGCACGTCGCTGTCCCGGAAATGGTCGTTGCGGAGTGAGCTGACTTGCTGACCAGAACTCAATAGTGGGTTCCCGCCTCTGGCTTCGCCGACCTACCGGACGGTATACAGGGCCCCGTCGAACGTGCGTAGGCACCAGGGGGAGGAATCCGATGGCGGACGGCACATATCCGGGCGGGGCGGCGCGACGGCGGCGGGCGGTGGCGCTGGGAGCGGCGCTCGGCGGGTGTGCTCTCGTCGCCGCCTCCACAACGCCCGCGGCGGCAGGCGGAGCCGGCGGGCACGGTCACGGCACGCAGTACGTGTCGCTCGGCGACTCCTACACCTCGGGTCCCCTCATCCCGCGGCAGGTGGACGCGAACTGCGCGCGCTCCGACCACAACTACCCCTCCATCGTGGCGGCGGAGCGACGCGTGACGGCGTTCAAGGACGTCAGCTGCAGCGGGGCGACGACCGAGAACATGTGGAAGTCGCAGGGTTCCAACGCCCCGCAGCTGAACGCGCTGCGACGGGACACCGACCTGGTCACGGTCCAGATCGGCGGCAACGACATCGGCTTCGGCTCGATCATCCAGACCTGCGCCCGCCTCGGCTCCCAGGACCCGGCGGGGGACCCGTGCGAGCGCTACTACGGCTCCTCCGGGGTCGACCAGCTGGCGGTGACCATCGTGCGCACCGCACCGAAGATCGACCGTGTGCTGCGGGCCGTGCGCGCCAGGGCCCCGCACGCGCGGGTGGTCGTCGTCGGCTACCCGGACCTCCTCCCCGACGACGGCAGCGGCTGCTTCCCCTCCGTCCCGTTCGGGGCGAAGGACTTCCCCTATCTGCGGGACACCGGCAAACGGCTCAACCTGATGCTGCGCATGGTGGCGGCGTGGAACCACGCCGAGTACGTCGACACCTACGGTCCCACGCGCGGCCACGACATGTGCAAGGCGCCCGAGGACCGCTGGATCGAACCGCTCCAGCCGGCCTCGCCCGCCGCCCCCGCGCATCCGAACGCCAAGGGCGAGGACGTCATGGCCCGTGCCGTACTGGCACGTCTGGACCAGGGGCACGGGCACCGTTGAGTGGTCCGACTCGGTGATTCAGTCGCTCGCGGCGGCCGGCGCGGCCGGCGCGGCCGGCGTGGACGGTGACGCGGTGTCCGGCGCCGGCCGCCGGGCCGCTGCGGAACGGCTCCTGCGCAGGAGCAGTCGTCGCGCCGGGCGTTCCACCGCCTCGTAAAGGACCCAGGACAGTGCGAGGGACACGGTGAACGCGATGGCGGTGACGGTCACGGCCGTCGGCAGGCCGAACCGCGGGGACTTGCCGAGGAGGACGGTTCCGGTCCGGATCACCAGGAGATGGACCATGTAGAAGGCGAACGACAGTTCCCCCAGCCGCACCAGCCGTCGGTGCCGCCACAGCGACGGCAGCCCCTGTACGTCGGCGACGGCAGCCGCCGGGATGAGCAGGGCGAAGCCGATGATGGTGCAGACGGTCGCCGAATAGCCGGCGGTGACCTGCGGGACGAAGAAGTAGCCGATGATCGCCAGCGCGAGCGAGGCCTCCAGACCGGGCCCGCGCCACCGGCCGAGCAGCACCAGGCGGGCGGTCGCGGCGCCCAGGACGAACTCGGGCAGGCGGGCGGCGGGGAAGGAACTGATCGGCTGGCTGAACCAGTGGTGCGTCTCGGTATGGGCGAGCGCCATCACCGCCAGTACCGATGCCCCGGCGAGGGCCGCCGATCCCCGGGCGCCGAGACGGCGCAGCAGGAGGGCCAGCAGCGGGAAGGCGGCGTAGAAGAATGCTTCGCAGGCGAGGGACCAGCTGACCGGGTTCAGCGTTTGCCACCACGGGCGCCACCACGAGTGCACCAGCAGCACGTCGGCCAGTCCCTGGCGCAGCGTGGGCCTCGGCAGATGGACCGGCGTCCAGGCCATGAGCAGCGCGATCGCGACGGTGACCAGGTGCACGGGGTAGACGCGGGCGATGCGCCGCCACCAGAAGCCGAGCGCTCGGTCGTTCGGACGTGCGGACCACGTCAGTACGAATCCGGACAGCACGAAGAAGAAGGACACCCCGCTGGCCCCGGCCCCGAACGCCCACGTCATGACGCTGCCGCCGGTGCCGCCGAAGTAGCCGAAGTTGTGCACGTGCAGCCCGAAGACCAGCAGCGCCGCCATCCAGCGCAGCCCGGTGAGTGAGGGCAGCGAGGTCATCGAGGCGGGCGCGGCGGACGGTGGGATCTTCGTACCGGGTCTGGTGGCCCCGGCGGCGGTGGCGGGCGGCGTCCGGGTCGCCGTGGTCGCCGTTGTCATGGAGTCACCTGCCGGGGGAGGATCGCGCGGGGCATGAAAGGGAACGTTGCCCATTCGGAACCCTTCATTCCGTCCCCGTGCGAAACATCACACCGCTGCCGAACCAGAAGGCGGGAATTCCACCCGGAAGCCCGTGGTTGAGGCCTATTGCTGACATGCTCGGATCAAGATCGAGTGTGTGGTGAAGGCAAGGAGGACCTCATGGCCCGCAACACCGCGCGCCCCGTCGTCAGGTTGAAGTCGACGGCCGGAACCGGTGTCACCTACGTGACCCGCAAGAACCGCCTCAACGACCCCGACCGGCTCGTACTGCGCAAGTACGACCCCACGGCCCAGAAGCACGTCCTGTTCCGCGAGGAACGCTGAACCACGCACGAGCCGCCCAGGGCTGAGCCGGGCCCTGGGCGGCTCTGCGGATGCCCCTCCGCTCCAGCACCGGCAAGGTGGCTCCGGGGACACCGGAGCAGGGAGCCCGTATGCAGACGTTTCTGCCCTACGCCGACTTCACCGAGTCGGCGCGGGCCCTGGACCGCCGTCGGCTGGGCAAGCAACGGGTCGAGGCGGTGCAGGTGCTGCGCGGGCTGACCGTGCCGGGCTACGGCTGGCGCCGGCATCCCGCCGTACGGATGTGGACCGGCTACGAGGAGGCGCTGGTCCGCTACGGCCTGGAGGTCTGCCGGGTCTGGCGCGAACAGGGCCACCAGGACACCTGTGCGGCCACCCTGGTCGCCGATCTCGCCGCGGTCCGCCCCCGAGCGCCGGTGCGCGGCCAGGAGGAGCTGGCGGCGGCCGGGGAACTGCCGTGCTGGCTCGGCGACGAGGACGTCCACCGCAGCCACCGCTCGGCGCTGGTGCGCAAGGACCCGGCCACGTACGCGGCGTTGTTCCCCGGCGTGCCCGACGACCTGCCCTACGTCTGGCCGGCCTCGGACCGCGAGTGAGACGGGCCCGGCGGCCAGCTGCCGTGCCGCCGCGCCACGTCACCTCGCGCCGGACTGCCGGATGCCTATGGTGAGGTGTGGTCAGAAGTGACGCCGAGCCTCATCACCGGGGGCGCCGGCCGGGGTACAAGTCCGCGGCCGGCGTCTTCGCCGTCGGCATGCTGGGCACCACCCTGCCGACGCCGCTGTACGGGCTGTACCGGGAGCGGATCGGGTTCTCCGAACTGATCGTGACGGTGGTGTTCGCCGTCTACGCGGTGGGCGTCATCACCGCACTGCTGGTCGCCGGCGGCTTCTCCGACGTGCTCGGGCGGCGCCCGGTGCTGATGGCCGCGCTCGGGCTGTCCGCGCTCAGCGCGCTCTGCTTCCTGTTCGAGGGCGGGCTGCCGCTGCTGTACACGGGCCGGGTGCTGTCCGGCTTCTCCGCGGGGCTGTTGAGCGGCACGGCCACCGCGACCGTCCTCGACCTGGCCCCGCCGGGACTGCGCGCAAGGGCCGGTCTGGCGGCGACCGCGGCCAACATGGGCGGCCTTGGCCTCGGCCCCCTGCTCTCCGGCTTCCTGGCCGAGTACGCGCCCTGGCCGCTCACACTGCCCTTCGTCGTCCATCTCGCGCTGCTGGCGGTCGCCATGGTGGTCACCTGCCTGCTGCCCGAGACCGTACGCCACCCCGGCCCCCGGCCTCCGCTGCGGCCGCAGGGCATGACGGTGCCACCCGAGGTGCGGGGCGTCTTCCCGTCCAGTGCCCTCGCCGCCTTCGCGGGTTTCTCCCTGCTCGGCCTGTTCACGGCCGTGGCCCCCGCCTTCCTCGCCGAGACGCTGGGTGAGCACAACCTGGCGGTGGTCGGTGCCGTCGTCTTCTGCGTGTTCTGCGCCTCCACCTGCGGGCAGCTCCTCATGGGGCGCGTCGGCGCCCGGCGAGCCCTCACCTGGGGCTGCCTGGTACTCGTCGTCGGCCTCCTCCTCGTCGGCGCCTCGCTGCTCCTGACGTCCCTGCCGGTGCTGCTGGCGGGGGCGGCGACGGGCGGTGTGGGGCAGGGCATGGCCTTCCGCGCCGGTCTGACCGCGGTGAGCACCGCGGCCCCCCAGGAGCACCGGGGCGCCACCATCTCCGCGTTCTTCGTCGTCGCCTACGTGGGGATCTCGCTGCCCGTCGTCGGAGTGGGCGCCCTCGCTGTGACCCTGGGGGTACGCGACGCCGGGATGGTGTTCGCGTGCTGCGCGGTCCTGCTCGTCGCGGCCGTGGGTATCCACGTCTGGCGCCGCCCCCCACAGGCTCTGTGACGCGCCGGCCGGGGTCAGCTCCTGCGCAGGACTCTGTTCGCGCCCGCCGCGGCGGTGGTGGCGAGGAGCCAGCCCGCGCTGACGAGCACGACGGCCGCCCATTGCGCGGCGCCGCGGGCCGTGAACGCCGGTTCCTGCCCGAAGTCGACGACGGGCAGCAGCAGATCCAGGGTGTATATGGCGGGCTGGAAGCCGGGCCGTGCGCCGTCGCCGGTGAACTGCGGCGGCCAGGTGGCGAAGACGGCGGTGCCGGCCGCGAACAGCGCGGCCAGGAGCCACGCCGCGCGGGCCGGCCGGTAGCCGTAGCCGACGGTGACGTCCTGCACGACGCTCCAGACGCGGGCGGGCCAGGTGAGCGTGGTGCGGATGCGGCGCTGCTCGGCCAGCAGCACCGTACGGGCGTCTGCGTCCCGGCCGTGCTGCCGGTAGGTGGCCGCCAGTTGCTCGTACGGCTGCAGGGCGAAACCGGTGGGGTCCCGGTCCAGCCAGGGCAGCCGGTCGTCGCCGGGCAGCGTGGGGTGGACGCTGTCGTACACGAGGCCTTCGAGGAGCAGGGACCGCGGCCAGCTCGCCGGGTCGTCCCGCAGCACACCGACCCGGGTGTGCCTGAGGTCGACGGTGCCGACGGGGGCTTCGCGGGGCTGGAGCGCGAGTTCGGAGGCCGTGGAGCGGCGGCAGGTCAGCGCGGTGGTGCCGCTCGGAACGTCGAACAGGGCGTCCTTGAAGCAGAGCTTGGCGCGTACGGTGACGCTGCTGAGCGAGACCCGGCCGTGCGCGGTCATCCCGTCGCAGCAGTTGAACTCGGCCCCCACCTCTATGCCGTTGGCGCGCAACGCCGGTCCCGCGAGGCCGGTCAGATCCGCGCCCTCGAAGAGGACCGAACCGCCGATCCGGGCGTCGCAGAGGTCCACGGTGCCCTGCGCGACGAACCCGCCGCGGCAGTTGAGCGTGCCGCCGACGTGCAGCCGCTCGGCGGTGAGCGCCGTGCCCTCCGGGTGGTTCAGCCGGGCCCTCTTCAGCACGACACTGCCGCGCACCGTCGTGTCCCTCAGGTCGACACACCCCCGCACCACCAGCCCGCGGCCCGCCTGGATGTCACCGCCGACCGTGGCGCACAGCAACTGCAACGCGGGCTCACCGCGTCCCTCGCCCCTGCCGGTCAGGGTGCTCTCCTCCAGGTGCAGCGTTCCGCCGATGGAGGCGCCGTAGAGGTCGATGCCGCCCTCGCGGATCCGCGCGCCGCGCAGGGTGAGCGCGTCCCGGATCTGGGCGCTGGTGAGCCGGACCGGTCCGGTGCATTCCAGGCCGGCCGCCGAGAAACCCTCGTCGACGGAGAGCGACTCGGCGTCGATCGCGGGCCGCCCGTCCGAGGCCACCGTCCGCGAGCGGTTCAGTGACAGCCGTGTGCCCACGCTCAGGGACCGCAGATCGAGCGTGCCGTCGATCGCGCAGTCCGCGAGCACGCATTCCTGATCGATCCGGGCGCCCACCGCGGTGAGTCCGGGCAGGGCGCAGTCCCTCGTCTCCAGGGCATTGAAGTGCCCGCCGTCGAAGCAGGGCGCCTCATCCAGCCGGCAGGACCACAGGCGTATCGCGCACCGGACGTCCGCCTCGGCGAGATCGAGCCGCCCGGTGATGCGTGTTCCCCGTAAACGCAGACGGGCGAGGCTCCCCGGCACCGGCCGGGGCGCGGCGACGAGCAGCCACCGTACGACCTCGGCGCGCACTTCCGGCACGTCGTCGCACCACTCGCCCCGCCGGTACGCCTCCCAGAGACGGCGCTCGTGCGGCTCCCAGGCATCCGGCGGCCTCTCGTCCGACACCGCCCGTCTCCCCCTTCGGCCCAGCGCCAGTGAAGCACCGCATGGCTACCCGACCCGCGTCGATCTCACGCCTGGGCCGCCGGGCGACCGGCCTTCGCCACCTTCACGGAGAAGTCGTTGTCGACCGTGTAGTAGGAACGCACCACCGCGTCCCCGACCGTGGCCGGCGGATAGACGAACACCTCCTTGCGGTCCGCCACGTCGTCCAGGAGGCGGGCCAACCGGATGAGAGGTGCCTCGGCCGCCGGGCGGACGAAGACGTCCCAGACGCCACTGCCGGTGCTCGCGCCGGCGGCGAGCTCCTCGTGGTCGAGGGTGAAGGACAGGCTTCGGTCGTCGTCTCCGGGCCGCGGTCGAAGAGTGCGTACGGTGTCGTCCTCGCCCCGCAGGCGCAGGTGGACCACCGCCCCCTCCAGGAGGGCGGCGCCGTGCAGGCGTGCGGCGACCGTCGTCGACCGGTCCGTGACGTCGACTGGGCCGGCTTCGGCGTGGGCGGGACGCAGCCAGGCGCGCACGGCGAGATAGCCGTCCTTGGTGACGTAGGGGACCCGGACGGCGAGCGGTGACGGCCCCTCACGCAGGTGTCCGTCGACGAGGGCCCGCAGGTCGCGCAGGCCCGGGCGCAGCCGGATCCGCGGGGACTCCGGGTCCGGCAGCAGGTACACGTCCCAGCGGCCCTCCGCGAGTACGGTCCGTGGTTCCAGCGTGGCGCGCAGGCCGGGGCCGGAGGGCTCGAGGCCGAGGACGTGCCGGGTCGTCTCGGGCTGTCCCTTCTTGGGGCGGAGCCGCAGGAGCAGTTGCTGTCCCTCGGCCGGCGGCAGCGGCAGGTCGAAGGTGATCCGGCCGTCCGCGCCGACCGTGCAGGCGACGCGTGGCTGTGCGTTCTGTTCCGTGCTCATCGTCCTGCCTTCCGTACCCTGCGCATGACGCCGTTCGCCGCGACTCTCGCGGCGTCGCGGGCGGCGAAACCCCGGCTGGCCAGGACGCGGCCCAGGTGAGCGCGTTCCCGGGCGACCGGGTGTCCCGCCCGCCGGGCCGCGACCGCCTCGGTCAACAGGCGCTCGGCCTGCTCGAGCACGGGGCCGGGGGCGTACCGCCGCGCGTTCTCCATGGCCGCCCGGCCGGCCCGGCGACGCCGCTCGTCGTCGCGTACGAGTTCCAGCAGGGCGGCGCCCAGGGCGTCACGGTCCCCCACCGGCACCAGCCGGCCGTCGACGCCGTCCTTGATGATCTCACCGGGTCCGTGGGGGCAGTCGGTGCTCACCACCGGCAGACCGCAGCGCATCGCCTCGACGATCGTCATGCCGAACGGCTCGAAGTCGGAGGCGGCCGCGCCGATCGAACCCTTGACCCACTCCGCCTCCATGGGGGCGGCAGGGCCCATCAGGTGGACGTTGTTCCACAGCCCCAGCTCCATGATGAGCTGCCGCAGCCGGTCGTGCTGCTCACCCTTGCCGTAGATGCGCAGCTGCCAGTCGGGGTGCTCGGCGGCGACCACCGCGAAGGCCTCGATGAGGAGGTCGTAGCGCTTCACCGGGACCAGCCGGCCGGCCGCGACGACCACCTTGGCGTTGCCGTCCGCGGTCGGGAGGGTGGGATCCGGCACGCTGTTGGGGAGGTTCTCCACGTGCACGCCGGGCAGCAGCATCTGCCGCCGGTACGCGGCGGCGTCCGCCTCGGACACGGTGGTGAGCACGTCGAGCCGCGGGTAGGCCCGGCGCAGCGCGGTGCGCAGCTGCGGCGAGTGGTTGTCCAGGGTCAGGTGCTCCTGCCCGACGCGTGCCACGTGGCCGGGTGCCTGGAGCGCGAGATGCACGTTGAGGCCCGGCCGGGTGCCGATCACCACATCGGCGTCGCTCGCGGCGAGACAGGCGCCGATGCGTTCGTCCGTCAACTCGCTGTACTGCTTGTACCGGTACTCGGAGCGGGGAAAGACTCGCGCCGGTCTCAGCTGCTGGGGATGCTCCTTCTCCTTCCGGAGGTCCACGAGCGGCCGCAGCGACACCCTCGGGTCCAGGGCGGAGTGCGGCCGCTCCAGGTGCCGGAACACGGAGACGATCTCCACTTCGTGCCGGTCCGCCAGCGCCTGCGCCAGGTTGAAGGTGGTGGTGATCGTGCCTCCGATCCCGTAGGCGTTGTGCAGCAGGAAAGAGATCTTCATGGCGGCCTAGACCTAGCCAACTTTCCTAGGGTTGCGCCTTGTTACCGCTTCGTGATGCCGGTGCCGGACTTGTTGTCCGAGGGCGCGTAGAAGAGGTACGTGGCCGAGTAGGGGACGCCGATCTGGCTGTTGCCCGTGCAGGATCCCGTCGGTGCGAGGCCTCCCTCGGTGTGGAGGCGCTGGATGTAGGAGACGGAGTCGAACATGCCGTCGCCGCGGGTGGCCGTGGCCTTGAGCAGCAGTTCCGGCACCGCGTCCGGGTGCGGGACGTTTGCACCGGGGACGGCCGAGGCGTTGACCGCGCTGCCGTCGACGGTGGAGATCCAGACCGGGCCCTTGCTGTGCAGGGCGATGGGGCGGTGCCGCGGGTCGTGCTCCTTCCAGAGGGTGGCGGCGGGTTCGAGGAAGGTCCAGGAGCCGTCGGCGCAGGTATAGGTCTGCACGCCCCGTGCGTCGAGCGCGGCGATCCGCTTGTTGCCGTCGGGCACGCGCAACTGCGGGGGGATCGCTGTTCTGTGGGCGTCGGCGGAGGCGGGGGCCGGCGCGTGGTCGGCGGCGTGACCGACCGTGGCGGCCCCCAGGACCGCCGCGGCCGCTGTGGCGAGGCTTCCGGTCATGAGTGCGGCGCGTTGGGTGAGCATCATGCGGGATCGACTCCGGGAATCGTGGCTGCCGGTGGCGGCTGCTGAGTGATTGACGTGCTGACTGACGCGTGCACGGGACGGTACGGACCGGACGCACAGCGTGTTCAACGGCGCGTCGGTCCGGTGTGCCGCCGGCGGGCTCACCCCGCCCCAGTAGAACGTGACCCACACCACATTCAGGGCTGTCACATCCTGCCGGGCCGTCCCGTCAGAGAGGTGTACACATCGGCAACCGCACACAGGAGTCCGTCATGGAAGCTCGCTTGAACCACTTCGGCAACCCGGTCGCGGCCAAGTTCCTGCGGTACATCAACTCGGCGGGCAAGGCGGTGTCGGAGTCGACGCTGCCTGCCGCGACACAGGAACTGGTGAAGATCCGCGCCAGCCAGATCAACGGCTGCGGCTTCTGCACCGACATGCACACCAAGGACGCCGCCCACGCCGGGGAGACCTCGGTCCGCCTCAACCTGGTCGCGGCCTGGCGCGAGGCCAAGGTCTTCACCGACGCCGAGCGCGCCGCACTGGAGCTGACCGAGCAGGGCACCCGCATCGCCGACGCGGCCGGCGGCGTCTCCGACGAGGCCTGGGCGAACGCCGCCAAGCACTACGACGAGGACCAGCTCGCCGCCCTCGTCTCCCTCATCGCCCTCATCAACGCCTACAACCGGCTGAACGTCATCGTCCAGCAGCCCGCCGGCGACTACCAGCCCGGCCAGTTCGGATAAGCCGGACGGGAAGGCGGTCATCCGGCAGCCCGGTTGACCGCCGTGTCGACACTGGGGCCACCGAAGACGCCGCCCAGGACTACGAGAGCTCCAGTGAGTCGCGCCGGTGACGCGCCGGTGCTACATCCACCGCGTCGAGGGCGAGTTCACCGGCGGGAGAGTTCACCAGCCGCAGAAGAACCCCGACCTGGGTCCGCAGCCGCTGTCGTGCCCGGCGTTCCTGGATCGTGGAATACCACGCGACGAAACGGTCGTGACCGTGCCGGTTGAACGAGTAGAAGTCCACCTTGCGGCGGACCTTGCGCGGATGAGGCCTCCTGGACTCCCGTGCCGCATCGGTGAGGCTGCGGGCGCTGTACCTGAGGTCGTACAGAACCACGGAACGAAAAGGGCTCCATGGCCGTTGGCCGTCTCCCTTCCGGCTGTGCGCGGCGGGAACGTGATGGGCGGTGCGTGCCACGGGGACTCCGTAGGTAGTCACCGCCAGGTATCTCCTGGCGGCTACCTGAAGCCCGCCGGTCCCCTCGATCGCGAGATGTCCATGCCCGCAACGATATCCAGCCGCATCCGTGAACGGGCCTTGTACGCCTGGGATTTCGGTGACGAGGGTTTTCCGGATGCGGCGCACCGCGTCACCGTGGTGGGATGCGGATCATGAGTGACGCGCTGCGGGACCGTATCGAGCGGTACTACGCCACCGTGCCCCTGCTGTTCGCCGACGCCGAAGACTTCGGCCCGCTGCGGCTGTTCGTACGCAAGGAACCGGGAACCCCGTACTACGGCGGCCCGAGCCATGCTCAACCCACCGCGGAGGGCGCCTCGTCGGTGACCGGCGCGGACATCGCCCGGGTACGCGCCCGGCAGCGGGAGCTCGGCGTCCCGGAAGCCTTCGAGTGGCTCGCCGAGGCTGCGCCGGCATTGCGCTCCCGGATCGAGGGCGCGGGCCTGCCGGTGGCGGAACGCCCGCTGATGGCCCTCGACCCGCGCCACGCGATACCGCCGCAGCCCCTGCCGGAGGGCGTGCGGCTCCATGCGCTGACGGCCGAGGACCCGGCCCTGCCCATGACCCTCGCACTGCCCAGACTGGCCTTTGCCCGGGCGGGTACGGCCCTGGCCTCGGGGGGCAGAGTCGAACTGTCCGCGCAGGCAGCGGAACTGACCGCGGAGGGCACGGTCGAGACGATCCGCCCGTCCCTGCGGGCCGGGCACAAGACACTCATAGCCGCCCTCGGCCCCGACGGCACCCCGCTCGCCGCAGGCCACTACCACCCGGCGGACGGCACCACCGAGATCGGCGGTATCGGCACTCTCCCCAGCGCTCGCCGCCAGGGTCTGGCCGCCGCCGTCGCCGCGGCTCTGGCCACCCACGCCCGCGACCACGGGGTGCGCACGGTCTTCCTCGCCTACGCGGACGACAGCGTGGCCCGTATCTACGCCCGCCTGGGCTTCCGGCCCGCAGGCACCACTCTTCTGATCGCCGATCAGCCCGCACGGTCGTAGTCGCGTCCGGCGCGCGGACCGCCGCCGACATCTTGACCCCGTCCGAACCAGCGGCTTAACGTTCCGGCGTTCGGATCGATTGAAACGATTCAATCCACTGGGGTGCACTGATGCAGGATCACCTCCCGCGGCGTGGCGGGATCTCACGCCGTTCGGTGCTGGCCGTCGGCCTGGCGGCCGGTACCGCCGCGGCGTTCGGGGCCGCGCCGCCCGCTGCCGTCGCGCTCGACGCGGACGGCGGGAGCGGACCGGGCCGCGACTGGTTCGCCGACCCGCCCAGACCGGTGCGCCCCAGGTTCCGGTGGTGGTGGCCCGACGGCCTGGTGGACCCGGACGAGATCGCCCGCGAGATCGACCAGATCGCGGACGCCGGCTTCGGCGGGGTCGAGATCGCCGCCGTACACCACAGCATCAAGGACAAGTCCGTCCTCGACACCGCTCACCACGGATGGGGAAGCGGACCCTGGCGCGAGGGCGTCGAGGCGGCACTGCGCCGGGCCGCCCGCCGCGGCCTCACCGTCGACCTCACGCTCGGCCCGAGCTGGCCCGTCGCCGTGCCCGGCCTCACCCCCGACGACGAAGCGGCGGCCCGGGAACTCGTCCACGGGCGCGTCTCGTTGGCCGGCGGAGCCACCTACGCGGGGCCCGTGCCGCCACCCGCACGCGCAGCGGCCGCCGGCGTCACGAAGCAGCGGCTGCTCGCCGTGCAGGCCGCCCGTGTCGAACCCGCGAACTCCACCCGCAAGGAGACCGGGCTCGACCCGACGACCCTGATCGACCTGACGGACACCGTCACCGACTCCACGCTGACCTGGACGGCGCCCGACGACGGGGACTGGGTGCTGATCTCCTACTGGCAGCGCGGCTCGGGACAGCAGCCCGAGTCCGGCCCCCACTCCTCTCCCGCCGCCTACGCCGTCGACCACTTCAGCGCCGAGGGCACCGCCGCGATCACCGGCTTCTGGGACGGACGGCTGCTGACGCCTGCCATGAGAAGGCTGCTGAAGGCCGCGGGCGGCGCGTTCTTCGAGGACTCCGTGGAACTGGAGACCGACGGGCTGATCTGGACCCCGGGACTGCCCGACGCCTTCGAGAAGCACACCGGCCGGGCACTGCGGCCTTACCTGCCGGTGCTGGTCCTCGACAAGAGCAACCAGGTCTTCGCCTTCGAGGCCCAGCTGACCCGGCAGATCAGACACGACTTCTGGGAGACCGTGTCCGGTCTGTTCAACCGCCACCACCTGCGAGCCCTGCGGGACTGGGCGCACTCCGTGGGCATGGACCTGCGCGCCCAGCCCTACGGCCTGCAGACGGACGCCATCGCGTCGGCGGCGATCCTCGACATCCCCGAGGGCGAGTCCCTCGGCTTCAAGAACCTGGACGACTTCCGCTGCCTGGCCGGCGGCCGGGACATGGCCGGGCGCACGGTGCTGTCGTGCGAGGCGGGCGCGTACAACGGCTCGGCGTACAGCACGACATGGGACCGTTTCCTGCGCACCATGGGCGGCGCCTACGCGGCGGGAGTCAACCAGACCGTCGTACACGGCTTCTCCTACGCCACCGCGCCGCAGGTGAGCTGGCCCGGCTTCGCGGCCTTCAGCCCCTACAACGGCGCCCCCGGCTACGGCGAGTCCTGGGGACCCCGGCAGCCCACCTGGCAGCACCTCGCCGACATCTCCGGCTACCTCGGCCGCGTCCACCGGGTCCTCCAGGCGGGCACCGCGAGGGCGGACGTCGCCGTGTTCCGGCAGACCGGCTACACCGCCACCGGCATCGGAGCGTCCTGGTTCACCGCGACCGGCGTCCCGCTCGGCTGGACCCACCAGTTCCTCAGCGGCCCGCTGCTCGACCTGCCCGGCGCCACCGTGTCCGACGGCCGGCTCGCCCCGGACGGCCCCGCCTACAAGGCGCTCTTCGTCGAGGGTGACTTCTTCTACGGCTCCACGCCCACGCTCTCCGTCACCGACGCCCGCAAGGTGCTCCAACTGGCCCGGGCCGGACTCCCCGTCGTCCTGTTCGGCGCCTTCGACCAGGCGCTGACCCCGGGAGTACCCGGCGAGGGCGAGACCGACGAGCTGCGCGGGATCCTCGCCCGCCTGCTCGCCCTGCCGGGCGTCGCCCGCGTCACCGACAAGACGGCGATCGGGGACGCCCTCACCCGGCTCGGCGTGACCCCCGACGCCCGCTACGCCACCTCCTCCACACTCCTCAACGCCCACCGGGCCACCGCGGAAGCCGACTTCTACTACCTGTGCAACGGCAAGCACGCCGAGACCGTCAAACCGCCCGTGGCGGCGATCGACCACGAGGTGACCCTGCGCCGCACCCGGGGCGGCGCCACCGTGCCGTACCTGCTCGACCCCTGGACGGGCAAGACCGCGCGCATCGCCCAATACGCGCAGGACGGGCGGGACTTCACCCTGCGCGTCACGCTCCAGCCGGGCCAGGTGATGATCGTCGCGCTGGGGCGGCCGGGACTGTTCGGCGACCGCGACGGAAGCCGCCCGCACGCCCTGGCCACGGACGCCGACGCGGCGCTCTACACCCGGCGGGGCCTGGCCGTGCGTGCCGGCGGCGCGGGCACCTACACCACACGCCTGTCCGGCGGCCGTACGGTCACCACGGCCGTCCGGTCCGTGCCCGCACCGGTCACACCCGCCCGCTGGCAACTCCAAGTCGATGACTTCCAGCCCGGAACCGACGCGACCCGGACCGAACGGGTACGCCGGACGCTGACGCTCGACACCCTGCTGCCCTGGTCGCAGATCCCCGAGCTGACCGACTCCGCCGGAATCGGCCGGTACCGCACGACGGTCACCCTGCCCGCCGGATGGGACTCGTCCCACGGCGCGTACCTGGAACTCGGACAGGTCAGCGACACGTTCCGGGTCACCGTCAACGGCACGCGGCTGCCACCGGCCGACCGCCTGCGCACCTTCGTCGACCTCGGTGCCCTGCTGCGGCGCGGCGACAACACGCTCGAGATCGAGGTCGCGACCCCGCTCATCAACCGCCTGCGGGTCGTCCAGCCGGCCGTGTTCGGCGCGGTCGCCCGCCAGGACCACGGACTCGTCGGCCCCGTGCGCCTGGTGCCGTACGTGCAGACGGCCGTGGACTGACGCGACAGGGTTGAACGTTTCAATTTCCGTCGATCAATTTCCGTCGATCCGAAGGGAATCCGGCACCGTGCCCGCACAGCGCTCCAGACCCGTCCCCTCCCGCCGTCAGGTCCTGTCCGCCGCCTCGGCCGCGGCGGCCGTCGCCGCGTTGTCGCCCACCGCGGCCTGGGCCGCCCCCGCCTTTCCGGCGGGTTCATCCGGCCCCGAGGGCGCGCTCGTCCCCTTCCCGCTCACCGCGGTCCGGCTCCTGGAGAGCCCCTTCCTGGCCAACATGCGCCGCACCTGCGCGTACCTGCTCTTCGTCGACACCGACCGGCTGCTGCACACCTTCCGCCTGAACGTGGGTCTGCCGTCCTCGGCGCAGCCCTGCGGCGGGTGGGAGGCCCCCGGTGTCCAGCTGCGCGGCCACACCACCGGCCACCTGCTCAGCGCCCTGGCCCAGGCCCACGCCAACACCGGAGACAGGGCCTACGCGGAGAAGGCCGGTTCGCTGGTGGCCGCCCTGGCGGAGTGTCAGAAGGCCGCCCCGGCCGCCGGATTCCACCGCGGCTACCTCTCCGCCTTCCCGGAGTCGGTCTTCGACCAGCTGGAGGCGGGCGGCAAGCCCTGGGCGCCGTACTACACCCTGCACAAGATCATGGCCGGACTCCTCGACCAGTACCGACTCAGCGGCAACCGGCAGGCGTTCGACATCCTGCTGGAGATGGCGGCCTGGGTGGACGCGCGCACCGCACCGCTGTCCCAGGAGCGGATGCAGGCCGTGCTGAAGGTCGAGTTCGGCGGCATGAACGACGTACTCACCCGGCTGCACCTGGTCACCGGCGACCCCGCACACCTGCGTACCGCGCAGCGCTTCGACCACCAGGAGCTGTACGAGCCGCTGGCGGCCGGCCGGGACGAGCTCGCCGGACGGCACGCCAACACCGAGATCGCCAAGGTGGTCGGCGCGGTGCCGGGCTTCGAGGCCACGGGGGACACCCGTTACCTGGACATCGCCGACACCTTCTGGACGGCGGTCGTACGCCACCACTCGTACGCCATCGGAGGCAACTCCAACCAGGAACTCTTCGGCCCGCCGGACGAGATCGTCAGCCGGCTCTCCGAGGTCACCTGCGAGAACTGCAACAGCTACAACATGCTCAAGCTGGGCCGGCAGCTGTTCTGGCACCGGCCGTCCCGCGCCGCGTACATGGACCACTACGAGTGGACGCTCTACAACCAGATGCTCGGTGAGCAGGACCCCGACGCCGCGCACGGCTTCGTCACCTACTACACCGGGCTGTGGGCCGGTTCCCGGCGGCAGCCAAAGGGCGGACTCGGGGCGGCCGAGGGAAGCTACAGCGGGGACTACGACAACTTCTCCTGCGACCACGGCACGGGCCTGGAGACGCACACCAAGTTCGCCGACAGCATCTACTTCCGCTCCCGGGACGCCCACGCCGCCGAGCTGTACGTCAACCTGTTCATCCCGTCCGAAGTGCGCTGGCCGGAAAAAGGAGTGACGTTACGTCAGGAGACCCGGTATCCGGCCACCGACCGCACCCGGCTCACCCTCACCGAGGGAGACGCACGCTTCGCGCTGAAGATCCGGATACCCGCCTGGGTGGCCGACTCCGGCCGCCCGGCCGTGCTCAAGGTCAACCACCGGCGGACCGGCCTCCGGCTGCGGCCCGGGACGTACGCCACCGTCCACCGCCACTGGCGCACCGGCGACAGCGTCGAACTCGTCCTGCCACGCGAGCCCGTCTGGCGGCCGGCCCCCGACAACCCACAGGTGAAGGCGCTGTCGTACGGGCCGCTGGTCCTGGCGGGGGAGTACGGCGACACCCCCCTCGCCACCCTGCCCACCATCCGCCCGGACAGCCTGCGCCCCGCGTCCGGCGACCCCACGGCGTTCACCGCCCTCGCCGATGGCCGCACCGTGTCACTGCGGCCGTTCCACGAGGTGCACCACCAGCGGTACAACGTCTACTGGGCGGTGACACCGCGCCCGGGCCGTGAACGGGACGTCGCCCGTTACCCGTTCGACGAGGCGAGCGGCACCTCGGCGGCCGACCGCACCGGCACCTTCGCCGACGCGGCCCTGGCCGGGGGCGCCACCTGGATCCGGGACGGTTCCGCGGACGCCGTGTCCCTGGACGGGGTGAGCGGGCATGTCGCCCTGTCGGCAGGGCTGTTGAGCGGCCTGGACGAGCTGACCGTCAGCGTGCGGGTACGTGTCGACGCCCTCGCCGCCTCGGCCCGCGTGTTCGACCTCGGGTACCACAAGGAGACGTATCTGTTCCTCGCCGCGACCACCGGCGCCGGGCGGGCCCGTGCCGCGCTGAAGATCGCCGGCATGGAGGCGGAGGACTTCATCGACGCGGCCGGCCCGCTGCCCGTGGGCCGCTGGACGCACGTGGCCCTCACGCTGGGCGGCGGCACGGGCGTGCTCTACCTCGACGGCCGCGAATCGGGCCGCAATCCGGCGATGGTGTCCGGCCCGCTGCTGCTCGGCGCGACCAGCCGCAACTACCTGGGCCGCTCCCAGAACAGCACCCACCCGTACCTGCACGGCGCCGTACGCGACTTCCGGCTGCACAACCGGGCCCTGACCGCCACCGAGGTGGCGCGACTGGTGGAGGACACCCATGTCTGAGAACGACCTGACCAGACGTCACTTCGTGGCCGCCGCGGGAGCCGGTACCGCATTCGCGGTCGGCATCCCGGGCTTCTCCCACGCCGCGCCCGCCGGGCAACCGGCCTACTCCGCACGGCACTTCGCCGACCCACCCAAGGACAGCCGCCCCACCGTCTACTGGTACTGGAATGGACCCGTCACTCCCGACCTGGTCGACACCCAACTCGCCGACCTGCGCTCCAAGGGCATGTACGAGGTCGTCCTGTTCCCCTTCGACAACGCCGAGATGCAGCCCGCGTTCTTCACCGAGGAATGGTTCGGCATCGTCGGACACGTCCTGAGCACCGCGGAACGCACCGGTATGCGGGTGTGGTTGTTCAACGACGACCACTTCCCCAGCGGCCGCGCGGGCGAGTACGTCGTCAAGGGCGGAACGGTCGGCTCCCGCACCTATCCACCGCGCCCGGACCTGCGTCTGAAGGCGCTGTGGCGGTCGACCACCGTCGTGGACGGCCCCGGCACGGTCGACCTGCGCCGCACCACCGGCGTCGGGGTGGAGGCGGGATCCCTGGCCGTCGACGGTGCGGTCCTCGACGGTGCCGCCGTGCTGCGCGGCGGCGAGCGGTGGACCGACTACACCGTCACCGGCAGCGCCAAGGCCGACCGCACGGCCGCCGGACTCGTCGTACGGGCGTCCCCGGACGGCCTCGACGGGTACGCGGTCACGTTCGACCAGACCGGCGTCGTCACCGTACTGCTGCTCGCACGCGGCACGGAGCCCGTCGAACTGCTGCGCAGCAGCCGGACCGACGGCTTCAACAAGACCAAGTTCCACACCCTGGCCGTCACCGTCCACGGCGGTGGCCTGACCATCACCCTGGACGGGAAGGACAAGGGCACCGTCCACGACGACCACTTCACGGCGGGCGGAGCGGGCGTGCGGGCGGTGACCGGCCAACGCGGCCTGTGGGACAGCCTCGCCGTCACGGCGGACGACGGTACGGTGCTGTACACGTCGGTCTTCGACGACCCGGCCGCCGCGGGCGGTTTCCCCGACCGCGACTCCCTCGGGGCCGTCGCCGTCGCCGCCGCGGCCCGGCCCGTCGGATCCGCCGACGCCGCCGAGGCGTTGGACCTGACGGCACGGCTCGCCGACGGCCACACCTGGCAGGTGCCGGCCGGCCGCTGGCAGATCGACCTGTTCGGCGGCGTCCCCCTCGTCGACGACAGCCAGGGCTACAGCCGCAGCTACCTCGACCTGCTCGACGACGAACCCGTGGAACTGTTCCTGGACATCGTGCCGGGCGAGTACCACCGGCGGTTCGGCCGCTACTTCGGCACCGTCATTCCCGGTTTCTGGGACGACGAGCCGTTCTTCGCCTCCGCGGAGGCCCACTTCAAGCGGCTGCCGTGGTCGCCCACGCTCGACGAGGCCCTGCGGGCCGTCGGCGTCGAACCCGGCGTCGCGTACGCCAGCGCCTGCGACGACCTGGGCCGCCGGGGCAGGATCACCCGCGGCCGCTACTGGCAGGCCGTGTCCAACCGCTTCGCCCAGTACTTCCGCAAGCAGGCACGCTGGTACGAGCGGCGTGGCGTCGCCCTGATCACCAATCCGCTGTACGACGAGACGGCCCCCGCCAAGCGGATCCCCTCCACCGGCGACCTGCACAAGGTCAACCAGTGGGCCCACGTGCCCGGCGGTGACATCATCACCGCCGAGTACGTCCCCGGCCAGCCCACCATGATCCCCCGCAACCCGGCCTCGGCCGCCCACCAGGCGGGCCGCGAGCGGGCGTTGCTGGAGATGTTCGGCAACATGGGCTGGCAGGTCACCCCCGGATTCGTGCACGCGACCGTCGGCGCCCAGGCCGCCCGGGGCATCAACCTGACGGTCCTGCACGCCCTGTGGACCGACGAACGAGTCGTCTACTTTCCTCCGCCGTTCGGCCCGCGCGCGCCCTGGTGGTGGGCGATGCGGCCCCTCGCTGAGTGGATCGGCCGGGTCATGGAGGCGGGCCGTGGCACCTCCGCCGCGCGTACCGCCCTGCTGCAACCGCAGCGCGCCGCCGAGCAGTGGACCGGTACCGGCCGGCAGGGCGAGACCGACAGCGCGCTCGCCGACGCCGCCTACGCCCTGGAGCGGGCCCAGGTCGACTTCGACCTGCTCCACGAGGGCGCGCTGTCCGGGGACCCGGACCTGCGGTACCGGGCCGACGTGCGCGACGGGCGGCTCGCCGTGGGCGCGGCACGCTACGACCTCGTGGTGCTCCCCGTGGTGCCGACGCTCGACGCGGACTGCGTCCGGGTGCTGCGCGAGTTCGTACGCTCCGGTGGGACGGTCGTCGGCGTGGGCTCCCTTCCCTCGGACGAGGCGGACGGCAACGACCGCTCCCTCGCCCGCGCCCTGTCCGACCTGTTCGGCGAGGACGTGCCGGGCAGCCGCGCCCTCGGCGCCGGGCGCGCCCTTAGAATCGCCGACACCTCCGGGCTACGGGCCGCCACGCACGACGCCGGGGTCGCCGCCGCGATCCTCGAACCCGCGCGGGACGCCGTACGCGTGCTGCGCGTGAAGCGGGGAAAGGACACCGCCTTCCTCCTCAACAACGAAAGCGGAGCCCCCGTCGAAACCGTCGTCACCCTCCCGGCCACCGGAGCCCCCGAACTGTGGGACCCGGCGACGGGCGCCACGGACCCCGCCCCGGTCCACCGCGCCACCCGGCGCGGCGTCCGCCTGCCGATCAGCTTCGAGCCGTACCAGACCCGGATCGTCGTGGTCCGCCGCGACGAACCCGCCCCGCCGCACCTGACCGCCGCCCCGCTGCCCGTCATCGGCGTCGAGCGGGACGGACACGTCCTGCGCGCGACCGTCGAAGCCGCCGCGCCCGGCGACCACCGGCTCACCGGCACCGACGGCAGCCACACCTACCGCGGCACGGTCCGCATCGACGACCCGCTCGAACCGCTCGCCGTGGACGGCGACTGGACGCTCACCCTGGAACGCGACGGGTCCACACCCACCACGGGTCCGCTGGGCAGCTGGACGGCCCACGACCCCCTGTTCTCCGGCAGCGGCACCTACACCACCGAGACCGACGTGGCGCGGTCCCTGCTCGACGGGCGCCGGGTTCTGCTCGACCTCGGGGACGTGCGTGACGTGGCCGCCGTGACCGTCAACGGCACGGCGCTCCCGCCCCTGTTGTGGGCCCCGTTCGTCGTCGACGTCACCGGTCTGACCGTCCCGGGACGAAACCGTCTCGAGGTACGCGTCGCCAACACGCTCTCCAACGAGCGCAACAAACCGCTGCCGTCCGGACTGCTCGGCCCCGTGACCCTGCGCTTCCGGCGCCGCGTCACCGCCCGCCTCACCCGCGTCTGACGCACCCCCTCGACCCCCGGAGCATCATGCTTTTCTCTCGCCTCCCCGGCGGAAAGCGGCGCCGGTTCCTCCTCCTGCCGGCCGCACTGACCGCCTTCGTGACCGTACTGGCGGGCGCCGCGAGCGCCGACGCCACGACCACCGGCACCATCTCCCCGTCCGGCCTGCGCACCCAGCACCTCACCAGCGCCCTCGGCATCGACGACACCACCCCCGCCCTCAGCTGGCGGACCACCGCCCGCGCCGCGAACGCCCTCCAGACCGCCTACCGCGTCCAGGCAGCCACCTCCCCGCAGCGGCTCCGCGCCGGCCGGCCCGACCTGTGGGACTCGGGCAAGGTCCGCTCGACCGCCCCGGAGACCACGTACGCGGGCAGGGCACTGGGCTCGCGCACCCGCGTGTACTGGCGCGTCATGCTCTGGTCGCGGCGCGCGGACCAGGCCTCCGGCTGGAGCGGCACCGCCGTCTTCGAGACCGGCCTGACCGTGCCGTCGGACTGGGACGCGGACTGGATCACCCATCCCGCCTGGCAGTTGAGCAAACGCACCGTCCAGCCGGTCGTCGTCGAAGTGCCCCGCACCACGGCCCGGTACCTGCGCCTGGACGTGACGAGACTCGGTCTGCCGCTGGCGGAGGACTTCCCCGCCCGCACCTGGCGCGTGGAGCTCGGCGAGATCGACGTCCGCGACTCGGCCACCTCCACCGCGGGTCTCGCCCGGGGCGCCGCGGTCACCGCCTCGGAGACCAGGACGATCCGCAAGACCTGGGAACCCGCCCTCGCCGTCGACGGCCTGCCGAACAGCGCCCTGCAGACCGCGGCCGGATACTCCAGTGCCGCGCACTCCGGCCCCGACGTCGCCGACACCCCCGTCACCCTCACCCTCGACCTCAAGTCACCGAAGACCTTCGACCAGGTGGCGCTCTACCCGCGCGCCGACGTCCTCACCGACGACGGCCGCGTCCCCGACTTCCCGGTCGACTACACCCTGTCTGGCGCGGACGCGGCGACGGGGCCGTTCACCTCGCTCACCCGGGTCACCGGCCAAGCGCCGCCCGAGCCGTACCTGCCGTCCGGACTGCCGCTGCTCGCGGACGACTTCACCCTGCCCCGCGCGGTGCGCAGCGCCCGGCTGTACCTCTCCGGCCTCGGCGTCTACGAAGCCACCGTCAACGGCCGCCCGGTGGGCGACGCCGTGCTGGAACCCGCCAACACCGACTACGCCGAACGCGTCCAGTACGCCACCTATGACGTGACCGACCGCCTGCGGACCGGCGCCAACACCATCGGCGTCGCCCTGGGCAACGGCATGTCCAACGTGGTCAGCACCGCCGACCGCTACCGCAAGCTGTACGGCAACCTCAGCGACCCCAAGCTGATCGCCCGGCTCGAGGTCACCCTGGCCGACGGCAGCGTCCGTACCGTCACCAGCGGCGACGGCTGGCGGGCGACCCTCGGACCCACCACCTCCTCCAACTGGTACGGCGGAGAGGACTACGACGCGCGCCGGGAGATCCCGCACTGGGACGAGCCGCGCGGCGACCGGCACGGCTGGGACCGGGCGGTCGCGGTACCCGGCCCGGGCACCGAGCAGCGGCCGGCGGTGCTCAGCGCACGTGAGACCGAGCCGATCCGGGTCGTCGAGACCCTCACCGGCAAGGAGGTCGACGGCGCCGCAGGCAGCCGAGTCTTCGACCTCGGCCGCAACATCGCCGGTTGGCCCGAGATCACCGTCAGCGCTCCCGCCGGGACCGAGATCCGCGCCTACCCGGCGGAGAGCCTCAAGGACGGCCACGCCTTCCAGTCCCTCAGCAACGTCGGCGCCCCGCTGTGGGACGGCTACACCACCGGCGGTGCCCACACCGAGACCTGGCATCCCCGGTTCAGCTACCACGGCTTCCGCTTCCTGGAGTTGAAGGGTGTCCCCGACGGCGCCACGATCACCGTACGCGGCCAGGTCCTGCACACGGACAACACCTCCGCCGGCGACTTCACCAGCTCCGACCCGCTCGTCAACGGCATCCACTCGCTGATCCGGCGGGCGATCGAGGGCAACATGATGAGCGTCCTGACCGACTGCCCCAGCCGGGAGAAACTGGGCTGGCTGGAACAGGACCAGCTGGTCTTCCCCGCGCTCGCCGGCAACTACGACATTCAGGCCCAACTGCGCAAGATCGTGCGGGACATGGCCGACGCGCAGACACAGGACGGGCTGATCCCCAGCACCGTCCCGGAGTACACCAGCCTGCCCGGCGCCTACCGCGACGACGCCAACTGGGGCGGCGCGTTCGTGCTCGTGCCCTGGCAGCTGTACACCACCTACGGCGACCGCGACACACTGCGCACCTACTACCCGCGCATGCGGCAGTACGCCGCCTACCTGGAGCGCCAGGTGAGCGGCGGCATCCTGGACTACGGCCTGGGCGACTGGTTCACGCCCGACCGCACCTTCCCACGGGCGGTGGCCGGCACCTACGGCTACTGGCGGGTCGTCGACGGCCTCAGCCGGATCGCCGGCGTCCTCGGTGACCGGGCGGCGGCCGACGAGTACCGGGCGAAGGCCGACGCGAGCGCCAAGGCCCTCGCCGCCAAGTACTACGACGCCACGACCGGCACCTTCGGGGGCGGCGGCCAGGGCGCCGAGGCGCTGGCCCTCGACATGGGCGCCTACCCGGCGGGGGAGGGGGACCGGCTGCTCGCCCACTTCACCACCGCCGTCAAGACCGCCGGATACCACCTGCTGCTCGGCGAGATCTCCCTGCCCGCCGCCTTCCGGGTGCTGTCCGCCGCCGGCCGCGACGACATCGTCCACGAGATCGCCACGCAGACGACCAGCCCGAGCTACGGCTACCAGGTGCGGGCGGGCAACACCACGCTCGGCGAGTCCTGGGACGGCGGACCGGGCCAGTCGCAGAACCACTTCATGCTCGGCGCCATCGACTCCTGGTTCACCGGACGCGTCGCCGGCCTCGCGCAGACGGCCGACTCGGTCGGGTACGCCGAACTCCTCGTGGATCCGGCGGTCGAAGGCGACATGACATCGGCGTCCGCCTCCTACCGCACCCCCTATGGCATCGCACGCACCGCCTGGACCCGCCATGCCGACCGTTTCCGGCTGACCGTGGACGTGCCCGCCGGGAGCACGGCGGAGGTCCACGTCCCCGCGTCCGACGGCCGTGCCGAGGCGCCGGCGGGAGCGCGCCTCCTGCGCACCGGCGACACGGAAACGGTGTACGAGGTGGGCTCCGGCCACTGGAGGTTCCGCTCGACGACGCCGCAGGCCCCCCACGGGTAGTCGTACGCCGCACCGGCACCGCCCGACTGTGGCCGGATCGCTCGTCTGACGAGCGTTCGAATCCGGCGATACTCAGGGCTGGGCAATCCGTCCCAATCCCCTCGTTTGGAGGCCATCCATGCCCCAGACCAGAGTTTCCACCGCCGCCGTGCTCGACGCCTGGCTGTCCGGCGCCGAGAGCGCGTACGGGCAGGCCAACCCGGCCGGGCCCCTGTACGTCGGCGGCACAGCGGCCGAGGCCGCGCTCACCGACCCGAGCGACTCCCTCTACGGCTTCTGTTCCAGCCCGAGCGGCTCCCACGGCAGCTGGTGCTGCTGATCACCTGAGGCACCTGCACAAGAGCACAGGCGCGGGGAACCGCGTGCCGAACCACGGCGCGGTTCCTCGTGCTCCTTTTTTGGATCGGGAGGGTGGACGGTGAGCGGATCGGTACCGGTGGAGCCGGGCAGGAGCGACGAGGAACAGTGGTTCGCCCGGCCCGTACGAGCCATCGCCCGCCCGTGGCGGGAGGAGCTGGCCCGGCGGCTGGCCGCCGTGGACACCCTGAGCCGTGCGGAACGGGACGCGGTGCTGGCGGCGGGCCACAACGCCCTGCTCAGGTCCCTGCACGCCAAGCTGTCCCGCCTCTTCCTGATCGAACTGCGCGCGCTGCACATGACAGCGGGCGGCGGGCGGGCCGCCCGAGGCGCGGACGCCGTGGCCGACACGGAGACGTGGGCCGACTTCATCGAGCAGGCCGCCGAGGAGGACTATCTCGGCCAGCTGGCCGGCCGGTACCCGACCCTGGGCCGGCGGGTCGCGTCGGTGGCGCGGCTGTCGGTGGCCGCGACGGCCGGTTTCGCCCAGCGGCTCGCCGCGGACCGTGAACTGCTGCGGCCGCTGCTGGACGGGCCCGCGGGGCGGCTGCGCGCCGTCGCGTTCGGGGCGGGCGACACCCACCGCGGCGGACTGACGGTCAGCCGGGCCGAGTTCGCCGGTGGAACCGTCATGTACAAGCCCCGCCCGTCCGACACCGATGTGGCCCTGGGCGCGCTGCTGGACGAGCTGTACACGGACTTCCCCGGTGCCCCGGCGCCGGACGAGCGCATCCGGGTACCGCGGACGCTGCCGCGCGAGGGCTACGGCTGGGCCGAGTTCGTCCGTCACCGCCACTGTGCCGACGACGCCGAACTCGCCGCCTTCTACCGCAACATGGGGCACTGGCTGGCCGTGCTCCGGTTCACCGGCGGCACCGACATGCACGCCGAGAACATGATCGCCGCGGGCCCGGTGCCGGTGATCGTGGACGCCGAGACGCTCTTCGACGCCCCCGCGCCCTTCCCGCCCAGCGGCCGGGGCGACGCGGTGGACGTGGCGGCGGCGGCCATCCGCCGCACCGTGCTGCGCACCGGGCTGCTGCCCGTGCGCGGCACCGGCTTCGCGCTCGGTGGGGTGGACATCTCCGGGGTCGGGGCGCTGCCCGGCCAGCAGCCGCTGATCCCGAACCCGGTGATCGCGGACGCCGGCACCGCGGCGGCCCGCTTCCAGGTGGACCTGGTGGCGATGCCCCCCACCGACAACCACCCGAGCGCCACCCCGGTGCTGAGCGTGTACTGGGACCGGATCCTGGCCGGGTTCCGCGAGATGACCGCGCATCTGCACCGGCCCGGGACGGATCCGTACCGGCTGCTGCGCCGCTTCGAGGGCGCCAGGGCGCGGCGGATTCTGCGGCCGACGCAGGCGTACGTCGACATCGGCCGGATGCTGTGGCACCCGGCGTCGCTGCACGACGAGCCGGCCGCCGTCGAGCGGGCCCGGGACATCCTGCGGCGCAACGCCGAGGTGCTGCCCGGTGCGCCGACCGACCGCGCGGCCGTCGACGGCGAGATCGCGGACCTGCTGACCGGTGACATACCGATGTTCACCTTCACCGTGGACCCGCCCGCCGTACGGTCCACCGTCGAGGACTGGCGCACCGCCGACCTGGCGCTGGAGGAGTCGGTGATCCAGGACGCGCTCGTGGGCGCGTACCTCAACGAGCGTTCGCTGCCCCAGCGGGTGCAGGCCGCCGCCCGTGAACCGCATGCCCGTGACCGGGAGCGGCGGCGCCGCGACCTGGCCGCGCAGATGGTACGGCGGTTGTGCGACGGGGCGGTGCGCGGCGAGGACGGTACGGTCACCTGGATCAGCCCCGTCTTCACCCCGGCCGGATGGTCCATCAGGGTGCTGCCCGCCGACCTCTACACGGGGCAGGGCGGGGTGGCGCTGACCCTCGCGGAGTACCTGACCGAGGTGCGGGCCGGACGCGCGGACGACGTGCCCGGGGTCGCCGAGACGTTCGAGGGCGCCCTGCGGGTGCTCGTCTCCACCGAGGACCGGACGCCGACACCGTCGGCCGGGGCGTTCAGCGGTGCCGCCTCCCAGGTGTGGACGTGGCTGGCGCTGCACCGGGTGCTCGGCGAGGAGTGGCTGCTGGAACGGGCCGCCGACCGGGCCCTGTTGCTCGCGGAGAGCGGCCGGCTGGTCGAGGACGACATCGAGGTGGACCTCCTCAACGGGGCGGCCGGCGGCATCGTCCCCCTGCTCGGCCTGGCCGCGGCGACCGGAGACGACCGGTGGCTCGGTGCCGCCGCGCACATCGGCCGCCGGCTGACCGGGCTGGCCACCGTCGACGCGAGCGGCGCCCGCTGGACGACCCGGCTCAACCCCGAGGGCATCGGCGGCTTCGCCCACGGCGCCACCGGCATCGGCTGGGCGCTGGCCAGGCTCGCCCTCGGCGCCGCGGGCTCCCCGGCCGAACGGCGCGACTGGACGCACCTCGCCGAGCGGGCCTTCGCCTACCAGGAGTCCCTCTACCGACCCGAGCACGGCAACTGGCTCGACGTCCGTATCGGCGCCGAGGAGGACTTCTTCACCAGTTGGTGCCACGGCAGCGCGGGCGTCGGCATCGGCATGCTCGACCTCCACCGGCGCACGGGCGATCCCGCCCACCTCGACATGGCCCACCGCGCCGCTCGCGCCTGCGCCGCCGAGGGCTTCGGCTGGAGCCACACCCTGTGCCACGGCGACCTCGGCCTCTGGGAGTTCCTCACCTCCATGGACTTCGGCGACCCGTCTGCGCTCGACGGCGAGATCCTCACCGGTCTCGAACAACGCGGTCCGGTGGGCGGCCTGGCCCGCGAGGCGTTCTCCCCGAGCCTCATGTCCGGCCTCGCGGGAGTCCTGCACACCCTGCTGCGCATGCGTCCCGGGACCGCGCTGCCCAATCCGCTCATCCTCGACTGACCGATGCCGTGCACGACCCATACTGTGGCCACCAATACTGTGCACTAGATTGACGGCTGCAATAAAATTGCCCTAGATTCCGACGTGCTCCCGCCCCCACTCCCACAGGAGCCGCCGTCATGCGCACCCGTCTGCGCCTCTCCCTCATCGCCCTCGCCACGGCCGCGGTCACCGCCCTGACCACCGGCTCCGCCCCGGCAACCGTGCAGCCCCGGACCGGGGACTCAGGCCACCTCACCGGCACCCTCGCCGACGGAGCCACCTGGATCGCGGACGTCCCCGCCGACTGGAACGGCACCCTGCTGCTGTTCAGCCACGGTTTCGGCCCGCTCGTCGCCCGCGACGCGCCCACCGACGCCGTACGCGACGAACTCCTCGCCCAGGGCTACGCGCTGGCCGGCTCCTCCTACGACCCGAACGGCTCGATGTGGGGCCTGGCCAGCGCGGAACGCGACCAGTTCGCCGCCCTCGACGCGGTCACCGCGCGGATCGGCACACCCAGCCGCACCCTCTCCGTGGGCACCTCCATGGGCGGGCTGGTCAACGCCCGGATCGCCCGCGACGGCGCCGGTCGCGTCGACGGCGCGCTGGGCCTGTGCGGGCTGGTGGCCGGCGGGACCGACCTGGACAACTACCAACTCGACGCCGAGTACGCCCTGGCCCGGCTGCTCCTGCCCGAACAGGACCTCAAGCTCGTCCGGTTCGGCTCCGCCGACGAGGCCGCCGCCACCGCCCGGAAGCTCACCGCGGCCGTCACCGCCGCACAGGCCACACCGCAGGGCCGCGCCCGCGTCGCGCTGGCCGCCGCCTTCCTCAACCTGCCGGCGTGGGCCCCGGGCCGGACCGCCCCCGCGCCCACCGACTGGGCGGGCCAGCAGGAGCAGCAGTACGCCTGGTTCGCGAGCGGCATCCTGTCCTTCGTGGAGGGCGGCCGGTACGCGGTCGAGCAGTCCGTCGGCGGCAACAACTCCTGGAACCGGGGCGTCGACTACGCCCGCCTCCTCGCCGGATCCGTCCACGCTCCGCAGGTCCGCGCCCTGTACCGGACGGCCGGGCTCGACCTGCGCACCGACCTCGAGGCCCTGACCTCGGGCGCCCGCATCACCGCCGACCCGGCCGCCGTCCGCACCGCCGAGCGCACCTCCTCCGCGGGGCAGGGACTCGGCGTACCCCTGCTGGACGTGCACACCACCGCCGACAACCTCGTCCCGGTCGAACAGGAACGCCGGTTCGCCGACCGCGTCCACGCGGCCGGCCGAGGCGCGCTGCTGCGCCAGGCCTACGTCGAGCGCCAGGGCCACTGCACCTTCACCACCGCCGAGACGGTCGCGGCCCTCCACGCCCTCGAACACCGCGTCACCACCGGCAGTTGGGACGCCGCCACGCCGGCTGCCCTGCAGCGGTCGGCCACCGCACTCGGCCTGGACGGAGCGGCCTACGTCCCCTACCGCCCGGCGGCCCTGACGGTCGGTCGGCGCTGACGACGGGAGTCGCTACCAGCCGCGGGCGGCTTGCCGCAGGGTGTCGCGGACCCGGACCACGTCGGGATTGCTCCCGGCACCGGGCCGCTGGACGAGGAACAGGGTGTTCAGCGGGGATTCCTCCGGATCGTGGAGGAGGGCGAGGCGCCCCGAGTCCAGGTACTCCTGGCAGAGCGAGCGGGGCAGCACGCTGAAGCCGCCGCCCGCGTTGACCGCGGACAGCACCGCGTACAGGTTGGGCACGGTGACCGCGGCGCGCGCGGTGAGCTGCCTGCCGAACACGGTCCGCCAGTAGCGGCGCACGATGGGCAGGTCCTCGGCGTAGGTGACCAGGGGGATGTCACGCAGGGCGGCGCACACGTCGTCGGCCTGGCGTGCGGCGACGCGACCTGCCCAGACGGGTGCGGCGACGAGTACGTACTCCTCGTCGGCGAGCGGCACCGACTCCAGCCCGCGCCCCCGGGGCCGCCGGGTGGCGATGACCAGGTCGTGGCGGCCCGCCCGCATCTCCTCCAGCAGTGGCTCGGGCAGCCCCTGGGTGACACGCAGCTCGAGGCCGTCGGCGACGAGAGGCCCCAGGGCGGGCAGCACCCGCACACACAGCAGTTCCGACGGGCCGGCGAGGTGCACGGGCGCGGCACGCCCGGCGAGCGGGCCGCCGCCTTCGACGGCGGCGAGCGCGTCGAGGGAGCCCGCGATCTGGGCGGCGAGTTCATGGGCGAGCGGCGTGGGCTCCACGCCGCGGGGGAGCCGGGTGAACAGGTCGCGGCCGGTCTGCTGCTCCAGGGCGCGGATCTGCGCGGTCACGGTCGGCTGGGACAGCCCCAGTGCGGGTGCGGCGGCGGTGAAGGTACCGGCGCGGTAGACCGCGAGGAAGGTGCGCAGCAGGTTCAGGTCGCCGTGCGCCGGGAGCTCCTTCTTCATGACAGCCAGCCCAACCAGCGCTCCCATCGGAGTTCCGATGGGTGGGATCGGTGCTCCTATTGGCTGTCCGATGGGACGCGGACCCAACGTCGAGGCCATGAGCACACAGAACGCGATCAACTGGCCCGAGAAGTACCTGCCCGGCACCGGCGACAACTTCGTCTCCAACGAGGTGATCGTCCAGGGCATCACCGCCGACCGGGTCTGGCGGTACCTGACCGACACCTCCACCTGGGAGTCGTACTACGACAACGTCGCCGACATCTCCTTCCCGGGTGGCGGCGGCCCCGAGCTGCGGCGGGACCTCGACTTCAGCTTCGGCACCTTCGGCTTCCCGCCCCTGGACGCGCGCGTCGTGGAGTTCCAGGCCCCGGGCGAGGGCGTCCCGGGCCGCCTGTCGTGGACCGCGCGGCAGGACGTCGAGCCGCAGGAGCGGCTCGACGTCCTGCACGCCTGGCTCGTGGAGGACCTGCCCGGCGGCCGGGTGCGCGTGCTCACCCAGGAGACACAGATCGGCCGGCCCGCCGCCGAACTGGCGAAGCAGATCCCGAACCCGATGCTGGGCGGCCACCAGGCCTGGCTCGACGGCCTCGTCCGCGCCGCCTCCGGCACGCTCGGCGCCTGACCGTCACCGGGTCCCGGTCCTACCGGGGCGTGCCGAAGTCCTGGGTCCAGTAGGAGTTGGGCTGTGCGAGACCCACGCCGATCTCCTTGAAGGAACAGTTGAGGATGTTCGCCCGGTGGCCGGGGCTGGACATCCAGCCCGCCATGACCTGCTCGGGGGTGGAGTAGCCGTAGGCGACGTTCTCGCCGTAGGCGCTCCAGCTGTAGCCGGCCCTGGTGATCCGGTCGCCCGGGGACGATCCGTCGGACCCGGTGTGCGACATGTTCTGGTGGGCCGCCATGTCCGCGCTGTGCGCCTGGGCTGCCTTGGCCAGGGTCGCGTTCGAGGTGAGGGCCGAGCATCCCGCCTTGGCGCGCTCCGCGTTGACCAGCTGGATGATGCGGGCGGCGGTCCCGGAGGCCGTGGCCGTCGGCTTCGGGGTGCTCGGCGCCGTGGGGGTCTTCGCGGTGGGCGCGGTGACCTTCCGGGTGGGGGCGGTGGTCTTCGGTGCGGTGGTCCGCGGAGTGCTCGGGGATGCGGTCGGGGCCTTCGCCGCCGGTGAAGCGGCAAGAGCGCCGTCAGGGGCGCCGTCCCAGCGGTGCTTCCAGTGGCGGTACCACTGGAGATCCCAGTCCTTGTTGCCCTGCCACTGCGCGGCTGTGTTCACCGCGGTGCCGTGGAGCTGATCTCCACCGCCGGCTCCCCATTCGCCACACGCCATGGCGACGGACGGCACGCCCGCGGCTCCCACGACGGCGGCGGTGACGACTATCCGCCGGTAATGCTGGATCTTGCGGTGCTTTCCCATGCGTGACCTGCCCTGAACTGCGACGATGTCCTGCGGATCGTCATTCTTGGGACGGCCTCACAGAGAGCGCAAAGGGCTCTTGGTACTACCTCGCTTCGTAGCCCTTCGGGGCCCTTGCCAGGGCAGTGGGGGCGTGCTGGTTGCGCTCCCGCGACCGGCCGGGGGCCCTGACGCACCGTCAGCGGCCTTTGGGTGTCGCGAACGGGCGACAACCCCTGAACGGACGGAACGCCTTCAAGTCGAACGCGAGACGTGTCGGCACCAAGACGGACAAGTCCCCTATGTCGCCGGAGCGGCCGCTACTAACCGGCACGGCGAGGTCGTGGACCTGGCGTGAGGGATGTCACGGAATCACCAGTTCCGAATGCGTGCGAATCCAGAAAGATGACACTATCCAAAGACTTGACCGACTCCAGAAAAGGCGTACGGTTTCAAGTGAGATCGCTCCCGTCCAGCGAAGGCACGCCCCCCATGGACCGCACAGTCCCCCGCGAACCCCACCAGAGCGCGGCGCCCGCCGCGCCCCTGGCCGCAGGCGGCCTGGAATCGTTCGTCGGCGGACCGTGGACCCTGCCGTGGTCGCCGACCGCGTGCGCCCGAGCGAGGGCCGCCATCCGCGACGTACTGTCCCAATGGGGTCTCGCCGATCTCGTCCCCATCGCCGAGCTGCTGGTCAGCGAGCTGGTGGGCAATGCCCTGCGGCACGCCGACGGCCCGGTGAGCCTCACTCTCGAGCGGGTGTCCGATGTGCGCTGTCTGGTGAGCGACGGCTCCTCGCAGCCTCCCCGTCCGCGTGAAGCGGACCCCGAGGACGAGACCGGCCGCGGACTCGCGCTGGTCGACGCCCTGTCCGCGCGGTGGGGCTGGACATCCGGGCCCGTGGGCAAGAGCGTGTGGTTCGAGCTCTCCGCGGACTTGGCGGCGGCATGACGACCACCTCCACCACCGACGAGCCCATGGCGCTGGCCGCCGCGCGGCTGCGCACGGCGGGCATGCGGGTGACCGCCCCGCGCATGGCCATGCTGACCGCCGTCCACGAGTCGCCCGGCCACCTCGACGCCGACGCCCTGCGTGAACGCGCCCAGCGGATCACCGGCCGCCTGTCCCTGCAGGCCACCTACAACGTGCTGCGGGCACTCACGGACGCCGGTCTGGTCCGCTGCACCCAGATCCCGGGTCACCCGGCCCGCTACGAGACCGAGCGCCACGACAACCACCACCACTTCGTGTGCCGCGCCTGCGGCGTCATCCGTGACGTGGAGTGCACGGTGGGTGCGGCTCCCTGCATGGAGCCGCGACTGCCGGACGAGTACGACACCCAGGAGGCCGCGGTGACGTTCTGGGGCCTGTGCCCCGACTGCCGCGCCGCCGCCCCGACCTCCTGATCGACACCCTCGGCCGAGCTGTGAATCCCTTCACAGTTCGCCGCGAAACGGGCTTTTCGTGGCGGCGGTCACGCCGCGGGGCAGGCATTTTGCTTAGGTTCGCGGGACTGTGCCGCTGTCCCGCGAACTGCCGAGGTCCCTGCCGATGCCGTACCGACCCTGCCTCCTGCCGCACAGGCGCGCCGCGATGTGGGCCGGCGTCGTCGCGACCTCGGTGGCGGGGCTGCTGGCGGCCGGGACGGTGGACCCGGTACCGGCAGCGGCGGCACCGGCGGCCGCGCGCTCCGACGCCGCCACCACACGGTCGGACCCGGCGACGGCCGCGTTCCTCGACCGGGTGCGGCCGCAGGGGAAGGAACGGGTGACGGCCGCGGCGCTCGACCTCGACGACACCGGCCGCACGCCGGCGGTGTACGGCGACGACACCCCTTACGACACCGCCAGCATCGTGAAGGTCGACATCCTCGCCGCGGCACTGCTCCAGGCCCAGGACGCCGGACGGAGTCTCACCGCCCAGGACCGTGCCCAGGCGGAAGTCATGATCGAGCGCAGCGACAACGACGCGGCGAACGCGCTGTGGCGGCGCATCGGCCTGGCGCCCGGTCTGGACGCAGCGAACAAGCGGCTGGGGCTGACTTCGACGAAGGGCGGTTCTGGCCCCACGTGGGGGCTGACCCGGACGACGGCGAGCGACCAGGTACGGCTGCTGCGCGACGTCTTCGGCGCGGGCTCCGGCACGGGCGGCGCCTCCCCGGCGCTCGACGCGGCGTCCCGGACCTACCTCCGCACGCTGATGACCCGTATCGCCGCCGAGCAGTCCTGGGGCGTCTCGGCGGCCGCCGACTCCGGATGGGCGCTGAAGAACGGCTGGCTGCAGCGCACCGCCACCAAGCTGTGGGACGTCAACAGCGTCGGAGAGATCACCGCGGACGGGCACCACTACCTCGTCGCGGTCCTCTCGGAGGGGAGCACGACGATGGGCGACGGCGTCTCCCTGGTGCAACGCGCGGCCCGAGCGGCCGTCTCCTCGGCAGCCGCCCACTGATCCGGGAGCGACCGTCGCGTACAACGACCGTCGCGTACTACGCCGACAGCGCCGGGACGGCCAGGTCGGACGCTCCCAGGTGGGCTGTGGCGAGCACGCTGCCGTCGGACGTCGTCACCCGTGCGCCGGTGAGCGCCCTGGGGTCGACGGAGGCGGGGCCGCCCCAGGAGCCCTTCCCCCCGCGCAGGGTGAACGCGCCGACGGGAACCGTGGTGCCGTCGCTGTGGGCCAGCAGGCAGAAGACCTTGCCGCTGTAGGGCTTCCCGGCGCCGGCGAGGTCGACGGTCATGTAGACCCAGCCCCGCGGATCGGCGTGCGCGTAGACCTCACCGATCACTTTCCCGCCGGCGGCGGCCGAGACGAGGTCGCCGGACAACATCTCCGTGCCGCTGCCGGGGGAGGTGGCGGACGGGCCGGCCGCGACGTCCTCGATCGCCGTACCGACCGCCCAGCCGCCGAACCCTATGGCGACGACGAGCGCGGCCCCGGCGGAGGCGACCCGCAGCCGCACCCGGCCGCGCCGGCGCCGGGGCGGCACGGAGGACTCGCGGACGTGCGGACGCCCTTCACGGACCGGCGCCCGGTGCGTCAGCGCCTGCGCCACCCGGGTCTCGAACCCGACCGGCGGCTCATTGCCGGGCAGCAGCCCGATCAGCCCGTCGCCCACGAGGGTCAGCTGCTCGATGTACTCCCGGCACTCCGCGCACTCGTCGAGATGAGCGACCGCACCGGCCCGTTCCCGGCCGGGCATCACACCGAGCGCCAGCTCGGCGCCGATCTCCCGCAGCTTCTCGCAGGTCACGTCACTCGACATGGTCGCCTCGTTTCGGAGCCGCCAGCGTGGTGCGCAGCTTGCCCATCGCCGCCCTGATGCGCGTCTTGGCGGTGCCCAGCGGGATCTTCTCCGAGTCGGCGACCTGCTGGGCGGTCATGCCGTAGATGCCCGCCATCACCAGGGCGCGGCCCTGTTCGGGCGGCAGCTCCGCCACGGCGGCCCGCAGCCGGGAGGACGCCTCGTCGGCCAGCGCGTGCCGCTCGGGTGTCTCGCTGACGACACCGAGAACCGCCTCGAGGTCCTCGGGCGCCACCGGCTCCGGCTGCCGCGAGCGTACGGCGTCGATGGCCAGATTGTGGGCGATGGCCGTCAGCCAGGTCCGCACCGAACCGCGACGCGCGTCGTAGATCTGCGCATGGCGCCATGCCCGCTCGAACGTCTGCTGGGCGACGTCCTCGGCGAGCTGCGGATCCCCGATGACGGCGATGGCGACACCGAAGACCGTGTGCTGGAACCGGCGCACGAACGTGACGGCGAGCTCCGGATCGCCGGTGGCCAGCCCGGACAGCAGAGCCTCGTCCGGGAGGCGGCTCGCGGGGAACCGAAATCTCGACATATCAGTATGTACGGTCCATCCGAGCCTCGGGATTGCCCGGCCGCCACGGAAACGGAAGTGCATATTCCGATTCTCCCTCCGCCGGGGCCGCGCGCAGCCGGCGGATTTGCCTTGGAGTGCGCTCCAGCCGACACACTGACCGCGACGGATTTCGTAGCCGGGACCGAAGGGCGGCAGCACATGGAGACGACAGGCCGGGCGGGGCACCCACTGCCGTACGACAGCTATGCGCAGGCGATCGAGCGGGAGACCCTGCGTTTCGCCGCGGTGGCCGGGAGCGTGGACCCCGCGACCGCCGTGCCCTCCTGCCCCGACTGGACGCTGGCCGAGCTCTCCAGACATGTGGGATCGCTGCAGCGCTGGTTCTCCGCGCTGCTGACCCGGCTGGTGCAGGAGCCTCCGCGCAGCCGGGACGTGGAGCTGGGGCTGCCGGAGCGTGCGCAGGAGTATGCCGAGTGGGTGGCGGCGGGCGTACCGCTCGTGGCGGCCGTGCTGCGGGCCACCGACCCCCAGGCGGCGATGTGGGCGTGGGGCGAGGACCAGCATGCGCGGTTCTGGGCCCGGCGGATGCTGTTCGAGACGCTGGTGCACCGGGTGGACGCCGAACGGGCCGCCGGCCGCGAGTCGGACATCGACCCCGTGCCGGCGGCGGACGGCGTGGACGAGTTCCTCGTCAATCTGCCCTACGCGGGCCTCTTCGCCCCCGGCGTGACGAAACTGCGCGGCAACGGCGAGATCATCGCCTTCCGGTGCACGGATTCCGTCGACGGGGCCGGCGAGGAGTGGCGGGTGCGGCTCGATCCGGACGCGTTCCGCCTGCTGCCGCGGGCAGCCGACGGCGCCACGGAATCCGAACCGCACGCGACGGTGGCCGGGCCGGCCGCCGACCTCCTGTTGCTGCTCTACGGGCGCCGGTCGTACCAGGAGGCGGCCTTCGACGTCTCGGGAGAGACCGCGGTGCTCGATTCATGGTTCGCGCACACGGCCTTCTGACCCGCGGCCGTGGACGGCGGCCCACCGTGACGGATGTGACTCATGGGACAGCAGGGGCGGCGGTGACCGCCGCTCCTTGGACAGGGTGGTGACGATTCGGGACAAGCAGTGCTAGAAAGGCCGAATGCAAGACCGATTTGCCCGGCTTAGACGAATATCGCTGCGACCGCTGTCGGGGAAGAGCCCGCGGAGCGTCGCCGGGCAGGTGTTCGTTCTGCAAGTGGCACTGGTGGTGCTGCTCGTGGTCTTCGCCGTCTTCTCCCTCTTCCTGCAGTCGCGGCGGGACACCAACGCCGAAGCCAAACGCCGTTCCATAGCCGTCGCGCAGACCTTCGCCCACTCCCCGGGCATCCTGACCGCGCTGCGCACCCCCGCCCCGTCGAAGGTGCTCCAGCCGCTGACCGAGGCGGGGCGCAAGTCCGCGGGCGTCGACTTCGTCGTCGTCATGGACACCCACGGCATCCGCTACACCCACCCCATACCGAGCCGGATCGGCAAGCGGTTCGTGGGCACCATCGGGCCGTCCCTGGCCGGGAAGGTCTACACGGAAAGCGTCCACGGCCCACTGGGACGGGAGGTGCAGGCCACCGTTCCCATCAACGACCCCGACGGCAAGGTGGTGGCCCTCGTCTCCGCCGGGCTGAAGGTCAAGAACGTCACCAGCCAGGTGGACCGGCAGATACCGATCATCCTCACCGCCGGCGGAGGCGCGCTGGCAGCGGCGACGTGTGTGACGGCGCTGGTGGGCAGGCGGCTGCGCCGCCAGACCCACAGCCTGGCCCCGGTCGAGATGACCCGCATGTACGAGCACCACGACGCGGTGCTGCACTCCGTACGCGAAGGCGTGCTCATCATCGATGACGACGGGGTGCTGCTTCTGGCCAACGACGAGGCCAGGCGGCTGCTGGCACTGCCCGCGGACGCCGAGGGCCGACAGGTGGCCGGGCTGGCGAGCCTGGAACCCGAGATGGTCCAGCTGCTCACCTCCGGCCGTGAGGCCACCGACGAGGTCCACTTCGCCGGGCCCCGGCTGCTGGCGGTCAACCAGCGGCCCACGGACCGCTGCGGAGGTCCCAAGGGCACCGTGGTCACGCTGCGCGACTCCACCGAGCTCCAGGCCGTGTCCGGCAGGGCCCAGGTCGCCCGCGACCGCCTCAAGCTGCTGTACGACGCCGGACTGGGCATCGGCACCACCCTCGACGTGGTCCGGACCGCCGACGAACTCGCCCGGGTGGCCGTCCCGCGCTTCGCCGACTTCGTCACCGTGGACCTGGCCGACGCCGTGCTGCATGGTGAGGAACCCGCCAGCACGGCGACCGGCATGCGACGTATCGCCGTGAGCGGCATCCGGGACGACCACCCGCTCTACGAGAAGGACCGGCTGATCGACTTCCTGCCCTCCACACCCCAGGCCCGCGGCTACGGCACCGGCCGCTCCGAACTGGTCACCGACCTGTCCACCGCCCCCGGCTGGCGCGCGCAGGACCCGGAACGCGCCGAGGAGATCGTGGACTACGGCATCCACTCGCTCATCGCGGCCCCCATCCTGGCCCGTGGCACCGTGCTGGGCCTGGCCAACTTCTGGCGGTCGAAGGAGCACGGCCCCTTCGACGAGGAGGAGCTGTCGCTGGCGGAGGAACTGGTCGCCCGCGCCGCCATCAGCATCGACAACGGCCGCCGCTACTCCCGTGAGCACGCCCTGGCCGTCACCCTCCAGCGCAGTCTGCTGCCGCGGGCCCTGCCCGAGCAGAGCGCCCTCGACGTCGGCTACCGCTACCTCCCCGCCCAGTCGGGGGTGAGCGGCGACTGGTTCGACGTGATACCGCTGCCCGGCAGCCGGGTGGCCCTGGTGGTCGGTGACGTCGTCGGGCACGGCCTGCACGCCGCCGCCACGATGGGACGACTGCGCACCGCGGTGCACAACTTCTCCACCCTCGACCTGCCGCCCGACGAACTGCTGGGCCATCTGGACGACCTCGTCGGCCGTATCGACCAGAACGAGACCTGCCCCGAGACTCCCGCGGCCGTCGTGGGCGCGACCTGCCTGTACGCGATCTACGACCCGGTGTCGCGCCGCTGCGCCATGGCACGAGCCGGGCACCTGGCGCCCGCGCTGGTCCTCCCGGACGGCAGCGCCACCTTCCCCGACCTGCCGGCCGGACCGCCGCTCGGCCTGGGCGGCATGCCGTTCCAGACGGCGGAGTTCGACCTCCCCGAGGGCTCCCAGCTCGTGCTCTACACCGACGGCCTCATCGAGGACCGCAGACGCGACCTGGACGTGGGCATGGAACTGCTGCGCGAGTCCCTGGCAGGCCACCCCGACCGGCCGCCGGACGAGAGCTGCCAGGCCGTGCTGGAAGAGCTGCTGCCCGGCCGGCCCCAGGACGACGTCGCCCTGCTCATCGCCCGCACCCGGGCGCTGCCGCCCGACCGGATCGCCGACTGGGACGTACCGCCCGATCCGGCCGCCGTCGCCAAGGTGCGCCTCGCGGCCGCCGACAAACTCGACGAGTGGGGCCTGACCGAGCTCGCCTTCGGCATGGAACTCGTCCTGAGCGAGCTCGTCACCAACGCCATCCGCTACGGCGGCGAGCCCATCCACGTCCGGCTGATCCACGACCGCACCCTCACCTGCGAGGTGTCCGACGCCAGCAGCACCTCGCCGCATCTGCGGTACGCCGCGACCACCGACGAGGGCGGGCGAGGCCTCTTCCTGGTCTCGCAGCTCACCGAACGCTGGGGCACCCGGTACACCCCCCAGGGCAAGGTGATCTGGGCGGAACACGCACTGCCGAAGTCCACCGACTGCGGCGGCCCGGCATCGCCCGGAGCGGACGCGGGCCTTTGGTGAGCGTCCGCCCGGCGATGGCCCCCGTGATCGTCACCCACGGCATGCCTCCCGCACCTCTCGCCCCTCCGTGCACCCCGGTCATCCGCTCGCGCCCGGACCACCTGCGGCTTTAGACCTCGGTCGAAAAGCCTGGATCCTCGTGCACCACGTTGACATCGTGGCCTCACCAGGACCGGTCCGGACAAGGGGGACAGTTCATGATCAGGAACATCACCGGCACCAGGACGCGAACGGCGCACGCCAAGCTGACGGCTCTCGTGACGGCCGGAGTCCTCGGCACCTCGCTCGTCGCCCTGGCGCCCGCCGCCTCGGCGGCGGTGCCCGCCTCGGCCACGACGACGTACACCTGCCACCCCTCCTGGAAGACCAGCGGCGGTGTCTCCTACTTGTACGAGGGATACAGCGACACCAACACGACCAACACGAAGAAGGGACAGACCGGCAACCGCGTGATCGAGGTGCAGTGCCTGCTGACCTACTGGGCCAACCGGGTCGGTGACAGCAAGTTCGACCCGAAGGGTGTCGACGGCCAGTTCGGCAGCAACACGGAAGCCGCGGTGATCAATGCCCAGAAGGTCTGCTTCTCCGACTCCAGCGAGTGGGACGGCGAGGTGGGGCCGAACACCTGGCCCTGTCTGAGGGCCTGGTAGTCCGGCTCGATCTTCCCCGACCGCCCGCCTCTCGACCAGGCGGGCGGTCGCCTGTTGCCCGCGTCGGTGCCACCGGCCATGCTGTCGGCACGGCTCCACATCCGCGGCACAGCGGGGGAATCCAATGCTCCGGATACATTTCACGGACGCTGATCTGGCCCGGCTGAGAGTGGCGGCCGCCCCGGACCCCTTATGGGAGATCGCCGTCAGCCTGCACCGTTTCCAGACCCGGCGGGGCCGCTGGGCCTACGCGGGCTGGTACCGCACCGCCTGCACGACACTGCACGACAGCGGGCTGAGCCGCACCGTGCGCGAGTTGCTGCTCCCCCTGTTCCCGCTCGCCACCTACTTCCCCGACTTCCTCACCCCCGTCCAGTCCCAGGACGGCCTGGAACAGGGGCTGAAGGCCATCACCGCCGCGTCACCGAGCCGAGTCCGCAGCGAGCTGGACCGGCTCGCCCGGGTCAGAGGAGTCCGCCCTTGGGCACCCCGTGTGGCCGAGACAGAGAACCGTGCCGACCTGGTCCGGGCGCTGCGCGGCTATCACGACGCCGTGATCGCTCCCCACGGGGACCGTATCCAGGCCCGCATCGACACCCAACGCGCCGTGCAGGCCCGCGCGTTCCTCGACAGCGGCATCGAAGGCCTCCTGCGCACCCTGGGCCCCGGTACGCGCTGGCAGCCGCCCGTCCTCTCGGTGGAGTACTGCGACGACCGGGACCTGTACCTCCGGGGCCGCGGCCTGACCCTGGTGCCGTCCTACTTCTGCTGGAACCGCCCGATCTCGCTGGCGGACCCCGACCTGCCTCCGGTGCTCGTCCACCCCCTTCCACCGCCGTCACCGCAGGACGAACCCTCCGGCAGACGGCCCGCGGCACCCGTGACGGCGCTGCTCGGCCGCACCCGCGCCGCCGTCCTGCGGGTCACCGCCGACGGAGCGGCCACCACCAGTGAACTCGCCCGGGCCGTCGGTGTCTCCGCCGCCACCGTCACCCACCACACCACGGCGCTGCGCGACGCGGGCCTGCTCACCAGCCAACGCCACGCCGTCGGTGTACTCCACGTCCTGACTCCCCTCGGCGCGGCAGTGCTGCGTGGCGGAGCCTGAGCCGCGGTGCGCGTCAGGGCGCGGTGAACAGGGCCGGGAAGCGCGGCGCGAGCCACGGTCTGCGTCCCCAGGCGACCACCTGCCCCCGCGCGATGGCCCGCCACGGATTGCGGCGGCCCAACGCGATCAGGAGGAAGGTGACGGGCTCGATCCAGATGGTGCAGTCCGGACGGTCCGGTGGCCCCGGGGTCACGTTCACGGAGCCGTCGGCCAGGGCGACGCCGAACGCCGCGCCACCGCGGGGCCGGACGGTGTACCGGGCCGTGAGGCCGGCGGTGGCCGCCGGGTCGGCGACGCGTGGCATGACCGAGAGCATGAACGGCATACAGAGCATCACGCGGCCGTGGTCGAGCATGTGCCGGCGGTGCAGCGCCCGGGCGAGGTCGTAACCGTGGCCCAGCATGTGTGTCAGCAGGTACGACCCGAGTATCGCCCGGTCCATGGGGCCGAGGGGGGTGACCGGCGTCGCGTGTTCGGCCGGTCCGTGGGACGCGGCCCGACGCGGAGCACGTTCCACGGCCTCCAGGAACACGCCGGCCTGCTCGGTGATCATCGTCGCCAGGGGCTCCGCCCGGCGCTCCCCGAACCCGGCCAGCGCCCGCTCGTTGGCCGCGGCCAGACTCCCGGGTGTGCCGTCGCCGTACGGGCGTTGCCGTCCGGACGCGAGATCGGCCATCAGTTCGTTGGCCAGCGCCAGATGGGCGGCCGCTTCGCCGACCGTCCACCGCGATCCGGGTACAGGGGCCGAAGTGTCGGGCGCATCGCGCAGCAGAGCGGCGATGTCACCGGCGGTCTCACGGATCGCCCGCCCGAGCCCCTCGGGCAAAGGCCCTCTCAGGTCCTGCCCAGCCGTCGTACGCACACCGCGCCCCTTCCGCCCGGCGCGTCCTGCGCGCACGTGGTCCGCCGCACCCAACCAGACCCCGGGCAGGCGCGACAAGCCCGCTGGGCGTCGGATCTCCATGGCGCCACGGCCGGACTCCGGCCATTCGGGTGATGTGCTTCTCAGGCCGAACGGTGCGGGAAACAAGGGCGGACTGGCTCTTCTCCCGCTCGTAGCGTTCCCGGCGATCGATTCGGAGTGGCAGCCCGACGCGGGCCGACCCAGACTGAGATCCACGGTTCGCGATCTAGGAGGTCGAATGGTGGAGCAGTCCTCCGAGGTCCCCATATCCGGACCGGTGACCGATACGGAAAGAGCACTCGCGGACGTGCTGGCCGACGTCACCTCCCTCGAGCGAATTCCCGTCGAAAGCCACTTCTTCACCGACCTCGGCGCCAACTCCCTGGTGATGGCGCAGTTCTGCGCCCGGATCAGGAAAAGGGCGGATCTGCCGTCCGCGTCGATGAAGGACATATACCGGCACCCCACGATCCGCAGCCTGGCGGCGGCTCTCGCCACGGCGACTCCCGCACCCGCCGAAGCGCCGGTCGAAGCACCGGTCGAAGCGCCGGTGACGCCGGCGAGTCGGCTGCGTTATCTCCTCTGCGGAACCTGCCAATTGCTGATCTTCCTGACCTACTCCTTTGTGGCGGGCCTGGCCACCTCCCGGGGATACGAGTGGATCGCCACCGGATCCGGTCTGGCGGACATCTACCTGAGGTCGCTTCTCTTCGGGAGCGCCGTTTTCGTGGCCATGTGCCTTTTCCCGGTCATCGCCAAATGGCTGCTCGTAGGCCGCTGGAAACCCGGTGAATTTCCCCTCTGGGGTCTCGCCTATCTGCGCTTCTGGCTCGTCAAGGTGCTCCTCCACGCCAATCCGATGGTCTTCTTCGTCGGCAACCCGCTGTACGTGCTGTACCTGCGTGCACTCGGCGCGCGCATCGGCAAGGGGGCCACGATCCTCTCCCGCTCCGTACCGGTCTGCACCGACCTGCTCACCATCGGGTCCGGATCGGTGATCCGCAAGGACGCGTTCCTGCTCTGCTACCGGGCACACGCGGGCCGCATCCAGACCGGACGGATCACGCTCGGCCGCGACGTGTTCGTCGGCGAGAAGACCGTCCTCGACATCGACACGTCGATGGGTGACGGAGCGCAGATCGGTCACTCGTCCGCCCTGTACCGCGGCCAGGCCGTGCCGGACGGGGAGCGCCGGCACGGCACCCCGGCACAGCCCACCGGGACCGACTACGCGAGGGTCGCTCCGGCGAAGTGCGGCACCGCGCGCCGGGCCTGGTTCGGCCTCATGACCCTGGTCCAGCTGTTCTTCCTGTACCTGCCGCTGGCCTTCGGCGGGCTGTACATGCTGTTCACCGGTGTTCCGGCGATCGGCAGGCGGCTCGGCCCGGACACGGACGGCCTCGAGCCGCGGGCTCTGCTCACCGACGCGCTGCTGCTGTCCCTCGCGCTGTTCTTCGGTTTCGTCGTCGTCGGTCTCGTCGTGCTGTGCACCGTGCCGCGGCTGCTGAGCCTGGCCGTCAGACCCGACAGGGTCTATCCGCTCTACGGATTCCACTACGCGGCGCACCGGGCGACGGCCCGCATGACCAACGTGAAGTTCTTCGCCTGGCTCTTCGGCGACAGCTCCTACATCGTGTACTACCTGCGCGGCCTCGGGTACGACCTGTCCCGCGTCGAGCAGACCGGGTCGAACTTCGGTACCGAGGTGCAGCACGAGAGCCCCTTCCTGGTGTCCGTCGGCAGCGGCACGATGGTGGCCGACGGGCTGTCGGTCCTCAACGCCGACTTCTCCAGCACTTCCTTCCGGGTGTCCCGGGCGTCGATCGGGGCACGCAACTTCCTCGGCAACAACATCGCCTACCCCTCGGGCGCCAGGACGGGCGACAACTGCCTGCTCGCGACGAAGGTGATGGTGCCCCTCGACGGTGAGATCCGCGAAGGGGTGGGGCTCCTGGGCTCCCCCTGCTTCGAGATCCCCCGGTCGGTGGAACGCGACGCCCGGTTCGACCATCTGCGCACCGGGGACACCCTGCGCCGGCGCCTCGCCGCGAAGAACCGCTACAACCTTCGCTCGATGGCCGTCATGCTGTGCGCGCGGTGGCTGCACAGCTTCCTGCTGACGCTTCTCGCGCTCGCCTCCGTCGACCTGTACGGCGTGCTCGGGCATGTGGTGATCGCCGGATACCTGGCCCTCACGCTCGCCTCGACCACCCTCTACTACATCCTCGTGGAGCGCTGCATCACGTCGTTCCGCGCGCTGCGGCCCCAGCTGTTCTCCATCTACGACCCGCGTTTCTGGCGGCACGAGCGCCTGTGGAAGGTCCCGGACGAGCACCTGAACATCTTCAACGGGACCCCGTTCAAGTCGCTGGTCTGGCGGCTGCTGGGTGTGCGCATCGGCAGCAGGGTGTTCGACGACGGCTGCTACCTGACGGAGCGGACGCTCACCACCATCGGCGACGACTGCACCCTCAACGCCGGAAGCAAGATCCAGTGCCACTCGCAGGAGGACGGCACCTTCAAGTCCGACGGCACCACCCTCGGCGCCGGCTGCACGCTCGGTGTCGGCGCCCATGTGCACTACGGCGTGACGATGGGCGACGGCGCCGTGCTGGCGACCGACTCCTTCCTGATGAAGGGCGAGGAGGTCCCCCCGAACACCCAGTGGGGCGGCAACCCCGCCGCCGACATGCCGGATGCCCCCGGCCAGTCCCGTGGCATCGGCTCAAGAACAGCAATGTCTACGGCCAACGGCGCTGCGGCGACGCTGAGTTGAGGAAGGCCATGCGATGGGAGCGCGTGTAGAGGCGGACCGGGAGTACTGGAGCCGTGTGCTGACCGCCGGAGGTCTCACCCCGGTGCCACGTTGGGCTCCGGAGCCGGTCGCGGGAGTCGCCGAGTACGAGGCGACCGTACCGGACGCCGTGGCGGCCGCGGTGCGTGAGCTGGCGCGGCGGTCGGCGGTGCCGGTGAGCGCGGTGCTGCTGGCGGCGCACACCAAGGTACTGGCCGCCCTGTCCGGTGAGCGGGAGGTCGTGACGGGCTACGTCGCGGGGGAGCGGAGCGGACCGCTGCCGTGCCGGCTGACCGTTCCCGACGGGACCTGGCGCTCGCTCGTGACCGAGGCGCACCGGGTCGAGGCCGAGCTGCTGACCCACCGGCACTTCCCGGTGGAGGAGCTGCGGCAGGAACTGGGGGCGGCGGGCCCGTCGTACGAGGTCGTGTTCGACCCGGCGGGCCAGGAGGGCGGGCTCGTCGACGACGCCGCGCTGGGCGTCGGCTGGTGCGACCAGGACGGGCGGCTGTCGGTGCGGTTGCGGTACCGCACGCAGGTGCTGGACACCGACTGCGCGGCCCGGATCGGGGGCTATCACCTGGCCGCGCTGCGGTTGGCCGCGGCGGACGCGGACGCCGATCACACCCGGCACAGCCTGCTGTCCGCCGACGAGGTGCACGAGCAGATCGAGGGGCTGGCCGGGCCCCGCCGGGAACTGCCGTCTGCACGGGTGCACGAACTGTTCGAGCAGCGGGTGCGCGCGCACCCGGATCTGGTGGCGGCGGTGCACGGCGAGCGGGAGTGGACGTACGGCGAACTCAACGCCCGCGCCAACCGGCTGGCCCGGGCCCTCCTGGCGCGAGGACTGGGCCGCGAGGACGTGGTCGCGGTGGTCACCGAACGCCATCTCGACTGGCTGGCCGCGACCTTGGCGGTGTTCAAGGCGGGCGGCGCCTACCTGCCGATCGAACCCCACTTCCCCGCCGGACGGATCACGGCGACCCTGTCGCGGGCCGGATGCCGGCTGGTGCTGACCGAATCCGGCGGCACCGACACCCTCGACCAGGCCCTGGCCACCCTGCCCGGAGTCGAGAAGCTGCCGATCGAGACGGCGTACCGGCAGCAGCACGACGGCGAGGACGTCGGAGTGCGGGTCGCCGCCGGCCAACTGGCCTACATCTACTTCACCTCCGGCTCCACCGGTGAGCCCAAGGGCGCCATGTGCGAACACGCGGGCATGCTCAACCACCTCCACGCCAAGATCGACGACCTGGAGATCGCCGAGGGCGCGGTGGTGGCACAGACGGCCCCGCAGTGCTTCGACATCTCGCTGTGGCAACTGGTGTCCGCGCTGCTCGTCGGCGGCCGGACCCTGCTGGTCGGACAGGAGGCGATCCTGGACGTCGAGCGGTTCCTGGACACCATCGTCCGCGGCCGGGCCGCCGTGGCGCAGGTCGTGCCCTCCTACCTGGAAGTGGTCGTCTCGTACCTGGAACGCCGGCCCCGCGCGCTGCCGGACCTGCGGTGCGTCTCGGTGACCGGCGAGGCACTCAAACGGGAGCTGATCCAGCGCTGGTTCGCGGTCCAGCCCGGGATCAAGCTGGTCAACGCCTACGGTCTGACGGAGACGTCGGACGACACCAACCACGAGGTCATGACCGGCGTCCCCGAGCGTGTGCTGCTCGGGCGTGCGGTCAACAACGTGCACGTCTACGTCGTCGACGAGCAACTGTCGCTGGTACCCCTGGGCGCCCCGGGACTGATCGCCTTCTCCGGCGTCTGCGTCGGGCGGGGCTACGTCAACGACCCCGAGCGGACCCGTGAGGCCTACCGCGAGGATCCGTACCGGCCGGGGGAGCGGCTGTACCTCGGCGGTGACTGGGGGCGCTGGCAGCCCGGCGGCAGCCTGGAGTTCCTCGGCCGCCGGGACAACCAGGTCAAGATCCGCGGCTTCCGTATCGAGATCGGTGAGATCGAGAACACCCTGCTGCGGGTGCCCGGAGTGCGCGACGGCGCGGTGGTCGTCTCCGAACGGGCCGACCACGGCAAGCACCTGAACGCCTTCTACACCGGCCGGCACCTCGAACCGGACGCGCTGCGCGCGGCGCTGGGCGCCGAACTGCCCGCCTACATGATCCCCTCCGCCTTCCACTGGCAGCCTGTCCTGCCGCTGACCGGCAACGGGAAGACCGACCGGAAGGCCCTCACCGCGCTGGCCGAGCGGACGGCCGCCGTCCAGCCCCTACAGAGCGACGGCACGGGTGCGCACGACCACGCCCCCCTCACCCCGACCGAGCGGAAACTGGCCGCCGCGTGGGCGGAGTTGCTGGGCGTCCCCGAGCACCGGATCGGCCGCACGGACCACTTCTTCGACTCCGGCGGCACCTCGCTGTCGGCGGTGAAGCTCACCATCGCCCTGGACCGTGCCGTCTCCCTCAAGGACATCACCCGGCACCCGGTACTGGCCGATCTCGCCGCCCTCCTCGACGGCAGCGCCCGGCAGCGCCCGGAGCTGCTCCAGCCGCTGTCGGAAGCGGGCGGTGCGCCGGACTGCGCACTGGTGTGCTTCCCCTACGCGGGCGGCAACGCGGTCAACTACCAGCCGATGGCCGGTGCCTTGGCGTCCGGCGGGGTCGCGGTGTACGCCGTCGAGCTGCCCGGTCACGACCTGGCCGCCCACACCGAGCCGTTCGCGCCGATCGAGCAGGTGGCGGAGCGGGTCGTCGCCGAGATCACCGCTCGCGGCCTGACCAGGGTCATGCTGTGGGGCCACTCGTCCGGCGCCGCTCCGGCGGTGGCCACGGCGCGGAAACTCCAGGAGCACGGCGTCGACGTCGCCCGGGTGTTCCTCGCCGCCCAGCTGCTCGGCACCGCCCCCGACCGGCGCGCCGCCGTCGACGAGCTGACGGGCCTGAGCAACGCCCGCATCGCCGCGGGACTGACCGCCGACAGCGGCTACACCGAACTGCGGGAACTGAACGCCGAGCACGCCGAGCACGTCGGTGCCGCCTACCGGCACGACTGCGTGTCCGCCCACCGCTACTTCGCCGCCGCCCTGGCGGCCCCACCCGCGGTGAAGCTGACCGCACCGGTCACCGTGGTCGTCGCCGCCGACGACCCCTGCACCGCCGGATACGCCGACCGCCGGCACGACTGGCAGCTCCTGGCCGAACGCGTGGAACTGCACGAACTCGCCGACGGCGGCCACTACTTCCTGCGCACCCGCCCGGCCGAGGCCGCCCAGGCCGTCCTGGGCGCCGTCGAACCACTGGCCTCCCCCTGAACTGAACCTCCCGTCGCCTCCCACGGGGCAACCGAAAGGAGACAGAGATGTCGTCCTCACCACCCCTGGCCGCACCGCTCGACGTACAGCCGCAGCCGGACGGACCTCCGATCCTGCGCGTCGAGTCCCCCGGTGACGCGGCCGGCTGGGCGGCCGAGCACCGCGAAGCGCTGCGCGCCCAGGTCACCGAGCACGGTGCGCTGCTCGTCCGGGGCCTGGGACTGCGGGACGCGGCCGGGGCCGGAGCCGTGTTCACGGCACTGACCGGCGGTCTGATGACGGAGAAGGAGGCCTTCGCCCCCCGCGACACCCACGGCCCGGGCGTGTACTCCTCCACCACCTGGCCGGCGAACCAGCCGATGTGCATGCACCACGAACTGAGCTACGCGCTGGAGGTGCCCGGTCTGATGCTGTTCGCCTGCCTGACCGCGCCCGGCCAGGGCGGGGCGACGGCCGTGGCCGACGCGGAGGACGTGCTCCGGGCACTGCCCACCGAGATCACCGAACGCTTCGAACACGAGGGCTGGCTGCTGACCCGGGCCTACAACGAGGAGATCGGGGCGTCCCTGGCGGAATCCTTCGGCACCGACGACCGCGCCGCCATCGAGGAGTACTGCCGCACCCACGCCATCGACTTCACCTGGCAGCCCGACGGGTCCCTGCACACCCGGCAGCGGCGCAGCGCCGTGGTACGGCACCCGCTCACCGGCAGGCGGTGCTGGTTCAACCAGATCGCCTTCCTCAACGAGTGGACGCTCGCCCCGGAGGTGCGCGAGTACCTGGTGGACGTCTACGGCGAGGACGCACTGCCCTTCAACACCCGCTTCGGAGACGGCACCCCGATCGGCGAGGACATCGTCCGGCTGCTCAACACCACCTACGAGGAACACACCCGGCGCGAGCCCTGGCAGGACGGCGACCTCATGCTCGTCGACAACATCCGCACCGCGCACAGCAGGGAGCCCTTCACCGCAGACCGCCAGGTACTGGTCGGCATGGCCGAGCCCCGCCGACTGCCCGACTCCTGCCCGACCCCGGAGGCGAGCCGGCGATGACCAACCTGTTGTCACCCACCACCGAGCGGTCCGGCTCCGGCCCGGCCCCGGCGCCGACCTTCGCGGTGATCCCCGGCACCCAGGTCCAGCAGGCGCTGAGCGGGCACGAGAAACAGATCGTGGAACTCGTCGAGGCCACCTACCGGCTGCACGGCGCCGGCCGGTCCGTGAACCCCCCGTCGTACTTCCTGCGCTTCCCGGACCGCCCGGCGGACCGGATCATCGCGCTGCCGGCCTCCATCGGCGGGTCGGTCCACGTCGACGGCCTGAAATGGATCTCCAGCTTCCCGGCCAACGTCGGTACGGGCCTGCCCCGGGCCTCCGCGGTCCTCATCCTCAACGACCACGACACGGGCTACCCCTTCGCCTGCCTGGAGAGCTCCATCATCAGCGCGACCAGAACCGCGGCCTCCGCCGCACTGGCCGCCGACCGGCTCAGCCGCACCCGGCCCCGCCCCGCACGCGTCGGCTTCTTCGGCACGGGCCTGATCGCCCGCTACATCCACACCTTCCTGACCGGCACCGACTGGGCGTTCGACGAGATCGGCGTGCACGACGTCTCCGCCGACAGCGCGGCCGGTTTCCGCGGCTACCTGGAGCAGTCCGGCGCCCCCGGCCGGGTCACGGTCCACGACCGTGCCGAGGAACTCATCCGCTCCAGCGACCTCGTGGTCTTCGCCACCATCGCGGGCGAACCCCATGTCGGCGACCCGGCCTGGTTCGCCCACAACCCCCTGGTCCTGCACATCTCCCTGCGCGATCTCGCCCCGGAGATCCTGCTGTCCTCGGCCAACATCGTCGACGACATCGAGCACTGCCTGAAGGCCGACACCTCCCCCCACCTGGCCGAACAGCTCACGGGCAACCGTGACTTCCTGGACGGCACCCTCGACGACGTCATGAGCGGCCGGCTGACCCCGCCGTCCGACCGGCCGGTGGTGTTCTCCCCGTTCGGGCTCGGCGTCCTCGACCTCGCCGTCGGCAAGTACGTCTACGACGAAGTGGCCCGCGCGGGTCAGCTCCGCCTCATCGACGACTTCTTCCACGACCTGCGCCGGTACGGCTGAACGCGAATCCGCTCGGCGCCGGCATCCGGAGGCCCACCGTGCCTGTCATATCCGCTCCCCACGCCTTCAACGAAGGCCATCTGTTCGTCGACCTCGAGCCGGTCCTCGGGTGCCGTCTCCACCTGAAGTGCGAAGGCTTCAATTTCGCCGGCTCCGTCAAGTTGAAGGCCGCGAACGAGATGGTGGAGGCAGCAGAGCGAGACGGCCTGCTCACCGAGGACTCGATCGTGGTCGAGTCCTCGTCCGGGAACCTGGGCGTGGCGCTCAGCGTGATCGCCGCCAGCAAGGGGTACCGGTTCCTGTGCGTGACGGACTCCCGGTGCAACCTGTCGACCAGACTCCTGATGGAGGCTCTGGGCAGCGAGGTGCACATCGTGGCCGACCTGGACGCCAACGGCGGCTTCCTCGGCAAACGGATCGACTACGTCCGCGCGCTGTGCGCGTCCGACGACCGCTATGTGTGGCTCAGCCAGTACACCAACGCGGGAAACTGGCGGGCGCACTACCGCACCACGGGACCGGAGATCGCCGGCCACTTCCCGCGGCTCGACGTGCTGTTCATCGGGGCGGGCACGACCGGGACCCTGATGGGCTGCGCGCGCTACTTCCGGCAGTGGCACCGGCCGGTGCGGATCGTCGCCGTGGACAGCGTGGGTTCGGTCTCCTTCGGCGGCGAGCCCGGCCGCCGGATGATCCCCGGCCTGGGCATGAGCATGCGTCCGCCGCTGCTCGACGAGTCGTACGTCGACGACGTCGTCCGGGTCGAGGAGGTGGACACCATTCGCACCTGCCACCGGCTGGCCCGCCGCGGATTCCTGTTCGGCGGCTCCACCGGGACCGTCGTCAGCGGCGCCACGGACTGGCTCGCCCAGCACGATGCGGGGGACCTGACCGCGGTGGCCATCGCCCCCGATCTCGGCGAGCGCTACCTCGACACCATCTACCAGACCAACTGGCTCCACGACCTGTACGGCGACGAGATCTTCGGCCCCGAAGAGGTGCCCGCGACCTCCCCGAGGGGCAAGCCGGTGGCGCGGCGCCGTGCCGTCGGCGGCGACCGCGGAGGGGAGCACTGAGCCCGAGGCCGGCCGGGACCGGGAACGGGCCCGCCGTCTCCCGCCAGGAGTTCGACGCGCTCTTCGACGCGGTGCGCACCTGGGGCACCTGGACCCCGGCCGACCGCGGGGCCTGGAACCGGGTGACCGGTGACCACGTACGGCGGGCCGTGGCCGCGGTGCGGTCCGGGACGGTCGTGCCGATGGCGTTGCCGTGGAACACCCGGTCCGGCCCCGACAACCCCAGGCCCGCCCTGCACCACATGACCGATCTCGGTGACGTGGAGGACCCGGAACCCTCCACCCACAAGGACTTCATCGCCGTCGACTACCACGGCAAGGGCGTCACCCATCTCGACGCGCTGTGCCACATCGCCTACCGGGGGCGGCTCTACGACGGCCGGACGGCACACGAGGCCGTCGATGCCTCGGGCGCCCGCTTCGGCGCGGTGTCCGCGCTCGGGCCCCTGGTGACGAGAGGGGTGCTCCTGGATCTCCCCGCCGTCCTCGGGATCCGCTGGCTGGAGCCGGGACAGGCGGTCCACGCGCGGGACGTCGTCGCCGCCGAGCAGGCGCTCGGGGTGACGATCGGCGAGGGCGACGCGGTGCTGCTGCGCTCCGGGCAGGTCCGCCGCCGCCGGGAACTCGGTGCCTGGGATCCCGGCACGGCCGGCGCGGGCTTCCACGTGGACGCCGTACCGCTGCTGGCCGAGCGGGGGATCGCGCTACTCGGGGGCGACGGCGACAGTGACGTACGGCCCTCGCCCGTCGACGGCGTGCACTCGCCGGTGCACGCGCTGGCCGTCGCCGCGATGGGGGTGCCCCTGCTGGACAACCTCGATCTGGAGGCCCTCTCCGCCGCGACCGCCGAGGCCGGACGGTACGCGTTCCTGCTCGTCGTGGCGCCGCTGAACGTACCGGGTGGGACGGGATCGCCCGTCACTCCGGTCGCGGTCCTGTGACCGTGACGCGTGACCCCGATGCCGTATCCTCGTCAATGCCAGATTTTTCCGTATAGTCACAGAAAATGGCCTGTCTCTGGTGTGAGTGGGGCGAAGCGTGGATCGGTCCGGCGGAGAACCGAAACCGGCGGGGCGTGCGACGGACGGCACAGGGCCCGCCCGTTTCCGTGAGCGGTTCCTGCAGGGTGAGCCGGTCGACAACGGCGTGCGCACGCCGATCCTGAGCTCCTGGCAGCGCTGCCGGTCCCTGGGGCTCTCGCCCGACCAGAACGACCTCCCCTTCAACGAGGACTTCGATCCCGGCGGACGGATCGTCCGCGCGGCCGTGCCGGTGCTCGACCGGCTCCAGACCAAGTTCTCCGGCAGCGAGATGAACATCTCCGTCGCCGACGCGAACGGCACGGTCCTGCTCCGCCGGTTCGGACGGCCGTCGCTGGCCGGCGACCTCCCGGCGATCCAGAGGGTCCCGGGCTTCGTGTTCGCCGAGCAGGTCGCAGGCACCAACGGAATCGGGCTGGCCCTGGCGGAGCGGCAACTCATCCGGGTCTACGGAGCCGAGCACTTCGCCGAGCGCGCTCAGGGAAGCGCCTGCCTCGCGCTGCCCGTCCGCGACCCGCTCAGCGCGCGCATCGAGGGAGTGCTGTGCATGGGCTATCCGCGCAGCGCCGAAACCCTGGGCCTGGGCGCGGTGATACGCAAGGCGGCCGCGGCCATCGAGCGGCGGCTGCTGGGGCAGAGCTCCGAACGCGAGCGCGCACTGCTGACGGCGTACCTGGCGGCGCAGGCCGAAGCGGCCGCGGGCCCGCACCACAGCGTCGCCGTGGACGAACTGGCCCGCGAGCTGCGCCCGCGTGACCAGGCCATGCTCCTGGAGAAGGCCACCGAGCTGATCTCCGGCGCGCAGCGGGCCGCCGTGGACGTGCCCCTGCCCGACGGCCGGCGGGTCACACTCCTGAGCCGTCCGATGACGAGTGCCTCCGGGACGGAAGGCATCGCGGTCGAGGCCGTCCTCCCGGGGGCCGCACCGGCGGAGCTCCTCGTCGTACCGCACCAGTTCGACACGATGGCGGGTTTCGCCGCCGAGCCGGTCGTCGTCTGCGCCGTCCCCCCGCTGGCGCGCCGGTCCCGCACTCCGCCGCCGGGGCACCTGCTCGCCGACGGCGAGCCCGGCCTGGTCGCGGCGGGCGGCAAGGCCACGACCAACGGGGCCGACGGCACGAAGGACGATCACCCCGGCCGGCCGACCGAGGCCAGAGGGCTGGTGATGGTGGGCGAGCCGCGTGTGGGGACGTACGCCCTGGCCGCGCGCCGTCGCCTGGAGCTGCTGTCCGAGGCCAGTGCCCGCGTGGGCACCACCCTGGATGTGCGCCGCACCGCCGAGGAACTCGCCGAGACGGCCGTCCCGCGACTGGCCGACTACGTCACCATCGACCTGCCCGATGCCGTCCTGCGCGGTGAGGAGTCCGCCGACCCCCTGGGGGACCTGCGCCGTACGGTGGTCCACGGCATCCGCCACGACCTTCCCTTCATCGCCGTCGGCAAGCGGGCCGATTACGGTCCGACCGCACCCCAGCTGCGCTGTCTGACCAGCGGACAGGCAGTTCTGGAACCGGACCTGAAGGTCGCCGCGGGCTGGCTCGCCTACGACCCCGAGCACACCGACGCGCTGCTGGCCCACGTCCACTCCCTCATCGCCGTACCCCTCGTCGCCCGCGGTGTCGTGCTGGGCATCGTCGGCTTCTACCGCGCCCAGGACCCGGCGCCCTACGGGGACGACGACTGCGCGCTGGCCCAGGAACTCGCCAGCCGCGCTGCCCTGTCCATCGACAACGCCCGGCGCTACACGCACGAGCGCACCATGGTCCTGGCCCTCCAGCGCAGACTGCTTCCGCACGGCCTGCCCGACCAGGACGCCGTCGAGGTCGCCCACCGCTACCTCCCCGCCGAAGCCGACGTGGGCGGGGACTGGTACGACGTCATCCCCCTGTCCGGCAGCCGCGTCGGCCTCCTGGTCGGCGACGTCGTCGGCCACGGCATGCTCTCGGCCGCCACCATGGGCCGGCTGCGCACCGCCGCGCGCAGCTACGCCGAGCTCGACTTCCCGCCGGACGAGGTCCTCATCCACCTCGACAACCTCGTGGGGCGCCTGGACCGGGAGGACCCCGGCGGTGAGGGCGCCGGCATCATCGGCGCGACCTGCCTGTACGCCGTCTACGACCCGACCACGCAGCGGTGCGTCATGGCCCGCGCCGGCCACCCTCCGCCCGCCCTGGTCCGCCCCGACGGCACCGTCACCTATCCCGACCTGCCGGCCGGACCCCCGCTCGGCCTCGGCGGGCTGCCCTTCGACGCCGTCGAGATCGACCTGCCCGAGGACAGCCAGCTGGTCCTCTACACGGACGGACTGATCGAGGACCGGCACCGCGACGTCGACGCGGTCCTCGAGCAGCTGCGCGAGGCCCTGGCGCACGCGGACCGCACACCCGACGAGACCTGTGAGGCGATCCTGGACACGGTGGCGCCCGACCACCCGTACGACGACATCGCCCTGCTCGTCGCCCGTGCTCACGCCCTGGACGCCGACCGGATCGCCACCTGGGAGCTGGCCGCCGACCCCGCCCTGGTCAGCGAGGTCCGTGCGTCCGCCAACCGGCAGCTGGCCGACTGGGGCGTCGAGGAGGCGGCGTTCGCCGCGGAACTGATACTGAGCGAGCTCATCACCAACGCCATCCGCCACGGGGCCGGCCCCATCCGGGTGAGGCTGCTGTACGACCGGGCCCTGATCTGCGAGGTCTCCGACGCCAGCAACACCGCCCCGCACCTCCGTCGGGCGGCCAGCACCGACGAGGGCGGGCGCGGCCTGTTCCTCGTCGCGCAGCTGTCCCGGAGCTGGGGCACGCGCTACCTGCCGCAGGGCAAGGTCATCTGGGCCGAGTGCGAGCTCGACGCGGCGTGAGGAGGGTGCGACGCGCCCGGGTATGCCCGAAATAGAGTGTTTTATTCGGCTAGTATCCCGCTTGTGCACGACGCTCCAGACTCGTCTGCGAAGGCGCCGGCGCCCTTCGGGACACCACCGCTGGTCCGCATCCGCGGGCTCGGCAAGCGGTTCGGCGGCACCGTCGCCCTGGCCGGGGTCGACCTCGACGTCCACGCCGGAAGCGTCCTCGCCCTCCTCGGGCCCAACGGCGCGGGAAAGTCCACGCTCATCAAGGTGCTCGCCGGCGTCCACCACGCCGATGCCGGGAGGATCACGGTCGATGGGCACCCGCTCGGCAGCGACGCCGCCTCCCGGCGCATGTCCTTCATCCACCAGGACCTCGGTCTCGTGGAATGGATGACGGTCGCCGAGAACGTCGCCCTGACCGCCGGGTATCCGCGACGCGCCGGACTGATCTCCTGGCGGCGGACCCGCGAGCGCGGTGCCGACGCCCTGGGGATCGTCGCCGCACATCTGGACCCCGACGCGCCGATCGCCCGGCTCGGCCCGGCCGAGCGGTCACTGGTCGCCATCGCCAGAGCCCTGGCGGCACGCGCGAAGCTCATCGTCCTCGACGAGCCGACCGCCCGTCTCCCGGCCCCGGACTGTGCCCGGCTCTTCCACGTCCTGCACACCCTGCGCGACCGGGGACACGCCATCCTCTACGTGAGCCACCGCCTCGACGAGGTGTACCAGGTCGCCGACACCTTCGCCGTCCTGCGCGACGGCCGCCTCGTCAGCCACGGCCCGCTGGCGGGCCACAGCGCCGGCCACCTGGTGCGCGACATCGTCGGCGAGGAACCGGCCGACTACCGGCCCACCGCGGCGCCCGCCGGCGGTCCGCCCGTGCTCACCCTCGACGGCGTCCGGACCGCCGGCGCCGGACCGGTCAGCCTGGAGCTCAGGGCCGGTGAGGTCCTGGGACTGGTCGGCCTCACGGGCGCCGGACACCTGGACCTGGGCCGGGCCCTCGCCGGCTCCCACCCCCTCCTCGACGGACGGGCCCGGCTCGGCGGCCTGCCCTATCACCCCCGCACGGTCGCCGACGCCGTCCGCCTCGGTGTCGGCTTCGTGCCGGGGGACCGGCTGCGGGAAGGGTGCGCCGCCGACCTGACCGTACGGGAGAACCTCCTGGCCAACCCGCGCGCGGGAGGCGGACCGGCGCCGATCTGGATCGGCCCCCGCCGCGAACGCGCCGAGGCCGTGACCCTGCTGGAACGCTTCTCGGTGCGTCCCCGTGACAGCGAGGCGCCCCTCGCCACCCTGTCCGGCGGCAACCAGCAGAAAGTCATGATCGGCCGGTGGCTGAACGCCGGCCCGCGCCTGCTGATCCTCGAGGAACCGACCGCGAGCGTGGACCTCGGGGCCAAGGCCGCGATCTACCGCCTGCTCGACGAGGCGCTGGCCGCGGGCCTCGCGGTCCTGCTCGTCTCCACCGACTTCGAGGAGGTCGCGCGCGTGTGCCGGCGGGCCGTGGTCCTCGTCCGCGGGGCCGTGACGGCCGAACTGAGCGGCCCGGCCCTCACGGTCGCCGGGCTCACCCGGGCTGCTTCGGCCATGCCCCGCCCCGGAACCGCGACGAACCCATGACGGCGCCGCCCTCACCCTCCACGCCCAGGCCGCACCGACCGGGCGGGCACCTCGTCGGCGCCTACGGCCTCCTGGCCCTCACGGCGCTGCTCGTCCTGATCTTCTCGCTCGCCCTGCCGCGCACCTTTCCCACCCACGACACCGTCGACTCGATCCTGTCCAACCAGTCGATCCCGGCCGTCCTCGCGCTCGCCGCCATGGTCCCCATCGTGACCGGGGCGTTCGACCTCTCCCTCGGCTACGGCCTCGGCCTGGCGCACGTCATGGTGATGCGGCTCCTCGTCCACGACGGGTGGCCCTGGCCGCTCGCCTGTCTCGTGGTGATCGCCGGAGGGGCGGTCGTCGGCGTCCTCAACGGTGCGATCGTCGAGTTCGGCCGGATCGACTCCTTCATCGCCACCCTCGGGACCGGCAGCATGATGTACGCCGTGACCGGCTGGGTCACCGACGGCGGCCGGATCGTCCCCGGCCCGCGAGGCCTCCCGGCCGGCTTCACCGACCTCTACGACTCCACGTTCCTCGGCCTTCCCGTCCCCGCCTTCTACGTCCTCGCCCTCGCGCTGGTCCTCTGGCTGCTCCTGGAGCGGCTGCCGCTCGGCCGGTACCTGTACGTCGTCGGCTCGAACCGGCGCGCCGCCGACCTCGTCGGCATCCCGGTCCGCACGTACACCGTGTACGCGTTCGCCGCATCAGGGCTGATCGTCGGCTTCGCCGGTGTGCTGCTCGCGGCCGAACAGCAGATCGGCAATCCGAGTGTCGGCCTCGACTATCTGCTGCCCGCCTTCGCCGGCGCCCTCCTCGGCTCCACGGCGATCAAACCGGGCCGCCCCAACGCCCTCGGAACCCTGGTCGCCGTCGCCGTCCTCGCCGTCGGCCTCACCGGCATCGCCCAACTGGGCGCCGACTTCTGGACGGTACCGCTGTTCTACGGCGGCACCCTGCTCATCGCCGTCGGCCTGGCCGGTTACGCCGCCCGCCGCCGGCTGCGCACCGGCGCCGCCGCGGCCCGCGACGCGCCCGCCGCACCGCCGCCACCGTCCGCCCCGACGCAGGAGGGCGGTACCGCCGGTCCCGGTTCCTGACCGGCCCTGTGTCCGCGCCCCCGGCCGCAACCTCCGCCCAGCCCTCCGCGAGGAGCTCCCGTGCACGGCAACCGCAAGGCCACCCCCGGCGCCCGCCAGGTCCGGCTCGCCTCGTGCGCCCTGCTGGCCGCGGCGATCGCCCTCACCGGCTGTGAACGCGGTTCGACCGCAGACTCGGGGGAGTCCACGACCGGCCCGAACGGCTGCCCCGCCGTTCATGCCAGGGCCCGGGCCGCCGTCGACCGGGCGGAGCGGACCGACGTCCCGTGGAACGGGCCGACCACGGGCCCCGCGGCGGTGCCCGGCAAGACCATCGTCTTCGTCGCCCAGACCATGACCAACCCCGGAGTCGCGGGCGCCGCGAGCGGGGTACGGGAGGCCGCACGGGTCATCGGCTGGAAGGTCCGGGTGATCGACGGCCAGGGCACCCCCGCCGGCATCCGGGCGGCGATGAGCCAGGCGGTGACCCTCAAGCCCTCGGGCATCGTCATCGGCGGATTCGACCCCGGCTCGACGGCCCCGCAGACCGCGCAGGCCAACGCCGAGCAGATCCCGCTCGTCGGCTGGCACGCGCTCGCCGCTCCCGGCCCCAGCCGGCGGCCCGAACTGTTCACCAACATCACCACCCGCGTCGAGGAGGTGGCCGGCATCAGCGCCCGGTGGGTCATCGCGGAGTCCCGCGGCCGTGCCGGGGTCGTGCTCATCACCGACGCCTCGATCCCCTTCGCGAAGGACAAGTCCGACCTGATCAGGAAGGAGCTCGCCACCTGCCGGGGCGTGAAGCTGCTCGCGTACGAGAACATCCCGATCCCCGACGCGAGCAGCCGCACCCCGCCGGAGATCTCCTCCCTCCTGTCCCGGTTCGGGAGCGAGTGGACCCACTCCGTGGCCATCAACGACCTGTACTTCGCCGACGCGGCCCCCGCCTTCCGCGCGGCGGGCCGCAAAGGCTCCGGCCCCCCGTTCAACATCGGCGCCGGCGACGGCGACCCCTCCGCCTTCCAGCGCATCAACAGCGGGCAGTACCAGGCGGCCACCGTCCCGGAACCGCTGTCCCTCCAGGGCTGGCAGATCGTCGACGAGTTCAACCGCGCCTTCTCCGGCCGCCCCGCCAGCCGATACGTGGCCCCCGTCCACATCACCACGGCCGGCAACAGCGGCGGTGCCACATCCTGGGACCCGTCCGGCTACCGGGTGGCGTACCGCAAGATCTGGGGCGGGTAGCAGGCGTACTGTGGCCGCAGCGGTGATCGAGGTGGTGGTGGCGCATGGAGTGGCGCGAGTACGCGGAGCGGATGGCTCTGCTCGCGCGGGACCTGCTCCGGCAGGACTCCGTCCAGGCGACCCTGGACGAGATCACGGCGTCCGCGGTGAAGCTGGTCGAGGGCTGTGACGCGGCGGGGATCCTCGCGGTGCGCAAAGGCCAGGCCGTGACCCTGTCCGCCTGCGGCGACATGGTGCAGGAGAGCGACCGGCTCCAGGGTGAGCTGGGCGAGGGCCCGTGCTTCGATCTGGCCCGTGGCGCGGACAACGACGGTGAGCGCGCGTTCCGCATCGCGGACATGACCCAGCCCCAGCAGGCCTGGCCCCGCTACGCCGCCGCCGCACGCGAACTCGGCATCGGAAGCATGACGGGTGTACTGCTCTACACCCACGACGAGGACTTCGGCGCGCTGAACCTCTACGCACACCGCCCAGGGGCCTTCAGCCACGACATCGAAACCGCGGGCTGGCTGCTGGCCTCGCACGCGGCCGTCGCGCTGGCCGACGCCCGCACCATCGACCAGCTCGAGCACGCCCTGGAGACCCGGCATGCCATCGGCGAGGCCATGGGCATCCTCAGGGAACGCCACGGACTGAGCGAACAGGAGGCCTTCAACGTGCTGCGCCGCCTGTCCCAGCACCACAACGTCAAGCTGCGGGATGTCGCCCAGCGGGTGAGGGACGAAGGCACCGGCCGGGCCTGACACCGGTACGGGGTGCCCGTCCGTACGACCGGGCGCCCCTCGCCCTGCGGCGGTGCAGGAGGTACGAGACCGCCGACGCTGTGGGAAGCGGCCCGGTGTAGAGGGGACAGCACCCGGCGGTCACCCAGGGTCCGCTGCCCTGTCGCCGAGAAGAGCCGGCTCGCGCAACACCCGGCGCAACTCCTCGCGCAGCACCGGCGTCAGCGCCTCGGCATAGGACTCCGCGACATGGCTCTCGTCCCGGTAGACGAATGTGTCGCCCACGACCACAGGGCACTTGCCCGACCGCGGGCACAGCCAGGGCTCGGGATCGAGCACGGCGGCGCCGGCCCGCCCAGCAGCCTTCCGGCCGGCCTCCCGAAGCACCGGGTCCTTGATCGCGTCGCGCTGGTCCGGTTCGCAGTTCTCCAGCCACAGGGGATAGTTGGACGCACACTCGACGGCATCGCCCTTGGGCCACGGATTGTCGAGCAGCACGGCAACGTGGTCCGCGGCGCGGACCAGCGTCCGGTAGACGCGTTCGTAGCCCGCCTCCCAGTCCCGCCGGGGGTCCGCCATCCGCCGCACCGGCGTGGCCGCCTCGGACGAGGAGGCGACCACCAGCATCGGACGCAGCCGCGCGATCCGCTCCAGCGCGTTCTTCCGCCACGTGTCACACGCCTCGTACGGCCGGTGCTTGTTGACGGTCGTGATGTCGGCGGTCTTGCAGGACGCCTTCGTCAGCGACACCAGCTTCCACCCGTACCGCCGGCTCAGCTTCTCCAGCGCCGGGAACCACTGTGCGGCATGGGAGTCCCCGTAGAGGACGACGACCCGGTCGGAGGACCGGTGTCCGTACACGCAGGCGGGTGACTCGGTGGCGGCGTAGTCGGCATGACAGCTGTCGCGGTAGACGGCCGACCGCCGCTTCTTGATGTCGGGGAGCCACGGTGACATGTTGCGCGGCAGCCCGGTCGCGGGCGCGGCGATGAGACCGGCGAGCCGGGAATGCGGGTCCTGTGCCGTGGTGAGGGCCTCGTCCAGCCCGGGAGCGCGGCCGCCGTAGCCGATCGACGGCGGAAAGTGCGCCGCGACGATGGCGGCGGACACGACGGCCGCCGACAGGCCGAGGCCGAATGCCACGGCCGCGGTGGGCCTGCCGCGCAGCGGGCCGTGGAACCGGACGGGGTTCTCCACGAGGTGCAGGCTCGCCCAGGCGAGCAGCAGGGCGGCCGCGCACAGCGCGAGGTTCAGCAAGGGCTCGGCCGGCCGGCGCAGGGCAACGGGGCCGATCATCAGCAGTGGCCAGTGCCACAGGTACCAGCCGTACGAGAGGTCGCCCACCCAGGTCGCGGGACGCAGCCCGGGCAACCGGCAGGCCGGGGACGGGGAGGCACGGCACCCGCCCGCGATCACCAGGACCGCACCCAGCACGGGCAGCAGCGCGAAGTGGCCGGGGAAAGCGGTGGCGTCGTCGTACAGCACCGCCGACGCGACGATGCCGGCGAGCCCCAGCCGCGTACCCGCGGCGGACAGCACGCGCGGAAGGCGCGCCGCCGCCCCGGCGCAGAAGGCCAGCAGACTTCCGGCACCCAGTTCCCACAGCCGGGTGTGCGGACCGAAGTAGGCCCAGGAGGGCGAGGTTTCGGCCGCCTGGACGCCCAGGGCGTACGACACCAGGCACAGCACGGCCAGCGGCAGGGCCCGCAGCCACGGACGCCCGGGCAGTTTCCGGCTGACGAGGAGGAGCACGGGCCACAGGAGGTAGAACTGCTCCTCCACGGACAGCGACCAGAAGTGCTGGAACGGCGAGGGAGCACTGCCCTCACGCAGGTAGTCGGTGCCGGAGGCCGCCAGGTCGATGTTCATGAAGTACAGCGCACTGGCCAGTGCGTCGTGCAGGAACTCGGTGTAGCGGATCTTCGAGGCGAAGAGCCGGCAGCCCGCCATGGTGGCCAGCGAGACCAGGGTCGCGAGCGGGAGGATGCGCACCGCGCGCCGGGCGTAGAAACGCCGCAGCGACAGCGATCCGGACCGTTCGGTCTCCCGGAGCAGGCCCGACGTGATGAGGAACCCGGAGATCACGAAGAAGACGTCGACGCCGACATAGCCGCCCGCCAGGTACGGAACTCCCGCGTGCGCGAGCACGACGAGCGTGACGGCGAGCCCGCGCAGCCCCTGGATGTCGCCCCGCGAGGGAGGCTTCGGCGAACGGGCAGGACGGACCCGCTCGGAGGGGGAGGCCGTGGGAGTGTGTGTCATCGAGGCGGCCCCGGCGTCAGCGCGGCGATCAGCAGTGTCCGGTCGTCCCTTCCGGCCGGGACGTTCGGGGTGTGCAGGAGGCGTCGGCACAGGGCGTGCAGAGTCTCCTGGCTGTGGGCGGCGGTGGTCGTGGCCGAGTCGAGGGCGCGTCCGAGCCGGGTGATCCCCTGGTCGATGTCCGTCTGCCGGGACTCGACCAGGCCGTCGCTGTAGAGGACGAGCAGGGCGGGCTCCGGCACGTCCAGCACCGTGGCCTCGTAGGTGTCCGTCCCGAGCCCCAGGGGCAGGCCGGGGCTGGCGAGCGTGACCGGTACGGCGCGTCCGTCCGGGCCGCGGATCAGCGGGGGAGGGTGACCGGCACCGACGAGGGTGCACATGTGCCGCTCCGCGTCCCACTCGGCGTAGACGCAGGTCGCGAAGGAGGCACCCGGGGTGTCGCAGGCGAGCGCGTCGAGCCGGTGCATGAGATCGGCCGGTGGGATGTCGAGTCCCGCCAGGGCGCGGACCGCGGTGCGCAGCTGGATCATCGCGACGGCCGCCTCGGGGCCGTGGCCCATCGCGTCTCCGACGATGAGGCCGATGCGCCCGCCCGGCCGGGGCAGGACGTCGAACCAGTCACCGCCGATGATGTCGCCGTCACCGGCCGGAAGGCAGCCGTGGGCGATGCGGCAACCGGGGTATTCCGCGTCGGCGGCGGGCAGCAGGCTGCCGCGGATGGCCAGCGCCGTGCGGCGCTCCCGCTCGTACCGGCGCGCGTTGTCCAGTGCCATACAGGCCCGGGTCGCCAGCCGCTCCACGGCCACCGCGTCGTCGGCCGCGAACGGCGCCCGTTCGGGCCCCCGGGTGCAGGCGATGAATCCGACGGCCACGTCCCGCAGATGCAGGGGCACGACCAGGAAGGAGGCCGTTTTGAGCAGGTCCTCGATGCGGGAACTGTCGTCCGCGAGCGAGCCGAGCCGCTCGGAGGTATGGGTGTCCACGGCGTCGAGCAGTTGGGTGCGCCGGGTGGCGAGAGCGCGTGCGTAGGGGGTCTCGCGAGGGAAGACGATCACTTCCCCGAGGGGGAGCAGCGGTTCCCAGTCCTCGGCGGTGTCCGAACCCACACGCACGGCGAGGCGGCGGCCTTCGATCCGCGGCGGGTCGGCGGAGGCGGAGCCGTTCTCCTCCTGCAGCCATCGCTCCAGCAGATAGACCGACGCCGCGTCGCACAACGCCGGCGTCAACGCGTGCACGACCTGGCTGCCGGTCAGCCGCAGGTCGAGTTCGGAGCCTATGACATCGGCCGCGGGGGAGAGGGAGGGCCGTGCTTCGTTCCGCAGGGTCGTGCCTTTCCGGGTGGGGCCGGGGCGTCGCGCAGGGGCAGGGGCCGGCGCGGGGACGGGGGCCCGCCGCGCTGTGAGATCACTATATGATGATGCGTCAAGATCGCTGAGGGACAGGGGTGTTGAGATGTCCGCTGGTGCGGGTCTGCCGGAAGGAATCGATCCGGACAAGGCGAGCGTTGCCCGCATGTACGACGCCATGTTGGGCGGGCACCACAACTTCGCCATGGACCGTGAGGCACTCGCCGCCTTCACGGCCATCGATCCTCAGGTCCGGACGCTCGCCCGGGCCAACCGTGCCTTTCTGGGCCGGGCCGTCCGCTTCCTCGTCGACGCCGGGGTGCGCCAGTTCATCGATCTGGGCTCGGGCATTCCCACCCAGGGCAACGTCCACGAGGTGGCGCAGTCGGCCGGCCCGGGGGCCCGGGTCGTCTACGTCGACAACGACCCCGTGGCCGTGGCGCACAGCGCGGCCCTGCTGGCCGACAACCCGGACGCGGACATCGTGAACGCCGACATCCGCCGGCCCGCCGACGTCCTGTCCGCCCCACAGGTGGGGAAGCTGATCGACTTCGACCAGCCCGTCGCCGTGCTGATGATCACGATCCTGCACTTCATCTCACCGGAGGACAACCCGGCCGGCATCGTGACCGCCTTCCGTGACGCACTGCCCGCCGAGAGCTGGCTGGCGATGACCCATGCCACCAACCAGGACCGCCCGGAAACAGCCGCGGCCGTGGGCCAGTTGTACCGGTCGCGGGCCAGTTCCCCGGTGACGGCCCGTTCCCGCGCGGAGATCCTCGGCCTCTTCGACGGCTTCGACCTCGTCGAGCCGGGCCTGACCTACGTACCCCTGTGGCGCCCGGACCCGGACGACGAGATCCCCGACGACCCGTCCGAGTACTGGGTCTACGCGGGCGTCGGCCGCAAGACGTCATAGGGCGGTCCGCACCGCACGCGCCGGGCGGGAATTCCGGGCACTACGGCCCGGCAGGCAACCTTGATCGGTTTTTCGCCCTGTTCACCGATGGCACACATGTGTTGTCGCCCGAGGCGAGCACATGGTGCGTTCAGCTTCGGACCGACGCAGAGCGAGGAACCGATGACCAGACATCTGCCCCGTGCGTTAACCCGTTCGGCGTTCATCGCGGCCGCGGCCTTGGCCGTCGGCGCCGCCGGCACCGTCACGGCACCCGGCGCGACCGCGGCCACCCCGGCGGGGACGCCGAAACTCAAACTCATCGCCGCCACCTCCGCGGTGACCCTCGACCGCTATGAGGGCGAACCCGGCGTCACCCTCGACCTCGGCACGTATGTCACGGTCGACGGGGGACCACAACATCACCTACCGCAAGGTCGTCCTGGGCGGCACTCCCGGCGCCCGTACGGTGACCGTGCCCAAGTACGGCCGCGTGGACGCCCCCTGACACCTACACGGCGGAGCCCGACAGGGCTCCGCCGTCACGAGGTCGCGCCGGTCAGGGCCAGGAATTCGCTGCGGGAGCGGGCGTCGGTGCGCAGCAGGCCGAGCATGCTGGAGGTCATGGTGCTGGAGCCGCCCGCCTGGACGCCGCGCAGGGTCATGCAGGTGTGTTCGGCCTCGATCACCACGCCGACACCCTTCGGCTCCAGGTGGGTCTGAAGCCAGTCGGCGACCTGTTTGGTCAGGCGTTCCTGGACCTGCGGGCGGCAGGCGAAGTGCTCGACGACACGGGCCAGTTTCGACAGGCCGAGAATCCGGCCGCCGGGCAGGTAGCCGACGTGGGCGGTGCCGACGAACGGCAGCAGATGGTGTTCGCACACCGACCGGACCGGGATCCGGCGCGCCAGGACGAGTTCGTCGTAGCCCTCGTCGTTGGGGAAGGTGGTCAGGTCGAAGGGGCGGGGACTGAACAGCTCGGCGTAGGCGCGGGCCATCCGCCCCGGTGTGCCGCGCAGGCTCTCCGAGTCGGTGGAGACACCGAGGGCCCTGAGGAAGCGGCCGGCCGCGTCCTGGGCGGCGGCCAGGTCGATACCGCCCGGCTCGTGGACCACCCGCAGGGCAGGCGCCGCGGGTGCCGGTCCGTCCTGGCCGGCCATGCGAGCGGTGGCGTGGGATGAGAGCTCGGTCATGTCAGCCACCGCCGATACCGAGGGCCACGAGCAGCACCAGGACGAGGGTGACCACGGCGAACAGGCCGTGCGCCAGCACCACCGGCAGCGGGAAGTGGCGTTCGGCGGGTACGGCTTCTTCGGTCACCGGCGTGGACGCGGCGCCCGGCGCCGCCGTGGCCATGGCACGGCCGCGGTAGACGGGGAGCCAACGGCCCAGCATCACGAATCCCAGCAGGGCGACCGGCAGCAGGAGACCGAACGCGGTCCAGGCAAGGCCGCTCTTGTCGGCCACCACGTAGACGATCCACACCACCAGGCCGATCGCGGCCAGGGCGAAATGACCGAAGACCACCGGCGCGGGCAGACGGCTCGCACCGGACTGCTGCTGCCGGATCCCCCCGCGTTGGATCCAGGTGCCCAGCATGTAGAAGCCGCCGAGGGCTGTGACCAGCCAGGCGATCAGTGCCGCGATGTCCATGGGGAACTCCCGAGTGATGGAGCGTGTGGTGAGACGTATCCCTCTGCCTGGGTGCTCTCGTCGGCGACGCGCACGCCGTAGCGGTAGGCGAGCTTGCCGCCCAGGAACCCCGAGACGCCCAGGACCACCAGGCTGACGGCGGACAGGGCGAGCTGGCCGAGGCCGACGCTGCCGCCGTCGGTGTAGCCGCTGTGGCGCCAGAGGAAATTGATGACATAGGCGGCGGTCACCAGCAGGTTCAACGCCATGTGCACCAGGCCGGTGCGGAACGCCCGGGTCCCGGCGGGGATCCCGAGCAGGTCGAGGAATCCGACCATGGCGGCGAGCAGCGCGCCGATCACCCCGACCGCGATCAGCCACTTTGAGCCCTCGGTCAGGAAGGCCGGACGGCGCACGACGTGCGAGGCGATGTCGAACGCCAGGCCGGCCACCCAGGCGCCGATCGGCACCGTCACCAGGATCGGATGGAAGGGATGACCGTACGGACCGGCGAGCGCGGCACTGGTCGGCCGCTTCGCCTGAAGCTGAGACTCACTGGCCATCGCTGACTCCTTTCCTTTTCACCAATAAAGCTTGGTCTTATTGCGCGAGAACGTCAAGGTATGCAGCTCATGACGTCGCAAACCACGCAGGACCCACGTACGCAGGAGTTACCGTGGTCTCGTGGCCATAGACCCGACTTCGCCGGCCGACGCGGCCGGCGCCGCGATCGACTCCGTCAGCGTCCTGGGCGAGGACTCGCGGCGACGCATGTTCGCCTTCATCCGGCGCGCCCGCCGCGCCGTGACCCGCGATGAGGCCGCCGCCAGCGTCGGCATCTCGCGCAAGCTCGCCGCCTTCCACCTCGACAAGCTCGTCGACGCCGGTCTGCTGCGCGCGCACTACGACCCGCCCGGTGGGATCCGTAAGGTCGGCAGGCAGCCGAAGGTCTACGAACCCACCGATGCCCAGATCACGGTGAACATCCCCGACCGGCGCCACGAACTCCTGGCCGACCTCCTGCTGGACGCCGTCCTGACGGAGGGTGCCGGCGAGAACGCCGCGCAGGCAGCGGTCCGGGCCGCCGGCCGGCGCGGCCGGGACATGGGCGAAGCCGAACGGGACCGCACCCGCCCCGGCCGCCTGGGCCCTGAACGCGGTCTGACCGCCTGCGAGCGCATGCTCGACCTGCACGGCTACGAACCCGTCCGCGAAACCCCCACCCGGCTGCGGTTGCGCAACTGCCCGTTCCACCCGCTGGCCGCCAAGGCCCCCGACCTGGTGTGCGGGATGAACCACGCCTTCCTCACCGGCTACCTCGAAGGCCTCGGCATCACCGGGGTGCGGGCGGTCCTGGCCCCCGAACCCGGAGAATGCTGCGTCAGGCTCGGCCCCGGCGCCGCCGAGAGCCCCGAAAAAAGGAAGAAGCCGTTGGCTTAATCTCTGAGCACGGAAGAGGCATCGTCATGAGACCGCCGACCGAACGGCGGTCGGACACCGACGCCCGGACCGCCTTCCTGAACTCATACGGCGCCGACCTCGGCATCCTGATTCTGCGGCTCACCGTGGGGCTGGTGCTCGCCGGGCACGGCGCACAGAAACTCTTCGGCCTGTTCGGCGGGCCGGGACTGGCCGTCACCGGCAAACAGCTCGCGGAGCTCGGCTATCACCCCGGCACCTTCCACGCCGGCCTGGCCGGAACCGGTGAACTGCTGGGCGGGCTCGGTCTGGCCGCCGGACTCCTCACCCCGCTGGCGGCCGCCGCCGTCGGAGTGATGATCAACGCCATGGCCGTCACCGCTTCCCATGGGCTGTGGTCCATGGACGGCGGCCTGGAACACCCCATGTGCATCGCGGCCTCCGCGCTCGCCATCGCGGGGGTGGGGCCGGGGCGCATCTCCCTCGACCGTCCCTTCCCGTGGCACCGCGGAACCGTACGCACCGGTGCGTTCGCCCTCGGGGCCGGAGGGCTTGGCGCGGCGGTCGTGCTGGCGCTGTGACCGTTGGGGCGTGACCGTCAGGACTCCGCCGTGACGTGGGGGTGGGGAAGCGTGCCGCGGGCGGCTTCGTCCTGGATGAGCAGGGCGAGCAGTGCCGCCACGGTCAGCCCGGCTTCGGCAGGGTGCCGAAGGATCTTGCTGGGGTCGATCCGGTAGCTGTTGGAGCGCCCCTCCCGGGTGTGGGAGAGATAGCCGTCGCGTTCCAGGTCGGCGATGATCTTCTGGACGGCGCGCTCGGTCAGGCGGCAGTGCGCGGCGATGTCGCGGATGCGCGTGCTGGGATTGTCGGCGATTGCCGCCAGGACCCGGGCGTGGTTGGTGATGAAGGTCCATCCGGTGTGTGGTTCGGGCACTCCGTCCATGGCTGTCAGCTTACCGGCCGGACATTCAGGCATTCAAAAGCACGTACTGTTTTTCATGTATTGGTTGACGGGAATGGGTCGATCGGGAGAGCCTGGAGCCGGAGGCTGGCGATCAGGCCGAGGGAAACAGGCAGAGGGATCGGGCGGAGGAGAGGGACATGCCGGAGCCTGCGCCGCGGGCGCAGCCCCTCATCGCGCGGGACGTCGTACGTGCGGACAGCGGCGCGCCGTTCGTGCCGTGCCGGGCGACGGTCGCCGTCCAGCAGGACGGCGCCCGGATGAGCGTGGTGGTCCGGGGCGAACTCGACTTCGACGCCGACCGGTGGCTCCAGGGTGACCTGGACGACGTGCTCAGCCGCTCGGTCGACGGGATCACCCTGGACCTGAGCGCGGTGGACTTCTGCGACTGCGCCGGCCTGAGCATTCTGCTCACCCTGCGCCATCGGGCCCTAGAGCAGGGCAAGACCATCACCATCCGTGCCGGCAGTCCCATGGTCGAGCGGCTGCTCGACCTGACCGGAGCCGGGGAACTGTTCGAGCCCCCGGGCCCACTGTCGGACCGGATCGGTACGGTCGGCCCATGAGAGCTGCTGGAACGTTCACCGTAAGCGACTTCGCCCCGACCGGCCTGACGCCCGCCCCGGCTGTGACCACCGGCCTTCCGGTTGGTGTCGCGACAATGGAGAAACGCTTCGAGGGGGAGGTCTCGGGTCGCTCGGCGACCTTGTTCACCGCCGCGTTCGACCAGGCGACCGGGGTCGGCACCTACGTGGCCATGGAGTCGTTCGAAGGCGCGCTGCACGGCCGCGGCGGCGCTTTCAACTTCGTGCACTCGGCGACCACGTCCGGCGGCGACCGCACCGCAGAGTTCTTCACCATCGTTCCGTCGAGCGGCACCGGGGAACTGGCCGGGATCTCCGGTACCGGCGGCATCGCGATCGACACGGACGGCACCCACCGGATCTGGCTCGACTACTCGCTCACCTGAGTACGTCACCGGGCTTGGATTCGACACGCCCGAGCGGGTCGGGTCCTGCCGGGAGCGCGTCACACGCCGCCTGCCAGGCGGGATCGCCGGGGAAGAGCTCGGAGCGCAGGTAGGCCCAGGTGAGCCGTTGGACCGCGGACACTCGCTCGGGGTTCTCGTCCGTGGTCTCGGCCACGTCGTAGCCGGAGATCCCGCCGAGCCCGTGCTCCGCGTCGAACAGGGTGAGCAGGGACTTGGGGCCGGGGGAGAGGTGGTACGGGTCGGTGTGCCAGTCCGGGCCACGGACCGTCAGATGGGTGGAGGCGTCCTTGTCGCCGGCGACCACGAGCGCGGGTGTCGCCATCCCGGAGAAGTCCATGGTCAGGAAGAACGAGTAGTTCTCGGCCACGAACCCGGTGACGGCATCGCCGCCCCTGCCGGGCGCGGCGAGCAGTACACCCGCCTTGATCCGGGGATCGGCCAGGTCCGGTGCCGTTCCGTCGTCCGGATCGGTGACCCGGGCGCCCAGCAGCAGGCTCGCGGTGTGCCCGCCCATCGAGTGACCGGCCACGGCCACCCTGCTCCGGTCCAGGCGGCCGAGCAGCTGCGGGACGGCGGCCTCGATGGCGTCGAGCCGGTCGAGGACGCGCTTCATGTCCTCGGCCCGTGATCGCCAGTACAGAGGCGCCCCGGGTGTGCCGGGAGCCAGGCTCAGCGTCCTGGAGCTCAGATGGGTCGGCTGGATCACGACAAAGCCGTGCGCGGCCCAGAAGTCGGCGAGTGGCGCGTAGCCGTTCAGCGAGGAGAGGTGGTTCGAGTGGCCCTGCCCGTGCGACAGGAGGATGACCGGCAGCTCGTCGCCGGTCACGGGTGCGGAAACCCGTACCTGGAGGTCCACGGGCCGGCCGGGAGTGGACAGCACCACCGGACTCACCGAGAGCACGGGGACCGGTGAGCTGATGGTATCGGCGGTGTGAGTCGACTCGCTCATGATGTGCCTTCCTTTGCCAGAAGCGGAGCGCTGTTCCGTTTAATATACGGAACAGCGTTCCGATTAGCAATGGGCGCCGGCGCCGGCTGTTACTCACTTTCGGGTGACCGTGACCCCCGTCGTGGATGTCGATCCTTGAGGTCTCGCCATGTCCAGGCATGTCCCAAATGGTTGGGCGATACAGGCGAGAGTCACGTGAATATGGGCAATTCGTAACAGGCGTCGCGCATCCCGAAAGTCGCCCGCGTCCGGCCGCAAGGTGTCGGTGTGCGGCCACCCGGCCGCCACCCGCACCGAGCACCCGTCGGCGCCGCGGCAGCAGACCGCTCGCCGGAGGTGTGCTCCGAACCCTGAGAAGGGGGACCCCCGTGTCCGTATCCGTTTCTGTGACCACCCGCCGTCTGACCACCGCCGCGGCTGTCGCCGCGGCCGTGGTGGGGGCGGTGGCGCTGCCCGCGTCGGCCGCCGACCACCACCAGCGGCCTTCCGACCGTGACCGCGTGGTCATCAGCGACGTACAGCACGTCTCTCCGGCCCGGGAGGACCGTTCCCGCCACTCCCTGAACCGGGAGTGGGTGGAGGTCACCAACAACAGCCGCCGCGGCGTCGACCTGGACGGCTGGACGCTGTCCGACGAGGAAGGCCACAGCTACACGTTCCGCTACGTACGGCTGGCCGGCCGTGCGACGGTACGCGTCCACACCGGCATCGGCCGGGACAGTGCCACGGATCTGTACCAGGACCGGCGGAACCACGTGTGGGACGAGAACTCCGACACCGCCACCCTGCGCGACGACCACGGCCGGTTCGTCGACGCCTTCTCCTGGGGACGGGACCACCACCGCCATGACAGCGACCGCTGGGGCGGCGAGCGCCGCGAGGGCGGCCGCGGCTGGGACGGCCACCGCGACGGCCGCCGCGACGGCGACCGCGAGGAGGGCCACCACCACGGTGACCATCACCACGGTGACCACCGCCGGTAGGCGGCCTGCCCGTTGGTGACCGCTGACTCGCCGGTCGGTCACCTCGGGTGCGCACGGCTGACGGCGCGCCGCCCTCCACGGTGGCGCGCCGTGTCCTTCGCTCACCGTCACCCACTTGGTCGCCAACGGGTTCTGGTCGGATTGACAGCTGCCTCGCAGGGCGCGGTACTGAACACGAGGGACTCTTGGTCAAGAGTTTCCCTGTGGTGCACTCCACCATCCCCCCATCTCTCCCCGCTCAGGGAGCCGCCATGACGGTGCAGCAACAGCAAGCCATGATCCAGAAGGTTCTGGTCTACGAGGACGACCCGGGATTTCCCCCCACGCACGTCAACATGCCCGTGCCGCATCCCGTTCCCCAGCTCGACACACAGCCCTTCCCGACGGCCATAGCCGAGCCGGCGCCGCAGCCGGACAGCGCCGGGCCGGGCACAGAGGCGTTCCGCTACTGGGTGGCGGCCGACGCGCTCAGCAGGGCCTGCCAGACCTGGGGTCCGCTGGTACCCGCGGGAACCCAGTGGCATCCGATGGTCGGACGCGCACTCACCGCGCACCTCAACGCGGGAGACGACCTCAACGCCTTCTACAACCGCAGAGGCCTGTTCTTCTTCCGCCACACGGTGGCCGGGGTGACCGTCGCCGCGTGCGAGAGCTCCGAGGTCGTCGAGCACGAGACGGGTCACGCGGTCCTCGATGCCCTGCGTCCTCAGTTGTTCAACGTGGCGAGCGCCGAGGCGGACGCCCTGCACGAAGCGTTCGGGGACATGAGCTCCCTGCTGAGCTCACTCCGCCTGGAGTCCCTCCGGACCGCCGTACTGGCCGAGACCCAGGGCGACCTCGAACTGTCCTCGCGGGTGTCGCGGGTGGCCGAACAACTCGGCTGGGCGATCCGCCAGGGGCACCCGAGCGCGGTCGACCCGGACTGCCTGCGCAACCTGTCGAACAGCTTCTTCTACACCGACCCGGTGCACCTGCCGCCGAGCGCACCCGCGAACTCGCTCTCCAGCGAGCCGCACTCGTTCTCCAGGGTGTTCAGCGGGGCGTTCCTGAAGGTCGTCGCCGGGATCTTCCACATGCAGGACCTTCAGGACCAGGCCGGTCTGGGGGCGGCAGCCGAGATCGCGGGCCAGCTGCTGGTGGACGCCGTGGTGGCCGCGCCCGTGGTGTCCGGCTACTACGCGCAGATCGCGGGTCACATGATCGCCGCGGACCAGCGCCGCAACGGCGGCCGGTACGGGCAGGCCCTGCGCTCGGCGTTCATCCGCCACGGCATCCTCTCCATGGAGGCCGCCACGTCCATCACCGGACCGGAGGTGGCACGCCGCAGCGCCGGCATCACCGAGGCGGTGCCGGGCGGTGGCGACGACCAGGGCACGACCGCCGTCACGATCCAGGGGACGATGTACGGCATCACCCAGCCCCTGACGCTCGCCGCCCCGGCGGAGGAACGGCGGTTCGGCATCGCCGGCTCCGATCCCGCCGGCGGCACGGTGCGGCCCGCCGACCCCGAGCTGGTCGCCACGTCGTACCTCGAGGACCTCTTCCGTCGCGGCCGGGTCCACGTACCCGAAGAGCACCGCTCCGACGCGGCGTTCGCGGACGTCAGCCCGAACCGGCTCAAGACCCACGAGATCGCGCCCGCGACGACCGGAGAGGGCCTCTCTCTGGTCCGGAGGTGCTTCGACTAGCTGAAATAGCGCAGACGACGGACGGTCAGCCGTCCGTCGTCCTCGCGTGTGACGACATGCGTCGTCCTGGCTGTCGGCTCCTCGCCCTCGAACACCGCCTCACCGCGGGCCAGCAGGTCGCTGATGTACTTGTCGGCCGCCCGGCGCTCGGCGTCGTCGTCCGCACCGGCAGCCGCGGCGCCACCGTCCACCGGCCTGCGCAGGTCCACCGTGAAACCGCCGCGCTCAAGGGCTTCGGCGCCGCGTGCGGTCACCATGGCGAGCACCGGCCGTTCGGAGACGGCGCTCTCGGGAACGGCCTCGGTCTCGTTCACGGCCGCGGTCAGCTCAGGCAGGTCCCGGCCGTCCGGCAGTTCGATCCGCGCCCGGAACACGGGGCGGCCGTCCAGCGCGGCGAAGGCGAACACCGGGTGGGGCGCGCTGCGCATCCCCGCCTCCCGCGCGAACGCACGCTCGTCGGGGTCCTCCCCCACGAAGACACAGCCGTCGGCGGGCACACCCCCTGTGCTCGCCACCGCCTGGTCGAACAGCTTGCGGCTGTTCTTGGCACCCCAGTGCACGAGACCCGCGTCCGTGAAACGGCCGGGGAACGCCTCTCGCAGGGCCGCGGCAGCCCGTGCGGCCGCGCCGTCCCCCGAACCGGGGTTGGAGATGATGCCCTTGCGCACCTCGCCGAGGGCGTCGAGGACGGCGATGACACGCGGCCGGGGCAGCAGTGACAGCGAGCCGTCGGGCTCCACGCGGGCATCCGCCAGGGTCGCCCCGATGTCGAAGAAGATCACAGGCATCTGGGATGTCTTCCCGCGGTGAGCCCTTCCGTCTCAGGCCCGCCCGGGTGACGACTGCCGTGCGGAGAGGCGCGCTTCTAGGGCCTGTTGCGAAAATCCCGTCGTCCGCCCGAAGGGCGGGCCCGGCGGCGTCCGGTGCGGCGAGAGTGCGTGCCGGGCGTCGCCGGGCTGAGGGCCCCTCCCGGCCGAAGGCTGGGGGAGGGACTTTCGCAACAGGCCCTAGCCGCCGGGGCACTGCTTTCCGGTTCCCTCGGTGCGCCGGCCGTCCGGGTCCGTGACGGTCACCGGCAGCGGTTCGGTCCCGGGGTCGGCGACGCGTTGCGCCGCGACGGCCGTGCAGATGAGCTGGGAAGCGGCGAGACCGGCCGGCCTGGCCGTGGGCACGGAGAGTTCGATGAGTACGTGGCCGTCGTTCGACGTCACCTTCACCGGGTCCGAGGCGGGGGTGGCTTCCGGCCGGACGTGGGTGGGGTCGTCCGTCGGGGTGTCGGTGCGGGCATCCGTGGGGGTGTCCGTGGGAATGGACGTGGCCGCAGTGGACGGCAGCAGTGGCAGCAGCGTGTGCAGTCCCTTGAGCCGCTCCTTCTCGGTCGGCCCCTGGAACAGCAGCCGCACGGCCGGCTCGACGCCGACCGCGCTGGCCATCTGGCGGGGGACGGGGACCAGCGTGCGGTCCGCCACGAGGTAGACCGATGTCGTCGCCACGACCCCGTCGGCAGGGCCGCCCGCCTCCACCACCCCGGTCGTGGGGATGCCGCAGGAGGCGAGCGCGCACAGCGCCGGAAGGATCAGCGACGCGGACCGGCGTACGCCTCTCATGACCGGCTTCCCCGCGGCGCCGCGCCCTTCGGCGGCTCGACCCGGGGCGGACGAGGCGGATCCTCCCTGCGCAGCGGAAGTTCCACGGTGAAGACGGCACCGCCCTCCGGCCGGTTCCCGGCGCGTATGGTGCCGCCGTGCACGCGGACGTTCTCGGCGGTGATCGCGAGCCCCAGGCCGCTGCCCTCGGTGCGGGTGCGGGCGGCGTCCGACTTGTAGAAACGCTCGAAGACATGGGGCAGCACGCTCTCGGGGATACCGGGCCCGCTGTCCAGCACCTCGATGACGGCCAGGTGGCCCGCACCGGCCTCCCCGCCCCGGCGCAGGCGCAGCTGGACCGGGCGGGCGCCGTGCCGGAGGGCGTTGCCGACCAGGTTCGCGACCACGACGTCGAGCCGTCGCGGGTCCACGCGTCCGCGCAACGCGTCCGGTGGCGGCAACCGGACGTCCACCAAGTCGGTCCAGGCGCGGGCGGCGAGGGTGCGCCGCAGCGACTCGGCGAGGTCGATCTCGTCCAGGTGCAGCACCGCCGCGCCCGCGTCGAACCGGGAGATCTCCATCAGGTCGTCCACCAGGCGGGCCAACTTCACGGTCTCCTCACTGATCAGGCGGACCGCCGTGGCGGTGTCCGGGTCGAGGCGGGCGGCGTCCTCGTCGAGGACGTCGGTGACCGCCGACATGGCGGCCAGCGGGGTGCGCAGTTCGTGCGAGACGTCCGCGGCGAACCGACGGGCACGGGCCTCCATGTCGCGCAGTTCCGCGACCGACTCCTCCAGGGCGGCGGCGGTCTCGTTGAACGTGTGCGACAGATCGGCGAGTTCGTCGGAGCCGTTGACGGCGAGCCGGGTGTCAAGCCGTCCCTCGGCGATGCTGCGGGTGGCGCTGCGCAGCGCCCGTACCGGCCGCAGCACCCCACGCGCGGCGAGCAGCGCGAGCAGCACGGCCAGCGCCAGGGCGGGCACGGCGGCCCGTTCGACGGCGGTGACCAGGGCGTCGACGTAGGCCTGTTCCGTGGTCTGCGGCACCGTGAGGAAGACGTGGAGGCCCGAGGAGGTGGCACGGTCGGTGAAGAGAACCGACATGCCGACGACGAGTGCGGTGTGATCGCCGCTGTCCACCCGCTGGAAGACGGTGGCCCGTTTGGAGTTCACGGCCTCGCGCAGGTCCGGCGTCAGTTCCTCGAACCGGTCACCGGGGACGGAGGTCGCCTTCAGGCCGCCATAGGTGACCAGGACGCGCCAGGTCCCGGACGGCTCGGCCGCGGCCACGTTGACCGCGAAAACCTGGAGCCCGGCCTTGCTGGAGGGCAGGCTCAGTGTCGGGGCGAGCCGGTTCACCTGGGCGCGCAGCCGGCTGATCACCGTGTCCTGGCTCTGCTGGAGCACGCCCGTGCGCGCCTCACGGAAGGTCAGGGCACCGGTGGTCATGGCGGTCAGCGCGGCCACGAGCGCGAACGCCACGACCAACCGGGTGCGCAGGCCGCGCAGTTGCGGGACCCTGGCGCGGGCTCCGAGCAGCCTTCGTGCGTGGGGTTTCGGCAGGGGCGTCACAGGGAGGCGAACCGGTAGCCGAAACCGCGCACGGTCTCTATGTAGCGGGGCTCGCCCAGCTTGGCGCGCAGCCGTTTGACACAGGCGTCCACCAGACGCGCGTCCCCGTGGTAGCTGTGTTCCCAGACCGCTTCCAGGAGTTGCTGCCGGCTGAACACCTGGCCGGGCGAGGCGGACAGGAGCAGCAGGACCCGCAGCTCGGACGGGGCGAGCGCGACGGGCGCACCCCGCAAGGTCACCGAGAAACCGGCCCGGTCGACGGTCAGGTCCCCGTAGGTGTCGAGCTTCGGCAGACCGCCGTCGGCGGCGGGTACCGCGGCCGCACGGCGCAGCACGGCGCGGATACGCGCCTCCAGCACCCGGGCCTGCACGGGCTTGACCACGTAGTCGTCGGCCCCGGCCTCCAGCCCGACGACGATGTCCTCGTCGTCGCCCCGGGCCGTGGCCATGATGATCGGCAGTGTCTGGTCGAGGGCGCGCATCCCACGGCACACGTCCAGGCCGGGCATGCCGGGCAGCATCAGGTCGAGTACCACGACGTCCGGCCGGAAGGACCGCAGGACGTTCAGCCCCTCTTCCCCCGTGTCGGCGGCGGCGACCTCGTGGCCCTGGCGGCGCAGCGCGAGGGCCACGCCCTCCCGCACGGCCCGGTCGTCTTCGATCAGCAGAACCCGTGGCATGCGCTCAGTATCCCTGCGGGATCCGGCAGGCCGAGAAACTGTTACCGGATGATCATATGGCCCAACTCCCGGCCTTCGCACGGCCGACCGCTGAGGGGTTTACGCAGTACGAGTGAATGAGGCGGCTTTTCCGTTCGGCGCCGGCGGTAGATCTTTTACGGTCTCAGCGTGGATCCGCCGGCCGCAGAGGAGGCTCTGCGGGCGGGGGGCCGGTTGAAAGGCGCACCGGATGGTGGGGTTGGCGGCACGGATGGTGGACAGCGGGCCGTCCATCGGCTGCTGGGTGTTGACGGCCTCTCTGCTGCTCCGTGCCTGCGGCGCGGGCGGCCTGGTCCGCAAACGCCTGCTGTTGTTGGCGGGTTCCGCGGCATCCGGGGGTGTGTACCGGGGCGCGGTCGAGGTGCTGTCGGCCCACCCCCGGTCCTGGGAACGGAACGCGCTGGGTTCGGTGGTGATCACCGGCGTGACCCTGGCGGTCGGACTGGGGATGGCCGGCCTGGTGGTCGCGGCCGACGCCGGTGCGGGCCGGAACGTACTCCTGCGGCGCCTGTTCGACGGGGTGGTCACAGCCGGGTCGGTGTTCATGACGGGTTGGGTGGTGCTGCGGGAGGCCGGTGACGGCTGGCGGCTGGGGACGGGCATGGTCGGGGTCCTCTGGGCCGCGGAAGTGGTGTTCCTCAGCTTTCTGTTCGCCCTGCGCCGGCTCGTACGCAGCGACCAGCGGGTCACCCTGTGGGTGGGAGCGGTGGGGCTGTCCCTCACGCTGGTCGGCGACAGCCTGCGACTGTGGACGATGGGCTCGAGCGGCTGCGAGGTGATGTCCTGTCAACTGGTCGACACCTGCGACACCGCGGGGCTGCTGCTGCTCTCCGCCGGCCCTTGGGTGCCCGGCGGGGCGAGCGTTCTGGTCGCCGGTCAACCGACGCTGCAACTCGGCATAGAGGGCGCCGCCGCCTTCATCCCCCTGACCGTCTGCACGGTCACGGCGCTGGGGTACGCGCTGGCTCCGCTGTCCCGCGACCCGGTGCCGTTGCTGGTCGGCGGGACGGTGATGCTCAGTCTCTGGGCACGCCAGACGTTCCTGCCGAGAGAGAAAGCGGGAAACGACGACTGAGCCGATGCGACGGCATGCCGGTGGGGCGGCCCCGCGCACAGGGCCGCCCCGGGAGAGGGCTACGACGTGCTCACGCCGACGGTGAGGGTCGCCTTGTAGCCGTCGGAGACGCTGTCGCCGAGCGCGGTCAGCGTCAGCAGGCCCGAGGAGGCGCCGCCGTCGTCGTAGATGGTGTCGTCCTCGAGCTGTGTCTCCTTGGTGGTGTTGTCCGAGTACGGGGACGACGCCTGGACCTCGGTGTTGATGTCCGGGTCGAAGAACAGCTGCCCGGTGTGGATGACCTCCCCGCCGGTGTACGAGTCGTCGGTGAGCGTCACGTCCGTGTGGACCCGCATGTGGACGTGGACGGCGCGGGAGACGTAGTGCCCGGGCCAGATGGAGGTGATGTTCACCTGCCCGTCGGAATCGGACATCTGGCCGCCCCGGAGGAAGGTGCCGTTGTCGTCTTCGGTGTGGCCGTTGCCGCCGACGAAACCGGAGTACTCGCCGAGGGAGTCGCAGTGCCAGATCTCGACCAGGGCGTTCGCCAGCGGGGAACAGTCGTTGGCGGTGTCGACGACGGTGAAGGTGTACTGGACCTCCACGCCTTCCTTCTCCTCGCGGATGTCCTCCCGGACCAGGGCGCCCGAGAGGGAGTACGGGCCCTCGGTGACCTCGGCGTTGAGGGTGCAGACGCCCGCCGAGGCCGAACTGGTGGCGGTCGTGGTGGCGGAGGCGTCGGTCTCCGCCGTGCTGGTGTCGGTGCTGGCCGAGGCGAACCCGGCGGCCGCCAGCCCACCGGCCGCGGCGATACCGCCGCCGCCGATGAGGACGCGCCGTCGCTGTACGCCCTTGTCCCGCCGATGCCGAGCGGGCCCGGAGGAGTCGGAGAGCTCTGGTTCAGGTGACCGCGGTGTTGCGGAGGCGTTGTCTGTCATGGCCACGAACGTAGAGACGCACCTGAAGAAAGCATGAGGAACGTGCTGTGAGCCGGCTGGGGACATGGCCCCCAACTGCCGCATAGCTTCGGGAAGTTGGGACGCATTCCGCGTGTCCCGGACGGCATGCCGTCACTCGGGGTGGGCCACCGCCTCCTTCTGCAGTTGCACCGCCGCCAGCAGGCTCAGCTTCGGCTCCGCCTGGCGTAGCGCCTTCACCGCCGCGACCGAGGTGATGTCCCCCGTGAAGCCGACGGCGGCCAGCCGGGAGCGGACCCAGCGGGCGCGCAGCTGGTGCTCGCTCGCGGCGGCGGTGGACTCGACGAGTGCGGCGGCGCGTTCCAGGCCCGGGCGCTCCTCGGACGAGGCGTCGGCCAGCGCCTGGCGCAGGGCTGCCGCCACCACGTCCGCGTCCCGGATGAGCAGCACGAAGTTGTGTTTCTTGTTCAGTCCCGCGAATCCTGTCATGTGGATCATCGTGACCGTCGTGTTCCACGCATGCCAAGCGACTTGAGGAGTCTCAGAGGCTCGAAAATCTCTGGCAGGGCCATGCCGCGGCCTGATGGAATGATCTTCCGTCCGGTCACTACGATCGGAGCTCAAGACAACCGTTCGGCCGGCCCTATGCCGGTCGGGGTCGCCGATGCCAGGGTCCGCTCCCCAGGTTGCGGTGATCTTCCTGTTCCAGGAGGACCCTCCCGCATGTTCCGACGTATTGGCAACACCGTCGTCCGACATCCCGTCTGGACGATCGTTGCATGGCTGATCGCGGCGGTTGCGATCGTCGCCACCGCTCCAAGCCTGCCCTCGAACAGCGACGAGAGCAGTTTCCTACCGAAGAGTTACGAATCCATCAAAGCGGCGGATCTCCAGCAGAAGGCGTTCCCCAGCGCCTTCACCCCGTCCGCGATCGCGCTGTACCAGCGCACCGACGGCGGCAAGCTGACCGCCGCCGACCAGAAGGACGTCGCCCGGATCACCACCGAACTGGGCAAGAAGCACATCGACCAGGTGCAGAAGGTCGTCCCCGGCCAGCCGTCCAAGGACGGCAGGTACGCCATGACCCTGGTCCAGATGGACAGCAAGAACGCCGGCCAGCCCAAACAGGCCGACGCGGCCAAGGTCCTGCGCGACGACGCGAAAGCACTGGCCAAGGGAACGCAGCTCGACGTCAAGCTCGGCGGCTCCGCCGCGCAGGCCCTCGACCAGCAGGATTCGTCCAAGCGCGGCCAGGCGCTGATCGGCATCGGCACCTTCGCCATCATCCTGGTGACCCTGCTGATCATCTTCCGGGCGCCGATCCTGGCCGTGCTGCCCCTGATCCTGATCGGCCTGGTGTCGGCCATCGCCAACGGGCTGATCTCGTACGCCACCAAGCTGTTCGATCTCCAGGCCAACAGTTCGATCTCGTCGATCCTGATCGTCGTGCTCTTCGGCGTGGGTACGGACTACTTCCTGTTCCTGATCTTCCGATACCGCGAACGCCTGCGTGCCGGTGACGAGCCCAAGGAGGCCATGATCAACGCGGTCGCCCGGGTCGGCGAGGCCATCGCCTCGGCCGCCGGGGCGGTCATCATCGCCTTCCTCGCGCTGTCCCTGTCCACGCTGGGCTTCCTCAAGCAGATGGGCCCGGCGCTGGCGATCGCGGTCAGCGTCACTCTGATCGCGGGCCTGACCCTGATCCCGGCCGTGGTCTCGCTGATCGGGCCGAAGGTCTTCTGGCCCTCGAAGTCCTGGCGGCAGGAGCCGGACAACGCCCGCTTCGCCGCCCTCGGCCGTGGTGTGCAGCGCCGCCCGGCGCTGACCGCCGTGGCATCCGGCCTCGTCCTGCTCGTGCTCTCGCTGGGCACGCTCGGGTTCAACGCCACGTTCGACCTTGCGGCGGGGTCCATGCCCAAGACCAAGGAGTCCATGGTCGTCCAGGACAAGATGCAGAAGGCGTACTCGGCGGGTGCCGCGGCGCCCACCGACGTCTACCTGTCGAGTGCCGACGGCAAGCCGCTGGACAAGTCCGGCTTCGACGCGTACGCGCAGAAGCTCGGTGCCGTGGACGGCGTCGCGAGCGCCCGTATGACCCAGGTCAACAAGGGCGGCACCACAGCGGACTTCACCGTCACGCTCAAGTACGAGGCCTCGACGGACAAGGCGATCGACGCCGTCGGCAGGGTGCGTGACGTCGCGCACTCCGACGCCCCTGACGGCACCGAAGCCGTCGTCGGCGGCATGTCCTCGATCTACAAGGACATCGACACCGCGGTCACCCACGACTACCGGACGGTCTTCCCCGTCGCCGCCGTCCTGATCATGGTCATCCTGGGGCTGCTGCTGCGCAGCGTGGTCGCCCCCTGGTACCTGATCGCCTCCGTGGGTCTCGGCTTCGGCGCCACCCTGGGTGCGACCGTATGGATCTTCCAGGAGGGGCAGGGACACTCGGGTCTGATGTTCATGCTCCCGGTGATCATGTATCTGTTCGTGGTCGCCATCGGCACCGACTACAACATCCTCATGATCGCCCGGCTCCGCGAGGAGGCCCGGGAAGGCCGCGATCCGCGTGAGGCGGCCGGCATGGCGCTGAGGCATGCCGGGCCGACCGTGGCCGCGGCGGGCTTCATCCTGGCGGCGACCTTCGCCACGATGATGCTGGCGGGCAACGCGCTGCTCACGGAGATGGGTTTCGCGGTCTCCTTCGGCATCGCGGTCGCCGCGTTCGTCATGGCGATGTTCTTCACTCCGAGCCTCACCGCGCTCATCGGCCACGCGGCGTGGTGGCCGGGGCACGGGGACCGGGCGGAGGAAGGGGCCGCAGCCGCGGCCTCCGGATCCATCGGTTCCGGCCGGGACTCCGACGAGGACCGGGACGAGACCGCCCACGATCCGTCGGTGCGCCGCGGCTAGGAACGTCACCGGCGCGCGTGCCGGAATCGCGGGCGCCCGCGGTCCCACCCGGGACCACGGGCGCCCGTGGTGCGTGGAGGGTCAGGACGACCGGGCGCCGAGCCAGTCGTGGACGGCGGCGGCGGTCGTGGGGGCGTGCTCCTCCAGGACGGTGAAATGGTCACCGGGCACGGTGACTTCGGAGTGCGGCAGGCCCCACGGCGCGGGCGGCTCGGTGCCGGGCAGGCCGTCTCTCGCCCGGACGAAGAGCGTGGGAGCCGCCAGGGCGGCCGGTGCCCAGCCGGAGTAGAGCTCCAGATAGCCGGCCATCGCGGTGAGCCGGTCGGTGTCGACGGAGGCGAACTGTGCCGCCCGGTCGAGCATTCCGGCTGTCATCGCGGTGAGAGCGGGCCCGTCGTCACTGCCGGACCCGTAGGTGTCGATCAGGACGACGGCGGCCGGGCCGGCTTCCGCGCGTTCCAGGTGCTCGGCCACGGCGTGTGCCACCCAGCCGCCGGCCGAGCGGCCCAACAGGGCGAACCGTTCGCCGTCCGCGCAGGCGAGAACGGCGGCGGCCTGCGCGGCCACGAAGGTGTCCAGCGTGGCCGGCAGCGGTTCGCCCGGCAGGAATCCCGGATGCGGCAGTACGGAGACCGGTCGCAGCCCCTGGAGGTCCCGGCCGAAGTGGGTGTACTCGTGCGGCCCGGAGAGCGCGCTGAGTGCCGGGAAACAGATCAGCCGGGACCCGGCGGCGCCCTTGGCCGAGAGCGTGACGGCCTTGGGCGGAGCCCCGAGGGCCTCGGCACTGTCGAAGACCTTCCGCAACCGGGAGGCGACCGTCAGCAGTGCCATGCCGTCCCACGTCCGACCGGCGGCGCACGCGGCACGGAAGAGCGCGGAGACGGAGTCGGCGGGCACCGATGGGGTCGCGGCAGGCGCGTGGCCGGCGGTGCCCAGGGTTGCCGAGTTGGTCTGGGACCACCGTTCCCCGAGGTGGGTGGCGACCGCACGAGGCGTGGGGAAGTCGAACAACAGGGTGGACGGCAGGGACAGTTCCGTCACCGTCTCGAGGCGGTTGCGCAGTTCGACCGCCGCCAGCGAGTCGAGGCCCAGCTCGGTCAGCGTACGGTCCGCGTCGATCGCGGACGGCCCCGCGCTGTGGCCGAGCACAGCGGCCGCTTCGGTGCGTACCGCGGTCAGCAGCAGGGATACGTGTTCGCTCGCGGATGCGGCGGCCAGCCGTCGGTGCAGCGAACCACGACCGTGGGGTTCGGTGCTCGCGGCCGGCTTCCGGCGGGCGGTCTCCCGGCCCGGCACGCGTGACAGAGGCGCACCGGCCGTGCCGGTGCCCGCGGAGGACGCCGGGTCCAGACGCGCTGCCACGAGCATCGCCTCACGGCTGTCGACGGCGGTGTCGAAGAGCGCGAGGCCCTCCTCGGTGCTCAGCGGGATGAAACCGGAACGGGCCATCCGGCGCAGATCCACGCTGTTCAGGTGGGCGGTCATACCGTCGCTCTGCCGCCAGGGCCCCCACGCGAGAGAGGTGCCGGCCAGGCCGAGGCTCCTGCGGTGCTGTGCCAGAGCGTCCAGGGCGGCGTTCGCCGCCGCGTAGTTGCCCTGGCCACCGGAGCCGAACACCCCGGCCACCGAGGAGAACAGGGCGAAGACCGCCAGGTCGTGGTCCCTGGTCAGCTCGTGCAGTGCGAGGGCCGCGTCCACCTTCGGGCGGAGCACGCGAGCCAGCCGGTCCGGGGTGAGCGCGGGGATCACTCCGTCGTCCAGGACACCCGCGGTGTGCACCACACCGGTCAGCGGGTGCGCCCGAGGCACACCGGCCAGGAGAGCGGCGAGCGCGGCGCGGTCGGCGACGTCGCACGCCGCGACCGTCACCTGGGCGCCCCGTTCGGTGAGTTCGGCCCGGAGTTCGGTGGTTCCCGGCGCATCGGCGCCGCGCCGTCCCGCGAGCAGCAGATGCCGCACGCCGTGCCCGACGACGAGGTGGCGCGCGAGGGCCCTGCCCAGCGAGCCGGAGCCTCCGGTGATCAGGACGGTGCCGTCGGGGTCCAGCCGACGGCCGGGGCCGGTGCCCGCACCGGTCACCGTACCGGCGGCGCGGACCAGCCCCGGGACGTACGCGACTCCCCGGCGCACGGCCGTCTGCGGCTCCCTGCTCGCCACCACCTGCGCCAACGCCCGCAGCGAAAGGGCGTGTTCGTCCACGTCGACGAGTACGAAGCGGCCCGGATTCTCCGTCTGAGCCGAGCGGACCAGTCCCCACACCGACGCGTAGGCGACAGCGGAGATGTCCGCATGCGGCTGTTCGGCGGCCCCGGTGCCGACCGCCCCCGAGGTGACGACGACCAGGCGCGAGCCCGTCAGCCGGTCCTCGGCGAGCCAGTCCTGAACCAGCCGCAGTGCCCAGGTGGCTGCACGGTGTGCGGCACAGGCCGGGTCGGTGCCGTCCGTGATCTCGGCGAGGCGCGGACACGGGGCGAGGACGACGGCCGGTGCGGCGGCGCCCGCCGCGGCCAGGTCCGCGCAGTCCGCGTACCGCGTCGTCGTGACGCCGGAGGGGACGAGCGCGTCGAGCAGCCGCGGATCGGCCTCGCCCAGCACGCCCCATGCGGACGGACCAAGGGGTGTGGCGGCAGAGGAGTCCGCCGGCCGTGTCCAGTCGACCCGGAACAGGGAGTCTCCGGGCACGGCGGCGGTGCTCACCTGCTCGCGTGGAAGCGGCCGCAGAGCCAGGGAACGAACCGTGGCGAAAGGCTTCCCGGAGTCGTCGGCCAGCTCCAGCCCCGCCCGGTTCTCCGCCCCGGGTGCCATACGTACCCTCAGCCGGCGGGCACCGGAGGCGTGCACGCGCACACCGCTCCAGGCGAACGGCAGCGACACCGCCCGGCCGGCGCCGTCGTCGGGCGTGGCCCCACCGAGCATCATGGTGTGCAGCGCCGCGTCCAGCAGGGCCGGATGCACGGCGAACCGGGTGGCGTCGGCTTCCCCTTCCTCCGGCAGCACGACTTCCGCGAGGACCTCGTCGCCGAGGCGCCAGGCGGCTCGCAGCCCCTGGAACACCGGGCCGTAGCCCAGCCCGCCACGCGCGAGACGCTCGTAGAAGCCGCCGTCGTCGCCGTCCTGCGCCGGCCCGCCGTCGAGGACCAGCGGTACGGCGCCCAGCGGAGGCCAGTCGGACAGCACGGCCGGTGCGGCGGACCCGCCGCCCTCAGCGGCGCCCGACGGCTCTTCACCCGCCAGGAAACCGGAGGCATGCCGACGCCACGGCCCCTCGGACGCGGGTGTGTGCGGCCGCGAGTGGAAGACCACGGCCCGCCGCCCGTCCCCGTCCGGGCCGGACACCTTCACCTGCAGCTCGACGGTTTTGGTGGTGGGCAACGGCAGCGGTGCCGTGAGGGTCAGCTCGTCCAGGACCTCGGCTCCCACCAGGACCCCGGCGTGCAGGGCCAGTTCGACGAACGCGGTCGCGGGCAGGAGCACCGTGCCCAGCACCGAGTGGTCGGCCAGCCAGGGCGTCTCGCGCAGCGAGAGCCGTCCGCTCAGCAACAGGCCGTCGTCGTCCGCCGTGGACGTGGCGGACCGCAGGAAGGGATGGAGTCCGGTGCCCGGCGATGTCGCGGATTCCGGTCGTCGGTCGGCGTCCAGCCAGTACCGCCCGCGCTGGAACGCGTACGTGGGCAGTGCCGTACGCCGTGCACCGCGTCCGGCGAACACCTCCCGCCAGTCGACGCCCACCCCGTGGGCGTGCAGCGCGGCCACCGTGGAGAGCAGCGCCTCCGTTTCGGGACGGGAGCCGCGCAGGGTGGGGACGACCAGGGGTGCCGGCGTGTCGGGGAGACAGTCCTGCGCCAGGGCCGACAGCACACCGTCGGGGCCGAGTTCCACGTAGCGTGTGGCGCCCCGTTCCCGCAGGTGGCGCATCGAGTCGGCGAAGCGGACCGGGCGTCGTACGTGGTGCACCCAGTGCTCCGGTGAGCTCACCTCCTCGTCCGTGGCGGCTCGTCCCGCCACGGCGGTCACGAGGGGCAGGCACGGAGGGGAGTAGGTGAGTCCGCGGGCCACTTCGGCGAAGTCGGCGAGCATGGGTTCCATGTGCGGGGAGTGGAACGCGTGACTCACCCGCAGCCGTGACGTCTCGCGGCCTTGTTCCCGCCAGTGCGCGGCGATGTCCAGCACGGCGCTCTCGTCCCCGGAGACGACCACGGAGGAGGGGCCGTTGACGGCCGCGATGTCCACCTCCTGCTCCCGGCCGGCGAGAGACGCGAGCGATGCGGCCATCTCGCTCTCGCCGGCCCGTACGGCGACCATGGCCCCGCCGGCGGGCAGCGCGCCCATCAGCCGGCCCCGTGCCGCCACCAAGGTGCAGGCGTCCGAGAGGGTCAGCACCCCCGCGACGTGCGCCGCCGCCAGCTCGCCGACGGAGTGACCGGCCACCATGTCGGGACGCGCGCCCCAGGACTCCAGCAGCCGGAACAGGGCGACCTCCAGGGCGAAGAGCGCCGGCTGCGCGAACCGGGTCGTGTGCAGGTCGGCGCCCGCCTCCGAGCCGTCCGGCGCGAACACCACGTCCCGCAGCGGGCGAGGCAGGAGCGGGTCCAAGAGCGCGCAGGTCTCGTCGAAGGAGCGGGCGTAGGCGGGGTGGGCGTCGTACAGTTCCCGCCCCATACCGGCCCGTTGGCTGCCCTGACCGGTGAACAGGAAGACGACAGAGCCCTTCTGGCGGGGACCGCCGGTGATCACTCCCGGTCGCCGCTGCCCCTCGGCCACCGCCTTGAGGGAGGCGAGCAGGTCCTCGCGGTCCCCGGCCACCACCACCGCGCGGTGCTCGAAGGCGGCCCGGGTCGTGGCGAGGGAGAACCCGGTGTCCAGCAGGCTGGTTTCGGGGTGCGCCGCCAACTCGGCGTGCAGGCGTGCGGCTTGGGCGCGGAGCCCCTCGGCGCTTCTGGCCGAGACCGGGAACGGCACGGCTGCCGCCGCGGAGGTGGAGCCGCCGGCCTCCGGGGCTGCCGAGGCGGACGGCTCCGGCGCGGGGGCCTGCTCGAGTATCACGTGGGCGTTCGTCCCACTGATCCCGAAGGAGGACACGCCCGCCCGGCGCGGCCGGCCGGTCCGGGGCCACGGCACCGGCCGGGTCAGCAGCGACACCGCCCCCGACGACCAGTCCACCCTCGGCGTCGGCTCGTCGGCGTGCAGGGTGCGGGGCAGCTCGCCGTGTGCCATCGCCTGGACCATCTTCATCACGCTCGCCATGCCCGCGGCGGCCTGCGTGTGACCGATGTTGGACTTGACGGAGCCCAGCAACAGCGGTCGCTCCCGGTGTCCGTCCTGTCCGTAGGCGGCGAGGAAGGCCTCCGCCTCGATGACATCGCCGAGCCGGGTCCCGGTGCCGTGCGCCTCGACCGCGTCGATCTCCTCGGGCCGCAGCCGCGCGTCGGCCAGCGCCTGCCGGATCACCCGCTGCTGGGCCGGCCCGTGCGGGGCCGTCAGGCCGTTGCTCGCACCGTCCTGGTTGACGGCCGAGCCGCGCACCACGGCGAGTACCGGATAACCCGCACGCCTCGCCTCCGACAGCCGGGTCACCAGCAGCATGCCGGCGCCTTCGCCCCACGCGGTGCCGTCGGCCGCCGCTCCGAACGCCTTGCAGCGGCCGTCGGGAGCCAGCGCGCGCTGCCTGCTGAACTCGACGAAGGAACCGGGCCCCGACATCACCGTGACGCCCCCGGCGAGGGCGAGCGAGCACTCGCCCCTCCTGAGCGCCTGGGCCGCCAGATGCAGGGCCACCAAGGACGACGAACACGCTGTGTCGACGGTGATGGCGGGCCCTTCGAGACCGAAGGTGTAGGCGATACGGCCGGAGGCGACGCTTCCCGCGTTGCCGATGCCGAGGTACCCCTCGATGTGCTCCGGCGTGGCCGCGAGACGGCCCGCGTAGTCGCTGTACATGATGCCGGCGTAGACACCCGTCGCCGTGCCGCGCAGGGTGGCGGGATCGGCCCCGGCCCGCTCGAAGGCCTCCCAGGCGACCTCCAGCAGCAGCCGGTGCTGCGGATCCATCGCCAGCGCCTCACGGGGCGAGATACCGAAGAACCCGGGGTCGAAGCGGTCCACACCGGACAGGAAGCCGCCTTCCCGGACGTATGTCCGCCCGGCCCGCCCGGGATCCGGGTCGAACAGCCCCTCCAGGTCCCAGCCCCGGTCGGCGGGGAACGGGGTGATGGCGTCGACGCCGTCGGCGACCAGCCGCCACAACTCCTCGGGGGACTCCACACCACCGGGGAAGCGGCACGCCATCCCGACGATCACGACAGGATCGTCGGCGCCGTCGGCCCCTTGCGGGCTCGTGTGCGCGGTGCCCGTCAACTCCCCGGTCAGCCGCGCCCGGAGATGGGCGGCCATCTCGGCCGCGGTCGGAAAGTCGAAGGCGACCGCTTCGGACAGGTCGAGTCCGGTCGCCGCCGACAGCCGCCCGCGCAGCACCGTCGACGACAACGAGTCCAGGCCCAGATCCCGGAACGCGGTCCCCGGCTCCACCTCGTCGGCACCGCAGCCGAGTACGGCGGCGGCCTCCGCGCGGACCAGGGCCAGCAGATCCGCCGCCGTGGGCCCGGCCTGCGGGGAGGTCTCCGCCTCCAGCAGCCGCGCGGGCACGTCGGCGAGCGCGTACCGCTTGGGCTTTCCCGAGGCCGTGCGCGGGACGGCGGCCACCTCGTAGAGGTCGGCGGGGACCTTGTACGGGGCGAGGCGCGCACGGCAGTGGGCGAGGATCCGTCTCCGGTCGAGCCCGCCGGCCCGGTCGGGGACCAGATAGGCGACCGGTACCTCACCGAGCACGTCGTGGGGGCGGCCGGTCACCGCGGCCTCCGCGATCTCCGGCAGATCCAGCAGCGCCGCCTCCACCTCGGACGGGTGGATGTTCTCTCCGCCCCGGATGATCAGCTCGCTGACCCGGCCCGTGATGGTGATCTCGCCGGAGGCGTCGATCCGCGCCAGGTCACCGGTGCGGTACCACCCGTCGCGCAGGACCTCGGCGGTGTCCTCGGGCCGGTTGTGATAGCCGGCCATGACACCAGGACCGCTGATCCACAACTCGCCCTCTCCGATGGGCTCGCCGTCGCCGCCGCTGCCCCCGACCCGGGCACTGAGGCCCGGCACCACACGGCCGCACGAGCCGGGCGTACGGTGGGCGCCCGGCGCCGTCATGGTGGCGGGCCCCGTCTCGGTGGCGCCGTAGTGCTCGAGGAACGGGACGCGGCAGATCTCCTCGAAGGACCGCTGGAAAGCGGGCGTGACCGCGGCACCCCCGCTGACGCAGCCGCGCAGCGCGGGCGCCCTCAGTCCCTCGCCGCGTACGGCGTCGAGGAGCTGGGCGTACGTCGTCGGCACACCGGCGAGCAGCGTGCACGGGGCGTCCGTGCGCCGCAGCTCGCCGAGCACGTCCGCCACCGAGAACCGCGGCAGGATCCGGGCGCCGGCCCCGGTCGCGGTCACCCCGATGAAGCACATCAGCTGGCTCATGGCGTGATGGAGGGGAAGCGGCCACAGCAGACGGTCGTCGGCCGACAGCCCGAGGACGCCGACGATGCCGGACGCGACCGACCACAGACGGCTGCGCTGGGTCGACAGCACGCCCTTGGGTGTGCCAGTCGACCCGCTGGTGTAGAGCAGCCAGGCCACCTCGTCGAGTCCGAGGTCGTCCGGCGCGGGCACGCGCGGCTCGGTGGCGGCCAACTCCTCGTAGCCGGCGGAACGGTCCGTTCCGGGCCCGTCCACCGGCACGACGGTCACCTCAGGGCGCTCGGCCAGCAGCTGCCGCAGCCGGACCGACTGGTCCCGGTCGGCGAAGACCACCCGGGCGGCGCTGTCGTCCAGCATGTGCGCGAGCTCCCCGTCGGAGCTGCGCGGATCCATCGGCACGCCGACCGCACCCGCCCGGAGGACGGCGAGGAGGCTCTCGATCACCTCGACGCGATTGCCGAGCAGGACCGCGACGCGCTCGCCGTGCCGCAGCCCGAGGCCGGCCAGATGACCCGCCAGCCGTCCGGTCCTGAGCTCCAGCTCCCCGTACGTCACGCTGGTACGGGAATCCTGGAACGCGATCTTGTCGCCGAAGCGCCGGGCATTCTCCCGAAGCAGTTCCGGAAGCGGCCTGATGAGGTCTGTGCGTGCCGTCACGTGGTTGCATTCTTCCTTATGGGCAGGGGGAGTTGATGGTGCCATGCCGCTGCCGCCGCACAGCTCGACCCGGCAGCAGCCCACGGCACGATCAGCAGCTGCGGCGGCACCAGGGCATCATGGTGGTTACATCGATATAAATGCTCGGAAGGAAGTCGGGCGAGAAGCGGTTCGGCCCATCGGATCGCCCCGGGGTCCGTCCGATGCGGGTCGGTATGATCCCGGCAGGCGGAAGGGTGATCAGCGTGGCGGCCAGACCGAGGATCAAGGACGTGGCGGAGTACGCGGGTGTCTCACCCAAGACCGTCTCCAATGTGATCAACAACTTCGAGCACGTCTCGGAACAGACCCGTGCCGCCGTCCGCGAGGCCATCGACGCCCTGGGCTACCGCGTCAACGTCGCGGGACGCCAGCTGCGCCAGGGCCGCACCGGGATGATCACGCTCGCCGTCCCGGAACTGGACGTGGCCTACTTCGCGGAGCTGGCCAAGCACGTGATGGCCGAGACGGACCGCCGTGGCCGCACCCTTGTGCTGCACCACACCGGGGGAGCACGCGAGCGTGAACTCGCCGCGCTGCACGGCTTCGACGCGCACTTCTCCGACGGTGTCATCCTCAGCCCGCTGTCGCTGCTGCCCCGCGACCTCGCCACCCGCGACCGGCGGCTCCCCGTCGTCCTGCTCGGCGAACGTCCCGCGGCCGGCACGACCGACCACGTCGGCATCGACAACGTCGCCGCCGCCCGCGAGGCCACCGAGCACCTGCTCTCCCGCGGGCGCCGCCGCATCGCGGTCATCGGTGGATCCGTCCGGGGCCGCCAGGGCACCGACCGACTGCGCACCGACGGCTACCGCGCGGCCGTCGCCGCCGCCGGCCTGCCCTTCGAGGAGGACCTCGTGACACCGGTGCGGGCGTACCACTGGCAGGACGGCGCCCGCGCGGCCACCGCCCTGATCCACCGGGACACGCCCCCGGACGCCCTGCTCTGCCTCAACGACCACCTGGCGCTGGGCGCGCTGCGCGCCCTGCACGAAGCCGGCCGGCCGGTGCCGGGAGACCTCGACGTCATGGGCTTCGACGACATCGAGGCGACCCGCTTCAGCGTCCCCTCCCTGACGACGGTCGCCCCCGACAAGGAGCAGATCGCCCGCAGTGCGGTGTCCCTGCTGCTGGACCGCATCGACGATCCCGAGTCGGGCGCCGGGCAGCACCATGTCGTCGGGCACCGGGTGATGGTGCGGGAGAGCACCGGGGGCTGACCGGTCTGTTGTCATGACCCTGGACAGCGGCCGGGACCCATGCTCTGATGCCAACGGCCAACGCTTCCAACGTTGTAAGTTGTGAAAGGACGTTGCAGAAACCGAAGCGATGAGCCGCCACCCTTCCTCAGTCAAGGAGGACCGTGCGCATCAGATCGCTCAGACACCACCTGTCCCTGCTGATCGCGGCCGCACTCGGCGTCGCCGGACTGGCCGCGACACCGGCCGCGACGGCCGCGGAAGACCCCGTCCAGGTTCACGGCCTCAAGGGCGAGTACTACACCCAATCCGCCCCCGGAGCCTTCGACTTCGCCCGGCTCAAGGCCACCGGATTCGACCCGCAGCTCGACTTCGGCTCGCTGGAGTCCCGTCTGAACTCCGCCACCGGGCAGTCCGACGACGTCAGTGTCCGCTGGACCGGCCGCATCGTGCCGGAGAAGACCGGCGCCACCACCTTCTCGATCACCGGCGACAACGGATTCCGCCTCTGGGTCGGCGGAAAACTCGTCATCGACCACTGGGTCGATGACTGGGATCGCGAACAGACCGGTGAACCCGTCGAGTTGACCGCCGGGAAGGCCTACGACATCAAGGTCGAGTACTTCGAGCACTACGGCGGCTCCAACCTCCACCTGCGCTGGACCCCGCCCGGCGGCACCAAGTCCGCCGTACCGCAGTCGGCGTTCCTGCTGCCCGAGGGATACGCCTACAACGGCGCCATCGCCACCACCGTCCTCGGGGACGGCCGCACACTCAAGCTGGACTTCGCGCAGCCCCTCGCCAAGCCCGACGCCCACCTCACCGACCACCTCGACGCCGTCATCGGCGGCGCCGCCTGGCCGCTGGGCCGCGCCCGCCTGAACCCCGCCGACTCCACATCCCTTCTCGTACCGCTGAAGGAACCCGTCGTCGGCAACAAGACCGGCACCGCGCCCGGCTTGGCAGACGTCCGCTACGACGGACAGGGCGGCGTCACCACCGAAGAGGGAAACGTTGTCAACGCCTTCTGGAGCAGCGGCTCCAACCACTCCACCTACGAGCTGCGCACCAAGTGGGCCGACGACGTCACCCCGGCCAACGCCCACCGCGAGTACCCGAGACCCCAGCTCACCCGGGACGCCTGGCGAAACCTCAACGGCAGCTGGCAGTTCGCCGCGGCCGAGGAGGGCGAACAGCCGCCCGTGGGCCGCACCCTGGGGGAGCGGGTCCTCGTCCCCTACCCCGTCGAGTCCCAGCTCTCGGGCATCGAACGGCACGAGGACCGCATGTGGTACCGCCGCACCTTCACCGTGCCCGCCGGCTGGAAGATCGGGGATCACCGGCGCCTGAAGCTGAACTTCGGTGCCGTCGACTGGCAGGCCGACGTCTACGTCAACGGCACCAGGGTCGCCGAACACAAGGGCGGCTACGACAAGTTCAGCGCCGACATCACCGACGCGCTGGGGCCCGGCCGCACCCAGGAGCTGATCGTCGGCGTCTACGACCCGACGGACGCCGCGAACGGTGAGAACCCGCCCGTCGGCAAGCAGCGCCTGGACCCGAGCGGCATCTGGTACACCCCGACCTCCGGCATCTGGCAGACGGTGTGGATGGAGCCGGTCGCCACCGACCACGTCGACCAGCTGAAGCTGACCCCGGACGTCGGCAGCGGCACGCTCACCGTCGCACCGCAGGGTGTGCGCGACGGCATCCGGATCACCGCGACCGCGTACGCAGGCAAGCGTCGCGTCGCCACGGCCACCGGCCGCACCGGCGAACCCCTCACCCTCACCATCCCGCACGCCCGCCTCTGGTCACCGGACGACCCGTTCCTGTACGACTTGAAGGTCGACGTCGGAGCCGACCGCGTCGGGAGCTACTTCGGCATGCGCTCCATCGCGGTGGAGAAGGTGAACGGCGTCCCGCGCACGGTCCTCAACGGCAACCCCGTCTTCATGATGGCCACCCTCGACCAGGGATTCTGGCCCGACGGCCTGTACACCGCACCCACCGACACGGCCCTCGCGTACGACCTCAGGATGCACAAGAAGATGGGCTTCAACGCGGTCCGCAAGCACATCAAGGTGGAACCCGACCGCTGGTTCTACTGGGCCGACCGGCTCGGCCTGCTGGTGTGGCAGGACATGCCGGCGATGACAGCGGGCGTGAACCCGTCCACCGCCGCCCGCGCCGAGTACGAGCGCGAGATGAAGCAGATGATCGACGAGCACATCAGCAGCCCCGCCGTCGTCATGTGGGTCGTCTTCAACGAGGGCTGGGGCCAGTACGACATCGGCCGCGTCGCCCGCCAGGCCAAGTCCTGGGACCCGACCCGCCTGGTCAACAACATGTCCGGTCTGAACCTCGGGGCCGACGGCGGAGCCGGCGACATCATGGACGAGCACGGCTATCCGAGCCCTGCCCTGCCACCGCATCCGGACGGCCAACGGGCCCTGGTCAGCGGCGAGTACGGCGGTCTCGGCCTCGCCGTACCGGGCCATGCCTGGTCGGTGCAGCAGTCGTACGTCGACGTCGACCCCACCACTTACACCGACGACTACCTGAAGAAGCTGAGCGAGGTGCGCGCGCTGGCCTGCCAGGGCGGCAACGGCGCGGTGTACACCCAGATCACGGACGTCGAGGGTGAGCTCAACGGCCTGACGACGTACGACCGAAAGGTGACCAAGCCCGACGTGGCGCGGCTGAAGACCGCCCAGGACGCGCTGATCGACGACGCGTCACGGGCGGTTCCGGCGGGCTGCGCCTGACGCCGGCGACGCTCCGCGGCCCGGTCCGCCCACCGCTTGGGCGGCGGGCGGACCGGGCCCTGCCATGTCAGACCGCGCCGATGAGCAGGGGGAGGTAGCCGAGCGACTGCCCCGATGCGTTGGGGTGGTAGGAGTCGGTGAGATCCAGCCAGTCGACACTGTGCAGCCAGGGGCTGGACGAGCAGATCTCGTGCCCGGCGAAGGCGGTCCTGACGTCGGCGAACGTGAACCCGTGGGCGGCGGCGCGCCGTGCGATCACGCGGTCGAGGTGGTCCACGGCCTCGTTGAGCGCGGACCTCTCCGTGTCCTGGAGGCCGCGCGCACAGGTGCCGTGGAGCTGGTAGAGGTGGGGGTAGCCGAGCACGACCACACGGGCGGCGGGCGCCTTGCTCGTGATGGCCGAGTAGAGACGGTCGAGGTCGCTCGGGAGACTCGCGTCCATGAAGGAGTCCGCCGCGGCTATGGCGGACAGGCACGCGTCATGGCCGGGCAGCGCGCAGGTCGCCATGACCCGGACGAAGCCCGCGTCGCTGCCGCCGACCGTGAGGGTCACCAGGCCGGTACGCGGGCCGAGCGGACCGAGCTGGCCGGCCAGGACATCGCCGGTCCGCGCGTGGTTGCACGCCGTGAAGTCGAAGGACGACGGCGCATGGGCGGCGGCCCACAGGGCGGGATAGGCCCGGCCGCTGCGCAGGCAGTCCGTGCCGGAGGGGAGGTAGCCGCCGGCGCCGACCCCGGCGGCGTACGAGTCACCGAGGGCCACGTAACCCGTGGCCGCCGTGCTCGGCGCCGCTTCCCCGGCCGCGGGACCGGCGAGGGCGGCGGCGGCCGCGAGCAGAAGCGAGGACGCGCCGGACGCTGTTCGGGACTGTCTCATGACTCTCGTCTATCGCGGCCCGGCTCGCCCCGGCCTCCGTGGCCGTCCCGTCCGCCCAGCCGAGTTGACGGATCCCCGCGGTTCTGCCGCCACCGATGCGCCCCCGTACCGGCGAGGACGCCGACCGGACCGCGGGGCGCTTCGGCGGGCCCGGGCCCCGGCGGGGGTTCACCCGGTGAGCCGTCACCCGTCCGGCGGCGCCTTCCGGCCGGCGTCAGGCGTGAAACGGACCAGGTTCATGCGCCGCCTTCTCGCCGCTGCCGAACCAGTTGAGATGTCGCGTCGCGTCGACGACAGTCTGCCGGTATGGAGTCCTTCTGTTACCACCGTGACCGGCCCGGCTCCCTGGCGCTGCGCCGCGAACTGCTGGAGGAGCACTGGTCCTACATGGACCGGTACGCGAAGGAGCTGACCGCCCGCGGCCCGACCACTTCCCCGGCGGCCGTACCGGTGGCAACAGGTACCTGGTGCTCGGCCTCGGCGAGGGGCGGGCCCCCGATCTCGCCGTACCGCACGACCGGGACGAGCTGATCGCGTACGGGCCTCTGCTGTCCGACGACGCCACGAGCTGAGTGGGCATGGCGGCGCTGGTCCGGGCACCGGACCCGGACACGGCACGGGCCGCTCTGACCGCGGACCGGTAGACGGACATAGAGGTCCATGCCTGGGAGTTCGGCGGCCGGCGGTGATGCGCGGGGGCGCGCCGCGCCGATGGCATCGCTGAGCGGCCTCAGCTCCCGGTGAGCCGCTGGACGGCCTTGAGCGCCTGGCCCGCTCCGTCCTCGGCCGCCAGGTGCTGCGCGGCTGTCGCGGCGGCTCGTGCGTATGCCTGCTGCTTCACGACGCGGCCGAGGGCGTCGGCGAGCCGTTCGGCGGTGAGGGACCGGAAGGGGACCGGGTCGGCGGCGGCACCGACCGCGGCAAGGCGTCGTGCCCAGAACGGCTGGTCGGCGGTCACCGGTACGGTGACCGCGGGCACTCCGGCCCGCAACGCCGCGGCCGAGGTCCCGGCCCCGGCGTGGTGGACCACCGCGGCCAGCCGCGGGAACAGCAGGGCGTGCGGGACCTCGCCGATGGTGAGAACGTCGTCGCCCTCGGCCGCGAGCCCGGCACTGCCGGCCTGGAGGATGCCGCGCAGCCCGGCACGTCGCAGGGCTCGCACGGCGATCTCACTCAGCCGTTCCCCGTCGCCGGACGCCATGCTCCCAAAGCCGATGAACACGGGCCGGGGGCCAGCCCGCAGGAAGTCCTCCAGGTCCGCGGGCAGCCGTTCGGCCGGATCGAGATGGGGCCACCAGGTGCCTGTGACCTCCAGGCCGGAACGCCAGTCGGAGGGGCGGGGCACGAGTGCCGTACTGAAGCCGTGCAGGACGGGCCAGTTCGCCTGTTCCTGCCGTCGGCGCATCGCGGAGGCGGAGACCGAGGGCAGACCGAGACGGTGGCGCAACTCCACGACCGCCTGCTCGTAGAGGCGGTCGACCATGCGCAGGGCGAAGCGTCCGGCCATGCGGTTGGCGGGCCGGCCCAGCGACCGGGAGCCCGTGACGACGGGCGGGAAGTCGCCGGTCGGCGCGGTCGGTTGGAGGTACACGCCGAGGCTCGCGGTGCCCGTGGCCTCCGCGAGGTGCCAGCCGAGCGGCGCCGTGGTGGCCGACAGCAGAAGCAGATCCGTGCCGTCGGCCATGGCGTCGGCGAACCCCTGGCCCAGTTCGGTGACGAACGCGGCGGCCGAGCGCATCAGTTCACGCCTGCCCGTGCCGCCACCGCGCGCCCGCGGGTCCGCGGGAAGGCGCCGGAACTGCAGCCCGGCGTCCCGTACGAGGGGTGCGAACGTGTCCGTGGTGGCGAGGGCGACGTCGTACCCGGCCCGGCGCAGTTCGGCGCCCAGGCCCGTGTAGGGCGCGACGTCGCCACGCGATCCGGCCGTGGCGATCAGTACCCTCATCGCTCCTCCTCCGAGCCGGTACGGCCGCCCGCGTGGCGGGCCGCGTTGGCGTGGACCGCCTTGCACATGTAGGCGGCCAGGCCCGGGCGTTGCTGTGACGGCGGTACGACCAGGGCGAAGGCGCGCGGGTCGGCGGCGAAGTCGTCCGCTATGCGCCGGTGCATGTCGGGCGGGCAGGAGGTGAACCAGCGTGAGATGTGCAGCCGGTGCTCCTCGGCGAGGTCCATGGCCCGCTCGCCGTCGCTGGGTTCCCGCTCGTCGAAGGCCGCGAGCAGTTCCGCACGCCAGGCGGCGGCCTCGCCCATGAGCTGCCGCCAGTCGTCCTTGGTATGGGCGGCCGCGCGCGCCATCGCCTCGCGCTGTCCGTCCGAGTGCGCCCACTTCAGCTCTGCCTGGGTGGCATAGCTCAGGTCGAAGGTGATCTCACCGAACACCTCGAAGCGTTCCTGCGGCGTCAGGGACACCCCGGTCTGCTGGACCTCGATGGCCCGCTCCGCCACTTCCGCCAGCCGCTGCAGCCTGGCGATCTCCTCACTCAACCGGCGCTGCCGAGCACGCAGTTGCTCCACGGCGTTGGCCTGCGGGTCCTTGAGGATCTCGGCGATCTCATCAAGGGTGAAGCCGAGTTCCCGGTAGAAGAGGATCTGCTGGAGACGGGCCAGGTCGGCGTCACCGTAGAGCCGGTAACCGCTGCGACTGCGGCCACTGGGCGAGAGCAGCCCCGCCTTGTCGTAGTGATGCAGCGTACGCACCGTCACCCCGGCGAACCTCGAGACCTCACCCACGGAGTAGCTCATCCACCTGCCCTTTCGTCGGCGCACAGCCTCGAGCCTGACGTAGGGGGAGGGTCAACCCGAGCTTGAACGCGCGGATGCCGCCGCCCACTTGGGGCGACGGCGATCGGTGAGCATGGTGCGGATGAGGCCGGGGTCCTGGACGATGACCGACCGGCACCGACGCCTGCGGCGAGGGCTGGGACCTGGTGGTGTCATCCGCCGCCGTCGAGGTCGGCGCGCCGGCGGAGCACCCGTAGCTCGGGGCCGGCGAACTCCATCTCGTACAGCTTCCCGCGCGCGTTGTCGAAGGGGCGGTGCAGGATCATCATCAGCCGGCCGTCGAACGTGTGGAACAGCATGCCGTGACCGCTGTCGTCCCGCACCAGTGGCCGGTGCTGGCGCCACGGCCCGGTGATGTCGCCGGACTCCGAGACGGCACAGGTCTGCACGTAGCCGCCGCTGACCGTGCCGTCCTGGGCGGCCACGTTCTTCTCGTACGTCGACCACAGCATGAGCAGGGACCCGTCAGGTGTGCGGCACAGCTGCGGGCCGTCGGTGATGTAGGGCGGTAGCTGGTTCGGGACGCCGCCGGGGATCTGCTCACTGATCCAGGACGCGTCCGAGGCCTTGAACAGGAAGACCGGTTCACCGATCGTCCGGGACAGGTCCGGGGCCAGCCGGACCGCTTCCATGGTTCCGTCGATGGTCTGCAGCCACTCGTGCGCGTACACCATCCAGGGCTGCCCGGACGCATCCACGTGGAGCGTCCCGTCGAGGGTCATCAGGTTCTCGGGCGGGGTCGGGCGTGAGGGGTCCACCACCGTGAAGGGGCCGAGCAGCGAGTCGGACACGGCGGTGATGGTGCCGCGCATGTAGTTCGGGACCTGGAACGGCGAGCCCCATCGGCCGGCCGACGGTACCGGAAGCGGCTTGTCCTCGTTGTGCAGCGTGGTGAACAGGTAGTACCTGCCGCCCCATGCGTGGACCTCCGGCGCCCAGCCGCCGTCGGTCGCCCAGATTCCCTCCTGCTCGGCGGTCAGGAAGACCACGACAGGTCGCACCCAGTCGCGAAGGTCGTGGCTGCGGTAGACCATCGTGCCGACGCCGTCCACCCCCGACACGGACGGCTCGTTGGACGTGTACAGGTGGTACGTGCGGGTTTCGGCGTCGGCGACGATGAACGGATCGTGCAGCGGCATGTCGGGAAGCCGCATGGGTTCGGTCTGAGCCATCGTCGAAGAATACGGCCGTCCGGATGTGTACGCTCCCCTGCACCCCGCTTGTGCCCGCGGGCGCCCCCTCCCGGCGATTGGCCCGGCGGCGCGGACCCGGCAGAGTAGGCGGAGCGCGGTCCGGCGGTGCCGGGCCGCGAATCAAGGGGGAAAAGGGGGAATACCGTTGCCTTGGGACGAACTCAAACAGCGGCTTACCGGACTCGGCGTCCCGTACACCGAAAACGCGCCTCACTGGCAGATCACCGCCGCGGTGGGAACATTCCGCGCCCACCCGGCTTTCCTGGACGCCCTCAGCGCCGGTGAGGCCAAGGACCTGCTGCTGGGCGGTGCCCGGGATGCCGCACCGCTGATCGGCCGGTTCCGGCTCGTTCTGGACGGCCACCTCGAAGCCATCGACGACGCGCGCGCCCAACTGGGAATCACCGACGGCCGGTACGGGAACCTGAGCGAGCAGATCCCGCTCCTGCAGTACGCCGACGCCGGCAAGGACCTGCCTCAGTGGTGGCAGGCCGGAGTGCGCGCCGAAGCGACGGAGTTCGCCGGCGAGCACAACCCGGCCTCGGTGCAGGCCTTCATCAATCTGCACGGGAGCTACCTGTACGCCCTGCGAGCCCTGCAGGCGGGCGGGGACGAGCCTGCCGCCGCGGACAGGCCGGAGGCCATCCGCACGGTGTACGCCGAGGGCCGTGCAGCGGCCGAGCACACCGCGCCGGGCCGCCCGACCCTGGGCACGCAGGCCGCCTGGCGGTCCCACCAGCCCGACTTCGCGGGCATGCTCCAGAAGAGCGCCGACCGGCTGAACTTCGGCTCCGTGGAAGCCCTCGTCGCGCACGCCCTCAAGCACCCGCGAAAGGACCAGCCCCTGACAAGGAAGCCGAACGCGGCGAAGAACCTGATCGACGCATACCTGAAGGCCGCCCGGAAGCAGATCGAGCAGGCCGCGGACATCAGCAGCGCACTGGCGCAACTGGGCGCCACCCGCACGTACTACTACGGCCCCCCGGGGGAGCGCGCCATGGTCGCCGTCGACGAAACCGGCGCGGCGTGGATCACCACGTACTTCGCGCCCGGCGGGATCTGACGGCTCCGCGCGGTCGGCAGCGTGACCCTTTCCGGTTCAGGGTCGCAACTCGTCGAAGCTGACGTTCAGATGGCGGGGACCGCGCAGCACGGCGTTCTGGCGGTAGGGTGGCGGGTCCTCCACCAGGCGGGGCTTGCCGAGGCGACGGGCCAGTTCGGACAGCGCGATCTGGGCCTCGAGGCGGGCCAGCGGCGCGCCGAAGCAACTGTGGATGCCGCTGCCGAAGCCGAGGTGCTGGATGTCCTCGCGGTCCGGGTCGAACCGGTCGGGGTCCGGGAAACGCTCCGGGTCCCGGTTGCCCGCCGCGAGGACGAGCCAGATGCGTGAACCCTTCGGGATGGTGACCCCGCGCACCTCGATGTCGGCGATACAGGTGCGCTGCGGCACGAGCTGCACCGGGGGCTCGTAGCGCAGGAGTTCCTCGACGATCCGCACGGACTGGCCCGGATCGTCGCGCAGCCGCCGGAGGTACCTCGGGTGGCGCAGCAGGGTGAGCATGCCGTTGGTGATCAGGTTGACGGTCGTCTCGTGGCCGGCGATGAGCAGCAGCACCGCCGTGCTGAGTACTTCCATCGTGGTCATGGCGCCGTCCGGACCGTGGCTGTTCACCAGGTCGGACAGCATGTCGTCGCGCGGTTCCCGGGTGCGCTGCTCCACCAGCCCGTTCAGGTACATGCCGAGCTGCAGCCGTGCTTCCTGAGCGGCCCGCTCGGAGTCGGCGCTGGTACGGGTGTCCGGGTCCAGACCGGCGACGATCGGGTCGACCCAGGCACGGAAGCGGGTCTCGTCCTCGCGGGGCACACCGAGCAGCCGGCAGATCACGGTCACCGGGAAGGGGTAGGCGAACTGGTCGACCACGTCGATCTGCCGTACGTCCCCGAATCCGTCGATCAAGTCGGCGACGATCTGGGCGAGTTCACCACGCAGGGAGTCGATGCGGGTGGGCCGGTGCGGAGGGCCGAAGGAACTGTTGGCGATCCGCCGCAGCCGGTCGTGTTCCGGCGGGTCGAGCCGGATGAAACTCGGCGGCAGTCCCGTCGCCTCCGGCCCGGACAGCTCGTCGCCGGCCGCTACGGCGAGGTTGGTGAAGTCGGAGCTGATCCGCGGGTCGTGGAGCAGGCCCTTGATGTCCCAGTACGAACTGATGAGATACGGGCCGTCCTCCTCCTCGTGCAGCACGGGGGTCTTGCGGAGTTCCTCGTACAGCGGATACGGGTCGGCGCGGTTCGCGAAGTCGGTGATCTGGCGCAGGAGCGAGGCGTGCGTCATGCGGCGTCCTTGGGGCGTGGAGGTCCGTGGGGGCGAGGGCCGGGCCCGGTCAGTGGGCCGGGGTGAAGACCAGCTGCCGGTCGGCCGGTGAGTAACCGCTGAGGGTCACGGTCGGGCCGTGCGTGGGCAGGGACGGGTCGGGGAAGCCGGCCGGGACCGGCTGCCGGCCCTCGGGACGGCGGTCGACCGTCGGGAACTCCACCGGGAACGGCGCGCCCGTCTCGATCTGCCGCTGGTAGAACTCCAGCCACCGCGTGTTGTCGAAGCTCACGGCGGCGATGACGCGGCCTTGACAGCCGTACACCCCGACGAACCGGCGTTCGGCGAGCGAGCCCTGCGTGATCATGATCTCTTCGCCCATCGGCGGGACGCCGACGGACTTGATGTTCACGCCGAACTGCGACGACCAGAAGGCGGGCACCCACAGGTGCGGGCGCCGCTCGGCGCCGGGACTGATCATGTTGTGCGCGGCGATCTCGGCCTGGGCGACGGCGTTGCCCCAGTGTTCGAGAGAGAGGAACTGATAGCCGAACAGCGCGTGCGGGGACCGTGCGACGTCGCCCGCGACGAAGACGTCGTCGGTGACGATGCCCCGGAAGTCGAAGGCCCGGCAGCCCGCGTCGCAGGCGATGCCCCGAGGGCCCGCGCCCAGGCCCGAGCCGGCCAGCCACTCCGTGTTGCGCGTCGCCCCGAGCGAGACGATCACGACGTCCGTCTCGACGACGCTCTCGTCGGACAGATGGGCGGCACGTACCCGGCCCACGGAGTCGCCCGCCAGGGCGGTGACCATCACGCCGGTGCGCAGATCCACACCGTTGTCCTGGTGCAGCTGTGCGGCCACCGCGCCGACCACTCCGCCCAGGGCACCCACCAGCGGCGCGCCCGCACGCTCCGCCACGGTGACCGCGATGCCCATCTCCCGGCAGGCCGAGGCGATCTCGCAACCGGTGAACCCGGCACCGATGACGAACACCCGGCGCGGCCCGGCCCGCAGCCGCCGGTACAGGGCGGCCGCGTCGTCCCGGGTGCGCAGCACGAAGACGCCGTCCAGCTCGGCCTCGGACTCCTTCGGCCAGGGCCGCGCGCGGACCCCGGTCGCGATCAGCAGCCGGTCGTACTCGACCTCGTCCCCGTCGGCCAGCCGCACCCGCTTGGCCGCCAGGTCAAGACCGGTCGCCGCGACGCCGAGGCGCCACTTCGCGTCGATCTCGAGGCGCCGGGGCAACTCGGTGTGCTGCGGGGACGCCCTGCCCAGCAGGACCGCCTTGGACAGCGGAGGCCGGTCGTACGGATCGTACGGTTCGTCGCCGATCATGGTGAGGGAACCGGCGAAACCCTCGGCGCGCAGCGTCTCGGCGGCCCGCAGACCCGCGAGCGAGGCACCCACGATCACGATCCTGCCCTCGCGCCTGAGCCAGTCCAGGTAGTCAACGGACATCGGAACGCTCCCCGGCGGATGCGGCGGGGAGCGTTCCGGTACCCGGCCCGTCCAGCCCTTCGGCCGTGATCGCCTGAACGGGGCAGGCGGCGACGGCACGTGCGAGTCTCTCGCGCTGTTCGTCCGCGGGATGCGGGTCGTAGACGAGCGACTCCTCGCCGTGCATGGCGAAGACGTCCGGCGCGAGGAACGCGCACTGTGCGTACCCCTGACACCTGTTGAGATCGACGACAAGCCTCATCAGCGCTGTGCCCCTTCGCGGCCGGGTCCATCGCGTACCACCCGCTGGGCCGCGCACTGCGGACAGCGGTCATCTCCCGCACGCCAGCATGGATGCCGGGACGGTCCGGCGCTCGCCGGTGCGCGCCGACCGGGTGAGGACGTCCCGCCCCCGGGGCCCCGCCCGCTACCCCTCGGCCACGGACGACCTACGGGTCGGCCTGCCCAGCGCCCAGAAGAGCACGCCGCAGAGCATGAACCCGAGGAGCGGCACGGCCTCCGTCAGCAGGTACTTCCAGCGCTCGCCGTGGCCCCAGCCGTCCGGCGCGTAGTCGGAGCCGAACCAGTGGTCGCCGAGGCCGGGAGCGACCAGCTGCACACTGGCGAACAGGATCAGCAGGGTGAGCACCACGCTGATGGTGCGGGGGAAGGGCGCCTTGTAGGGACGGGGGATCTCCGGTGCCTTGCGGCGCAGCACCGCGAGTGCCGGGAAGATCCCCAGGTAGCTGACGAGGGTGGTGGAGACGGCGAGACCGAGGACGGCGCCGAAGAGCTTGGCGGCGCTGCCGCCGGTCAGCTGATGGGCCAGGACGAGGACGACGGTGGAGACCAGCCCGCTGAGGACGTTGACCCGCACCGGGGTGCCGAACCGGCTTGAGATGACGCCGAGGAAGCGGGGCGCGGCACCGTCGTAACCGGAGACGGCCAGCGCGCGGTCGGAACCCATGACCCAGGTGACGCCGGACGACAGCACCGTCAGGATGAACATGATCGCGGCGAGGTCCCCGAGCACACTGCCGGCACCGCTGAGCGTGGCGGTGCCGTCGGCGGCGACGTGCCCGCCGTACACGGTGAAGACCTGCCGGATCGCGTCGATGAATCCGCCGAGACCGGTGACGGCCTTGACCGGCAGGACGAGCAGGATGCCGAGGATCGGCAGCGCGTACAGCAGCACGGAGAGCACGGCGCTGCGGAAGATCGCGAAGGGCACGTCCCGCTGGGCGTCGGTCATCTCGTCGCCGGCGGTGCTCGGCAGCTCGAAGCCGACGTAGTTGAACATCAGGACGGGCACCAGGCCGACGAAGCCCGCGTACGTGGGGGAGAAGTCGCCGATCCCGAATCCGTGCAGGCCGTGCTCGACGCCGTACACCACGACGGTGACGGTGAACAGGCCGAGCAGGGCGAATCGGCTCCAGGCGCCGATGGTGGGAATCCACTTGCCGATGTCGAAGGACAGGATCGCGGCGAGCACCCCGACCCAGACGAACACGAGGGTGAAGGCGTAGAAGGCCGGGGTGCTCAGGTCCTTGCCGTCGTTGAAGAAGGTGGTGTAGGCCGTCACGGCGGAGACGGAGAGCGTGCCGCCGAGCCACACCGGATTGGTGATCCAGTACAGGAAGTTGTTGACGGCCCCGGTGAGCCGCCCGAAGGCCCGGCTGGTCCAGATGTAGGGACCGCCCTCGTCGGGGAACGCGGCCCCGAGTTCGGCGATCAGCAGCGCCGAGGGCACGAAGAAGACGACGGCCAGCACGATCAGCCAGGTGAACGCCTCGGCACCGGACGAGGCCACGGTGCCGATGGTGTCCACCCCGACGATGGTGCAGAGGAGGAAGAAAAGGATGTCGAAGCGACCGAAGTGCTTGCGCAGTTTCTGCCGCTCCACCTGGGCTGCGGCCGGCGTGCCGGCCGGCTCGGAGATTATCTGACCAGCGGCCACCGGGGACTCCTGCGTGCTCGGGGGAAAAGGGTTGGATCCGGCCAATAATCCGCCGCTACCGCAAAAGCCCACAAGCGGTCATGTGCAATTCTTGACCCTCACTTCTCCTCTCTCATCCTCCTCCGGAGCACGCGACAGCGACACTGTGTGAATTGTGCCGTCCGGGAAGCGAATCTCTGCCGTCCCGTCCGGCATCTCGCGTGCTCGTGTGTCTTTCCGCAGTGCTTCGGGATCGCTGGACACGCCCGGGTCCGCGGTGAGGACCACCAGGGTGGCGAGCAGGAGCGTGCCGCCCGGGTGCTCCGCGGTGAGGAGCGGCGTGGCCGAATACCGGCCGTAGGCGTTGTGCCCTGTGCCATGGCCGACCTCGCCCTCGCGGCCGATCGCTGCCCCGGGCCGGTCGAGCAGGGCGACGAGCACGCTGGTGAGGCCGTCGTCACGGATTGTCACCGCCCATCCGGGTCCGGTCGTCGCCGTCGGCCGGGCGGTGTCGCTCGCGATCGCCCAGCCCCCCTCCCGCACGATGGTCCCGGCCGGAGCCTCGACGCGGTGCAGGCGGACCTCCCAGGGGCCGTGCACGGTGCTGACCGTGCTGATCGCATGCCCGTACTCGGTACCGTCCGCCGACAGCGGGGTGTGCCAGGAGGCGGCCCTGCCGTCCTCGGTGCCCAGGGGGTGGATACGGCCCCGGCGTGACGGTCCGGAGGGGAGCACCAGGGCGATGTGGTTGTCGTGGCCCGCCGCCTCGTCGCCCGGGGGTGTCTCCGGCGCGGTGGCGGTCGAGTAGGCGAAGCGGGTGTAGTGCGGACTGGCCTCGGACCGGGCGGGTGGCGGCGCCAGCCGGTCACTGCCGTGGTTGACCAGCCGTACGATGCCGTCCGCCGCCGTGGAGTGCAGCAGCCAGCCCGGTGCCGGCAGGGCCACGCGGTGGTCCTCGGCGTCGACCGGGCCGGGTTCCTCACGCGCCGTCCAGACGGGGTGGCCGGCGGGCAGCAGCAGACCGAGGAACGCCTTGGCCGCCCAGTACGGGGAGGCGGGACCGGAGTAGGGCTGGGTCACCGGAAGGAAGGGCTGGTACCAGCCGAGGCTCAACAGTCCCTGCTCGTCCGGCACTTGATGGTCGGTGAAGTGCTTGAGCGCGCCGGAGGCCAGGCGTCGGGTACGGCCGGGCGGCAGGGGAGTGGCATCGGCGAGGGCGCCGGCCCACAGGGGTGCGGTGGCGGCGTAGCGGTAGGTCAGGGAGCGGCCCTGGTGGACGGGGGCACCGTCAGAACCGAAGAAGTACTGGTGGCTCTGGAGGAAGGCCCGCAGCCGGGTGCGGTGCGTGCGGACGAGCCCGGTGTCGGCGCGGTGTCCGGCGATACGGGACCACAGGACGGGGTACAGATGCAGGGCCCAGGCGTTGTAGTAGTCGAACTTCCGGCCGTCACCGTCCGTGTACCAGCCGGCACCGCGGTACCAGTCGTCCAGCCGCGCCAGCCCCGCGTCGATCTCCGCACGGCTGTGCGGCGCGTCGACCGAGGCGAGGAACTCCTCGGTGATGACCTGGAAGAGCCGCCAGTTGGAGTCGTTGGCGGTGGCCCCCACGAAGCCGCCCAGCCAGTCCGCGGTCCGCTGCCGTACCCTGTCGGGCAGCCGGTCCCAGATCCAGGGGCGGGTCTCGTGCAGGGCGATCGCGATCGAGGCGGCCTCGACCATGGGCTGCGCCCGGTCGGTGATCGGCGGCCAGTGCTCCGGATGGCGGGGATCGGTGCCGGCGGCGAGGCCGGTGGCGTAGCGCTCGATCAGTTCCTCCGCGCCTGTTCCGCCGGAACCGGCGATGCGGAAGGCGGCGAGCAGGAAGGACCGGGCGTAGCCCTCGACGCCGTCGGACCAGACACCGGAGTAACCGGTCCGGCCGGGGAGGCGGTACTGGGCCAGTCCAGGGGTGGCGTACGGGAGCAGGGCGCTGAGCAGCCGGTCGGCGGTGGCCTCCCAGTGGGCGCGGGTGTAGCCGGTGAAAGGGGACAGGGCCGGGTCGGGTGGGGGCAGGGGGGCCGGGTCGGGTAGGGACGGATGGCTCGCGTCGGTGGAGAGATGCGGCGCGGTCATGCGGCGGTGTGTCCTTTGTCGGTCAGGGGCGCCCGGGTGGTGGTGCGACGCTGTCGCGCACGACGATGTGGGTGCCGAGCAGATGGTGGGCGCCGGCGGTGTGTTCGGGGTCGCGCACGGCCAGGCGTATGGCGGCGCGGCCGAGTTCCTCGGCGGGGGTGCGTACGGTGGTGAGCGGAGGGCTGAAGTCCTCCGCGAGGGGGATGTCGTTGTAGCCGACGACCGAGATGTCCTTGGGAACGCGCAGTCCGGCCTCGGTGATCGCCCGCAGGGCGCCGGCGGCGACCATGTCGTCCCCGGCGAAGACGGCGGTGAACTCCGGGGCTTCCTTCAGCAGTTCGGTCATCGCGCGATGGCCGGCCGCGCGGCCGAGGCCGCAGTCGACGACGTGCGCCGCCTCGGGCGGAAGTCCGTGTCCGGCGAGAGCGGCGCGGTAGCCGGCGACGCGGGCGTCGAGGGCGGTGTTGCCGGGCAGTCCGCCGAGGAAGACGATCCTGCGGTGACCGGCGGAGAGCAGGTGTCCGGTCACGGCCCGGGCACCGGCTTCGTTGTCGAACTCCACCACCAGCACGGGGAGTTCGGGGTCCGGTGCGGGCCGCCCGCATAGCACGAGCCGGGCGCCGGAAGCGTCGAGGGCCTGCGCGTAGTGGGCGACCCGCTCGCGGTAGGCGTCGTCCTCGACCACCCCGCCGACCAGGATCACCACGCGGGCGCCCTCCTCGCGCATGAGCTGGACGAAATCCATCTCCCGCTGCGGATCGCCGCCCGTGGTGCCGACCAGGCACAGCCAGCCGCGGTCGGCGGCCTCCGCCTCGACACCCTCCGCCACCTGGGCGTAGAAGGGGCTGGTGACCTGGCGCAGGACGACGGCGACCATCTTGCGGCCGTTGCCGACCAGGGCGCGGGCGTGGGAGTTGGCGACGTAGTCGAGGGCGCGGGCGGCGCGCATGACCCGGGTACGGGTGGCGGGCGGGACGGGGTAGTTGCCGCTGAGCACGCGCGAGACCGTGGCCACGGACACCCCTGCCCGTTCGGCCACCTCGCGGATCGTGACCCGTTCCTTCGCCATGTCGCTTCCCGTCCCTCTCGTCCGTGTGCGCGTGACCCGGCGTCCGCCGACGCCGGCTCATGCGTTGGCGGCGTGTTCCTTGGCGTATTCCTCGGCCATTCTGTCGCCGCCCTGGGAACGCCACTTGCGTACGGCGTCGTCGTAGGCGGACATCGGGGAGCGGCCGGCGACCACCGCGGTGATCGTGTCGTCCATCAGCGCCTTGAGGGTGGTGCCCTGCGTGGTGTAGGTGGGGGACTGCAGTCCGTAGGAGGCGTCGCGGATGGCGACCGGGACCACTTTTTGCTGCCAGGCGTACACGGCCCGCACGGCCTCGGGCCGGCCCGGCACGAACAGCACCTGGGGTCCCTCCGCCAGGTAGCGGAAGGGGAGGTTGGCGACGTTCTCGACCTGGCCCAGCTTCGTGGGCCGCGGTGAGCCGTCCTTGCCCCGGGCGAAGTGCGTCCCCTCCAGGCCGTAGTGGACCAGCTCCCATTCCTTCGAGCCGAACGGCGCGGCGAGGTAGTCGAGGACGCGCAGCAGCAGTTGGACGCGTTCCTTCTTCGCCTTCTTCAGGATGGTGTAGCCGAAGGAACGGCGGGCTGCGACGACACCGCCAGGGGTGCCGTTCGCGCCGTACGGCAGTGCGGGCGCCGGGGTCAGCAGGCCCTTCGAGTCGGGGTACAGGTTCTGGTACGACCCGAAGCCGTTCTGCATCGAGCCGACGGTCCCGTTGAGGAACAGGGTGCCCAGGTCGGCCGTCGACATCGAGGCGGCGTCGGGGTGGTAGGAGCCTTGCTTGCGCAGCTGCGCCTGGTAGGCGACGGCCGCCTTGTAACGCTCGTCGGTGAAGTTGGGGTGGAACACGCCGGCCTTGTCCACGGCCCAGCCCGTCGGGGCGTTGTGGGCGGCGGCGTGCACGGCGTTGCCGAAGTCCGAGCCGGTCGCGGCGCCGAGGGCGTAGGTCTTGCCGTGCGTGGCCTTCTTGGCGACGCTCGCGAAGTCGTCGGCGGTCCACCCCTCGTGCATGCCCGCGTCGGTGAACAGGCTCTGGTTGAGCCAGAGCGTGGAGCCGGGCAGCGGGCGTTCCAGGGGTATGCCGTAGAGGCGTCCCCCGATGCGGCCCATGTCGCGCCAGGCATGGGTGGGGACACCCGCCAGGTTGGGATAGTCCTTCACCGCCTCGCCCGACAGGTACGGCGTCAGGTCCTGGGCCCTGCGCTGGACGAACTGCGCCTCGCGGGGCAGGACGAACCCGGAGAACATGTTGATGATGTCCGGCAGCGAGTCGGGATCGCCGGCCATGACGGTCGCCATCTTCTTCTGGTAGTCGTCCGTCGGGATGACCGTGAACTCGATCTTCACGCCGAGGGCCTTCTCCACGGCCCGCCAGTACTGGTTCTGCGAGCGGCCTTTCGGGGGCGTGCCGAAGGTGACGGACATGACCCTGATCGTGGAGCCGTCGCCCGGCGTGCGGGAGACCGAGGTGGTGAGGTCGGCGGGGTAGGAGGTGTAGCCGGGCTGGACGCCCGCGTCGGTCGGGGCGAGATCCGGCTTCGCCGCCGAGGACGCCGTGTAGGCGGGCCACGCGGCCAGCTTCTTGCCGGCGTTGGTGGTGTCGCCGTCGTCGGAGGCGGTGGAGCAGGCGGTGAGCAGACCTGGAACGGAGATCGCGGTGCCCGCGGCGGCCATGGTGCGCAGCAGCGTGCGTCGGGACATGCGGGGCATGAGCGGGTGACCTTTCTCGATACGGCTCTTGAGGGTCTTCAGCTCTTGACGGCGCCGGTGAGCACGCCCTTGGTGAAGTACTTCTGCAGGAAGGGGTAGACGAGCAGGATCGGTACCGTGGCGATCACCAGGACCGCCATCTGGATGGTCTGGGGAGCGTTCACCGAACCGTCGCCCAACGTCGTGTCCGTGAGTCCGGATCCGGCCACGACGTAGGTGCGCAGCACCTGCTGGAGCGGCCAGTGGTCGTTCTCCAGATAGAGCGAGGCGTAGAACCAGGAGTTCCAGTAGGCGACGGCGTAGAACAGGCCGACGACGGCGAGGGCCGCCTTCGACAGCGGCAGCACGACGGACCACAGCACCCTGAGGTCACCCGCCCCGTCCAGCCGGGCCGCCTCGTACAACTCCTCCGGTATGCCCTGGAAGAAGCCGCGCAGGACGACGAGGTTGAAGACGTTCACGAGTACGGGCAGGACGAGTGACGCGTAACTGTCCAGCAGCCCCAGCTGCTTGACGAGCAGGTAGTTGGGGATCATGCCCGGCGGGAACAGGAAGGTGAACAGGATCAGCAGCAGCGCGGGCCGGCCGCCTAGGACACCGGGGCGGGAGAGAGCGTAGGCGAGGGTCACCGTGCAGGCGAGGCTGAGCAGCGTACCGGTGATCGTGACGCCGGCGCTGACGCCGAGGGCGTGGGTGACGATGCCGCCGTCGAGGATGTCGCGGTAGGCCTGGAGCGTGGGGTGTTCGGGCCACAGCACCCAGCCGCCATTGGCGACGACCTCGCCCTGGGAGGCGAGCGAGGTCGACAGGATGACCAGGAACGGCACGCACACCAGCAGGACGACGGCGACGAGGGCGACGGCCTTGCCGGCCTGGGTGACGGGCCTCGGCTTCTCCATCCAGCCGGGCCGCGCGGACGCGCTCACCTGTAGACCCCCTGTTCGCCGAGGCGATGGGCGACCTTGTTGGCCGCGTAGACGAGCAGGGCACCGACGACGCCCTTGAACAGGCCCGCGGCGGCGGCGAATCCGTAGTCGCCGCCGATGACGCCCCGGTAGTAGACGAAGGTGTCGATGATCTCGGCCGCCTGCGGACCGACCGCGTCGCGCTGGAGCAGCATCTGCTCGAATCCGACGGAGAGGATGTCGCCCAGCCGCAGGATGAGCAGCAGGACGACGACCGGGCGGATGGCGGGCAGCGTCACGTGCCAGAAGCGCCGCCAGGGTCCGGCGCCGTCGATCGCGGCGGCCTCGTACTGCTGCTCGTCCACCTGGGCGAGCGCGGCGAGGAAGATGATGGTGCCCCAGCCGGCGTCCTTCCAGATCACCTGGGCGACGACCAGCGGCTTGAACGCGTCGGGGTTGCCGATGATGTCGACGGAGTGCAGGCCGGCGTCGTTCAGGGAGCCGTTGAGCATGCCGGTGTCGCCGAGGACCTGCTGGAACAGGGCGACGACGATCACCCATGAGATGAAGTGCGGCAGATACGCCACCGACTGTACGAAGCGGCGCACGGAGGACCACGTCAGGCTGTGCAGCAGCAGGGCGAGGGCGAGCGGCACGGGGAAGTAGAAAACCAGTTGGAGGAAGGCGATCCAGAGCGTGTTGAGGACCGCGTCCCAGAATCCGCTGTCCTCGAACATCCGCCGGAAGTTGCCGAGGCCCACCCAGGGGCTGCCCCACAGGCCGTCGAACGGCACGTACTCCTTGAACGCGATGACGTTGCCGATCAGCGCGCCGTAGTGGAACACGAGGAAGTAGGCGAGCCCGGGGAGCATCAGGAGGAACAGGGACCGGCCCCGTCGTCTGTGAAAACCTTTTCGCTTGGTTGGAGCGCCTGTCGGGTGACGGGTAGGGCGGCTCACCGTCGATTTCCCGGCGCGCTCACGTAGCAGGGCTGCCACGGAGCCTCCTCGGCTGCGGTAGGGAGTGAGCCGAAGTTAAAACGTTTTCAGAGCCGGGTCAACACTTCTGACACTCATCTCCCGTTCTTCGCAGGTGACTTGGGGGGCCTTCAGTAACCCATCGGGCGGTAGTACCCCAGCACCGAGGCCAGTTGCGCGAACCACTGCCCCAGCCGTTCGCGTGGCTTCGCCTGGACGACGCACTCATAGACCTGGCCGTCGAGGTGGACGACGGCCATCATCAGGTCCTTGCCCGACGGGCTCGCCTTGTAGTGGACGCTGCGGATCTCCGGCCAGGGGAACTCGGCGGTGACGTCGTTGATCTCGAAGGCGACGCCATCCACGTCGACCACGATCGAGCTGTGCCGGTCGACGGCCATGAACTCGGGGCCCGCCGGTGCGGGTTGGGGCGGCATCGGAGGCACGGGAGGCATCGGCGGCTGCGGGTACTGCTGCGGCGCCGGGACGTTCTGCGGCGGCATCGCGGCGTACTGCGGCGGCGGGGGACCGAAACCCTGTGGCTGCTGGTGGCCGTACGGCGGCTGGTTCGTCATGGGTCCCCCGGTCCCTCGTGCTTCGTCGTCTCCCACGGAAACCTACCCGCCGCCGGGTGTGAAACATTTCCGGGGGCCCGCCGCATCAGTGAAGTGAGAACGGTCCTCGCGGCCACGGTGACAGGGGGAACCACGCATGACGCAGGTCCGCGCGGACGAGTACGCCGAGTTCGCGGCGGCGCGCGCCGGGCACCTGTACCGGTCCGCGTGTCTGCTCACCGCGGGTGACACGCATCTCGCGGAAGACCTGGTACAGGAGACACTCGGGCGGCTGTACGTCCGGTGGGGGCGGGTGTCGAGGGTCGGCAACCCGGCCGGGTACGCGCAGACCGTCCTGACCCGGACCTTTCTCGCGCATCAGCGGCGCCGCAGCAGTACCGAGCGGGCTACGGACGTACTGCCGGACGTGCCGTACACCGCCGCCGGCGACACGTCGCTGCGGCTGACCCTGCTTCAGGCGCTCGCCCGGCTGTCCGCCAAGGACCGGGCCGTGGTCGTCCTGCGCTACTGGGAGGACCGCTCCATCGAGGAGACCGCCGACGCGATGAACGTCAGCTCGGCGGCCGTCCGGACGCGGTGCGTGCGGGCTCTCGGACGGCTGCGGGAGCTGCTCGGCGAGGACCTCGGCGAGTACGCACGGCACTGACGGACCCCCCGACGTTCCGCCCCCTTTCCATCGCATCACTTCAACCCCCGGGAAACGGTGGTCTGCCATGCCCGACGAACAGCACAGCGACTCCTTCGAGGACCGGCTCTCAGCGGTCCTGCACGAAACCGGCGGCGTCTTCGACACCGACCGGGCCGCGCTCGCCGCCGCCGGCCGGGCCCGTGGACGGCGCCTGCTGCTGTGGCGCCGGGCCACGGTCGTGAGCGGGGCGGCCGGACTCGCGCTCATCGGCGTCGGCGGGGCCCTGCTCCTGCCGTCGGAGGGCTCCCCGGAACCAGGGCGCTCCTCCGTGGCCGCGAACCCGAAATCGACACGGAGCGCCTCACCCGTCACCGGTGACGAACTCCTCCGGACGTTCGAGAAGCTGCTGCCCGAAGGCAGGATCAGCGGTCAGGAGGCGCGCGGCGCGGACGAGTCCCTGCTGACCCCGTACGCGCACGTCGTCTTCGACGACGGCAAGGGCGCGGGGGCCGTCGGCATCGGTCTGGACCGGGTCGAGCCGGGCAGTGAACAGACGCGCCAGCTCACCACCTGCCCGGACAAGACGTTCACCCCGTACGAACACTGCTCCACCAGCCGGCTTCCCGACGGGTCCAAGCTGAAGATCATCCAGGGCTACGAGTATCCCGACCGGCGCGAGGACACCAAGATGTGGGACGCGGAACTGGTCACCCCGGCCGGGCAGCACGTCTCCGTGACCGAGTGGAACGCCGCCGCCGAGAAGGGCGCCCCGGTCACCCGGCCCGAGCCGCCGCTCACCACCGCCGAGCTGAAGAAGATCGCCACGGCCGAGGTGTGGCGCGGATACGTCGATTCCATCCCGGAGGATCCCAGGAAGCCGACCGCCGCGACGAGCGCTCCCCCCGACATCACCGGCGCCCGCACCACCCTCCTCGGGCTGCTGCCCAGGGGCCTGCACGTGGTCGCCAAGAGCACCGACGACACGGGCTTCGCCTACGTCGTCGTCGATGACGGCAAGGGCAGGAGCCTGGTCCAGGTCAATGTCCAGGCGGACATGCGGGACGTCGCCGGCGAACTCTTCGGCAGCGGCTCCGAGACCCTGGCGGACGGCACCCGGGTCGCCGTCCACCAGGGACCGGGCGAGAAGGGCGGCGAGGGCGTGGTGATGTGGACGGTCGACACCATGCGGGCCGACGGCCGGCGCGTGGTGATCAGCGCGTTCAACTCCGGCACCGAGCACGACGCCGCGAGCCGCAAGACTCCCGCCCTCACCATCGAGCAGCTCCGGAAGATCGCCCTCAGCGCGAAGTGGAAGTGAGGAGAGCGGGGGAGTAGGGGACGTCCGGCGGAGGGCGCCGCATTATGGCGGTCAGCTGCAATGTTCGTCCGCATCCGGGTGTGGGACGCTCACGGTGTGGTGCGTTGCCTCATCGTCGACGACTGCCTCCACTTCCTGACCGCCGCCCGCGATCTGCTCGAGCGCGAGGGTGTCGACGTGGTGGGGGTGGCGTCGACGGGTGCCGAAGCGGCCGAGCGGGTCGAGGAGCTACGGCCGGACGTCGTCCTGCTGGACATCGAGCTCGGCGCGGAGAACGGCGTCGAACTCGCGGATCGTCTCCACCGGGACGCCACGGGCGAACCGCCGCCCACCATCCTGATCTCCGCGCGCGCCGAGCAGGACTGCGCGCATCTGATCGGGTCCTGCTCGGCGGTCGGCTTCCTGCCCAAGACCTGCCTGTCCGCCGCCGCGATCCGCGCCCTGCTCGACGAGGGGCGCGGCAGCCGGCCCGGCGAAAGGTGAGAACCGGGTCAGGGGGCCTGGAGAAAGGTCAGAACGGCTCGCACCCGCCGGTGGTCGTCGTCGGTTTCGGACAGGCCCAGTTTGCCGAGGATGCTGTGCACGTGCTTCTCGACGGTGCCCTCGGTGACCCAGAGACGGCGCGCGATCCCGACGTTCGACCGGCCCTCCGCCATCAGGGCCAGCACCTCGCGCTCGCGGTCGCTCAGCACGTCGAGCGGATTCTCACGCCGCCGCACCGACACCAGTTCCTGAATCAGGGCGGGATCCACGACCGCGCCGCCCCTGGCGACCCTCCTGACCGCCTCCAGGAACTCCTCCACGTCGGCGACCCGGCTCTTGAGGAGATACCCGATCCGCTGACCGCCCGCCAGCAGCTCCATGGCGTGCTCGACCTCGACGTGCGCGGACAGGACCAGGATGCCGACATCCGGCAGCTCGCTGCGGATGACCCGGGCGGCCTGCAGTCCCTCCGTGGTGTTGGTCGGCGGCATACGGATGTCGACCACCACCAGGTCGGGCACCGTTTCCCTCGCGAGCCGCAGCAATGAGGGGCCGTCCCCGACCTGGCCCACGACGGACACGTCGGTCCGTTCGAGCAGGCTGGCGAGGCCCTGGCGGAGCAGGACGTCGTCGTCCGCCAGAACCACCCGCAACTCCGTCATGGCGCGCCTCCCACCGTCATGTGGGACATGGGCCGGCCTCCCGGCCCATGTACGGAAGGCCTGCCCACCTGGAGGCTCTCACGGGCGTCGGCACCGAGTCGACCGCTGAACCGCCAGGTGGTGCAGCGGGCCCGGGCCGGCGCCACGACCCGCCGTGCGGGCCATGGCTCTGTCACACTTGGTTGAAGAGACCTGCAAGGGCCGGGCAAGGGAAGCGGCGCGATGACGCATCGCCGGGTGAACGTGCTCAGCCGGCGCTGCGTCAACGGGCTGCTCGCCGGTACGGCGATGGTGGCTGCGGTGACGGGCCTCCTGAACGCCCTCGAACCGTACGACGTGCCCCTGCATCTCCTGGCGCTCTACCTGCTCGTCGTCCTGGCCGTGGCCGTGGTGTGGGGGACCGTGCTGGCTGTCGTCACATCGGTACTGAGCGTCGCCGCGTACTACTACCTGTTCGCCAGGCCGCACGGATTCGTGATCGCCGACTCGGAGTCCGTCGTCGCCGTGGCCACCTTCCTCCTCACGGCATCGGTCGTCGCACAGCTCACGGCCCGGTTGCGGCGCACCGCGCGTGTGTCGGAGCGGTTGTCGCGGGAGCAGTCCGCGTTGCGCGAGGTCGCGACGCTCGTCGCACGGTCCGCGGAGCCGTCGACGGTGTTCGGGACCGTCACCCGCGAGGCGGCCCTTCTCTGCGACGCGGATCTTGCCTTCATGGAGTGTTACGAGACGCCTGACACCGTGAGCGGCGTCGCCGCCTGGAGCCGCCGGGGTGGGCCGAGCGTGCCGGACGTCCCCACTCGCTTCGCCCTCGACGGGCTCAGTGTCTCCCGTGAGGTCCGCGAGAAGCGCGAACCGGTCCGCGTCGCATACTTCGCGGGGGCGACGGGTTCGATCGCGCGTGCGGCGCGTGCGGTGGGCGTCCGTTCGTCGGTCGGCTGCCCGATCGTCGTGGACGGGTGCTTGTGGGGGGTGATCATCGTGTCGAAGACGAGCGAAGGTGCCTTTCCGGCGAACACCGAGTCGCAGATCTCCGCGTTCACGGATCTCGTCGCCATCGCCATCGAGAACGCCAGGGCCAGTGCGGAACTGACCGCCTCACGAGCCCGCATCGTCACCGCCGCGGACGGGGCACGCCGCCGCATCGAGCGTGACCTGCACGACGGCGTCCAGCAGCGGCTCGTCTCGCTGCTCATCCTGCTCAACAACGCGCAGATGACGGTCCCGTCCGAGCTGGGAGGACTTCACGCGGAACTCCGCCATGTCGCCACCGGGCTCACGGACGTGTTCGACGAACTGCGTGAGGTGGCGCGCGGTATCCATCCCGCGATCCTGGCTCAGGGCGGCCTTGCTCCGGCTCTCAAGGCACTCGCCCGGCGATCGGCCGTTCCGGTCGATCTCGACGTGCACGTCGAGGACAGACTGCCCGAGCGGATCGAAGTCAGCGCGTACTACGTCGTCTCCGAGGCGCTGACGAACGCGGTGAAGCACGCGCAGGCGTCTTCCGTCACCGTCACCGTGGACTCCGGCTCCGGCTCCGGCGTGCTGCGTGTCCGGGTACAGGACGACGGCGTGGGCGGCGCCGACTTCGCCGCCGGCACCGGGCTGGTCGGCCTCAGGGACCGTGTGGAGGCGTTGGACGGCAGGATGTTTCTCGACAGTCCGCGGACGGTGGGGACCACCCTCAGCGCGGAGCTGCCGTTCGTGCCGGCCGACCGCGCGGGACCCCGCTGAGTGCCGGCTGGGCAGCGGAAGGGGGCCGGTTGGAGACCGGCCCCCTCGGTGACGGAACTACCATCACCAGTCGTCGTTGTTGTTGAAGCGGCCGTGGTCACCGTGGTCACCGTGGTCGCCATTGTCACCGTGATCGCCGTGGTCTCCGTGATCGCCGCCGTGGTCTCCGTGGTCTCCGCCGTGGTCACCATGGTCTCCGCCATGGTCGCCGTGGTCGCCGCCGTGGTCGTAATGGACAGCGCTCACCGCCGAGGCCGGCGCGGCGACGGCCGACGTAGCCGCACCTCCCAGGGCCAGGGCGAGACCCGCAAGGGCAGCAATGAGCCATTTGACGTTGCGCATGATGTATCTCCCGAAATGGATTGGACCTGACGGTACGCCAATATCCGCTTGGTCCGTTTTCCGTGCTTTCTACGCTCCCTTCCGGGAGGGCGCTCGGACAACCCTGGGAGCTGGAAGCGGCTCTACCAGCCAGCGGTAATCGCCCCGGCACAGCGGTGGCCGCTGCTGTACGCTGAGCCCGTTCGTGTGGGACCGGGAGCAGGGGAGGTGAGGTTGATGACCGTGCTCAAGGCCGCCGTGCGCAGCACCCGGGTCTCCCTCATGTCCCGGACCGCGGCCTGACCCGCCCCGCCACACGAACTCTCCGGAACGGATCTCTCATTCATCATGAGCAACGCCTGGATCACGCGCGCTGAGACCAGCGCCGACATTCCCAGCCTCCGTGAGATCAACCTCGCGGCCTTCCCCACCGTGCAGGAGGCCGACCTCGTCGACGCCCTGCGCGCCGACTCGACCGCGTGGATCGAGGGTCTCTCCCTCGTCGCCGCGGACCGGAACGGCACTCTCGCCGGTCACGCGCTCCTGACCCGTTGTCACATCGGCGACACCCCGGCTCTGTGCCTGGGCCCGGTCGCCGTGCGACCCGAGAAGCAGAACACCGGCGCCGGGACCGCGGCCGTCCGAGCCGCCCTGACGGCGGCCAAGGACCTCGGGGAGCACTACGTCGTCGTCCTGGGGCACCCGTCCTACTACCCCCGGTTCGGCTTCACCCGAGCCTCCACGCACGGCATCGGCCTGACCATCGACGTCCCGGACGAGGCCCTGATGGCCCTCACCCTCGACGCCGGCCACCCGTTGCCCGGCGGCACCGTCCGATACGCCGCACCGTTCGGCATCTGACCCGCCCGGCTGCGCGGGGGCGCGCCGACGCCCCCCGCGCAGCTCCACCCGCGTTCTGCGTCGGTGTGCGGTGTCAGGGGTTCGGTCGGGGGCGCGTTCATCGGGTTTCCCGGTCGGGGCCGGGGTGGGCCGGGTGCGGGACGCGGTCAGCCGTCGGCGCGGACGAAGACGGGCTTGAGGTGCTTCTCGGGCAGTGCGTCGGGCAGTTGTTCCCAGTCGAGGACGTGGGAGACGACTCGCGCGGGGTCGACGGTGCCGGAGCGGGCGAGCTCGAGGGCGTCGGGGATGTGGTCGCGGACGTTGTCGCGGGCGATGCGCAGGGTGACCCCGGTGAGGTATATGTCGAGCAGGGGCAGTTCGCCGGGGCGGAAGTGGTTGCCGGCGGACTCGCAGATGCCTTCCGGGGCCAGGGACTTGACCGCCAGGGCGAGCTGGTCGACGCGGCCGGTGGCCTCGACCGCGATGTCGAAGCCGTGCCGGACGGGCTCGAGCGTCTCGGCGGTGGCGGCGCCGTAGCCGCGGGCGATCTCGCGGTGCTCGGGGTCGGGGTCGACGTAGAGGACGTCTGAGGCGCCGAGCGCGTGGGCGATGTCGCAGACGTACAGGCCGATGCTGCCGCGGGCGACGACGAGGACACGGGCTCCGGGCCTGTTCCTGAGATGCGGGGCGACCAGGCGCCAGGACAGGGACCAGTTGTCGCTCGCCGAGGCCATGGCGATCGGGTCGAGGTCGGCGGGCAGGGGGACGAGCATGGCGTCCGCCCACGGTACGCGGACCAGATCGGAGAAGAGGCCGCCCCAACTGCCGCCGATGGGTGCGCCGTACATGGCCATGTGCGGTACGGCCGTGCAGTGCGCGGTGAGTCCGGCACGGCAGTTCTCGCAGCTGCCGCAGTTGATGGACCAGGGGACGACCACCAGGTCGCCGGGGGCCACGGCGGTGACGGCGTCGCCGGTCTCGACGACCCGGGCCACGCACTCGTGGCCGAGGGCGAAGGGCGGTTCTATGAAGCCGTGTCCCGCCAGGATCGCGGTGTCGACATCGCAGGAGGTCGCGGCGACGGGGGCGACGATCGCCTCCTGGCCGGACTGAAGCTCGGGGTCGGGTGCCTCGCGCCATTCGACGGAGTTGCGGGCCACGTAGGTCAGTTCACGCATCGGTCCGCTGCCCCTTCGCGAGCGCGACCAGGTCGGCGTAGCGGAAGACGGATCCGCCGGCGCCCCAGGTGCCGTCGGGCTGCTCGTGCACCAGCACCCACACCCGCGGGGCGTCGTCCGCCGGGAGCCCGGCGGCGGCGAGGACGGTCTTGGTGGCGTCCTCGACCAGGCCGGCCTTGCGCCGATCGGACAGCGCACCCTGGGGAACCGTCACGTCCACGAGAAAGCGCGGCGCGTCGTCCTCGGCGGTGGTCTGTGCCCTCTCGGGCAGTTCGACGAGGTAACTCCATGCCTGGGCGCGGAAGAACGCGGTATCGGGTGCCCCTTCCCAGTGGAGCAGTACGGCGGCCAGGTCCCGTTGGACGCTGCCGCGGCCCTCCTCGGTCAGGGAACCGGACGGAACGGTGAGCCGGATCATCGGCATGACGCATTCTCCCTTCGTGCTCTGCACACGCTCTATAACGACCGTTATAACCGGAGGCCACGCTAGACTATGACGTGCGTTATAGCCAGAGGGGAGCATGATCTTGGCCAAGCCCAGCGCGGCGTCGCGCGAGCGCATCCTGGTCGGGGCGGCCGACATGATCAGCAGGCGCGGCCTGAACGCGACCAGCATCCGGGAGCTGGCCAAACACGCCAAGGCGCCGCTCGGCTCGACCTATCACTACTTCCCCGAGGGCAAGCAGCAGCTGGCCACCGAGGCGGTGCGGTACGCGGGAGCGGCGGTCGCCCGCATCCTGCGCAAGGAACTGGACGCGGGCCCGGTCGCCGGATTGCGCGCCTTCCTGGCCCTGTGGCGCGGCGTCGTCCTCGACAGCGACTTCCGGGCCGGCTGTCCCGTGCTGGCCGTCTCCGTGGAGGAGCCGCCGGCCGACGGGATTCCACCGGCCCTGGTCGCCGCCGCCGAGGTGTTCGAGGACTGGGAGCGGTTGCTGACCGAGGCGTTGACGCGGCACGGCGCCGATCCCGACGCGGCGCCCGGGCTCGCCGCCCTCATCGTGGCGTCCGTCGAGGGGGCCATCGCCATGTGCCGCGCGAAGCGCGGTATGGAACCGCTGGATCGGGTCGCGCGGCAGCTCGAGGTGTTGATCGTCGGCGCGCTCGACGATTCCGCCTGACGGCTCGCGCTCCCGGGCTCAGGCGCCGATCGCCGCGCGGATCGCCTTGGTCTTCTCCTCGGTGAACACGCCGCTGTCGAGCAGGGAGAGTATGGAGAGCACGCCGCCGCGCGAGCCCCAGCTGCCCTCCTCGATCACCCGGAAGTTGACCCACCAGGCCGGCGACGGCTCCGTCATTTCACATGCTTCCGCCAGCGCTGCCAGGACGCGCTCGATGACCTCGGCGCGGACCTCTCGGCGCCAGTCGCCGTCCATCACGGCCACATCGATCACCATGACGTCGAGTTCCTGGCCGGCATCCGCCAGCAAGCGGCCACCGATGGCCATCATGTCGGGTTCACGCTCCACGAAGTGCACCTGGAATCCGGCCCGGGCGGCCGGCGCGAACCGGCCCACCTCGGGTACGAGCACCGCGTCCGTCAGGGTCTCGGCCAGCGAGCGCCGCTGCGCGAGACTCAGGCGCCCCTTCGAGGTGTTCACGGTGATGACGGTCATGCACAGCCTCCTATAACGATCGTTATAGCCAGAGCCTACACTGCGCATATGACGAGTGTCATAAACGCCACCCCGGCGCCTGCCCGATATGGGTGATTTATATGAATGTCGCTTTAGTTGGTGGGGGAGGGGGGGCAGCGTACGGGGTGATGCAGCTTGCCGAGACGGCGCTCATCCGTCGCTCTTCCTGAGTGACGTTCGACCCGTTCCCGTCCCGGTCGGGCGGGGATGCCCTTTGGAGGCACGATGCCTGTTCTGACAGCCACTCACCTGGCACCGGTATCCACCGAGTCGGCCGAACAAGCCGCCTTGACCTCTTTGATGTCCACTCAGGAAGCCCCGTTCAGCGGCGCGCCGACCTACGCCCCCCAGGCCGCGGGCAAGCTGCTGCTGCTGGCTCTGCTCTCGCCCAAGGAGCCGTCCGAGCCCCGCGAGAAGTGAGCGCTGACGACCGGCCACAGCCACTGACGTTCCGCGCGAACACGATCGCGAACAGAATGGTGAATTCCGATGCCTGACCCAGACCCCTCACCCCACAGCCGATTCGCCGCTGCGGTGCAAGGTCTGGCCGGTCATGTCCTGGGCGCCCTCGCAACGGGCGCCCAGGATCGGCCTGGCCTGGCGGCCTACGTGGACGCCGGCGACGACACCAAGGCGGCGCTGGCCGCCGTACGGGTGCTCGGACCGGATGTCTTCGCGCCCGCGGCACTGGCCGGTGCCCCGTTCGGTCACGCCGACGGCCAGTGCGTCGTCGAGGCCTTCCGTGTCTTCCCCCCTTCCGCGGCAGACCCGCCCGAAGCGCAGTGGAGGGATTACGCGAGCATGGCGCTGCTCGGCGCGCACGCGGAGGAATTCCCGGCCCTGCGGGCCCTGCCCCGAACCATCGACCTCGCCGGGCTCGCCTGGCAGGCGGTGTCGGCGGCCATGGCACCGCTGTACTGCCTCACCCTGCCCGGCCTGCCCAGCCCTTTCGGTGAATCGCCCGAGAGGCATGCGCGCGCGGCGTCCCAGGGAGTCACCCGCGCGCTGCTGCGCCGCGACCACGCGACGGCCGCGCGGCTGGCGCGCTGGGCCGCGCTCGCCACCGCCCGTGGCAGCCGCACGTACCTGGATCTGCCGGCGGCACTGCGGCACCTGGAACTCTACGGCGGCAACGACGCGCACACCGTCCTCGACGTGACGATCGCCCGCCTCCTGACCGCACGGCCCACGGGGACGACCACATGACCCACCTGCCCTGCCGGCACCTCGCCCAGCGCATGGCCTCCACAGCGATCGGCTGGCTGCACCGCCACCGCGAATACGGCGCGTTCCCACCCGGAACCTCGGCCGAACTCGCCGACCCCGACGGCGTCTACAAGCCGCTGGGCGAATCCGCGCTCGCGGCCTGCCTGCTGCTGCGCACCCCCGCCTCCACCCCGGCGGACCGGCGACTGGCCGACGGCATCCTCTCCTTCGCCTGGGCACAGCTCGGCAACGGCGCCCTGCTGTACGAGCGGCAACTGCGCTACCCGGCGATGACCGACCCGCTGGAGGTCTACGCCCACTTCGCGCGCGCCGGCCACCGGCACGACGCACTGCACGAACTCGAGCAGTACCTCACCGGCCTGGCCTCGCACCAGGGCACCGAGCACCTGCCCAACCGCCGCCTCGCCGTCGCCAACGCCGCCCACGTCGCCGGACTTCCCGTACACGCCCACTGGCCCACCCTGACGGCCGCGACCTGGCTCGGGCACACCCCCGAACCCTGGACGATCGACTGGATGACCGGCTACGCCGTCACCCACACCGTCTTCCACATCACCGACTGGGGTGCCGAGCCGCACAACCTGCCGCCCGCCCTGTGCGACTACCTGGCCACCTGGCTGCCGGTGTGGACCGACATCTGGGCCGAGATCCACGAATGGGACCTCGTCGCCGAACTCCTCATCGCCGGCCTGTGCCTGCCCGACCCCGTCGGCGACACCGGCGCCTGGCAGCGCCTGGCCGAGGTGCAGCATTCCGACGGGCTGCTGCCACCGGACAGCCGACCCGTCCCCGACGATCCCCATGAGGCGTTCCGGACCGGTCACCACACCACCGTCGTAGCGGCGATCGCCGCGACCCTGGCCCTCGCCCGGCACCAGCAGCAGCCGGTCGCTTCGTGACACCCGCCGACCCGCTCGAACGGGCACTGACCGCCTTCGTGTCGGCGGCACCAGGCGGCACGGGACTCGCCGTCGCCGCCGTCACCCCGCAGGGGTCGACGATCCTGTGCCGCGGCTGGACGGACGCCTCACGCCGACGGCCCGTCACCGAGCACACCGGCTTCGAGATCGGCTCGGTCACCAAGACCTTCACCGCGCTCCTGCTCGCCGAACTCAGCGCCCGCGACGAGGTGCATCCGCACGAGACGCTCGCCGCCCACCTGCCCCCCACGGCGCTTCCCCGCGGCCCCCACAGCCACTCGATCACCCTCGAACACCTGGCCACGCACACCTCGGGACTGCCTCGCCTGCCACCCGGTTTCCTGCGCGCCGCCCGACCGCACTGGTTCACCAACCCCTACCGCGACTTCCCGCCCCAGGCGCTCCTGCCCGCCCTCTCCCGGACCCGTGTCCGTCGCCGGCCGGGCACCCGCACCTGCTACTCCAACTTCGGCATGGGCCTGCTGGGGCACGTCCTCGAACGAGCCACGTCCACCCCCTACGCGCCCCTCCTGCGCACCCGTGTCCTCCAGCCGCTCGGCCTGACCGACACCACCGCCGCACCCGGCACGGGACACGCCGTAGGACACCGCAACGGCACACCGCTCGAGCCCTGGCTCATCCCGGCACTCCCCGCGGCCGGAGCACTGCGCTGCTCCGCCCGCGACCTCCTCCACTACCTCGGCGCACTGCTCGAACCCGACCGGGCCGCCCCGCCCAACACCCCCCTGCGCACCGCGCTGCACAAGGTCCTCACCCCACGGCCCACCGCCCCCGGCGCCCCGCCCCTGTGCCTGGCCTGGACCCACCGCACCCTGCCCACCCGCACCGTCTACTTCCACTCCGGCGGCACCCGTGGCTTCACCGCCTTCACCGGCCTCACCGCCGACCCGCCCACGGCTCTCGCCGCCGTCACCAACACGGGCCCCACCCTGCGCGGCACCTTCATCCAGACCGCCTACGACCTGCTGCACCACCTCGTCCGGACGAGCCACCGAGCGTGAACCGGCCCGCGCCCCGCCGGCCCCCCGGTCCCCTCAGGCCGCGGCCGTCCGCTGGAAGGCCCGACGGTAGGCGGTGGGCGTGGTGCCGAGGGCGTCGCGGAATCGGGCGCGGAGGTTGGTGCTGGTGCCGAGGCCGCTCTGGGCGGCGATCTGTTCGATGCCGAGGCCGGTGACTTCCAGGAGTTCACGGGCGCGGTTGACGCGGGCGGTGAGCAGCCACTGGTGGGGGGTGATGCCGGTTTCCTGCCGCCACATCCGGACCAGGGTGCGGGTCGAGACGCGTGCGTGCCGGGCGAGCACGTCGAGGGTGAGGGATTCGCCGAGGTGGCGCAGGGCCCACTCGCGGGTGTCGGCGAGGGTGTGGGCGGTGGGCTCCGGCAAGGCCTGGGCGATGTACTGGGCCTGGCCGCCGTCCCGGTGCGGTGCGGCGACCAGCTCGCGGGCGATCCCGTTGGCGACGGCGGCACCGAGGTCCTTGCGGACGATGTGGAGACAGAGGTCGATGCCGGCGGTCACGCCCGCTGAGGTCAGCAGGGGATCGTCGTCGATGTAGAGGACGTCGCGGTCCACCCGGAGCCGGGGGTAGAGCCTTTCGAGATCGTCGGCGCTGGCCCAGTGCGTGGTGACCGTACGGCCGTTGAGCAGCCCGGCCGCGGCGAGTGCGAAGGCGCCGGTGCAGATGGACGCGATGCGGGCGCCTCGGCTGAAGGCGAGTCTCAGGGCCGCGGTGACCTCGGGCGCCGGTGGCCGCTGGTAGTCCCAGTAGCCGGGGACGATGATCGTGTCCGCCCGGGCCAGGGCCGGCAGCCCGGCGGTGACTCCGACCGTGAACCCCGTGCTGGTGGTGACGCCGCCCCGGCCTTCGCCGCACACCGTCAGCTCGTACGGGGTGTTGGGCCGCGCGTTGAAGATCTGGGTGGGGATGCCGAGATCGATGGGGAGGACGCGGGGCAGCGCCAGGACCGCGACGCGATGGGGAGCCATGGCGCCAATGCTACGACCGTAACTTTCGAGACACGGCTGACGTGTCCCGAAAGTTGCGAACCGTGGCGGACGAGCCTGTGGTTGATCAAGAAGGGCAGGACGACGATCGAGCGATGAGCAGCCCGGCCCGAGCGCCGGGGATCACGCCGGCAGCGCCCGCGGCAGAGCGGCTCCGCACCGGCCCGGACAAGGACATCTGACTGTCGTGAGCACACACACGCCCATCGGCCGGTACTTCGACGTGAAGGACGGACGGGTCTACGGACACGTCCGCGAGGGCGACGGACCGGCCCTGGTCTTCCTCCACTACTGGGGTGGCTCCCACCGCACCTGGCGGCCGGTCCTCGAGCGCCTCGGCCCCGCACAGGCCTTCGTCGCGTACGACCACCGCGGCTGGGGCGAGTCCACCGAGGTGCCCGGCCCGTACGGCATCGATCAGCTCGCCGACGACGCCGAGCGTGTCATCGACGAGCTCGGCTACGGCGAGTACGTCCTGGTGGGCCACTCGATGGGAGGGAAGGTGGCCCAGGTGCTCGCTTCCCGCCGTCCCGCCGGGCTGCGGGGCGTGGTGCTCGTCGCACCCGCCCCGCCGGCTCCGGCCGGTGTGACACCCGAGTTCCAGGAGGCGCTGGCGCACGCCTACGACAGCGAAGAGACCATCAGTCAGAGCATCGATCTGGCACTGACCAACGGCGGGCTGTCCGCCGAGGCCCGCCGGCAGGTGCACGAGGACAGCTCCCGGGCGGGCGAGGCGGCCCGCATGGCGTGGCCGCGGCAGGCACTGGTCGAGGACTTCGCGGACAGGGTCGGTGCGATCGACGTTCCGGTACTGGTGCTGGCCGGCAGCGAGGACAAGGTGGACCCGCCGAGGATCCTGCGCGAACACCTGCTTCCCCTGATCCCCACCGCCACCCTCGTCGAACTCGTCGGCACCGGCCATCTGTCGCCACTGGAGGTGCCCGACCAGGTCGCCTCGCACATCACCGCGTTCGCCGCCCGCCTCTGACCCTCCGGCGTGCCACCGCTGGTTCGGCCCCCCGGCCGTGGGTCTACGCGCCGGGGGCGCGGAAGGCGACCTGCCGACGGGCGGCCTCGTCCAGCTCGTCGAGGGTGAGCAGGGGGGTGGCCCGGGTGTTGAGGGCGCCGCTGGCCTTGACGGTGAGACTGACGGCGGCCATGGAGACCGGGTCGGGGAAGTCGACGATGAGCACGATGTCGTCCGCCCCGAAGGCGAAGTACATGGTCTCCACCGTCCCGCCGAGACCGGTGACGACCTGGTCGACGGCGGCGCGGCGGCCGCTCGCTCCTTCCTTGAGCAGACCCTTGGTGCCCTCAGGCGTGTAGGTGGCCTGGATGAGGAACTTCGGCATGGCGGCGCTCCCTGCCCGTCTTGGTCCGGTACGCAGAATGCCCTTCCCGCTGTCACGCCGGCCGCCCCTGGCCGAACGGCCGGATTCACCCGTTGGAAGCCAAACCTGTGTGGAAAAAACCCTCGTCACAGCAATCCGAAAGGGCGCCGCCGACGTACAGGAAGTAGGGCTCCATCTCGTGTCGCTGAAGGTCGCGCGAGACGATGGAAGGAAGGTGTATCCATCATGCGAGCACAACGCGCAAGGCGTCTCGCCGCGGCTTCCGCGGCCGGCATGCTGATGGCCGGCGGTGCTGTGATCACCACAGCGGGCACGGCAGCAGCAGCCCCCGCCGTGCACACCCGGGCCACCACCGACGTGTGCTTCGATCACAACGACGGGCGCTGCTTCGACCACGGTGGGTTCCGCTTCGGCCACCGCGGGTTCTGCTTCTTCCACCCCGGGTTGTGCTTCGACCACCGCTTCAACAACGGAGGCGTTGTGATCATCGTGGTCAGGTAGCGGTCGTCGCAGGCACATGGCACATGGCAGGCGGAGGGAGCGCGTCCGTCACGGCCGCGCTCCCTGAGCCGGGGTGACCTCAGCTGTCCGGCCGGTACCAACGCGTGAGGGGTCGCAGTACCGCGGTGCCCGCCTGGAGGAGCGCGGAGACCGGTGGAGCCACCCAGCTGGTGAGGCTGCTCTGCACGGCGGGGTCGAGCTCGATGGTCACCCGGACGTATCGGGTGTGCAGCCGGGTGGTCTTGGCCTGGCGGGATGCTGCGGCGTTCGGTTCGCGCCGCAGTGCGGCCCGATAGGTGTCCTTGCGCTGGTTCACGGCCTGTCCTGACGCTTGATGAGCTCGTCCGCGAGGTCCATGTAGGCCGAGCCCTTGACGTGGACCGGGCCGCCGAACGACTGGGCGTACAGGTCGAGTCGCGGAATGTGGGTGGACAGCACGTCGAAGCCGCGCTCGGCAAGGGCTTCGCGGGCATCGGCGTCGGGGCCCGTGCGCGTGGCGTCCGGGCGGTTCGTACGGTTCAGCAGGACGGCCGCGCGGGCCGGTTGGGCGCGCAGGGACTGCATGTCGCCCATCTCACCGCCGATGGGTGCCATGCGATCCAACTCGATGGGGGCCGGGGTCACCGGCACGATCCACTCGCTCGCGTATCTCATGATGCTCCGGGCGATGTGGGCGTGGTCCTCCAGTTGCGGGGCGTCGAACACCACGGCCTGCCGGTCGCCGAGGAAGTCGTTCACCCGCCGGTGCACGTCACCCACGGGCAGGGCGACCACAGGAAACGGGAAACCGCCCGCCAGTTCGCTCCAGCGCAGCGCGGAGGAGGCCGGGTCACTGTCCACCAGCAGCGGTGGGAAGCCCGACTCGTGCAGAGCGTGAGCCAGCCAGACCGCGCTGGTCGTCTTTCCGACTCCGGGTTTCAAGTTCACAAAGGCGTAGCTGAGCAGCACGAGAGCCGACGCTAGCGGTCCCGGGTGGCCGACCGCCGTTGACGCGTCACACGGCTTCCCCGTTCACCCTGTGGCGCCGGTGACCCATGCGAATGGGCTAGCGTCCGGCTGTCGTACCGGGCGACTGGTCGCCGGCGCGTCCTGCCAGCAGAAGGAGGGCGTCGACCAGATCGTCCGCCTGGCTGCCGGTTGCCAGGCGGCGCAGTTGCAGACCCATCACCACGGCTACGGTGGTCGCCGCCAGGCGTTCCGCGTCGGGAACGCCGAGGGCGGTGAGGATCTGGGTGGCCAGCCGGTCGTAGGCCTCGAACGCCTGCGATGCCGCCGCGCGCAGCCGTTCGTCGCGTCCGGCGTGCAGGTACAGCTCGAAAGGCGCGAGATGCGCGCTGTCGAGGGCCGTGCCGCAGGCCACTTGCCCGGCGAGGGACGCCGCGTCCTCGATGTCCAGGCCCTCGGTCTGGCACTGGTCGGCCAGCTCGGTGAAATGCCGCGCTTCCTCGCGCACGAACTGCAGCAGGCTCTCACGCAGAAGATCATGCTGGGTTTCGAAGTGATAGGTGACGGAGCCGAGCGATACGCCCGCCTCCTTGGCGATCCTCCTGTTGGTGAGCGCCGCGATCCCGCTCTCGCCGATGATCCGCAGGACGGCGGCGATGATGCGCTGACGTGTCGGGGCGGAGGAAACGGAGGGCGCGGAGGGCGCGGAGTGGTCGGAGGGGACGGCCTTGGGCATGCCGCTCATTGTTCCACTGGTGAAGTCCCCGCCCTGGGCAGGGGGCCGGGGAGCAGCTACTGTTCGTTCGAACGAACAGACCGGAGACCGGAGGGTATTCGTGCACATTGCTGGGGCCACGGTTCTGCTGACCGGAGTCACGGGCGGTATCGGCGGGGCGCTCGCCGCCGAACTGTCGGCCCGGGGCGCGGAGCTCATTCTCACCGGCCGGCGTCGTGAGGCGCTGGAGCCGCTCGCCGAACGCTATGGCGCCCGGACGATCCTCGCCGATCTCGCCGACGCGGAGGACGTGCGACGCCTTGCCGTGGAAGCCGCCGGCACGCAGATCCTCATCGCCAACGCGGCACTGCCCTCCAGCGGCGACGTGCTGGACTACACGCCCGCCCAGATCGACCGGGCGTTCGCGGTGAACCTGCGCGCACCCGCTGTGCTCGCGCGCCTGCTCGCCCAGGACATGGTGGAGGCGGGGCGCGGGCACATCTGCTTCGTCGGGTCCCTGTCGGGCATGGCGGCCACCAAGTCGTCGTCGATGTACACCGCGACGAAGTTCGGGCTACGGGGTTTCTCCCTGTCCTTCCGCCAGGATCTGCACGGCACCGGCGTGGGCGTCTCGATCGTCCAGCCCGGTTTCGTGCGCGACCTGGGCATGTTCGCGAACACCGGCTCACCGACGCCCGGTGGCGTACGTACCGTTTCACCGGAGCGGGTGGTCAAGGGAGTGATCCGCGCGGTGGAACGCGACATCGCCGAGACCAATGTCGCCCCGCTCGAGCTGAAGTTCCTCACCAAGGTCGCGTCGCAGTTCCCGGGGTTCTCGGAACGGGTGCAGCGGTGGGTGGGTGCGGAGCAGACCATGGACGCGATCGTGGCGTCCCAGCGGCCCAGCCGCTGAGCCACGGCGTCGTCGGCTGCCGGCGCGAGTCACAGCATTACATGCTTGACCTGCGTGTAGTCGAGCAGGCCGGTGAGGGAGAGGTCGCTGCCGTAGCCGGAGTGGCGTACGCCGCCGTGCGGCATCTCCGACACCGTCGTGCCGTGGGTGTTGACCCAGACGATGCCGGTGTGCAGCGCGCGGCTCGCGCGCATGGCGCGGTCGTGGTCGCGGGTCCACACGCTCGCGGCGAGCCCCTGGGGGACGGCGTTCGCCATGCGCAGGGCCTCGTACTCGTCGGTGAACGGCTGGACGGTGACGACGGGGCCGAACACCTCACTGCGTACGATCTCGTCCTCCTGCCGCACTCCGGCGACCACCGTGGCCTGGTGGAAATAACCGGGACGCTCCAGGGCGGCGCCTCCCACGACGACCTCGGCATGGGCCGGCAAGCGCTCCAGCAGCCCACGCACGGAGGCCAGTTGGCCGGCACTGGCGAGTGGGCCGAAGTCGGCGTGATCGTCGTCGGGGGCTCCGGGGACGCGTCGCGCGGCCCGGTCGGCGAAGGCGTCCAGGAAGGCGTCGTGGATCCGCCGGTGGACCAGGATCCGGGTGGCGGCCGTGCAGTCCTGTCCCGCGTTGTAGAACGCCGGCGACGACAACTGCTCGACCGCGTCGTCGAAGTCGGCGTCCTCGTGGACCAGCACCGGCGCGTTGCCGCCGAGTTCGAGGTGGAGCCGCTTGAGGTCGGCCGCGGCGGTGGCGGCGATCTCCTGTCCGGCGCGGACGCTGCCGGTGACGGCGACCAGCCGGACCTGCGGATGGGCGACGAGCAGCCGCCCGGTACCGCGGTCGCCGCACACGACGTTGAGCACGCCGGGCGGCAGGTGCTCGGCGGCCAGCCGGGCGAGGAGCGTGGTGGAGGAGGGCGTGGTGTCGGACGGTTTGAGGACGACGGTGTTGCCGGCGGCCAGCGCGGGGGCGACCTTCCACACGGCCATCATCAGCGGGTAGTTCCACGGGGTGATCTGGGCGCAGACACCGACCGGCTCACGGCGCAGGACGGAGGTGCGGCCCGGCGTGTACTCGGCGGCCGCGGCTCCCGGCAGGTTCCGGGCGGCTCCGGCGAAATACCGCAGCACGTCCACGATCGCCGGCAGTTCGTCGGCCAGGAACAGGGCCCGCGGCTTGCCCGTGTCGGTCACCTCGGCTTCCGCCAGGGCGGCCGACTCCCGCTCCAGGGCGTCGGCGATGCGCAGCAGCGCGGTCTGCCGCGTCGCCGGAGTCGTGGCCGACCAGGCGGGGAAGGCCTCCTGAGCCGCGCGGCAGGCCGCTTCGACGTCCGCGGAGCCGGAGAGCGGGGCCGTGCCGTGGGGGAGCCCCGTGGCCGGGTCGACGAGTCGCACCGTGGCCCCGGAGACGGCCGGTAGCTCCTTGCCGCCGATGTGGTTGAGGACGGTGGTGGGGCGAGCGGTGTCAGCCACGGCGCAGTGCCTCCTCGGCGGCGGCGCGGCCGGTGCGGACGGCGCCCTCCATGTATCCGGCGACCCACTGGTCCGAGCCGCAGACGTAGAACGGTGGTTCGTGGGTGCCGTGCAGGGGGCCGACCGCGGTGACCTCACCGGGCGGCCACTGGGTGACGTACCCCTGGGTCCACGGGTCGGTGCCCCACAGCCGCAGGTGGCAGGCGGCCGGCCGCAGTGCCTCGGCACCGAACATGGCGGCCATCTCGGCGCACAGTTCGGGAGCGCGGAGATGCGGCGGAGTGCCCAGCAGGACGCCGTAGCGCTCGGGCGGTACGAGTGCCGACAGGACGCCTTCGCCCTGCGGCCAGGTGCTGCCCAGGACCCCTTCTGCCTCGGACAGGCCGTTCAGATCGTCGTCCCGCCAGAAAGGACGGTCGTACACGGCGGTGAACTTCGCGGCGACGGCGTGGCGTTGCCGGTGCAGTGAGGCCAGGCGGGCCTCGCTCACGCCGCTGACGGCGATATCCCGCAGCGGTCCCACGGGCAGGGCGCTGACCACGGCGGCGGCGGTGAGGACCTCACCGGTGACCAGGCGTACGGTGCAGCGGCCGGGGCGTACGTCCAGCGCGACGACGGGTGAGCCGAGCCGGACACGGGCGCCGAGCCCCCGGCCGAGGATCTCGGCGAGCGTCGCCGATCCCTCCGCGAGCCGCAGTCCTTCCCAGTCGTCGTAGTCGTAGTCGCCCATGCCCGAACCGGGCACGGCCGCGCTCTTGCGCAACGCGGCCAGCAGCGAAATCCGCTCGTACGAGCCACCCGCCAGGGCGAGTTGGCCGATGTCCCACAGGCGTACGACCGCGGGTGTGGCGTGCCGCGAGCGTAGCCAGTCGGCCACGGACAGCCGGTCGAGAGCGGTGGCGTCCGGGTGCGACCAGGGATCGTCGGGATCGACGGCGGCGGCGAGCGCGGTGAACTCGGCGCCCAGCCGCTCATGCAGCAGCGCGTCGCCGGGCCCGAACCAGTGCGGCGGATCGCCGGCCGAACGGCCCTCCGGCGTGGCACGGGTGATTCGGCCGGGTTCCGAGACATAGCTGGGGACCAGTTCCAGGCCGAGTTCCTTGGCCAGTCGAAGGTACGCGGTGTGCCCGTGGCCGACCACTTCGCCGCCGAGCTGGACGGCACGGCCGTCGGGGGTACGAGTCTGCTCGACCCGGCCGCCGACGCGGTCCCGGGCCTCCAGGACGAGCACGTCGGTGCCCGCGGACGCCAGGTCCCGGGCGGCGGTGAGCCCGGACAGTCCGGCGCCGAGCACGATCACGTCGTGATGCATCAGCTTCGCTTTCCTGAGTGGGGCGGGTGGTGGCGGTCAGGCCAGTACCAGGCAGTGCTCGGGACGCCAGCCGAACTCCACCGTCTCGCCGCCGTTCCAGCGGTCCTCCATGCGCGCGCGGGCCGTGTTCTGCTCCAGTACGGACAGCGTGACGCCGGGGGCGAGTTCGATCAGGTAGGTCGTGGTCGGGCCGCTGTAGACGGTTTCGCGGACGACGCCGCGCAGCATCGACATGCCCGGTTCGAAGTCCGACAGCCAGATCTTCTCGGGCCGCACGGACACGCTCACGGCGGTACCGTCCGCGATACCGGTCCGGGAGCCGACCGGCAGCGCCGGACCCGCGTCGAGGGAGACCTCACCGCCCCGGTAGGTGCCGGTCATCAGGTTCGACGTGCCCATGAACGCGGCGACGAACCGGCCGGCGGGGTGCTCGTAGACGTCCTCGGGTGTGCCGCACTGTTCGATGCGCCCCTCGTTCATCACGGCGATCCGGTCGGACATGGTCAGCGCCTCGTCCTGGTCGTGGGTGACGAAGACGAAGGTGATGCCGACCTCGCGCTGGATCTGCTTCAGCTCCACCTGCATCTGGCGGCGCAGCTTCAGATCGAGCGCGGCCAGCGGCTCGTCGAGGAGGAGGACGGCGGGCCGGTTGACCAGCGCCCGGGCGAGGGCGACGCGCTGCCGCTGGCCGCCGGAGAGCGTACGCGGCCTGCGGTCCGCGAGGCCGTCGAGCTGGACCAGCTCCAGCATCTCGCCGACCCGCCGGCGGATCTCGCCCTTGTCGACACCCTTGCGCTTGAGGCCGAAGGCGACGTTGTCGGCGATGCTCAGATGGTCGAACAGCGCGTAACTCTGGAAGACCGTGTTGACGTTGCGCTTGTCGGGCGGCAGCGCGGTCACGTCCTCACCGGAGAGCAGCACAGAGCCCTCGGTGGGGTCGCTGAACCCGCCGATCATGCGCAGCGTGGTGGTCTTGCCGCAGCCGGAGGGGCCCAGCAGGGAGAAGAACTCGCCGGCCTCGATGTCGAGGTCGAGACGGTGGACGGCGTAGGAGTCCGCGAACTGCTTGGAGACGCCGTCGAGCCGGACGGCCGGGGTCGCGTCCATGGGTCACTCTCCGGAGAGGATGTCGAGGCCGCCGCGGCGGCCGAAGAGGCGTGGGATGAACAGCGCCAGGGCGATCAGGGCGATGGATCCCGCGAGCATCAGCGTGCCGACGGCGTTGATGGTGGGCTGCACCCCGAAGCGGATGGCCGAGTAGATGCGTACGGACAGCGGCTGGGGGTCGACCCCGGTGGTGAAGTAGGCGAGGACGAAGTCGTCGAAGACGAGCGCGAAGATCAGTACGGCACTGGCGAGTACGGCGGGCAGCAGGGCCGGCAGGGTGACCAGGCGGACGGCCTGCCAGCGCGTGGCGCCCAGGTCCATCGCGGCCTCCTCCACCTCCGGGTTCAGTGCGGCGACCCGCGACCGGAGGATGACGGTGACGTAGGAGATGGAGAAGGTGATCTCCGCGAGCATCACCGTGCCGGTGGACAGTGCCACGCCCAGGCCCTTGAACAGGAGCATCGACGCGACGCCCGTGACGATCTCCGGCGTGATCAGCGGCACCAGCATGATCAGCCCGGCCAGCGACCCGAGCCGGGTGCGGCAGCGGACCAGGCCGAGCGCGAGCGCCACACCGAGTACCACCGAACCGGCCGTCGCCACCAGGGAGATCCGCAGGCTGGTGCCCAGGGAGGAGATGAGGACGTCGTCGTGGACGAACGCGCGGTACCAGCGCAGGCTGAACCCGCCGAAGACGACCAGGGACTTCTTGGAGTTGAAGGAGAACAGGGCGACGACGGCGATGGGCAGGTAGAGCAGGGCGAAGAAGAGCGCGGTGACGGCGACCAGGACCCGGGGCTTGCGGTCGGCGCGTCCGCGGCGCGCGCGGGTCCGGGCGGCCGGAGGGGCCGCGGCGGTGGCGGAGGGCAGTTTGAGGAGGGTCATCGGCGGGCCTCCGCCTCGTCCTTGCGGGTGCGCCGCAGATAGCCGAACATCCCGATGAGCAGGACCAGCATCAGCAGCATGGTGAGCGCGGAGCCCAGCGGCCAGTTCTGGCCCTGGAAGAACTTGTCCTGGATGAGGTTCCCGATCATGATCTGGTCCGGCCCTCCCATGAGCTGTGCGCTGACGAAGTCGCCCATGGCGGGCAGGAAGACCAGGACGAGTCCGGCCGCCGCGCCCTGCCGGGTGGCGGGCAGGGTGACGAAGAGGAACGTACGGACCGGGCCGCCGTACAGGTCACGGCCGGCCTCGATGAGGGAGACGTCCAGCCGCTCCAGGGCCGCGTACAACGGGATGATCATGAAGACGACGAAGCCGTAGACGAGGCCCGTGACCACCCCGGCGCCGGTGTTGAGGATCTTCGTGTTTCCGTCGGCGAGCCCCACCGCCCGCAGGACCCGCAGCACCGGTCCGTCGTCGGAGAGGACCACCGACCAGCCGTACATGCGGACCAGGTAGTTGGCGAAGAACGGCACCACGATCGCGGCGATCAGCGCGTGCTTGTAGCGTCCGCCGTGCAGGGCGATGGTGTACGCCACCGGGTAGGCGATCAGCAGGCAGATGAAGCAGGTCAGCAGCGCGTAGCCGAGGGAACGCGCCAGGACCTCGGTGTAGGCGGGGTCGGCGAGGGCGCGGACGCCGGCGAGGTCGAAGCCGAAGCGCGGGTTGCCGAGCTCGTCGGTGGTGCCGACGGCGAGGACGGCGACGAGTACCAGCGAGGCGATCAGGAACCCGGTCATCCACAGGGTGCCGGGGAGCATGAACCAGGTCCACATGCGGGTACCGGTGGCGCCCGGGCCCCGACGGCGGGCGGGCGAGCGGTGATGCGGCAGTGCCATGGCTCAGCCCGCCTTCACATGGGTCCAGGCGGTGTCGCGGGCGTCCTGTGCCGCGCGGCCGCCGTTGCGGAAGAACAGGTCCGCCTTGAGGTCGTCCTCGGTGACGAGACACTCGGGGAAGGGTTCGACCAGGTCGGCGTAGATCTTCTCGGAGCCGGCCACCGGCATCGGATAGCCGATGTACTCGATGTTCTTCTTCACGTTCTCCGGCCGCAGCATGTAGTCGATGAACAGCAGCGCGGTGCCGGGATGCGGGGCGTTCCAGGGGATCGCGTAACAGTCGGAGTTGATCGGTGTGCCCTCCTTGGGGGCCTCGAAGCCGAAGACGGACGGGTCCTTGGCCTGGTTGAGCATGGCGGCCATGTCGCCGCTCCAGGCCTGGGTCATGAGCGCGTTGCCGTTGAGGAGGTTGTTGTAGCTGTCGCTGGAGAAACCGCGCAGCCTCGGGCGCAGGGTGCCCAGCAGGGAGGTGATGCGGTCGAGGTCACCGGTGTCGCCGGTGCTGACGTCCAGACCGAGTTCCAGGGCACCCATGCCGAGGACCTCGTCGCGGTCGTCCAGCAGGAACACCTTGCCCCTGGCCCTGTCGTTCCACAGGTCCTTCCAGGACCCGGTCAGGTCGCCGATCCGGTCGCGGCGCCAGCCGATGCCGGTCTTGTAGGCGGTGAAGGGGACCGTGTGCGCGGAGCCCGGGTCGTACCAGGGATCGGCGAAGTAGGAGTGCGTGCCGAAAACGGCGTGCGAGTGGGTGAGCTGGGCGTGGTCGATACGGCGCAGCCGGCCGCCGCGGATCAGCCGCTGGGCCCACTTGGCGGAGGGGAAGACGATGTCGTAGCGGTTGCCGGCGTTCAGCTTGGCGACCATGCCCTCCATCGAGTCGAAGTTCGACTGGACGACCTTGACACCGTATTCCTTCTCGAAGCCCTTGAACACGGACGGGTCGACGAAGTCGGCCCAGTTGAAGTAGACGAGATCGCCGTCGACGCGGGCCCGGACCGGGGCGAGGTCCTGGGCGTCGGGCGTTTTCGCGGGCATGAACCCGCAGCCGCCGGCCGCGGCGCCCAGCAGGCCGCAGGCGCCTGCCCGCAGCAAGGCGCGTCTGGTCGGTGGGGGTACCTCGGGGGACATGTGGAGCGTCCTCTCCGTCGAGGAACGGCACAACTCCAGGGCGGGACCGGTGGGTGCGGCTCACTACGGGCCCTGACTCCGTAGGGATGACCGGTCTGGGGAGGGTGCGAGTGCGCGTCAGCGGGGGAGGGGTAAGCCCGACCGGAGGCGTGGGGCGGGCGGGTACGGAGCACGGGTCACCGGCCGTTCCCCTCCAGGTCGTCCCGGACCCGGCGGGCGAACCAGCCGACGGCGGCCTCGCGCTGCGACAGCGGACCCGGCTCGAAACCGGGCGTGGTCAGACCGGCCTGCACGCGCTCCACCAGCTCGGCGTCCTCGTCGTTGGTGACCCAGCCGATGTGGATGTTCAGCCGCCGGGCCAGCCGGGTGCGCAGGCTCTCGCCGTGCCGGGTGTAGAAGGCGCCGGGGATCGCCGCCCGGTCCTGGGCGGTGGGCAGGGCGGTCCATGCGAGCACGTGGTCAGGGTAGAAGTCGATGAGCGTGTTCGGGTAGATCACGGCGTACCGCCACACGCGGCGGTCGGCCTCGGTCAGCCCGGGCATCGGGCTGGCCAGCCGCTGGTACAGGCGCTCGGTCCAGTTCGAGGACGGCTTGTCGCGCAGCGGGGACTCGAACAGGACGTAGTCCTCCCGCACGTCCACCGTGTACGCCTGGTAGTCGAGCAGACGCATCAGCGCGGGGTGGGCCACGGGGACGTGGTAGCCCTCGAGGTAGTTGTCGACGATCACCTTCCAGTTGGCGTTCTGCTCCTCACCGCCCGCGAGGTCGTGGATGCGGTGCTTGCCGACGGGTACGAGACCGGGCCCGGCGTAGCGGCCGACGGCCTCGGCGAGACCGGCGCAGGTTTCGGCGAGCGGGGCCGCCTCGAGGTCGAGGTTGACGAAGACGAAGCCCAGGAACGACTCCACGTTGACCGGGTGCAGTCCGAGCCGGGGCTTGTCCAGGCAGGGGATCCGGCGCGCCTCGGGGGCCCCGACGAGTCGTCCGTCCAGCTTGTAGGTCCAGCCGTGGTACGGGCAGCGGATCGCCTTGCCCGACGGCTCCGGGCCGCTGACCAGGCGGGTGCCGCGGTGGCGGCAGACGTTGAGGTGGGCCGCGAGGCCGCCGTCCTCGGTCCGCACCACCAGGACCTCCCGGCCGGCGGCCGTGGCGGTCAGGCGCGCTCCCGGCCCGGAGAGGTCGGATTCATGGCAGACGAGCTGCCAGGACCTGGCGAAAACGCGCTCGGTCTCGGCCTCGGCGATGGCCGGGTCGGTGTAGTAGCGCGCGGGCAGCGCCTCTCCCGGGTGTCCGGGGGGCGGTTCCGGCGGGGCAGCGGACGCGGCGACTGTCCCGGTGGTCGAGGGATGCATGGAGTCCTCCCGGCTGACTGATTGGTTAGTCAGACTGAGGGTGGGGAGGGGGCAAGTCAAGGCTTGTGGCTGACTAATTGGTTAGTTAGTGTCGTGGCAGGTGGATGCGCCTGCTCCAGCAGACGACTGCCCGAGCGCATCCCATCGGCCCGCGGAGCGCGGTCCGTAAAGATCCGCGCCTCTGATCAGGCGCCACCCCTCTCTTCTTCAGGTCTCTTCTCTTTCCGACCACCGCAACGGTGCGATCCCGGAGGCACGCATGAGTGCTCACCGCAGTCTGCTGTGGCTCGGCCTGACGCCGGAGCCCGAGCAGGAGCTGCCCACCGCGGTGGCCGCCCTGCGCGGCCCCGCGCACGGCCGTCCGCCGTCGGCCCTCGTGGCCGCCGAGCGACGTCGCGTCGAGCGGCTGGTGCTGCGCGGGACACAGCACGGCTGGCTGCGCTACCTCGGTGAGGTCACCGCCCTGGTGGTCCGGGCCGCCGAAGGGTCCCCGACCGCCGACCCACGGCCGGCGCTGCTGGCCGGCGAGGTCGTCCTCGACCACCACCGCATGCTGATCGGCCTGCCCGGCCCCGGCTACCAGCGCACCGCCACCCAACGGCGCGACCTGGAAGGGGCGTTGGCCCGCCTGAGATCCCGTACCTCTCCCTACGGTCACTCCGAGCCCAGGAGCACCGCATGACCGGCGTCTTCTCCCTGCTGCCCGAACAGCGGCATGGCCTGCTCACCCACCCGGCCTCCGGTGACCTCGACCGGTACGTGGCGGCGGGCGGCTACACCCCGTCGGCCGCGCCGGACCGGTTGCTCGACCGGATCGCCGCCGTGGGGCTGCGCGGGCGCGGCGGTGCCGGTTTCCCCGCGGCCGTCAAGCTGCGCGCCGTCCGTCAGGCTCCCGGCCCGTCCGTCGTCGTGGCCAACGGCGAAGAGGGCGAGCCCGGCTCGGTCAAGGACCGCTGGCTGCTGCGCCACCGGCCGCACCTGGTGCTGGACGGCGTCCGGCTGGCGGCGGCCATGACCGGTGCCGGACGCGGCTGCGTCTACCTCTCCGACACCGTCGCCGAGCGTGCCGTCCGACAGGCGCTCGCCGAGTGGCCCGGCGACCTCCGCGTCGACGTCGTACTGACCCCGCACACCTACGTCGCCGGGGAGGAGACCGCGGTCGTACGCCGCATCGACGGCGGCCCGGCCCTGCCCACGGCCAAACCCCCGCGCCCGTTCGAAAGCGGCGTCGGCGGCGCCCCCACCCTGGTCGCCAATGTCGAAACACTGGCCCGCATCGCGATGCTGCACGCCCACCCCGAGGCCGCGACCGCCGTCGCCGGCACGCACCTGCTGACACTTTCGGGCAGCGGTGGCACGGCCGCGCTGGTCGAGGCGCCGGCCGGCACACATCTGAAGGCCATCGCCGACGTGGGCGGACACGGCAGGGCCGAAGCGGTCCTGCTGGGCGGCCTGTTCGGCGGACTGCACGGCCCGGGCTGGGGGGACCTCCCGCTCGATCACGACGCCCTGGCCGCGGCGGGCGGTGCGCTCGGCTGCGGGGCGCTGCACTTCCTGCACCCCGAGGACTGCCCGGTCGCCGTGGCCACGGAGGCGGTCGCCTACCTCGCCGCGCAAAGTGCCCGGCAGTGCGGGGTGTGCGTCTCCGGCACCGGGGCGCTGGCCCGGACCCTCACGGCCGTCGCACGCGGCGAGACCGGCGACGACGGCACCACCGACCAGCTGCGCCGCTGGTCCCGGCAACTGCCCGGCCGTGGTGCCTGCGGGCTGCTCGACGCCGCCGCGCGTGTCGCCGGCAGCCTCCTCACGCGCTTCCCCGACCGGATCGACGACCACCGCGACTCCGCCTGCCCGGCGTGCCGCGCCCTCGGTGCCTCGGCACCCGACGAGGGACGCCGGTTCACGGTGGCCGTCCCCTGATCCCGACTCCCGCCCCGCACCCGCCGCCCGGACCGGAACACCGAAGGGACCCACACATGAAACTCCTGCTGGACTCCACCCGCTGCCAGGGCTACGGCCTGTGCCAGGAACCCGCGCCCGAGCTGATCGACCTCGACGAGTGGGGATACGCGCGGGTGCGTGTCGCCGAAGTACCGGCCGACGGTGCGGAAGACGCCGTCGGCGCCGTCACCGCCTGCCCCAACTCGGCCCTGCGGCTGGTGAAGTGAGATGGGACGCGACCTCTCGGCCCTCTTCGACCCCGTCTCCGTCGCCGTCGTCGGAGCCAGCGACGACCCCGCCAAGTACGGCCACGCCATCGCCGCCCAGGCCCTCCGCGCGAACGGACGCCGCCCCGTCCACCTGGTCAACCGACGCGGCGGCACGGTGCTCGGCCGCACCGCGGCCCCCAGCCTGAACGCGCTCGGCGAAGTCGTCGACCTGGCCGTGATCTCGGTACCGGCCGCCGGTTTCGAGGAAGCCGTCGACGACGCCCTGCGGTGCGGAGCCCGGGCGATCGTCGCGATCACCGCCGGTTTCGCCGAGACCGGCGACACGGGGCGGGCACGCCAGCAGGCCGTCGCCGAACGCGTCCGGGCCGCCGGTGCCGTCATGGTCGGCCCCAACTGCCTCGGGCTGGCCGACAACACCACCGACCTGTTCCTGGCCTCGGACACCTTCACCCCCGGAGGTGTCGCACTGCTCAGCCAGAGCGGCAACCTCGCCCTCGAACTCCAGCTCCGCTCGAGCCCGCACGGCCTCGGCTTCTCCCGTTTCGTGTCGCTGGGCAACCAGGCCGACGTCACCCTCGTCGACCTCCTCGCCGACTGCGCCCGGCACGAGGGCACCCGGGCCATCGCGGTCTACGCCGAGGACTTCGCGGACGGGCGTGCCTTCGCCGAGGCGGCCGCCGACGCCGGGAAGCCCGTGGTCCTGCTCACCGCCGGACGCGGTGACGCTTCCGCGCGCAGCGCGCAGTCCCACACCGGGGCGCTGGCCACCTCCGCCGACGTGGTGAGCGCGGCCTGCCGGGACGCCGGCGTGGAACTGGTCGCCACCCCGCGTGAACTCACCGTCGCGCTGGCCGCGTTGGACGGCGGACGCCGAGCCGCCGGGCGCCGGGTCGCCGTGCTCACGGACGGCGGCGGCCACGGTGTCGTCGCCGCCGACGCGGTGGAGACGGCCGGACTGGCCGTGCCGGAGCTCCGACCGGAGACGCGGCTGCACCTGCGTCAGGCCCTGTGGGAGCAGTCGGCCGTCGCCAACCCGGTGGACCTGGCCGGCATGGGCGAGCAGAACCCGGGCTCCTACGCCGAGACCGTCGCCGAACTACTGGCGGCCGAGGAGGTCGACGCCGTACTGATGACCGGCTACTTCGGCGGCTACGCGGCGGCCGACGGCGGGCTCGGCGGCGGGGGCAGAGCACTGGCGGACGGGGAACAGGAAGCCGCCCACCTCATCGTCTCCCGCCACAGCGCCACCGCCAAACCACTGGTGGTGCAGTCGATGTACCCCGAATCCCCCAGCTGCCGCACCCTCACGGCAGCCGGCATCCCCGTCTTCGCCGCCACCGAGGACGCCGCCCGCGCCCTCGCCGTCACGGCCCCCGGCACACCCCGTAGCGGCATCCCACCGCTGCCCGCGCCCGCCCCACCGCTGGGCGCCTGCGGCTACCTCGACACCCGCAGAGCGCTCGAAGCGGCCGGACTGCCCTTCCCCGCCGCACGGGAGATCCGCGACGAGTCCCAACTCCTCGCGGCCGTTGCCGAGTTCACGGGCCCGTATGTACTCAAGGCCCTGCACCTGCTGCACAAGTCCGACGCGGGCGGAGTGGCCCTGGGTCTGGCCGGCCCTGACGAACTGCTCGCCGCCTTCCGGGAGATGCACGCCCGGCTCGGCGCGCCCTCCTACTCGGTCGAGGCCATGGCGGATCTGTCCGACGGCATCGAACTCATCGTCGGCGTCAACCGCGATCCGCGTTTCGGCCCGGTCGCCATGGTGGGCCTGGGCGGAGTCCTGGCCGAGGCGCTGCACGACGTCGCCTTCGCCCTGGCCCCCGTCCCCGCCGGCCATGCCGAGCGGCTGCTGCGCGGGCTGCGCACCGCCGCCCTGCTCGACGGCGTACGCGGCCGGCCCGCCCTGGACGTCACCGCGGCCGCGGCCGCCGTCGAGACGATCACGGCGTTCGCCGCCGCCCACCCCGAGCTCGCCGAGATCGAGGTCAACCCCCTTCTGGTACGGCCCCGCGGCGTCCTCGCGCTGGACTCCCGCGCCGTACTCGCCTGACCGTCCCTTCCTGATCGAATTCCAGTCAACTTTCGATCAACTTCCCGATCAACGAGGCCTCCATGGACATGCGTTACACCCCCGAACAGGCCGACCTGAAGCGTCGCGCCGCCGACTACGCCCGGCTGCTGATGCGGTACGAGGACCAGTCCGAGCAGGCCGGCGGACCCCTGCCCCAGCCACTCGTCACCGAACTGACCCGGGCCGCGATGGATGCCGGCGTCTACGCCATCAACATGCCCGCCGAATGGGGCGGGGCAGGCCTGAGCCTCCTCGACCAGGTCATCGTCGAAGAGGAGTTCGGCAAGGCCACCAACTGCCTGTGGGACATCCCCTGGCGGCCCGCCAACGTACTGGCCCACGGCGACGAACGGCAGCGCGAGAAGTATCTGCTGCCCGTGATCCGGGGCGAGAGGTTCGACGCGTTCGCCGTCACCGAGCCGGGCGCCGGCTCCGACCCGTCCTCCGGCACCTCGACGGCCACGCGCACCGACGGCGGCTGGCTGCTGAGCGGGGAGAAGTGGTTCGTCACCTGCGGTGACATCGCCGACTTCCTGCTGGTGCAGGCCGACGCCGGTCCCGAGCGGCTACCCACGCTGTTCTTCGTGGACAAGGCGGCACCCGGCGTCGAGATGACGCGCGTCCCGCATTTCATGCACTCCGCGGTCAACGGGCATCCCGAGTTCACCTTCACCGATGTCTTCGTCGCCGACGAGGATGTGCTCGGCGGGGTCGGCAACGGCTACGAGCTGACCAAGGAATGGTTCACCGACGAACGTCTGATGATCGCGGCACGCACCGTCGGCGCGGCCGAACGGGCCCTGGAGCTGGCCCGTGACTGGGCCGTGGAGCGCGAGCAGTTCGGGGCGCCGATCGCCTCGTACCAGCTGATCCAGGGGATGCTCGCCGACTGCGCGGTCGACATCGCCGTCAACCGGGCCTACACCCACCAGGTGGCCTGGGAGGCCGACCAGCCGCACACCGACCGCAAGACCCTGCACGCCAAGGCCTCCACCGCCAAGCTCGCGGCGAGCGAGGCCGCCGGCCGGGTCGCCGACCGCTGTCTGCAGATCTTCGGCGGACGCGGCTACGACCGCACCTACCCCGTCGAGCGCATGTACCGCGAACTGCGCGTGGACCGGATCTGGGAGGGCACCTCCGAGATCCAGCGCCTGATCATCGCCAACGAGCTGATCAAGCGCGGCACCCGCGCCCTCGCCCTGCCCACCCACTGAACCCTGTCATCACCTGCTCCCGTCACCACCGCCCGACAGCGAGGACACCCATGGACTTCCGCCTCACCCCGCGCCAGGCACAGCTCAAGGCCGACGCACGCGCCCTCACCGACTTCATCGCCACCTACGAAACGCAGTGCGAGGAGAACAACGGCCTGCCCGCCGAGGTCCACGGCAAGATCCGCGACGCGGTACTCGACTCCGGCCTCCAAGCGGTCAACATGCCGGCCGAATGGGGCGGCGCCGGACTCACCGTCGCCGAGCAGGCCACCGTGCAGGAAGAACTCGGACGGCTCACCGGCGCCCTGTGGGACATGGTGTGGCGACCCGCCAACGCCCTGAGGTTCTGCACCCCCGAGCAGCGCGAACGCTTCCTGATCCCGGTGATCAAGGGCGAGCGGCGGGACTGCTACGCGGTCACCGAGCGCGGCGCGGGTTCGGACCCGCAGAACCTGGCCACCACCGCCACGAAGAACGAACACGGCTGGGTGATCGACGGCGAGAAATGGTTCGTGACCGTCGGCGACCACGCCGACTTCATGATCGTGCTGGCCGCGGCGGGCCCGGATCGCGCACCCACCCTGTTCCTCGTCGACAAGGACACCCCCGGCATCGAGATGACGCGCGTACCGCGCTTCATGCACACCTTCGTCTACGAGCACCCCGAGTTCACCTTCACCGACGTCCAGGTGGGCGAGGACGCCGTGCTCGGCGGCATCGGCGAGGGGTACGACATCACCCGCTCCTGGTTCACCGAGGAGCGCCTGATGATCGCGGCGCGCACGACCGGCGCGGCCGAACGGGCCCTGGAGCTGGCCCGTGACTGGGCCGTGGAGCGCGAGCAGTTCGGGGCGCCGATCGCCTCGTACCAGCTGGTCCAGGGGATGCTCGCCGACTGCGCGGTCGACATCGCCGTCAACCGGGCCTACACCCACCAGGTCGCCTGGGAGGTCGACCAGGCCTCCGCCGAGGACCGCAAGACGCTGCACGCCAAGGCGGCCATCGCCAAGCTCGCCGCGAGCGAGGCCTCGGGCCGGGTGATCGACCGGTGCCTCCAGATCCACGGCGGACGCGGCTACGACCGTGCGTACGCGGTGGAACGGCTCTACCGCGAGCTGCGCGTGGACCGGATCTGGGAGGGCACCTCCGAGATCCAGCGGCTGATCATCGCCAATGAACTCGTCAAGCGCGGCACGGGCGTCCTGGACCTGCCCGTCGCCTGATCCACCGGACCAGGCCGACCGGCACAGCCCGAACAAGGAAGGAAGACGGATGACCGACATCGAGCACGTGGGGATCGTCGGCTGCGGCCTGATGGGCGCCGGCATCGCCGAGGTCTGCGCCCGTGCCGACGTGCCGGTGACGGTCGTCGAACGCGACGCCGGGGCGGCCCGGGCGGGCCTGAGGCGCATCACCCGCTCGCTCGACCGGGCCGCCGCGCACGGCAGGCTCGGCGCCGAGCGACGGGAAGCCGCCGCGGCACTGATCACGGTCACCGACCAGATCGAGGCCCTGCACGACAGCACCCTGGTGATCGAGGCCGTGGCGGAGGACGAGCGCCTCAAACTCGACGTCTTCACCCGCCTCGACTCCGTGCTCACCGACGACCGCACCGTCCTCGCGACCAACACCTCGTCCATCCCGGTCATCCGGCTCGCCACCGCGACCGGCCGGCCGGATCGCGTCGTCGGCGTGCACTTCTTCAACCCCGTACCGGTGCTGCGGCTGGTCGAACTCGTCCCGTCGCTGCTCACCTCGCCCGAGACCACGGCACGGGCCGAGGCATTCGTGACGGGCCGGCTCGGCAAGGAGGTCGTCCGGACCCGGGACCGGGCCGGGTTCGTCGTCAACGCGCTGCTCGTCCCCTACCTGCTGGCCGCCGTCCGCATGGTCGAGTCGGGCAGCGCGACCGTCGAGGACATCGACCGGGGCATGGTCCTCGGCTGCGCGCACCCCCTCGGCCCGCTGGCCCTGACGGACCTGATCGGCCTGGACACCACACGCGCCATCGCCGAGTCGCTGTACGCCGAGTTCCGCGAGCCGCTGTACTCGCCACCGCCCTTGCTGTCCCGCATGGTGGAGGCGGGCCTGCTGGGACGGAAGTCGGGACGCGGCTTCCACACGTACAGACAGCCGCGACACGAGGCGCCGGTACCGGCGGAGCGGCCGTGAGGGAAGATGGTCACGACGTACGACCACCGACCGAGGGGAGCCGCAGGGTGTCGACCAAGGTGCGCACGGCAGACACGCGCGAGCGCATCCTGACCGCGGCGTGCGAGGTCATCGCCGAGACCGGCTTCGAGAAGATCCGGATGCGCATGGTGGCCGAGCGGGCCGGTGTGTCGACCGCGCTGCTGCACTACCACTTCGACACCCGGGAGAAGCTGTTCACGGAGGCGATGACCCACTCCTTCGCCAACACCGCCGTGGACGTCGATCGCGACGCGGAGACGGCGCCCGCGGCGGTCATCCTGGGCCGGATCATCCGCAACCTGCTGCCGGCCGATCCCGTACTGCACCAGGACTGGCGGCTCTGGCAGGAACTGTGGGTCCGGGCGCTGCGTGACGAGACGACCCGCGCCTTCGCCGTGGACCTGTACGCGCAACTGCACGCCTGGGTGGCCGGTGCGGTGCGGCGGGGCATCGCGTCGGGCGAGTTCACCCCGGCCGACGTGGACGACCTCAGCACCCTCGTGCTGTCCCTCAGTGACGGCTACGGCATCCGCCTGATGCTGCGCGATCCCACCGTCGACCTCGACTCGGCTCTCACCTCGATCTGGCGGCACGTGGCCGCCGCGCTCGGCCTGCCGGAGACGATGCCGGCCCGGTGAGGTCACGCGATGCCGGAACGAGGCCCGGTCAGCCGTCCGGCGGAGGGTACAGCCATCGCCGCAGCAGGCGGCTCAGCCGCGGCATCACCAGGTACGTCAGCGTCGGCAGCAGCACCACCGGGAACACGGCGGCCCGCAGCGGCAGGGGCCAGGCACCCGTGCGGGGCGTCACCAGCGCCTGGATCAGCAGCGTGAACGGATAGGCGCCGAGGAACGTGGTGAGCACCATCTTCCAGCGAGGCGGGGCCTGCACGGTGGTGCCGGGCAAGCTGAACCAGGTCTCCATCCCGGACGTCGACTGCCGCTCGCTGCCGATCTCCGTGGCGACACCCTTGATCCGTGCATGCCATTCCGCCCGCTCGTCCGACTCCAGCCACGCGGTGAGCCGGTGCGCATCGGACCAGCGCAGCACCGCGTGGAAGCGGTGCCCCTCCTCGGGGCGCAGCCACGAGACGCCCTCGTTGCCCGGGAACTGTCTGGCGCAGTGGGCGATCCCGTGCGTCCAGTCCTCGAACTCCTGCTCCTGGCCGGGACGCACCTCCCAGGTGAGGACCGTGGTGACCGGCTCGCCCCGCCGTACTTCGGTGGTGCTCATGCTCATCAGGTGTGCCACGTACGGCGCGAGTCATGCCTGGTGACCGAGAACGCCGTGGCCCGGGCCTCGCGGCCTGGATACGAGGCTCGCCCCCTACGCGCAGGTGGACCGGGTGCCGGCGCGGGCGGTCGGGACCACGGCCTACTGGGATCCGGACGCCTACCGCCTCTCGCCGGTCCCCGCCGACTCGCAGGGCCAGTGGCCTGGCTCGGCGGAGTGCGCTTCCTATTTATCCCATTAGGATGCATTTTGTGATCAGGTCAGGACGGCTCCGGCGTCGCCGCCCTCCATACGGCGGCCGGCGGGAAGCCGTACTGCTGTCGCCGGTGGTTCTCACCGTCCTCATCACCAGCCTGGCGTTCGCCACTCCCAGAGAGATCGCCTTCAGCCGCCTCCTGCCCGCGGCCCCCGCCCTCGCCGCCGCGATGTGGTCCGTCGTCCCGACGGTCCTGCTGGGGGCGTTCTGCCTGGTGGTCATGATCGGACTCAGCTTCGTCTACTCCGATCTGGGGACGCCGTACACGGCTGCCGCGATCATCGCGGTCACCCTGGCGGCGGCATACGCCAGCCATCTCCGACTCCAGCGGGAGGAGATGCTCTTCCAGGTCCGGCTCGTCGCCGACGCGGCCCAGAAGGTGCTGCTCCGCCCGCTGCCGCGCCGCATCCAGGACGTCGAGATCGAGTCGCTGTATCTGGCGGCCCAGGAGCAGGCCCGGATCGGAGGCGACTTCTACGAGGCGGCCGACACGCCGTACGGGGTGCGGCTGCTGATCGGCGATGTGCGCGGCAAGGGGCTCCCCGCGGTGGGAGCGGCCTCGGCGGTGATCAACTGCTTCCGGGAGAACGCGTACGACCAGCCCGATCTGAGGGGCGTCATCCATCGCCTGGAGACAAGCATGGCGCGCTTCAGCCTCGGGTCCCTCGCCCCGGATCAGCTGGAGCACTTCGCGACCGCGCTGATCGTGGAGATCCCGCACGGCGGAGGGCAGGCCAGGATTCTCAACTGCGGGCACCCCCCGCCGCTGCTCGTGGAACGCGGGGAGGTCAGGGTCCTCGAGTCCGCGGTGCCCTCGCCGCCCCTCAACCTGGGGACGCTCCTCGGCGACCAGTACACCGTCGACTACGTCACCTTCGGCGCGGGCGACCAGATGCTGCTCTACACCGACGGTGTGACGGAGACCCGGGACCGCGAGGGCGCGTTCTTCCCGCTGCCGGACTGGATGCGGCAGCTCGGCCCGGCGCCGCCCCGGGAACTGCTGGACCGGCTTCACCGGGACCTGCTCCACTACAGCGGCGGGCGGCTCGAGGACGACATCGCGGCCCTCGCCGTGCGCTGCCGGGACTCGCCGGGCGACGAGCGTTCCATGCGGCCGGGCGGTCAGGGGCAGGCGTAGGTGAGTCGGACGGTCGCCGTCCGGGTGGCGGGGGAGAGGACGTGCAGCGTGGCTGTGGCGGGGAAGCGGCCCCGGCCCTGGAAGGTCCACCGGAGATTCAGCCGTACGAGTCGCTGTCCCGGGCCGACGGTGGCGTGCAACTGGCCGGAGGACGTGCCGTCGTTGCGTTCCCAGCGGTAGGCCAGTGTTCCTTCGCGCCCGTTGGTGCGGACGGCACCGGCGATGTCCGCGGTCCGGCCGCATCCCAGGGTCCGCTTCGCGGAGCTCACGGTGACCCGGTCCACGGCCAGGTCCGGGGCCTTGTGCTCCTGCCACCAGAGGAACAGCAGCACGGCGCTCACGACGAGCGCGGGCAGGGCGTGCCGGCGCAGCCGCCGCCCCCGTGGTGGGGGCACGGGGGGCGCCGCGAGGGCGGACGGGGCCGGAGGCGGGCGATGTGCCAGAGCGGCGGTCACCCCGGGACCGAAGCGCAGCACGGTGGGGCCGAGGCCATCCGGCCGCGTGGACACCCCTGGCGCGTCCACGAGCGTGGCGTCGGTGAGGGTGTCGGGTCCTTGGATCCAGTGGCTGGCCAGTACGGTCGCGCTGTAGTCGTCGCTTTCCTCGCCCCGGGAGCGGGACGGGTGCTCTTCGGGAGTGGTCATCGGATCTCACACCGCCGGGTCAGGAGTTGCTGTGACGCGCCGCCGTCGGTGGCGGCGGGAGCGGTCGTGGCCTGCACCGTCCAGTAGCAGCCGGTGCCCTGGAAGGTGTGGTCGACGGTGATCGTGTACTGCGTGGCGCCGCTGCGCCGGTACGACGTGGGCTGACCGTCCTGCGCGCCGGGCTGTCCGCCGGTGTCGCCCGAGAACCAGCCGACGGTGACGGTGAGCGGGCCGGTGCCGTCCGTGGTGACGGTGAGGGTCGCCGTCGCCGTCGCCGGGCCCGTCTGCCGGAACTCGGAGAGGGCGACGTCCTTGACCCCGGGCGCGGCCGGTGCGGAGGTGCCGGCGGTGGCGGTGGGGGAGTCAGGCGGGGTGCTGGGGGTGGCCGTCGGGCCGGTGCTCACCGTGGGCCCGGGGGAGTCCGCCGGGGTGGTGCCGAGTGCCGTGGGCGACGCCGAGGCGTCGGTGCCCGAGGCGGAAGGGAAGGTGCCCGGCGTCGCGGAGTCCGTCGCGGTCGAGGGCGTGGCCGTGCCCGCCGGGTGCGGGCTCGCACCGGAGTCCGCGGCGGCGCTCGAGGTGGCCAGGACCTGCGCCGCCTGCCCGGCGTTCGCGGCAGAGCCCTGGCCGGTGCCCTGGGAGAGCAGGACCGCCGCCAGCAGAGCGGCCCCGGCCACGGCGATCCCGGGCCACGACGGCCGCCACTCGTGGAGCCGGCCCGTCCCCGGCGCCCGGCCGAGCACCGTACGGGCTGTGTCGGTGGCAGCGGAGGGCGCCTGGGGTACGGAGGGGCGGAGCAGCAGGGCGACGAGCGCGGCGAGCAGACCACGCCCGCGCTCCTCCCAGTCGTCCCCGTAACCGGCGACGGCGCTCCGCTCGAGGTCGGTGACGAACACCGTCGCGTCCGCGGGGCGGTCCGCCGCCGACTTGGCCAGCCCCCGGCGGACCAGCGAACGCACCGCCGCCGGCACGTCCTGCACCGGGACGGGACCCTCCACATGCCGCAACGCCAGCTCGGCGAGGCTCTCACCCCTGTAGGGCTTGCGGCCCGTCAGACACTCGAAGAACGTGGCGGTGGCCGCGTACACGTCGCCGGCGAAGGAGGCGGGAGCCCCCGTCCACTGCTCCGGAGCCATATAGGCGGGGGTGCCGGCGATGCCGGCGCTCACCCCGGCGTCCACCGCGATGCCGAAGTCGACGAGCTTGGACACCCCCTCCGGCGTGACCAGGACGTTCTCCGGCTTGTAGTCCCGGTGGACCACACCGACCCCGTGCGCGTCGGCCAGACCGAGCAGGGACCCCTTGAGCACGGTCAGCGCGGCCTCGGGCGCCATGGGCCCCTGCCTGGTCAGCAGCGTCCGCAGGGAGACCCCGTCCACGAGCTCCATCACGATGGCGGCGCCCTCGGTCGCCTCCACGTACTCGTAGAGACAGGTGACGTGCGGGCTCCGCAGCCCGCCGAGCAACTGCGCCTCGGCGCGGAACCCGTGCACGAAGCCCGGGCGGGTCCGCAGCGACTCGCTCAGGTACTTCACGGCGACCGGCACACCGGTCTCCTCGTGAACGGCGCAGACCACCCGTCCACTGGCTCCGGAGCCGAGTTCGAGCGACTCGGAGTACCCCGGTACTGCCCAAGCGTTCATCGCCATCCCCCCAGGGACCGTGGCACCCCCGCGGTTCCTGGGCGTCCCAGGAGCATCCGGCCACGCGCACAAAGACACGATTCCGGCCGGTCTGGTTCCAGCCATCGGGCCCCGGCTGCGCACTCCGGTGCCGGCGGTCGCCCCAGCAGTCCTCAGCAGCCCTCAGTGGCCCTGGGCGCAGCAGTCGTCCGCGTCGGCGATGCTCGACACGGCTTCCAGCCGGCAGAAGCAGGACGCCTCGACCGGTACGTCCGCCGTCGCGGCGGCGATCTTGAGCTGCTGGGCCACGAGACGCGCCTCGCCGGTCTTTCCCAGGCGCAGGAGACATTCGTGGAGCCCGTGCAGGGACCAGACGTTTCCGGGGTGCTGCAACGGGCGGGCAAGCGTGTCGTCGAGTCCGAGATCGGCCCGGTAGACCGCTTCGGCGTCCGCGACGCGCCCCTGCTCCAGGAGCAGGGCTCCGTAGGCGTGCCGGGCCGGCTGCATCCACCCCCACGGCTCGTCGTAGGGAAGGTTGTCGTCCAGCTCGATCGACCGTTCGAGCGCTGCGAAGGCGGCGTCGTAGTCACCCTTGCGGTAGTCGAGTTCACCGTCGAGCATCGCCGACGCGATGGCGAGGATGTCGGTGCAGGTGTTGTTGAACAGCATGCGGGTCGCCGGTACCCGGGTGACCGCCGCACGGAACAGTCCGCGTTCGGTCTCGGCCTCGGCGACCCGGCCGGTTGCCGACAGGGCGAGGCCGCGGGCGTAGTGCAGCATGGCCGTGGTCACGCTGTACAGCTCCGGGTCGGTGGGCATCGGCGTACGCAGGATGTCGGCCCAGCGGCCGAAGCGGATCAGCGCGTGGACCCGCATGGCGAGGAAGCCCTCCAGCCAGTCGGCCATGGGCGGGCTCTGCACGCGCAGCAGCTCCTCCGGGATGGACGCCTCGAGCTGGGCGACGGTCTCCAGGGCTGTCCGGGCCTGCCCGAGGAACATCGCCCCGTAGATCTTGAAGTGGAAGTTGTGCGACCGGTACAGGGTGTAGAAGTTCATCGCCCCGGCCCGCGCGTGGAACTTCTCGTCGGCGGCGATGGCCGCGCTGTTGTCGGCCACGACGCGGCGGTAGTCACCGCAGAGCACCTCCAGGTGCGAGGGCATGTGCTGCAGGTGCCCGGCGTCCGGTACCAGGCCGCGCAGCCGGTCGGCGACGCGCAGTGCCGCCTCGGGCGTCGGGGACATCTCCATCAGATGGACGTACAGGTGCAGGATGCCCGGGTGCGCCGCACCGCCGTCCATGGCGAGCGCACGGTCGAGGACGGCCTTGGCCTCGCGTGTGCGGACGCCTTTCGCCGGCTCGCCGGTGCGCAGGTCCCACAGCTGCCAGGGCGTGAGGTTCATCAGCGCGTCGGCGTAGAGGGCGGCCACGTCCAGGTCGTCCGGGGCGAGCTCGTGGACGGCACGCATCCGGTCGGCGTACGGCGCGTTCCACACCGAGCAGTCCTCGACGGCTCGCGCCCTCGGGTAGCGGGCGCGCAGCGCGTCGATCAGAGCGCGTTCGACGGCCGTGGCGGTGGCCGCCTTCTCCTGGGCCAGCTCGACGGCCGCGTGAGTGCGCTCGACGGTCCGCGCGAGGTCCTGCTCGTCGAAGAAGTCCCACGGCTTGTTGTAGTTGGGGCCGAGCGCGTAGGCGATGCCCCAGTACGCCATGGCGCAGTCGGGGTCGGCCGCGACGGCGGCCTCGTAGCAGGAGACGGCCTCCTCGTGGTTGAACGCGTACGTCCACACGAGCCCGCGGTCGAACCATGTCCGGGCCTCCTGGGACGAGGCCGTCACCGGGCGCCGATGGGTGCCGAGGTCGTAGTACTCCGCGTACTCCATGGGTGCCTCCCGATTCCGCGACCGCTCGGGCCCCTGCGTCGCAGCCTAGCCGTGACCCCACGGGTGTGGGCATCACCCGATCAGGGCTCATGGCTCCCCGCTCAGCGGATCGCCAGCATGCTGTACAGCAGCGGGATCCGGGGCTCGGGCAGGCGCCACCAGCCGGACGGCGTACGGACCATCTGCGGCCAGCGCGGCCAGGGCAGCTCGTCGGACTCCCGCAGCCGCCGGACGGTCATCCCCGCCTCCGTCACCGCGTTGACGGCCTCGTCGATTCCGTGCATCCATTCGTAGCTGTCCCGCGCGCCCTCGACCGCCGGGCCGTCGGTGTACGTGTACGTCGCGTCGCGGTGAACGGGTCCGCGGCCGCCGAGATAGTCGTGGCGCAGCAGCAGTTCGGGACCCTCACCCGGAGCGGGCGTCGGGCCGAGGGCGTTCAGCAGCGGGTGGAACTCGACGACGTACAGCCGGCCGCCGGGACGCAGCAGGCGGCTCACCGTCCGCGCCCACCGCGGAAGATCGGGGAGGTAGCACAGGGCTCCCTTGCCGGTGTAGACGACGTCGAAGCGCTGCTGCCCGAGGGCTTCGACGGCGTCGTAGACGTTCGCCCGGACATAGGTCACGTCGAGTCCGGCCCGGTCCGCGTGGGAGCGGGCCGCCGCCACGGACGCGGCGGAGAAGTCGAGTCCCACGGCCCGCGCCCCGCGCTGGGCGAAAGCGATCGTCTCGGTGCCGAGGTGACACTGCAGGTGCAGTACGTCGAGACCGCCGAGGTCCCCGAGGTCGTCCCATTCGAAGGGGGCGAACCAGCGCGCGGGGTCAAGGGCCTGATCGAGCCCGTAGAACCGGCTGGCCACGTGCACCGGGGTGCGCGCGTCCCAGTTCTCCTGGTTGGTCCGCATCAGCCGCTCGTGCTCATCGATGCTCATGCACACCATCCAAGCGTGAACAGGCGGTGGGTGACAGCCCGTAGGCGCGCGAGTCGCCAACTGACCGGCCCCCGGAACACCCGCCGGTTCCTTGAGGCGGCTCACCCCGGAAAACGTGCGTGCGAACGGGTTCTCGGCCGTGCCAGGATGGCGTCGGGAAGCGAGGTCTCGTGGACGAGTTGAGGCGGTTCGGCCGGGCGCTGGTCGCATGGGCGGCCGGCGGAGCGCGGGCGGGAGCGGCCGCCGCGGTGGCGCGGGAGCTGGCCGGCGGCGCTGTGCGGACGATCGTGCTCGTCGAGGGGAGCAGTGATCAGATCGCGCTCGAAGCGCTGGCCACGCGCCACGGCCGTGACCTCGGTGCGGAGGGCGTGGCGGTGGTACCGCTCGGAGGTGCGACGAACATCGGGCGTTTCCTGGACGTGTGCGGCCCTCCGGGGCTCGGTCTGCCGCTGGCAGGTCTCTGCGACATCGGCGAGGAGCGGCATTTCCGGCGTCATCTGGAGCGGGTCGGCCTCGGCTCCGGTCTCACGCACGCCGGCCTGGAGACACTCGGTTTCCATGTGTGCGTCGCCGATCTGGAGGACGAACTGATCCGCGCCGTCGGGGCCGACGGAGTGCGGCAGGTGATCGACGCCCAGGGCGAGACGCGCCCCTTCCACACCTTCCAGGGCCAGCCGGCACAGCGGGAACGGCCCGTGGAGCACCAGCTGCGGCGCTTCATGGGCACGCACAGCGGTCGCAAGGCGCTCTACGCACAGGCGCTGGTCGCGCACCTGGACCTCGAGCGCGTCCCCCGGCCGCTGGAACGCCTCCTCACACATGTCTGACCCGGTCGGCGCTCCCGGTCACTTGAGGCCGCTGAGCATGACGCCCCGGATGTAGTACTTCTGAAGCAGCAGGAAGAGAACCAGGACCGGCAGGACGCTCAGGACGAGGCCGGCCATGACGATGGGCATCGTGCGCGTCGGGTCGACATGGTCCTGCAGGAGCTGGACGCCGACGGGCAGGGTCATCACGTCCGGGTCGGCGGTCGAGACGAGCAACGCCCAGATGTACTCGTTCCAGGCGTCGACGAAGGTCAGCAGCCCGAGCGTCACCACGACCGGCTTGGTCTGCGGCACCACGATCCGCCACCACACGGCGAACTCACCGGCACCGTCGATGCGCGCGGCCTCCAGGACCTCGTCCGGGATCGAGACCATGAACTGGCGCATCAGGAAGATCCCGAAGCCGTTGACGAGGAACGGCATGGCCAGCGCCACGATGCTGACGGTCAGACCCGCGCCGCCGCGCCCGAACAGGTCGTTGCCGCCCGCCAGCGGCCAGTGCACCAGGATCAGGAAGTGCGGGACGAAGAAGAGGAACGGCGGGAACATCATCGTCGACAGCACGAGCCGGAAGGCGAAGTCCCGCCCGGGGAAGCGGAGTTTGGCGAGCGCGTAGCCGGCGAGCGACGAGGTGAGCAGCACCGACCCGGTGATCATGGTGGTGGCGATGACGCTGTTGCGGAAGAGGACCGGCAGATCGAGCTGGTCGATCGCCGCCCGATAGTTGGACAGGTCGAACGCCTCGGGCAGGAACCGGTACGGCAGTGTGCCGGACTCGCCGGGCCCTTTGAAGGACGTCATCACCATGTCGAGGAACGGCACCACGGTGAGGACGGCGCCGGTCACCACCACCAGGTACGACAGCCACGGGAAACGGCGGCGGTTCATGCGTCCTCCCCCTTGCGCCGGAAGATCCACAACTGCACCAGTGTGACCGCGAGGACCACCACGAACAGCACGAAGGCGGCGGCGCTCGCCGTGCCCCAGGAGCCGTAACCGAACGCCTGCCGGTACATCTCCAGCGCGGCCACATCGGTGGCGTCACCCGGCCCGCCCTTGGTCATCACGATGATCAGCGCGAACGACTGAAGACCGGTGAGGAACTGGGTGATGCACACGAACAGCAGGGACGGCCGCAGCAGTGGCAGAGTGATGCGCCACAGGACGGTGAGCGGCCCGGCGCCGTCGAGCGCGGCGGCCTCGTAGTACGACTCGGGAATGGACTTCAGCCCGGCGGTCAGGATGAGGATCGCCGAACCGACCGACGCCCAGGCCTGTACGACCACGACCGAGGGCAGCGCGGTGTCCGGGTCCTGGAGGAAAGCCACCGAGGCGAGCCCGAGGGCGTTGAGTACGCCGTTGACGAGGCCGCCGGGCTCGTACATGTACTTCCACACGTTGCCGACGGCGACGACGGTCGTGACGATCGGCAGGAAGTACAGGGTGCGCCACAGCCCCTGGAACCGCAGCTTGTCGATGCACGTGGCGACGAGCACGGAGCCGGCGAGGGCGAGGGCCACGGTGCCCAGGGCGAACAGCAGCGTGTTGGTGAGGATCGGCGCCAGGAACGTCGATCCGTCCGCGAACAGGGCGGCGAAGTTGTCCAGGCCGACCGGCTCGATGTCGCCGAGCCTGAACCCGGTCCAGCGGGACATCGACAGCAGCAGCGCGAAGCCGAGCGGCAGGAGGAGGAAGACGGCGTAGAACAGCAGTGCCGGCGCCAGGAAGAGGTAGGCGACGACGGACTGGCGGCGCCGGGTCCGATCACGGCCGCGGACGCCGACGGCGGGCTCGCCGCCCGCCGCCCTCTCGGTCGTCTCCGGTGCGAGGGTGGCGTTCACCATGAGCGCGACACCTCCTGATCGACCTGACGGCGGGTGGTGCGCAGTGCCTCGTCGACCGACTGCTGACCGGTCCACAATGCCTCGATGTTCTTGCGCAGCAGCGACTTGGCCTGCTGCGCGCCCGGCACGTTCGGCTCCGGCACCGCGTACTCCAGCGCGTCCAGGAACGGGCGAAGATTCGGATCGCCGCCCGTGCCGAGGAGTGTGTGCATGTCGTCGGCACGGCCGGTCAGGGAGCCGACCGACACCTGCAGGGCGCTCATCCGGGTGGCACCGCTCACCTTCTCGGTGTTGAGCCAGCGCAGGAACTCCCAGGCCTCGCGCGGGCGTTCGCCGGCCGTGTTGACGCCGAGCATGAAGCCGGTGGAGAGGGTGGCGCGCCGGGCATCCGTCTCGGGCAGCGGTACCGGCGCCACGCCGACGTCGCGGTAGCCCTCGCCCATCAGCGCCTTCAGGTTCGCGGTCCACCAGCCGGCGCTGATCACCATGGCCACCTGTCCGGACGCGAACGCGTTGTAGACGTTGACCCCGGGGTCGCTCGCGCCCTTGGCGACCAGGCGGTGCTCCAGATCGAACACGGCCCGGCCGGCCGGCGAGTCGATGGCGGTGGTCCTGCCGTCCGCCGAGACGAACCGGCCGCCGGCGGCATTGAGCAGTGCGAGGGTCTGGCCGACGGTGGTGGAGTCGTCGTAGGTCGACAGCCCGAACCCCTGGACCAGCGTGTTGCCGTACCGGTCCCGCCTGGCGGTGCGACAGGCCGTCTCCTCCAGCTCCCGCCAGGTGCGCGGGGGGCGGTCGACGCCGGCCTCGCGCAGCAGCCGCTTGTTGTAGTAGAGGGCGTACGTCTGCATCTCGGTGGGGTAGCCGTAGACGGTGCCCCCGACCGACGCGGCGCCGACCGCGGCCTCGCCGTAGCCGCGCCTGATCTCCTCGGCGTACTCGGGCGGAGCGGGCCGCAGGACGCCGGCCCGGACGAGCTGACCGTTCCACAGGCAGTACGGGTGGAGGATGTCGGCGCCCTGGCCCGCGGCCTGCCGGACCATGAACGTCGTCAGCAGGTCGGTGAACTCGACGGCCATCGTCCGCACCTTGACCCGGTCGTGCGTGGCGTTCCACTCGTCGACCGGCCCCTGCAGGGCTGCCTTGAGTTCCCCGCTCGCGTAGTGGGAGAGCAGGGTGAGGACGATCGGATCCCCGGGCCGCCCGGTGCCCCGGTGCGGCGCGGCACATCCGGAGACGAGCAGCGCCGAGGGGAGCGCGAGCGCGAAGTGACGGCGGCTCAGACCGCCTGCCGCGGTGGGGCGCGGCGGTGTCATCGGGCGGCCTCGCGGCGCATCACGCGGAACACCCGGGTCGTGGTGAAACCGGCCTTGCGGTACAAGTGGCCCGCGGGGGACTGCTCACCGGTCCACAGGAACCACGCCGAGTGCGCACCGCGCGCCCGCATCCGCTCCAGCACCAGATGGAGCAGGACCTTGCCGAGACCGGTGCCGCGCATCTCCTCCAGCACACCGAACGGGCCGAACCGCTCGCCCACCGACTCGTACGCGCCGTACATCGCCCAGCCGACCAGTCGGCCCGAGGAGTCCCGGGCGACGACGATCCGGTCGAGCGGCGTGCCCGCGGCAAGACACTCCCGGATCGCGCGCGCCCAGTCCGGATTGAAGTGGCTCCCGGCGAGCGCGACGAGCTCCACCAGGTCGTCGTCGGCCGGAGTGGCGAACCGGTGGCCCCGCGCCGTCAGTTCGTCCAAGCGGCACGCGACGTCCTCCGGGAAGCGATAGCCGACCAGAGAGCGGTCCATCGCCGCCGCCTCGTACAGCGTGCGAAAGCCCAGGGACTCGAGGAGCCCGGCCGCTTCCGGGTACTCCTCGGCGTCCAGGCCGGGGAGGACATAGTTCGGGGTGTACGAGGAGAAGTCCACCCGGGTGCGGCCGTGGCCGTGCAGCCAGTCGAGGGCGTCGGTCAGCAGCCGGCGGCCGAGGCCGCGCCCACGGGCGGCCGGGTCGACGAAGAAGAACGGGATCCAGCCCTGCTCCGGCTCCAGATCGGTGCCGGTCAGCGGCGTCAGACGGCGCACCGCGTAGGCCGCGCCGACGACACGGCCACCGTCGACGGCGACCCGCAGCCCCTCCGGATCGAGGTTGGCGTCCAGCAGCACCAGGGACCGGAAGCGCTCCGAGGTGATGGGATCGGCCGGCGCACTCCGGCGCCACGCCTCCACCAACCGCGGGCCATCACCCGCGCGAAAGCCACGAATCCCGGCCCGGGACGTCGCCGTGCCCATCCTTTGCCCCCGTCTGCCGGTGATCTCTCGAAACGGTGGACGGAAACGTACCTTCATATCCGGCAATTTCGCAATTATCCACCACCCGTTCGTGCCAAGGTGCCGCCGTCCGTCGCCGACGAGCATCGATGGACGACTGCGGGTTGAATGTCTTGTGTGGCCACCCGGCCGCGGTCCGGCTCTGCCGCAGAGGCCGCCGCGCCCACTGTCACCGCCGCCGGCAGGAGGTACCCGACATGCCTGTAGCGAACGCCGAGGTGGAGGTGTTGATCGTCGGTGGCGGGCCGGTGGGACTGACCGGCAGAGCGTTCCTGGAACGCTGGGGCGTGCGGACGTCACTGGTCGAGAAGCGCGGCGAGCTGTCCCCCTTTCCACGCTCCCGGCTGGTCAACGTACGCTCGATGGAGATCTTCCGCCAGCTCGGGCTCACCGCCACGATCACCGCCTTGGCGTTCGCGCCGGAGTACGGCCGCGTCCGCTTCCGGGACACCCTGTACGACCCCGACTTCGCCACGGAGGCGATGGTCGGGATCAACGCGCCGGTGCCCGAGAGCCCCGTGACCGGCGTGGTCACCTCGCAGGACCGGCTGGAACCCACCCTGCTCGCCGCTGCGGACGCACCCGTGCGGTTCGGGGTCGAGCTGGTCGGCCTGACCGAGGAAGCCGAGGGTGTCGTGGCCCTGCTCGTCGACCGGCACAGCGGTGAGGAGACCCGCGTCCGGGCCCGCTACGTACTCGCGGCCGACGGCGCGAACTCCACGGTCCGGCAACGGTCGGGAATCGGCACCACCGGCCCCGGAGCCGTCGGACGGGTCACCACCGTCCTGTTCGACGCCGACCTCGACCACTGGCGCGCCCGGCAGCCCGCAGGGGTCTACTTCACACCGGACGGGTACTTCCTCCCGCTGTACCCCGAAGGAGGCTGGGCCTGGATCGTTCCCACGCCCGAAGACGTGGCGGGCGCCGACTGGTCCGGCCTCGTCTCGCGCGCGCTCGGCTCCGGTGCCGGCGTACAGGTCGATGTGCTGCGCGTTCAGCACTGGGTGGTGAACGCTTTCGTCGCCGAGCGCTTCCGCCACGGCCGCGTCCTGCTGGCCGGCGACGCCGCGCACGCGATCCCGCCCGCCGGCGGTATGGGCATGAACCTCGGCGTCGCCGATGTGCACAATCTCTGCTGGAAGCTGGCCGGAGTTCTCCAGGGGTGGGCCGCACCGGGTCTCTTGGAGACCTACGAGACGGAGCGGCACGCCGTCGCCCACCGGACACTTCGCGAAGCAGTGGTCAACACCGAGCTCATGTTCGGAGTGCAGAACACTCGCCGCAAACAGCTCCAAACCGGTGCCGCGGCGCCGACGGAGTTCGAACCACCTTGGTCAGAACGGTACTTCGCGCAGCTCGGTCTCGTCCTCGGCGTCACCTATGACTCCGGCGCCGTCCTCACCGACGGCGGCACACCGGCCGAGCCGTCCGGCACCGACACCGGCACGGACTATGTCCCCCGCGCACGGCCGGGCCATCGCATGCCACACCTCTGGCTGGCCCACGACCGCTCCACGCTCGACTCCTTCGGCGAATGGTTCACCCTGCTCACCCCGGACCCCGCCCGCTGGGAACAACGAACCGCCACACCGTGGCCGCTGCACATCGAGCTCCTTCCCCATGAGCACACCGGCCCCTGCGGCCTCCGCCCCCACGGAGCACTGCTCATCCGCCCTGACGGCCACATCGCCGCCCGCTGGCCCGACCGCCCACCCGGCGACTCCGCCCTCCACGACGCCCTCGCCGCCGTCACCGGCGGCTGCCCGGTCCGTGGCCGTCGCCGAACAGTGACCGGTTGGCGATGTCGATGAGGAACGGACCGACGTAGGAGGGGTAACGGTCCACGATCGCCTTCTTGTACACCTCGCCGTCGTCGCCGAGCAGTTCGCGGGCCTCCGCGAGGTAGGCGCGCACCTCGGCGTAGATCTCCGGGCCGGTGGGCCGGCCGTGGCCCGCGAGGATCGTGTCGTAGCCGGACTCGGCGGCCAGCGCGTCGACGGCCTGCTGCCAGCCTGCGACGTCGTTGTTGCCGAGGTAGAGGTGGACGCCGTTGTAGACGAGGTCCTGGGCGATCAGGACGCCCTGGTCGGGCAGCTTGACGAGCAGCTCGTCGGCGGCCTCGCCGCCGGAGACGGCCTCGAAGACGAACCGCACGCCGTCGATGACCTCGGTGCCCGGGCTGAGGTCCACGGTCGGGGTGAAGTCGGCGACCGGGATGACCGTACCGGTGGGCAGCGGGCTGTCGCCGCGCGCGACGATCTGCTCGCACACCCTGGCCAGGGAGTGGACGGGTACGCCGAAGCGGGCGGCGCCGTTGTAGTGGTCCGGGTGGGCGTGGGTGACGATCAGCCGGTCCAGCGGCTTGCCGAGGCCCTTGGCGTAGTCCACCACCTCGTCGGCGTGGGCCGGCAGTAGCTGGGCGTCGATCGCGATGATCCGCGCGGACGTCTCGATCAGCTGAGTGGTGGCGTGGAAGGTGTCCGCCGGGGACATGTAGCTGTGGATGCGGACCGCGCCCTTGTCGAGAACCGTGACCGTGCCGTTCATGAGGTGCTCCTGATGGTGAGGGTGACCCTGTGTCGCCCCGATGGCCTCCACTCTCGCGACAAAGCCGCAGGCAGGCGAGATACGCTGAGGACCTCGCATGGTAGATCGAGGACATACGGAGATCGTGGTGCAGCCCGTGGGGCCAAGCGGTGACGATCGTTCCCGGGGCGGGGGCATCCCCCGGCTCGACTTCAACCCGCCCGACGAGCGGGTCCCCGGCTTCGAGATCATCGACCTGGCCACCCTGCGCGAGCGGCGCGGACGCCGAGGGGGTCGGCCGGACGCGGTGCACCGTGTCGACTTCCACACCCTCACTCTCGTCACGGAGGGCGGCGGGGAGCACGCGATCGACTTCGTGACCCACCCCTGCCGCCCCGGCACGCTGTTGTGGATCCGCCCCGGCCAGGTTCAGCGCTTCCTGGGCGAGGGGACCATGGACGGCACGCACCTGCTGTTCACTCCTGCCTTTCCGCCTCGCTTCAGCAGTGCCGACCGCCTGGTCAACGAGTGGTACGGGGCCGTGTGCCGGCAGTTGGGCGCACGGCAGGAGTACGCCGTCGTGTCCACCTTGCTGGGGCAGATGCGGGAGGAGTACGAGCGGCCGGACGGAGCCGGGTCGGCGGAGATCCTCCAACTCCTGCTGGGCACCTTGCTGTTGCAGATCGACCGGCTGCCGCAGCCCGGGGGTGACGGGGACCCGCACGCGGGCGGGGACGTCTACGCCCGCTTCCGCGCCGAACTGGAACGCTCCTACGCGGCCACGCGCCGGGCCGCCGACTACGCCCACCGCCTCGGCTACACGGTCAAGACCCTCACCCGAGCCTGCACGGCGGCCACCGGGCAGACCGTCAAGCACGTCATCGACGGCCGGGTCGCCCTGGAGGCCAGGCGCTTGCTCGCGCACACCGACGAGCCGGTGGCGACGGTCGCCCGCCGTCTCGGCTTTCCCGAGCCCACCAACTTCGGCAAGTTCTTCACCCGCCACACCGGGGTGACCCCCGGCGTGTTCCGCCAGACCCATCAGAGCCAGTAGTCCGTCGGCGCGGGCGGTGAGCGATGAGACCGGCCGGCCAGGGCCCGTTGTGCGGCATGATCGGTGAACGAGGTGCGAATACGAGGAGAGGTGTGCCGAAGCCGTGGACGAAGAGGCAGCGATCTCGTCGCCGAAGGAGGCCGCGAACAACCCGCTGGTCCTGGCCTTCGGGCGGCTGCAAGGGGCCGCGAACCGGCTGGAGTACATCCTGGGGCGGGCCCTGGAGCAGGAGTGCGGCGTCAGCCATCTCATGTACGAGGTCCTGCTCATCCTGGGACGCGCCGACGAGCCCGGCCTGTCGATGCGGGCCATCGCCCAGGAACAGGTGCTGACCACGGGCGGTGCCACGCGTCTCGTGGACCGGATGGAGGCCGCCGGTCTGGTCGAGCGCGCCGAGGACCCCGGCGACCGGCGGGGCCGCCTGGTGCGGCTCACCGCGCTGGGGGAGCGGACAGCGGTGCGGGCGTCCCAGGTGCATGTGGAGAACATCCGTCGCTACTTCCTCGAGCCCCTGCCGCCGGAGCACCGCGACCGATTCGCCGAGGACCTGCGCATCCTGAGTCACTCGGCCCGGGATGTGCTGCCCCGCCTGCCCTGACCGGCAGGGGGTGTGACGACCGTCACAGGAACAGAGAAATATCTGACTGCACAGATACTGTTGTGTCAGGTGAACGGCCCGCACCCGGCGGGCGCCACACCCCTCGCGAGGTCTTCGATGAAGCTCGTCTATGTCTTCGATGCCTACTGCGGCTGGTCGCACGGGTTCTCCGGGACCCTGCGCGAGGTCGTCTCCCGTCATCCCGGCCTGCCGGTGGAGGTGGTGTCGGGCGGCCTGTTCACCGGGTCGCGGAAGGTGCCGATCAGTGAGTTCGGCTATGTCCAGGGAGCCAATGCGAAGATCGCCCGGTTGACCGGCGCCGAGTTCGGTGACGGCTACGAGCGGCTGATCGCGGACGGCTCGTTCGTGATGGACTCCGACGCCGCCGCACGCGGCATGGCCGCCCTGCGCCAGGCCGCCCCGGAACGCGCCGCCGAACTGGCCGCGGACCTCCAGCGGGTGTTCTACGCCGACGGACTCAGCCTGTCGGACGCCGCCACCCACCGAAGGGTCGCCGAGGACGCCGGGCTGGACGCCGACGCCGTGGTCGCCGCCTTCGAGGCGTCCGGGGCGCAGGCGGCGGCGGAGTCCGACTTCCGCCGCGCGGCCGAGCTGGGCGTCACCGGGTTCCCCACTCTTCTGGCCGTCGACGGTGACCGCGTCATCGTGCTGGCCCACGGCCACGCCACCGCCGACGACGTCGACCAGCGGCTCGCGACCCTGCACTGATTGCTCTCCCGTCCTCAAGTGTCGTCACGTCCTCAATGTCCTCACGTCCCCGCAAGGAGCCACCCATGAGCACTCTCGCGTTCAAGGTCCTCGACCTCGACTTCCCCGCCGGCAGCAAGAACAAGACCGCCACTCTCGTCACCGGTGAGAACGAGGCACTGCTGGTCGACGCCGGCTTCACCCGCGCCGACGGACACCGTCTCGCCGCCGAGATCCTCGACTCCGGCAAGAAGCTGACCACCGTGTTCGTCAGCCATGGCGACCCCGACTTCTACTTCGGTGCCGAGATCCTCGCCGACGCCTTCCCGGAGGCGAAGTTCGTCGCCACCCCGCTCGTCATCGAGCACATCCAGCACTCCTACGAGGGCAAGCTCAAGGCGTGGGGGGCCCTCGGCCCGAACCTGCCGACGCGGCTGGTGGATCTCGAACCGCTGACCGGCGACCTCATCCTGGAGGGCCACCGCTTCGAGCTGAAGGGCGGCCCGGCGGAACTGCCCGACCGCCACTACCTGTGGCAGGCCGAACAGCGTGCGATCCTCGGCGGCGTCCTGCTGTTCCAGAAGGAGCACGTCTGGGTCGCCGACACGCCCACGCCCGAAGACCGTTCCGCCTGGGTGCGGCTGCTGGACGACATGGCGGCCCTGGAGCCGGAACTGGTCGTGCCCGGCCACCGTCTGCCCGACGCCCCGGCGGACTCCTCCGCCATCACCGCCACCCGCGACTACCTGCTCGCCTTCGAGGAGGAGCTGGGCAAGGCGGCCGACGGAGCCGCGCTCACCGAGGCGCTCGTCCGGCGGTACCCGGACAACGGCATGCTGATCGCCGCCCAGATCGGCGCGAAGGTCGCCAAGGGCGAGATGAAGTGGGGCTGACCGCCATGGCGTACGAAAGCACCGACTTCGCCACCTCCATCGCCCCCGCCGAGGTCGTACGCCGTCAGTATCTGGCCTCGGCGGCCGGTGACCTCCAAGCGCTGCGGGCCACCCTCGCCCCCGACGTCGAGTGGACGGAGATGGCCGGCTTCCCGCTGGCCGGCACCTACCGCACCCCCGAGGGCGTCACCTCGAACGTCATGGAGCGGCTCGGCCAGGACTGGGACGACTGGACCGCCCACGACGACACCTACGTCGTGGACGGCGAGAACGTCGTCGTCCTCGCCCGCTACACCGCGGCCAACAAGGCCACCGGCAAACCGGTCGACGTCCGCGTCGCCCACCACTTCGTCGTACGCGGCGGACTCATCGTCCGCTTCGAGCAGTTCGTCGACACCGCACTCGTACGCGAAGCCATGAACACATGATCGGCTGACCCACGCACCACCGGCCGTACGCCGTGGCACACCGTCGCGGCGTACGGCCTTCCGCACGTGAGGAAGACCTGATGAACCCCACTGTCGTGCTGGTCCACGGAGCGATGCACACCCCCTGGATCTTCGGCCCGCTGCGCGAACGCCTCGCCGCCCGCGGCATCGAGTCCCGAGCCGTACAACTGCCCAGCAGCAGCCCGGACAGCGCCGCGGCCCAAGGACTCACCGAGGACGTGGCGGTGGTCCGCGCCGCGATCGACTCCGTGGCGGGGCCGGTCGTCCTGGCCGCCCACTCCTACGGCGGCGTCCCCGCCACCTGGGCCGCGGCCGAGGCCGGCCGGGTCGGGGAACTCGTCCACATCGCCGCCTTCGCGCTGGTCCCCGGCACCTCGATGATGGAGTGGTTGGGCGGCGACTTCCCGCCCAACTGGATCCACTCGCCCGACGGACTCGCCGTCAAGGCCGGCGACGCGGAGCAGTCGATCTTCAGCGGTGTCGACCCCGGCCTCGCCGCCGAGGCCGTCAGCCGGCTCAACTGGCAGGGCCTGCGCGCCTTCACCGAGAAGCTCGGCGCCGCCCCGACCCGTCTCCCGCTCACCTATGTCGTGGCCACCGAGGACCCCTCCCTGCCCCCGGCCGTGCAGGAGCAGTGGGCCGCCCACTCGGCGCACAGCGCCCGGCTCCCGTCGGGGCACTCCCCTCACCTGTCCCACCCGGACGAGGTCGCGGCGGTCCTCGCCGAGGCGGTCGCGCGGGTGTCCGCCCGCGCCTGAACGGCGGGAGCCGGCCCGCCGACGATCACATACGCCCCGCCGAGTCCGGGTCCGCGGCCACGATGCGCTCCACCGCGGCCGTCACCAGTTGTTCACGCTCCGCCTCCGTGAAGACGTCCGGCAGGGTGAGCTGCTCGACGATCAGCCAGTTCAGGGCCAGCATGAGCAGCTTGACGGCCATGGCGTCGCCGGGCAGGCCCGAGGCCTCGTGGTAGGCGACGTTGGCGTCGATGTCGCCCCGGACCCGCTCGGTGAGGACCTTGCGCAGTTCGGGGCGGCGGGTGGCCTCGAGGCGTAGCTCGAGCAGTGCCAGGTAGCCGGTGCGGAAAGACGCGACACGGCTGACGAGTGCACGCATCAGCTCCGCGTACGTCTCCCGGTCGCGGCCGGCCGTCCGCTGGCGGGCGATCGTGGCCTCGTCCGGCTGGAGCCGCTCATAGACACGGGCGCCGGCCTGGGTGAGCAGATCGTCACGGCTGGCGAAGTAGTTGGACGCGGTCCCGGCGGGTACGGCGGCCTCGGTGTCCACCGCCCGGAACGTCAGGCCCCGTGCGCCTTCCCTCGCCAGCACCTCGATCGCGGCGTCGACGAGGGCGGCACGCCGCTGGTCGTTTCGTCTCACCATTGACACCACTCCGTCTGTAGTACTAAGTTCAAACCACTTCAATCAGAGTACTACGTGTGGAGTCATCAAAGATGCGAAAGCTCGTGTACTACGTCGGTGTCACGCTCGACGGTCGTATCGCCGGTCCCGGCGGCGAGTACGACTTCTTCCCCAGCGGCGACGAGCAGCAGGCCGCCGCCTACTCCGCCTGGACCAACGCGCTCTTTCCCGAGACGCTCCCGACCGCCTACCGTGCCGCGGTCGGCCTGGCCGACGCACCCAACCGCCACTTCGACACCGTCGTCATGGGGCTCGGCACCTACCGCCCCGCCCTCGACGCGGGGATCACCAGCCCGTACGCGCACCTGCGCCAGTACGTGGTCTCCCGCACCCTCAAGCCCGACACCGACCCGTCCGTCACCGTCGTTCCGGGCGACCCGCTCGCGCTCGTCCGCGAGCTCAAGGGGGAGGAAGGGGCGGGACTGGACGTCTGGCTCTGCGGCGGCGGCAAGCTCGCGGGCACCCTCCTGCCCGAGATCGACGAACTGGTGATCAAGAATTACCCCGTCGTCGCCGGCGCCGGGATCCCGGCCTTCGACGGTGCCTTCGTCCCCACCGCCTTCGACGTCGCCGAGCGCACCGCCTTCCCCAACGGCGTCACCCTCACCCACCTCACCCGCCGCTAGGCCGCAGCGCGGGGCCGGGGAGGGGGCGCCGGGCGACCTCGTGGGCGTCGGCCGGCGGTGTTCCGTGACACGGAACAAGCAGGGCGGCGACATGCTGGAAAAGGCCGCGCTCATCCTGGAGAGCTTCAGTCCGAGCGGCGGATCGTTCCGCCTGGCGGAACTTTCGGAGCGCACCGAGCTGCCCAAGCCCACGGTGCACCGGCCGGCGGCGGACCTCGTCCGGCTCGGCTGGCTGGAGCGCTCCGGTCCGCACTACCGGCTCGGCGCGCAACTGTTCGAGCTGGGCTCACTCGTGCCGCACCGGCTCGATCTGCGGGAGACGGCGCTGCCCTTCCTCCAGGACCCGCATCCACGGCCACGAGGGCCTGCGACTGCCCTCCCGCATCGGCGGCAGCCTGCCGCTGAGCTGCACCGGCGTCGGCAAGGCCCTGCTCGCCTCCTCCGGCGCCCAGCTGACCGAGGAGGTGCTCTCCCGGGCGCTGCCCAGCCTCACCCCCCCACTCCATCACCGACCCGGCACGCCTGCGGATGGCCCTGGAGAAGATCCAGGTCTCCGGCCTGGCCTACGAGGAGAAGGAGGCAGCCCTCGGCGTGATCTGCATCGCGGCCCCCGTCTTCGCCGGCGGCACGACGGTCGCCGCCTCGCCCCGGCCGTCCGCACAGCGGCACTGGGGCTGTCCCGGACGCTGCGGGGCGGTGGCTGAGCGGGCAGGCCCGGCGCATGCTGAAGCTGTGCCCCGCCCCGCAGCCCCCGACCCGCCCGAGGTACCTGGCCGCCTCGGGTCGGGCCCCACGCCCCGGACTGCCGTGGCATGGCTTCCCCCGGCCGGACTGTGGCCCGCCATCCAGCGCATCCGGATCGAGCACGACCCGCAGATCCGCCGCTGGCCGCCCCATGTGAACCTGCTCTTCGGCTTCGTACCGGAGGAGGACTTCCCGGCGGCGCTCCCGCTGCTGGCCGCCGCGGCCGCCGGATGCCGGCCCTTCGACATCCGGCTCGGCGGGGTCCACACCTTCCGCCACCGGTCCTGTGCCACTGTGTGGCTCGACCCCGCGGCGGCCGGAGCCGCGCCCTGGACGGAGCTCCGGCGCGCGCTGGCGGAGCCCTTCCCGTACTGCACGGACCGCTTCCCGCGCTTCACCCCGCACCTCTCGCTCGGGCGCACCCGGGTCCCGCGCGTCCTCGCGCCCGAATGCGCCGCCCGGCTCGGCGTGCTGCACGCACGCGTGGCCGAGATCGCACTGCTCTCCCGCCGAGGTGCCGGCCCCATGCGGACACGCGCCACGATCGACCTGGGCGCCGGCGCGGTACACCAGCCGGATGTCAGCAGGCCGAGTTGGTCTGGGTGAGCAGGCCCAGCCGCCACGGGAGGCTGTTGTAGTCGCCGCTCGCGTTGGGGTTCAGGCCCTGGTACAGGTACTGGAGCTTGCAGGAGGGGATGGTCAGGGTCTGGTCGTAGCCCGCGCGGATCATCTCGCCGTGACTGATGTCCTTGGTCCAGGCACCGGCCGGGAAGGTGACGTTGCTCGCCCGCGCGAACGGGTTGCCCTCGGTGGCGGCCAGCGGGGTCCACGACCCGGCGATGCTGCCGGAGGTCCAGGAGCGGAAGTAGCGTTTCCCGTCCGAGCCGATCGCCTCGACGATCAGCAGGTACTGGTTGCTGCCCTGCACCTTGTAGACGTTGCTCGCCTCGAAGAGGGCGTACTTGTTGGAGTCCTGGGCCGCGATGGCCGTGTTGGTGAACCCGTTCGGGAACTGGGACACGGTCGTCTGCGAGCGGTACAGGTGTCCGTTGTCGTCGGAGGAGAACAGGTAGCAGTTGGCGCTGTCGCAGATCACCCACATGTCGACCCAGTAGCCGTTGCCGATGTTCTGCTTGATGACGTCCGGCATCGACGCGTAGAAGTTGCGGGGCGCGCTCCAGCCGTTCGGGTTGCTGATGTCGGTGTTGGTGGAGTACGAGGCGTTGCCGGTCTGGTAGACGAGGTACCACAGCTTCTGCGGCGCGTAGTAGAACACCTGCGGGGCGGCCCGGTATCCGGTGCCGATGGCGGTCCGGTCCAGGTAGTGGTGCGTGGCCGAGCCGGCCTGCGACCAGTCGCTGAAGCTCAGGTACACGAGTCCGTAGCCGGAGGAACCGGCGACGCTGGCGAACACGTGGTACTTGCCGTTGTAGTACACGACCGACGGGTCCTTGATCCCGGCGATGTTGTGCGTCGAGTCCGGCTTGGGCGCGATCAGCGTGCCGCTGGAGCTCCAGCCGAAGCTGGACGGAAGGGCGGCGGCCAAGGCGCGGAGGGCGGTCGCCGGCCGGCCGCCCAGTGCGGTCAGCACCGCGTTGTACGCCGCCTTCTTGTTGCCGTTGCCGTCGAACAGCAGCGGGTTCTGCCCGGTGCGCCAGGAGTCGCTGTCCCGGATGCCCCACACGGTGATGCCGGTGCAGCGCGACACGTTCATGCAGGCCTTGACGGTGTTGGTGTACGCCGTGGCGGGCGCCTGGGCGATGTCCAGCTCCGTGATCTGTACGTCCACGCCGAGGGCGGCGAAGTTGGAGAGCGTCGTCTGGAAACTGGCGGGCGGGCCGCCGGCGCCGAAGTGGGCCTGGAAGCCGACGCAGTCGATGGGCACGCCCCGGGACTTGAAGTCGCGCACCATGGTGTAGACGCCCTGTGTCTTCGCGTCACTCCAGTTCTCGATGTTGTAGTCGTTGTAGCAGAGCTTGGCCGAGGGGTCGGCGGCCCGCGCGGTACGGAACGCCGTCTCGATGAAGCCGTTGCCGAGCACGTTCTGGAACACCGAACCGCGGTGCTGGCCGCTGCCGTCGGCGAACGCCTCGTTGACCACGTCCCAGGCGTAGATCTTGCCCTTGAAGTGGCTCATCTCCGTGGTGATGTGATTGTTCATCACGCTGCGCAGCGTGTTCGCGTCGGTGATGCCGCTGACCCAGCCGGGCAGTTGGGAGTGCCAGACCAGCGTATGGCCGCGCACGCGCTGGCCGTGGGCCGTGGCGTGGTTGACGATCTGGTCGGCGGGAGCGAAGTTGAACGAGCCGCGGGAACGCTCGGTGGTGTCCCACTTCATCTCGTTCTCGGGCGTGACCATGTTGAACTCGCGGTCCAGGACGGTCGCGTAAGTGCCGTCACCGAGCTTGCCGGCCGCGACGGCCGCGCCGAAGTAGCGTCCGGACTGTGCCGCCTGGGCACCCAGAGTGGAGGCCTTCACGGCATCGGGCACCGCGGCAGCGGTACCGGAGACCGCCAGTACGGCGGCGGCCAGCAGGCCCAGCGCTGCGGCGGCTCGGCGTCGATCGGTGCGGGTGGGCTGACGCATGTGTCTCCTCGTACGGTCGGGTGCGGGTGTGCAGTGCCGTTCCGAAGCGGTGGGAGCGCTCCCATTTCAAGTCTGCTCGCCGTGCGGGCGAGGGTGATTCGGAGGGATCGGACGCAACGTGCCCGTGCGGCCCGGCGGAGTTCGATGGGGCGAACAGCGGACGACTCGTCGGGCGTTACGGATGATAGGAGCCTCGGAGGGCGCGTCAATCCCCTGCGTGGCATTCGGCTCCCGCCGTCGCAGCGAACGCGCCAAGGGAGACGTCCTGTCAGCGACGGCGGCGGGAGTTGAGCCGGGCGGCCTGGCGCGTCAGGTGATCGCGCTCGGCGAGGTTGGGTGCCTTTCGGGCCGCTTCGGCGTACAGCCGTGCCGCCGTCACCAGGTCGCCGTCGCGCTCGTGGAGGTAGGCCGCCACCGCGGTGTGGCGGGGCAGTGAGGTGTCCAGTGCCGCGAGCGCCGCCAGACCGGCGCGCGGTCCGTCGGCCTCGCCGACGGCGACCGCGCGGTTGAGCCGGACGACCGGGCTGTCGGTCAGGCGCGCGAGCTCGTCGTACCACTCGACGATCTGCACCCAGTCGGTCTCCTCGGCGGTGGGTGCGTCGGCGTGGAGTGCCGCGACGGCGGCCTGTGCCTGGAACTCACCCAGCCGGTCGCGGGCGAGGGCCGCCTGGAGGATCTCGACGCCCTCGGCGATCGACTCGGTGTCCCACCGGCCGCGCTCCTGCTCGGCAAGCGGTACGAGGCTGCCGTCGGGCGCGGTCCGGGCGGCGCGCCGGGCATGGTGGAGCAGCATGAGGGCGAGCAGCCCGGCCACCTCGGGGTGGTCGATCACGGCCGCGAGCTGACGGGTGAGCCGGATGGCCTCGGCGGCGAGGTCGACGTCGCCGGAGTAGCCCTCGTTGAAGACCAGGTAGAGGACGCGCAGCACGGTGGCGACATCGCCGGGCTGGTCGAACCGCACGCCGGAGACGGTGCGCTTGGCCCGGCTGATCCGCTGTGCCATGGTCGCCTCGGGCACCAGATAGGCCTGGGCGATCTGGCGGGTGGTCAGCCCGCCGACGGCACGCAGCGTCAGCGCGACCGCGGACGCCGGTGTCAGCGACGGATGGGCGCACAGGAAGTAGAGCTGGAGCGTGTCGTCCACCGCGGTCGCGGGCCCGGGCGCCGGCTCCTCGTCCACGAGGTCCTCACGCCGGCGGCGGGCGGCATCCGCCCGGGTCGCGTCGAGGAACCGGCGCCAGGCCACGGTGGCCAGCCAGCCCTTCGGGTCCCGCGGCGGGTCGGCCGGCCAGACGCGGACCGCCTCGACCAGCGCGTCCTGCACGGCGTCCTCGGCCGCCGCGAAGTCGGCTCCGCGGCGGACGAGGATTCCGAGCACGCCCGGCGTGAGGCTCCGGAGCAGGGCCTCGTTCATCGATGAGGTCACTCCGTGATGGTGGGCGGCGCGGCCAGGAACGGACGCAGCTCGAGCCACTCGTGGATCGGCTTCCCGCCCGCGCCGGGGGCGGCCGACAACTCCCCGGCCAGCTCGACGGCGCGCTCGTAGCTGTCGACGTCGATCACCATCCAGCCGGCGATGAGATCCTTGGTCTCGGCGAACGGGCCGTCGGTGACCGGCGGGCGCCCCTCACCGTCGTACCGGACCCACGTTCCCTCGGGGGCGAGCGCCTGGCCGTCGACGAACTCGCCGGTCTTCTCGAGCCGGGCCGCGAAGTCCTGCATGTACTGCACATGCGCCGAGATCTCCTCCGGCGTCCACTCGTCCATGCAGACGTCGTTGACCGGGGCCGGGGCGCCGCGGTAGTGCTTGAGCAGCAAGTACTTCGCCATCGTGTTTCTCCTCGGTACTGGTGCGACCCATTGTCGTCGCGTTCACCCCGGGGACGGAGCGGGTCACGGGTTCTCGACATCGCCGTCCGATTTTTTTTGAGAATCTCGGAGAGCGACGCCTCCGTTACGGGACGTCGCGAACTGTTGTCGGTGCCGTCCGTCCTTGTCGGAGGCATGGAGGCATGAACGGGGATCGACATGGCCGCGCCTGGTGCGGATCAGTTCCGGCGGCCCTCGCTGTTCGGCGGGCCCGTGGTCAGTACGTCGAAAGCGCGCTTCATGCGGTCCGGATGCTGAGCTCCGCCGCCAGCTCCTTCTCGATCTCGGACTGGAAGGCACCAAGACGCGCGATCAGTGCGGGCGATCGCGGCTTGAGGGCTGGGCTGGACGCGGGCACAGGTCGCTCTGCTGCGCGGGGACGAGCGCACCGAGCAGCTGCGGAAGGTCGTCGGCGGCGAACTGTTCACCGTGCCGGGCGTGATGAACCGCATCGTCGCTCTGACGTCTGGGACCACCCAGCACTACGACGTCGCCGACGACGCCCCGGCAGCGGTCGGATCGATCATCCGCGACGCCGAGATCGCGTCGGGCGGCCGGCTGAGCGCCGAGTCGTCTGCCCACGATGCCCGTAAGCAGCTCGACACCGCGACAGGGCGGTGGGCCGGTGCGCGATGAGGACGGTCAAGAAGGGCTGCGACCTCAGGAAGTGCCTGGCGAGTCCGGCGATTCCGGCGCGAACGGTGCCATGAGGTCGCACGCCAGCCTCAGCACGGCGTCCACGTCCGTGTTCTCGGGGTCGGCGAGCCAGGCCAGGACGAGTCCGTCGAAGAGAGCCGCGATGAGCTGCCCCGCCACGGGTGTCTCGGCAGGCAGCCGGGCGTTCGTCGCGGCCACCCAGGCGGACATGCTCTCCGTCCCGAACTGCCGGTAGGAGGCGTACTGCTCCCTCGCCAGGTGTGCGATTTCAGGTTTCCGCAGTGCCCAGGTCGTCATTTCGTACGGAGTGATCTGACGGCCGCGGTCGTCCTGCTCGATCACCCGGAACGCCGCCCGAAGTTGCTCGAGCAGGCCGTCACCGGCCTCGGTGACCGTGGTGACCGCGTTCTGGATCGGGTTGAGGTCGGCGGCGAGTACCTCCTGCAGGAGTTCGTCCTTGTCCGCGAACCAGTAGTGGACGAGGCTGCCGGGCACTCCTGCCTCTTCGGCGATCCGACGGATGGTCGCCGCCGCGATCCCCTCCTTGGCGATGACTCGGGTGGCGGCTTCGATGAGCTCGACACGCCGGCCCTCGTCACGGCGCCGGCTCGGGTTGCGGCTATCGGGCATCGGCCCATTCTCGCACATCTTGAACAAGCGATTTGGGCACTTGACCAAAACAGTTGCCCAAGTCAAACTCGCTGCAGCTCAGGAGAGGGAGGCACGATGGCAAGCGGGGCGGCCGGCGACCGGCAGCGAAGAGCTGACGGCGGGGCGGGGTCGAGCACCGGACGCGTCGTCGATCGCGCCTTCTGGAACGGCCGGCACGTGGCCCTCACCGGCGGCACCGGCGGCATCGGCCTCGCCGCGACGGAGCTTCTGGTGCGGGCGGGTGCCCATGTCACAGTGATCGCCTCGGACGGCGCCAAGGCCGAGGCGCTGCGCGACCGCATGCTGCCCAACGTGGTCGTCGCGCCCGCTGACGTGGCCGACGCCGGCGCGGTCGCCGCGGCGCTCGACCGGGGCAGGGCCGAGCACGGCGCGATCCGGTCCGTCATCACCTGTGCCGGGATCACCAGACCCGCGTACTTCCAGGACCTGACCGACACGGATCTGCGGCGGCAGATGGAGGTCAACTACTTCGGCACGCTGTACCCCGTCCGTCTTGCGCTGCCCGACCTGATGAGTGGCCGCGGTGGCAGCATCACCTGTGTCTCCTCGGCGGCCGGGCTGCTCGGCGTCTTCGGCTACGGCGCCTACTGTCCCGGCAAGTTCGCCGTCCGCGGCCTGTGTGAAGTCCTCCGCCAGGAGTACCGGCCCCACGGCATCACCGTCACGGGCGTCTACCCGCCGGACGTCGACACACCGATGCTCACAGCGGAGCAGCCTCTCAAGCCGCCGGAGACGCTCGCCCTGTCCAGCGGTGAAAAGCCGCTCACCGCCCTCGCCGTCGCGCGCGCCATGCTCAAGGGAACCGAGTCCGGCCGGGCCAGTGTCGTTCCCGGGGCGAGCACCAAGGTTTTGAAGTGGGTGGCCGGCGCCGCCCCCGGCCTGCTCTTCCGCTACATCGACGCGACGATCGCACGGGCCCGCAAGGGCGACGTCGGACGAGACGCGGCCACGCGGGCCTCGTAGCGGCTGCTTCACCTTTCACACCTCGGTGTCCCCTGTAGGAGGAGACATGAACTCGGTGCGTGCCGCTGTGCACGCCGTCGATCCGGTCACCAGACTGGGGCTGACGGCGTCCTTGCGGAGTGGCCCGCACATCACCCTGGCGGAGGTGACGGAAGCCGAGGCCGTGGTGGTCGCGGTGAGTTCGGTCAACGCCTCTGCGCTGGAGCTGCTGCGCGGGCTGCCTGCGCCGGCACAGGCCCGTTTCGTGCTGGTGGCCGACGGCGGTTGGTACGCCGACCCTGCCGCTGTGGCCGAGCATCGGGTACGGGCGGTGCTGTGGCGAGCGGAGGCCGATGCCACGGCGGTGGTGCGCGCGGTGCGCGTCGTCGCCGTCGGGCAGGCGTGTCTGCCCCCGGTCGCGCAGGGCAGACTGCTCGATCAGCTCGAACACGTCCAGCGTCAGGTTCTCGGTCCCCGGGGCCTGACCGCCTCCGGGCTCAGTTCCCGGGAGATCGACGTGCTGCGTCTCATCTCGGAAGGACTGACCCTGTCCGAGGTGGCCATGAAGCTGAGCTACTCGGAGCGCACCATCAAGAACATCATGTCCGCCGTCATGCTCCGCTTAGGCCTGCGCAACCGCGTGCACGCGGTGTCCTATGCCATCCGTGCCGGACTCATATGACCTCTCGACCGGGCCGGACCCGGCTCCACAGGGACGTCCGCGACCCCAAGGGCAAGGCGGTCACCTGGACCTCGGACTGGCCTATGGCATCCAGTACTTCGGGCAGGGAAAGGTCCATCGCGTTCAGCAGGGCAAGCGTTTGATGACAGTTTCCGCGCCACTGGTTGTGCTTCTCGGCCTCCTCGTATTCGGCGGCACTCATTCCGATGCTTTCGGCCAGCATGCTCACGGTGAACTGCCGGGCCAGCCGAAGCTCTGCCAGGCTTCGAGGCTTTTCGATGCCCATCAATTCAGTGGTCCGGCACCACAGAACATCCGCCAGTGCGAACAGTTGTTTCTCGGTGGGGCGGGAGGAACCGCTCTCCCAGGAAATCACCAGGTTCGGATCGGCAGGGACCGCAAGGGCGTTCAGCTGCCCTGCCACCTGCTCATGTGACATGCCGAGACGCTGTCGTGCCGCTAACGCGCCGACTGCGGAGAATGGTGGTCGATTCACTGCTTGGTTCTTTCTTACTTGTGCAGAAATGGTCCAGCGGGTGCCACATTACGGCGGTCACCAGCAGCTTTTGAGCCACTGGCCCGGGGAGAGGCCGGATGGGAAGAGAGTTCGTCCCGTTCGGACATGACCGCACGCGCCCCGGGCGCGGTGGCACTCCGCATCAAGCCCGCAAGTCTGGTGGATATAGCGGTGCATCTGGGTATCTAAGATCCTATGAGCGTGTATATGGTCACAGGTGCTGGTTCGGGTATCGGTGCGGCGTTGGCCGCCGTCCTCACGGCGCGAGGGGAGGAACTGTGGCTGTTGGCCCGGGACGAGGCGCGGGCGAGGGAGCTGCGCATCCGCTTTCCGGGGTGCCGGACCGTGGTGGCCGATCTGGCCGAACCTGGTTCGCTGCGTGGAGAGTTGGAGGCGCAGGAGCTGCCCGGACGGTTGGACTCGCTGCTGCACATCGCCGGCGTGGCGGAGGCGGGACGGGTCGACGGCACGGCCGCGGAGGTCTGGCAGAGCACACTCGCGGTCAATCTGGCCGCACCGGCGGAGCTCACGCGGTTGCTTCTTCCCGCCCTCCGGGCGGCGCGCGGACACGTCGTCTTCATGAACTCGGGCGCGGGGATGTACGCGCCGCCGCGCCTGAGCGCCTACGCGGCCTCCAAGTTCGGGCTGAAAGCGCTGGCCGAATCCCTCAGGGCGGAGGAGTACGAGCACGGGGTGCGCGTCACCACCGTCTTCCCCGGTGAGACCGACACGCCGATGCAGGTGCGGCTGCACGAACAGTTCGGCCTCCCCTACGACCCGGACGCCCACATGAGCGCGGCTTCGGTCGCCTCCGCCGTCGTCACGGCGCTGGATCTGCCGAGGGACGCGACGATGAGCGATCTGACGCTGCGCCCCGGACGGTGAGTTCCGCTCCGCTCCCGTCGGACCGGGTGCCGCCGGGCGCGGCGGCACCGAGGTCCCAGTGGCCGACCAGATCGGCGTAGAGCGGCGCCTCGGCCAGCAGCGTGTCATGCGTGCCGGCCCAGGGCCGGACGCCGTCCAGGAGCAGCACCCGGCCCGCACGGCGGGCCGGCGCGATGCGGTGCGCGATCGTCACCACCGTGCCGGGCCGCCGTCGGAACGCCTCTTCCACCCGCCGTTCGGCCGCCGCGTCGAGATGGCGGGTCGCCTCGTCGAGGACGACCAGCCGCGCGGGGGAGAGGTAGGCACGCCCCAGGGCGATGAATTCCCGTTCCCCGGAGGAGAGCTGAGCGGGCTCGACCCAGCCGTCCACCCCGCCGAGGCGGCCGACCAGGCCCTCCATGCCCAGTTCCGCGACGGCCGCGGCGATGACGCCGTCCGCGGCGTCCGGGGCTAGATAGCAGAGGTTCTCTCTCAAGGACCCGGTGAAGACATAGGGGTTCTGGGGCAGCAGGACCCTGGCACGGGTCAGATCGCGGCGTGTGACGTGGTCGAGAGGCACACCGCCGAGAACGATCTGTCCGCTGTCGGGCTTGCGGATTCCGGCCAGCAGGTCCGCCATCGTGGACTTGCCGATGCCGGAGGGGCCGACGACGACCAGGTCGTCGCCGTCGGCGAGGGCCAGATCGAGACCGTCGAGCACCGGCTCGGCCTCCGGGCCGTAGGCGAAAGTGATCCCCGACAGGACGGCCGACCCGTCCGCGGGCCGGAGCGAGGGATGGGGATCCGGCTCCGGTTCCGGATGGCGGGCGGCCTCCGCGAGGCGCTCGGCTGCCACGGCCAGCCGGAGCCAGGAGGCACCGACGCCCTGGACCAGCAGACGGATCGCGGGTTCCAGGGTGGCCAGCACATAGGCGAGTACGCCCAGGATGGCGCCGGAGGTCATGCCGTCATCGGCGAGGCCGGGGGCGGCGAGAACCACCAGCAGGAGAGGACTGTGCCCGCCCAGCGCCACGATCAGCCGCCGCGCCGCCGACACCCGCGCCAGCGCACGGGACGCGCGGAAGCTGGCCCGCACGGCCTCGAGGGCCTCGCGCTCCGCCTGCTCGTACGCCCCGCACGCCACCAGGTCACGCAGGGCTTCCACGGTCGTGACCGCGTTCCTGGCCAGCGTCTCTTCGGCCTCGAACGCCTCGCGCTGCCTGCGAACGGTGGCGGGGGCGAGGGCGGCGAACAGGGCGAGCGCCACGACGATCGGCCCCGCGACGAGCGGCACAGCGGCCGGGGCGATGACAGCGGTCCCGGCGATGACCGCCGCGGCCGTCAGGGCGAAATGCCACACGAGCATGAGCTGCCCGGCGAGTGCGTCCCGGACCGCCTCCACCTGCCGGGTGAGCTGAGCGACGGCGACGGCCGCGAAACCGTCGTCCCGCGGCGCCCCGTCGGCCACCGCACGGCGCAGCGTGCCGGTGACGACATCACGCAGGAGGCGGTCGCGCAGCGGCTCCACGATCTCGGCGAGCCAGGGATAGGCCTGCCGGCTCGCCCACGCCCCGACGAGCGCGCACAGGGCGAACACACCCAGGCCCAGCACCGCCGCGCGGGGGCGCTGCGCCATGAAGCCCTGGTCCACGGCGATGGCGAGAACCTTGCCGGAGACGAGTGCCGGAGCGGTGGACAGCAGTGTCCAGAGCGTCAGCCGCCATGCCTGCCCGCGGCTGTGCGCGAGGCTGCTTCGCACCAGGCGCACGGCTGCGTTGCCGGTGCCGGCATCGGTACCGGTCGTGGGCCGGGCCGCTGGAGTCGGGTTGGGGTGACGTGCGCCGGCGGTGCGGTCGCCCATGCGTGCCTGTCCTTTCGTACGTGGCTACGGGGCGCAGGTGGATCTCAGTCGCCCGCGTCCCGGTCGTCCTCGGTGTCGCGGAAGATGCGGCGGTAGGCGGGCTGTTGCCACAGCTCCTGGTGGGGGGCGACTGCCTGGATGCGGCCCTCGTGCAGCCATGCCACGAGGTCCGCGCGGGCGGCTGTCGATGTCCGGCGGGTCACGACCAGTCGGGTGCGGGCCCCGTGAGTGACGTCCATGGCGGACAGGACCGAGGCTTCGGTGGTGGTGTCGAGGCTGGAGGTCGCGTCGTCGAGGACGAGGAGCCGGCAGTCGCGGCTGAGGGCGCGTGCGAGCCCGACCCGTTGACGCTCTCCGCCGGAGAGTGGCGCTTCCGACACGGCGGTGTGATAGCCGGAAGGGAGGCGGCGGACGAAGGCGTCCGCCTGCGCGGTGCGGGCGGCCTGGTGGGCGCGGGCTTCGGGGACCGGCCGGGCGGCGACACGGATGGCGTCGAGGACCGTGGCACCGGTCAGCACGGGGTCGCTGAAGGCATAGGAAACGGCGGCACGCACGTCGGCGGGGCGGATCTCGTCCAGGGGTACGCCGTCCAGGAGCACGATGCCTTCGTCCGGGGCCAGGAGCCCGCCGGCCACCGCTGCCAGCAAGGACGTGCCCGCGCCGGAGCGGCCGACGAGGGCGACGCAGCACCGTGCGGGGACGACGAGCTCCAGTCGGTCGAGGACGGCGCTTCCCGCCCTCCGTACGGTGACCGCACGGATCTCGAGACGCCCCGGGCCGGGGGGCAGGGCGCGCAGGCCCGGTGGGTCCGGGGACGTACGCAGGGCTGCCAGGACCCGGGCCTGTCCCGCTCTGGCCCGGGCGAAGTCCAGGAGGCTCTGTACGGTGCCGAAACCGCCGAGGCCGAGCGTGGCGTAGCCGAGTGCCGCGATCAGGTCGCCCGGGGTGATCTCCCCGGTGGAGAGCTCGTGCCCGGCGACGCCGAGCACGATGATCTGCGTGGCCGGGGCGAGCAGCCCGGTGGACCAGGCGACGCGGCGCTGGCTGTCCCACAGGGCGCGCCCGTACCGGCCTAGTTCGGGTAGCGGTCGCAGCACCCGCTCGATCTCCTGCTCGACGGTTCCCGCGGCGGCGATGGTACGGCTGCCGGCCAGCGCGTCCAGCAGTCGTGCGGCTACGTCGCCCTGTGCCCGCAGGTAGCCCGCACCTCGCTGGGCGGTGTTCCTGACCTGCCGGCGCACCAGCAGGTAGCCCAGGAGCGCCATGGCCAGGAACACGGCGGCGAGTTCCGGGGCGAGCAGCCCCAGTGCGACCACGGCGCCGAGTGCCATGGTGAGCTGGGCGACGGCATAGACCGCGGCCTGGACGGTGAGCGCGGCCTCGGCGGTGCTTCCGGTGAGCCGGGCCACCAGGTCTCCCGTGGCCAGTCGCCCGGGTGGACAGGGACCGACGGCCAGGGTGTGCCGCACCATGGCGGCGCGCAGCCGGGCGGTCGCCCCGGCGGTGGCCCGCGGACCCGCGTACTGCGCCGTGGCCTCGGCCGCCGTGAGAAGGCCGACGGCGCCGGCGACCGGCAGGAAGCCGGCGGTGGCGCCGCCGGACAGGACCCGGTCGACGGCTCTGGCGAGGACGGTGGGCAGGACCAGTGCGGACACCGAGCTCAGCGTCACCGAGATCGCCAGGACGGTGGGCCACCACATCCGGTTGTGGACCTCCTCGCGTCTCGGCTGCCCTCGGCGATCGTTTCCCATTTTCGGGGTCCCTCCGGGAGATGGCGTGGCCGGCGGACGTGGGGGTGCCGGCGGAACAAAGGGCACCGGCCCGGACTGCTTCGCAGTCCGGGCCGGCCGTGTGTCACCGGGTCGGCCGACGGCATGCCGTACGGGCGGCCCGGCGGGTGCATCCGCTACAGGCAGAGCAGCGTGCTGACGGTGCTGTTGGTGCAGTTGACCGCGCTGAGCGAGCTGAGCACGGACATGTACTCGGTGCTCTCTTCGGGGGTCTCCAGGGCCTGCAGGCTGAGGATGGACATGATGCACTCCTGTCACTGTGATGGGTGTTCCTGCTTTCCCGGCGAGCACCGGGAACTCGTGGACTGCGACTGCGGAGGTCGCAGTGGGGTGGCGCCGCTCTCGGTGGAGCGGCGGTCAGGAGACTTGCCGGACCGGGGCGGCGGGTGCCGTGGCACGTCCACCGCTCCAGAAGGGCAGCGCCGGGGTTCCGGCGAGGGCCGATCCCAGGGCGAGCAGGACGCCGGCGGATCCGGTGGCGAGGTCCATCGACAGGCGCAGCAACTGCTCGCCGGGGAACGCCACGTGTCCCTGGTAGGGGATGAGGTGCCAGGCCAGTCGCCGGATGTGCCGCCGGATGACGGGCTCGTGGAGCGAAGCGCCGTCCTGCAGGTGATGCAGCAGCAGGATCAGTCCCGCCCGCCCGTTGAACAGACCGGGCTGGACGATGAACTCGGGCTCCGCGGCGCCGCGGATCTGATCGAGGCTCTGTTGCCGCCGCTCGTCCGGTCGATGGCGCAGCAGGTCGTGGAGTACGGCGGCGATGCCGGCGCTGCCCGACTCCAGGTAGGGCAACACCCTGCTGCCGTCGTCCACTTGGAGCGTGCCGTCCTCACCCAGGACACACCGGGCGAGGTCGTCGTCGACGGCCTGTTCCGCGAGGTCGAGAAGCCCGGTGTCGGCGGTGGCGTCGTACAGGCGGAGGAAGAACAGCGCGGACCCGGAGCCGCCGTACATGAGGCCGGTGCGCTGCCGCGCTGCCGGAGCGGTGTCGCCGGAGGTCTGTCGCAGGCGCGCGGCCAGACGTTCGGCGGTGTCGAGTGCGGCCGTGTGCAGGGCGTGGTCGCCGGTCCTCTCGGCGAAGTGCAGGAGGGTCAGTCCGATGCCGGGCAGTCCCTCGGCGAGATCGGTGCCGTGGCCGTCGGGGGAGTCCTGCAGGAGCCGGTCCAGGAGGTTGTGCGCCTGCTGGGTGTGGCCGAGACGGTCCAGGGCGAGGGCGACGCCGTGCGAGCCGATGTAGAGGCCGGGGCGGCAGGGTTCGCGTGGGACGGCGTCCAGGAGCCACTGGACGTGGTCGGCGTCGACGGACGCGCCTGTGGAGTGCAGCGCCCAGAGCACGCCTGCCGCACCGTAGGCGAGTCCGAGTCCGTCATGGGTGAACTGGTTGGGATCCCCCGGGAAGAGGCGGTCGTCGCGCTGCGGGGTGGCGCTCGCCGTGATCGCCGCCGCCATCGAGTCGCGCAGCGCCGGCCAGGTGGCGCGGTCGCCGCCGAACAGCTCGGTCAGCGTGGTGCGTTGGGGGTCCTGGAAGTCCTGGTCGGGGGGCGTGCGGGTGGGCAGGCCGAAGCGCCTGGTCGCGGCGGCGGACAGTTCGGCTCTCTTCCCCGGGTCCAGAGAGGTGAGTTGCATGAGCGGCATGAAGATCCACAGACGGAGCGCGTCGAGCGCGTACTCGTCGATCGCGAATCCCTGGAGGTCGGCGGGGGCGGCGAAGCCGGCGGCACCCAGTCCGGGTCTGACGAACTCGTCGACCGGTGAAGCGAGTTCGAAGTCGATGAAGCACACCTGCCCGTCCGGGCGGACGATGAGGTTGCGTGGGTGGAGATCGCCGAAGACGACGCCTCGTTCGTGGATGGCGCGCAGGCCCTCCTCGATACTCGCCAGGACGGCCAGGGCCTCCTCGCGGTAGCGGGCGATGGTCTTGTCGTCCGGAGCGGGGTGGATGAGGGGGTAGCGCCGCCCGAACCATTTGTTCAGCGGCTCGCCCTGTATGTACTCCTGCACCAGGAAGTGGTGCTCCCAGGCGGTGAGATGGCCGAGTTCGGCGGGTACGGCGCGCACGCCGGCCAGCCGCCTCATGATGTCGCGCTCCCTGCCGAGCCGCTCGACGGCGTCGTCCCCGCGCTGGTCGAGCCCGGCGTGCGGGCGGGCCTCCTTGAGGACGACCTCCTCGCCGCCGCCGATGGGCCGGCCGACGTAGATGCCTCCGCCGTTGGAGAAGTGCAGGGCCCGTTCCACGGTGTAGGGGAAGTCGGCCATGCTCGATCTGGCCTGGTCGGCGAGGGCCTGCTTGAGGACGGCCGGTACGGGGGCCCACTCGGGCACGTCGAACACCGCGCGCCGTACGTCGGGGCGGAGCCGCCCCGACGGCTCGCGCAGCGCCAGGACGAGCTCTCCGGTCTCCGACCGGCAGAACTGCTCGGTGAATCCGCCGTAGCGCAGATACAGCGGGCCGTCGCGCCAGCGCACGTCGCTGAGGATGTACGGTCCCGGCCGGCCGGCGAGCGCCGCGTCGAGGTCGCCCAGACATCGCTCCAGCGTCGGCTCGTCGACGGGGTAGAGCGTCATGAACTTCCCGCTCGAGCCGCGTGAGGCGTACTTCGCGTTCTGCGTCTGCACCAGTGCCGGACTGCGCAGGAACTTGAACGCCACCCGGTGGTCGAAGCAGTACCTGCTGACGGCCGACAGGATGTGCTCCGCGTTGTCCAGGCAGGCGGACACGTGGATCTTCCAGCCCTGGTCGGGCAGTTCGACGTCCGCGGGCTGACGGCCCACCCATACGTCTCTCGTGTTGCCCAGCCAGCCGGCCGGTAAAGGCTCTTCGGTGGCAGCGAACTCGTCCTTGGTTGCCCACCGAACAGGCGAGTCGTAGAACACGTGATCGGCGTACGAATAGGCCTCGTAGCGCATGTCCATAACAGCCCCCCCAAAGCGCGGCGACAAGCCTTTCCTGAAGGACGGATAAAGAACGGATGTGCCGTCCTTCACCCTCAAGGGCCGTTATGTCGGCCCTTTTTGCGGCTTGTTATGTGAAGGTAAGACCAATCACCCTCAGGTCGGCAGGGCGCATCAAGCGCGCGCATTGGGCGCGCGAAGCCATCATCATCCAAAATGCGCCATATCGTGCGCTGGCATACCTGTTCGGCCATCGGCTCCGTGACCGTGCCCGTAGTCAGCGTGGGCTGGCTATCAGCAGAGCGACGTCGTCGTCATCGTCGGGATTGCGCAACGCGTGCAGGAGGTGGTCGCACATGTCTTCCAGCGAAGTGCCGGGAGTGTCGAGCAGGCGGAGCAGGACCTGAAGACGGCTGTCGATGTCCTCCCTGCGGCGTTCGATCAGGCCGTCGGTGTACAGCACGAGCCGATCGCCCGTGTCGAACGGAAGGGTGACCGCACGGTAGGAGGCGGTCCCGGTGCCCAGGGGGGCGCCGCTGGGCAGATCGCCCCAGGCGCTGCTCGGCCGGGATCCCGTCGATGCGCTCCAGGGCGGCGTTCACCGCCACGTACCGCAATTCGGGGTCGAGTACGGCCAGCCCGATCGGTGACTGTTCCGCCAACCGCATCGACAGGGCCACGTCCTGCTCGATCTTGCGCAGGGTTTCCTGCTCCGCGCACAGGCCGAGGGCGTAGTAGTCGCCCTCGTCGTTCTGCAGACGCATGTTGCGGAACTCCAGCAGGTGTGTCCTGCCGTCCTTGTGCCGCATGGGAAAGGTCCCGGCCCAGCTCTCGCCCGTACGCATGACCTCGTCGAACAGGCGCAGGACGAGTTCGAGGTGTTCCTCGGCCACCAGCAGGCGACCGGCGTAGCGGCCCAGCGCCTCGGCCGCCGTGTAGCCGAACAGCGACTCCGCCGGCGGACTCCACAACACGATCCGCCCGCGCGCGTCCAGCACGATGGCCGCCATGCGCAGCACGTCCAGCAGACCGCCCGGCTCCGCAGCACCGGTACCGGCGTCAGGAAACCCGGACGAGCGTTCGGTGTGGGACGCACGGAACTCCTTCCGTCCGGTCCCGCGCGCGGGGGCGGGGCTTCCATCGTCCCTCGCGACGGCAGGAGAAGTTCAGAGAAGTCGCCGTGTGCAGCGCCTCGCGTCTGCCCGGTGACCGGCCGCTCCCTCCCGAAAACGGCTGCGGTCACCGGGGGGCTCCGTCGTACGCTGACGCCTGCTGTCTGCCGAAGGAGGGCGCATGGGGATGCGGAGCCTTACCCGTACCGAAGCCGAACGACGGGCCGCGTTGTTGACGGTGGAGCGGTACGACGTGGAGATCGATCTCACGGCCCTGCCCGTGGGGCCCGAGGTCCGATGCGTCTCCACCGTGACCTTCAGCTGCCGCGAGCCGGGCGCGGACACCTTCGTGGACTGCGCGGCACAGGTGCGGGGCGCCACGCTGAACGGCGTCCCCCTCACGGCCACCGATGACGGCCGTATCCCGCTGCCCGCCCTGGCCGGGCACAACGTACTGCGTGTGGAGAGCGTCCAGGCCGACACGGCCACGGGCGAGGGCGTGCACAAGGCCATCGACCCCGCGGACGGCGAGGTCTATGTGTGGACGAGCTTCGAACCGGACGAGGCCCGGTTCGTCTGGGCGTGCTTCGACCAGCCCGATCTCAAGGCCCCGCACGCGTTCACCGTCACGGCCCCGCCCGCGTGGACGGTCATCAGCAACTCGGGCGACCCGCGCGTGGAGGAACTGGGCTCGGCCCGCCGCTGGACCTTCCCGGACACCCCGCCCCTGTCCGTGTACAACACCGTCGTCAACGCGGGCCCGTTCCACGAGATCCGCCGCGAGGCCGATGGCTATGACCTGGGCCTCTACGCCCGCCGCTCGCTCGCCGGGGTTCTCGCACGCGACGCCGACGAGATCTTCACCCTCACCCGCCAGGGCCTCGCCTTCTTCGGCGAGGCCTTCGCGATGCCGTTCCCGCAGCGCAGGTACGACCAGGTGTTCACGCCCGAGTTCGGCGGGGCGATGGAGAACTACGGCTGCGTGACCTGGTCGGACGTGTTCCTGCGGCGGGCCACGCCCACGCCCGCCGAGCGCGAGCAGTTCGCCAGGGTGCTGCTGCACGAGATGGCCCACATGTGGTTCGGCAACATCGTCACCATGCGCTGGTGGGACGACCTCTGGCTGAACGAGGCGTTCGCGGAGTTCGCCTGCCACTGGGCCGCCGAGCGGGCCACCCGGTACACCGACGTGTGGGCGAGCCACCTCGTGGGCGGCAAGCTCAGGGCGTACCTGGCCGACCAGGGCCCCGCCTCCCACCCGATCCACCAGCCCATCCAGGACGTCGCGCAGGCCGCGTCGATCTTCGACAGCATCACCTATCCCAAGGGCGCCTCCGTCCTCCAGCAGCTCATGACGTACGTCGGCGAAGAGCGCTTCACGGCCGGCATGGCCGCCTACTTCGCCCGTCACGCGTGGGGCAACACCACCCTCCAGGACCTGATCGACGCCCTCTCGGAGGTCAGCGGGCGGGATCTGGACGCCTGGCGCACGGCCTGGCTCGAGACGGCGGGCGCCGACCGCTTCTCACTGGAGTGTGACGGCGAGACCGTCACACTGGTGGCCGCCGGTACCCCGCGCCCCCAGGTGCTGGCGGTGGGTGCGTACGGCGGGAACGGCGGAGCGCTGGAACGCAGGGCGCTGGTCCGGGTCGAGGTGACGCAGGCCCGAACCGCGGTCACCGGCCTCCCGCCCGCGGCGGACGTCCTGCTGATCAACGACGACGGCCTGACCTTCGCCACGTCCCGCCCGGAGCCCACGACGAGGGACGCCCTCTTCCGCACGGCGGCACAACTGCCCACAGCCGTCTCGCGGGCCGTGGCCGCGTCCACCGTGTGGGACATGCTGACGAACGGCGAGGCCACGGCGACGGAAGCCGGACGGTGCGTCACGGCGGTCCTGACGGCCGAGACGTCCGACGCCGCGATCGAGCCGTACCTGACCCTCGCCGCGAACATCGCCGAACTGTGGGCGTCGCCCGGCGAACGCGACGGGCTGACGGCACAAGTCGCGGCAGCGTGCCGGCACCTCGCCGCGAGTCCCGGTCACCGTCAGGTCGCGCTGCGCGGTCTGGCCCGCACGGCGGCGGCCCCGGACGACCTGGCATGGCTCCGCGAACAGGCGGGTGACGACGTGGACCTGCGCTGGCGCGCGCTGGTCCGGGAGGCGGAACTCGGCCGGGACGTCGCGTCCGAGGCGGCCGTCCTGCTGGGACGCGACCCGGACCCCGACGCCTGGATCCGCGCCCTCACCGTACGAGCCGCCCTGCCCGACCCCACCGCGAAGGCGGAGGTCTGGCAGCAGCTGGTCGTGGACCGTCAGGTCCCCGTCCAGTCGGTCGGCCAGGTCGCGGCGGCCTTCTGGCGCCCCTCCCAGGACGCGCTGCTGCTGCCCTACACCCGGCGCTACCTGGACTCGATCCCCCATCTGCATCAAGGCGGAATGATCGCGGCCGCCGCCTTCACAAGCCACCTCTTCCCTGCCCAGGCCATAGATCCCGCGTACATAGAAAAGGCCCGGCAGGCATCCCGTGAAGCGGCCCCGGTAGTCCGCATGACCCTCTTGGAACGCTCGGACATGGTCAGCCGAATGCTCCATTCCCGAACTTTCCGGGCGGATCAAATGAAGGTGTAACACGGTGGTGCTCCCGAGACGCAGAAGCAAGCAGGAACAGGTCACTGGCCGGTGCTGAATCTCAGTGCCTCAAGTGACCCTGCCGGCAGAACAAGCGTCAGATCGGATTTTTTGTGAACAGCACCGACCCGGTTTCCGGATACCAGGCGTACGACCGGCCCCCAGGGGCCGGTCACCCCGCGCGCAACCAGGCCGCTGCACGTCGGACAGCCCTTGCGATCTGCACGATCGCCGATGTCGCGGCCGGTTTGCTGGGGTTGTGGATCGTGCTCTACCTGCTCGACGCCAATCAGGCGAATCCCTTCGTTGAGTTCGTGCACGGAACGGCGGACTGGCTCTCCGGATGGGCACAGGACATTTTCACGATGGACACAGAAAGTCTGCGTGTTGTCCTTAATTATGGTCTCCCGGCCGTCATCTATTTGCTGATCGGTCACGGAATCGCCGCCCGGCTGAACCGGGCCTGACAGCATTACGAGCCACGACAGAGAAAGGAGCAGCGCCGTGACACGTACTTTCAGCGAAAGCGATCACATGCCGATCTACGAGGACCTGGTGCGGGAACTGGGCGACGTGGTGGCGGAGGCCCAGATGGCCGCCGAGCACACGCAGCACAAGGCAACGCAACTGCTGGGCGGACAGCACGCCGACCAGCCGTACCCACCCACGGCCTGACAGGTTCAGCCCGGGGCGCACACCAGGTGCTCGACCGTGGCCGGAGGTCCCGGCCGCGGGCGCCCACCGATCGACGCGGGACGAGCGGACCGGCGTGTTTCAGACGCCGCTTGCGACGGCCGCTCCGAGGATCAGCAGCACCAGCCCGGTCACCATGCTCAGCATGCGTCGCACCGCCGGCCTGGACACCAGCGCGCGCCCCTTGCCGACGGCCCAGGTGAACAGCAGGTACCAGCAGGCGTTGACCAGCGCCCATGTCACCCCCAGGGCGATGCTCGAGATGAGGACCGGCCCGTCGGCCGTGACGAACTGCGGCAGTACGGAGACTGCGAACACGCCTGCCTTGGGATTGCCGAGGGTCGTGCCAAGGCCTGCGGTGTAGGCGCGCCACCAGCTCGTCGGCTCTGTCTCCGCACTCGTCGAAGACGAGTCGGGCCCCCTGCGGGCCGCCCGGAGCGTGGTGATGCCCAGCACGATCAGGACGAGCCCGCCCGCCACGCGTACGACAGCGTAGGCCGCGGGATCGGCCAGGAGGACGGCTGACAGCCCCGCCGCGGCCGCGGCGGACCAGATCACCAGTCCGGTGGCGTTGCCCGCGATGGTCGCCCGCGCCGAGCGAGGGCCGCCCTCCAGCGTCTGACGGATCACGAGTGCCTGGCCGGGCGCCGGGAAGCATGGCCAGCAGCCACGTGGTGATCAGGAAGACGGGCAGGTGGGTGGGCATGCCGATCGGCCTCTCCGCAGGTGGTGGCTTGCCCACCCAGGCTGGCGTGCTCGCGGACTTCACAGAAGCCCAATGCGATCGGCTCAGCCTTAAGATTACTGAATGCCGGATCCGGGACAGCTCCGCCTGCTCGCACTGATCGAACGTCATGGCTCTCTCACGGGAGCCGCCCACGCCCTGGGCCTCACCCCGGCAGCCGTGACCCAACAGGTGGCCAGGGCCGAACGGCACTGGAGGGCCCCACTGGTCCTGCGCGGAGCACGCGGAGCGACTCTCACCGCCGCCGGCGCCCTCCTGGCCCGACACGGACAGGTCATCGACCAGCAGCTGGACCAAGCCACAGAGGGGCTGACCGCACTCCTGGGCCATCTGTCACTGCGCCTGAGAGTCGGAGCCTTCCAGGCCGCCGCCCTCCACCTGCTCCCGCCCGCTCTGACGGCCCTGCGCCACCAGCACCCGGACGCCGACGTATCCGTGGAGGACCTGCTCTCCGAACGCGGCGTGGAGGAAATCACGGCGGGCCGACTGGATCTGGCGGTCATCGCGTCCTGGGCCACGCTTCCCGATCCACCGCCGCAGGTCACCGTCCACCCGCTGCTGCTCGACCCCATGGTCGTCGTCCTCCCCGACGATCACCCGCTGGCCGCCCGGCACTCCCGGAACGCCCCACTGCGCCTGGAAGAACTCCGTGGTGAATCATGGGTGACCATCCTGGCCGGTCACGCCGCCCGGGAGCAGTTCGACCGGGCCACGGCCGACGCCGGCTTCACCCCCAGGATCCGGTTCCAGACCGCCTCCTACGCCGTCGCCCAGGCCCTGGTCGGTACGGGCATCGGTGTCGCCCTGGTCTCCCGCCTGGCCCTGATCCACGCCCCGGGCACCACGCACCGGGAACTCGCCCAGCCGCGGCTCCACCGCCGGCTCCACGCGGTCACGGCAACCGAGACCTCTCTCACTCCCTTGGTGGACGTCTTTCTGACACTGCTGCGCGATGTCGCAGCGGACATCGAAACTGCCTGGACGGCTCCGTGAACGAAGGCCGTCCTCCACACCCGCGTGCCCCACATGCTGTGCAACCGCCCGCCGACACGTCGACCGGAGCCACGTGATGACCTCCGAACTGAAGGGCTCGGCGCCCTTGTTGCCCGCCCCGCGGACCGACGCCTCCCCGGCCCGCGCGTGGCCCTCGGGCGCGTGCATCGTCGCTCTGGGAGCCTGCGCGGTCTTCCCGATCGGCGCGGGAGTGCCGGTGCGGACGGCAGCGGTAGGGACGGCCGTCCTCCTGCTGATCGTCTGTGCCGGCGTCCTGCGGTCGTCGGCGGCGATCCGGGCGGCGGCGTTCATCGGGCCGCTCTTCGGCTGTTTCGCCGTGGGCACCGTCGGCGGGTGGCCGCCTGCCGTCACCACGGCCCTGGTGTGCGTGGTCCCGCTCGGATGTCTGCTGATCGCCGGTCGCCACGCGGCCCTGAGGCCTGCCGTGCCATGGCTGACGCGGGGTTCGGTGACGCCCGGCACTGCCTGGCTCGGCCTGGCCACTGTGGTGCTCAGCGCCGTGGCGCTCACGGCCTGGGCGCTTGTGGTGCGGCCCGAACCGGCCGAATTCCTCAGGGAGTTGCAGCGCCTGCCGCTCGGGCTCGCGCTTCTCGGCATTGTGGCGTTCGCTCTCGTCAATGCGGTGTGGGAGGAGACGCTCTTCCGCGGCGTGCTGCTGACCGAACTCGCCACCGTCTGGGGGCCGAAGGCAGCCGTGACGCTGCAAGCGGTGCTGTTCGGAGCCGCGCACTACGGGGGCTTCCCGTCCGGCATCACCGGCATGCTCATGGCCGGGTCCTGGGGGCTCGTCCTGGGCATCCTGCGCGTACGCAGCGGCGGCATCCGGGTCAGCTACCTGGTGCACGTAGCCGCCGACACCGTCATCGGAACGCTGGCGGTGCTGATCCTTCGCTGACCTTCGCAGATTCGACGGCCTCGACGCCCTTCTCGACGTTGCCGGGCTGTCCCCGGGGGCCGGCGTCGCGCTCAGGGACCTCTCGGGTCCTCCCGGCCGCAACGCGTCGCGAACTCGGCCCCTCGCCACCGCCCTGCTCCTGGTACTGCTCAGTGCCGTGGTGCCCTTCCTCCGCGTGCGTCGGCCACAATGGACGCATGCAACAGATCATGGTAATCAACGGTGATCTCGAGCTCTGGGCACGGATCAAGCCCCTTCGGGCGAGTTGGGCCTGACCCGTGAGTGATCACCCGGCCCGTCAGATGTGGCCGCTGTACGCCGCCGGGTTCACCACGGCCTTCGGTGCGCACGGCATCGCCGCCAGCCTCGGCAGCGACCCCGAGGGCGAGGTCACCTCCCTCATGGTGCTCGGCGGACTGCTCGCCCTCTACGACGGCGCCGAAGTACTCCTCAAGCCGCTCTTCGGCAGCCTCGCCGACCGCATCGGCGCCCGCCCGGTACTGCTCGGCGGGCTCGCCGCCTTCGCCGTCGCATCCGCGGTATACGCCGTCGCGGACAGCCCCGGCTGGCTGTGGGCCGCCCGGCTCGGGCAGGGAGCCGCGGCCTCCGCGTTCTCGCCGTCCGCCTCCGCACTGGTGGCCCGGCTGAACCCGGCGGCGAAACACGGGCGGGCATTCGGCAGCTACGGCTTCTACAAGTCCCTTGGCTACACCGCGGGCCCGCTGCTCGGCGGCGTCCTGGTGTGGGCCGGGGGTCTGCGACTGCTGTTCGCGGTCCTCGCGGCGCTCGGCGCGGCCGTCGCCGTCTGGGCCGTACTCGCCGTTCCCGTCGTGCTTCCGCTGCCCAGGGCCCGGCAGACGGTACTGGACCTGGCCCGGCGGCTGACCGAACCGGCCTTCCTCGCTCCGACGGCCGCGCTCGCGGCGGGCACCGCGGCCTTGTCGGCCGGTGTCGGTTTCCTGCCCGTCGCCGGCCGCACCGCCGGACTGGGCACGGTCGCAACAGGGGCAGTGGTGTCGGTGCTCGCCGGCTGTTCCGCCGTCGTCCAGCCGCGGGCCGGGCGCGCGCTGGACGACGGACGCCTGACCACGCGGACCGGCCTGGCCGCGGGGCTGTCGGTCACCGCCGCGGGCCTGGCCTGCGCGCTGCTGCCGGGCCTGGCCGGCATCCTTGGCGCAGCCGCCCTCATCGGCGTCGGTACGGGCCTGATCACCCCGCTCGGCTTCGCCGCGCTGGCCGCGAGCACTCCTACGGAGCGACTGGGCCAGACCATGGGCGCCGCCGAACTCGGCCGCGAACTCGGCGACGCGGGCGGTCCCCTCCTCGTCGCCGCCGTCGCCTCACTCGCCACGCTCACCTACGGCTTCGTCGCGCTCGCGGCGCTGATCGGGATGGGCGCGGTGATCGCCCTCGTGCACCGGCGCCCGGTACCGGCGGCACCCCGGGCCGAGCCGGGACCGTGAAGGGACACACGTGCCATGTCAGCCCCGATGGCTGTCCGCAGGGGCCGCACGCCGCGAGGCCGAAGCACAGCCGGTCGGGATCGCCGGTGCTGGACGTGGTGAGGCGCCGGTATACGTCTCGGGCGACCTGTTGTCCATCATCGATGTGGCAGCCCGCCCACCACTGGTCCGCGAGGGCGCTGAGCCAGTGGCGCCGCCACCACCTACATCCGCGGCACCATCACGCTGTGAGCGGTCCGCTGCCCGGGCTCTGTCAGACGGCGGCCGTAATACGTCATCACCAGCTGTTGGGCTCCCAACGTGACACCGAGGCCGAGCCACAGGGCGTCGTCGTTGAACGGCTCGCCGAACGCCACTTCCGCGATCGCGCCGAGCCCCAGCTTGACGACGACGGTGGCGAGCCACAGCACCAGCGTCACCCGGCCGCCCTTGCGGTACAGCCGCCCGCTCGCATCCCGCCACATCGGCATGGTGCGACCGCGCAGGACCCCGGCGGCCACCGACACGACCAGCCCGGCGACCAAGAACGCGACTCCGGCCGCGGTCGTACGGCTCGGTCCTGGTGGAACGCAGCCACGCGCGAGCAGGAGGGCGACCCACAGATACGCCAGCGGCCGTACTGGCCGCGCCGAGAACTGGCTCACCATGACAACGGCGGTGATGCCGACGATTAACAGCAGGTTGGGCGTCATTGGGATGCAGACCCTCCGGCCAGGTAGGTGGCGAGACACGCATCCGCTCCCGCTGCCGCTCGTGAAGTTGACAGTAGCCCATCGGCAAGGGCGACAACTCCCGGAAGCCCCCTGGGCAGAGCTCGGTGGGGACGACGATGGGGGGTTGGGCGACGAGTCGCTTCTCGTAGCGGTCGTAGCGGCCTTCCCCGTCGATGAGGCCGATGCGCCAGCGGTAGTTGTAGACGACGACGGCGGCGGCATGGTCGGGGTTCTCGAAGGCCCGTGCGGTGCGCTGGAAGGTGGCGTCGTCGAAGTTCCAGCTGGGGGAGACGAGGGCCTTGACACGACCGGGTCGTGGGCGGGCCCTGCCTCGGCGTAACCGATGTCGAGGACGCCTGCCTTGACATGTTTGAGCGTGCGGAAGCCGGTCGCGTTGGCCCGCAGGCCGGACAGCGGGACCGTGACTGTGCCGGTGCCCCCCAGGCCGACGGCCTTGCTGATGGTGCGCCTGTCGATCACTTGAAACCGGGAGACCGCGGGGCTACGTCACCTGCTTGACCGGTGACGCATCTGAAGGCATGCTGATGGTCTTCGCAGACAGCGAGCAGGACGCGGCCCACGATCGGCGAAGTGGAGAACGGTCATGAACGAGGAACTCGCCATGAATGCCGCCACGGCAGCGCGGCTCGCGCGGTACGGCAGGCTTCCCGAGCGCATCCGCTTCGAGGAGATGACCGAAGAGGTCGAGGCGGCGTCGGGCGGCACGGTGAATACTGCGTACGGCCCCGACGGGTCTTGGAAGTACTACTCGTGCCTGGCTCTCGACCTGGGGCTTTAGGTATCCGGCACGGCGCGGCGAGGCCACGCTCGACGGCCCCGCATCGACCGGAGTGGATGCGCGTCAGCGCGCGGCCGTGGGGGGCGCGGTCTTCTTGCGGGCGCGGTAGGCGGCTGCCTTGATCTTGTTGCCGCAGGACTCCATGCCGCACCACTGCCGCCGGAAGCCCCGGGAACGGTCGATGTAGACCCGCGTGCACTCCGGGTTTTCGCACTCCTTGAGCAGGGGGACGTCCGGGCCGCTGAGCAGCTCGACGGCCTGCCGGGCGACGGTCGCCAGGGCTTGCTCGGGGGTCGCGTCGGTGTGTCGCCCGGCCATGGTGAGCTGGGGCGTCACGGGGGTCTTGCGTGCGGCGGCGTTGACCACGGCGAGCGCCTCCCGGTGGAACTCCTCACCGAGACGGCGGTCCGTGACGAGCCGGTACATGGCCTCGCGCACGGTTGTCGCCTCCCGGACGTCGCCCTCCTCGCCCGGCGTGATCGTGTCCACGAGCCCGGATTCCAGGTACCAGGCGTTCAGCCGCTCCGGCGTCACGAACATTTCGAACCGGGTCGAGCGCCGGGCGCGGAGGGTGGCCACGAAGTCGAGGGCCGGGTGCCCGCAAACGAAGACATGGTTGAGATTCACATCACCATCCTGACAGGTGACTGACGCAGGGTGCCGCCTGGGCAGCCGGTCATCCGGCGGGCAGGTCGGCCAGGAAGCGCGCCCCGGAGGTGTACCCGGGGTCGTGGGAGACCTCACCGCCGACGGCGCGGGCCAGGCGTCGCGCGAGCGGCAGTCCGAGGCCCGCGCCGTCGTGTCCGTCGTCGGGGTCGGCGCGGCGGCCGGGTTGGAACAGCTCGTCGACGAACGCCGCGGGCACGCCGGGACCGTCGTCGGTGACGTGGATCCGCACGCCGCCAGGCCCCTGCCGCGCGGACACGGTGACTCTGGAGCGGGCGTAGCGGACCGCGTTGGTCAGCAGCGGGCTGACGATGCGTTCGAGCAGAGCGGGCGCGACGCCCGCCGTCGGCCCAGGGTGCGTCACTTCGACGACGGCCTTCACCCGCTCCGGTGTGCCGAGGTTGTCGACCAGTCGGCACAGGACTGGGACGACGGCCGTGGCGCCGGGGGCCGTGGAGGCGTCCTGCGCGCTGTCGCGGGCGTCGTTCAGCAGCGTGTCGCAGATGGTGCGCATGGACTGGGCGGCCTCGGCGATCACCTCGTGGGTGGCGCTGGTTTCCGCGGCGGAGCGCGGGCGGGCCCGCCACCAGTCGAGCTCGATGATGATCCGGGTCAGCGGTGTGCGCAGTTCGTGGGACAACTCGCCGGTCAGCTGCTGCTCATGGCGCAGTACGGTGCGTATGCGGTCCAGCAGCGCGTCCAACGAGGTGCCCAGGCGGGCCAGTTCGACCGGTTGGGCCTCGGTACCGAAGCGCTGGTCGGAGCCGACGGCGCTCCACTGGGTGGCCTGGTCGGTCATGGTGCGCACGGGGCGCAGCGCCCGGCCGACGGCCAGGCGGGTCAGCGCGTAGGTGCACGCGAGCATGACCGCGTCCAGGATCAGGGAACCCAGCAGCAGGGTGTTCGCCGAGTTGCGGTAGGGGGCGAGGTCCAGGGCGGTCACGATGGTGGCGGTGCTGCGGTGGCCGGGCACGGGCCGGGAACACAGTCGGACGAGGTGAGGGCTATCAGCCTCGACGGTCCTGCAGAGCGGGTGCCCTCGCACGGCGAGCTGGTCGGCCGCCCGGGTCAGCGTGCCGCCGGCCGAGGCCGATGGCGGTTTCTCCAGCAGGTGAGTCCCGGCGTAGATCCACACGTTCGCGTCGAGGAGGCGGTCGTTGACGGACTCCACGATCCGCACCTGGGGGCCGCCGGCGTCGACGGTCGTGGCGACAGCGGCCGAGCGACTGCGTAGTTCGTCGTCCGCCAGATGCCGCAGGTGCCGGTCCACCACAGTGTTGAACACCACGGTCAGAACGGTCATCAGAAGCGCGGCGGTGGTCAGCGCCACGAGCGAGAGCCGGCCGCGCAGGGTACGCGGAGCCAGGCGCCGCAGGAGATGGTTCATGACAGCCGGTGGCCGATCCCGCGCGCCGTTCCCAGGCTCAGGCCGCTGCCCGCCTCGCGCAGCTTGCGGCGCAGTCGGGTCAGGTACTGGTCCAAGGTGTTGTCGCTGACGTGTGCTCCGTCCGGCCAGGCGGCCCTGACCAGGTCGCGGCGGCGCACGATGCCGCCGTCCGCGGCCACCAGCGTGGCCAGCAGACGGAACTCCGTCGGTGACAGGTCGATGTCGACGCCGACATCGCCTGCCCGCGCACTGTGCCGGGTCGCGTCCAGGACCAGATCTCCGACCGTGGTCACGGCCGATGGCGCGGCGCGTTTGAGTGCGGCCCGCAGCCGGGCGACGAGTTCGGAGAGATGGAACGGCTTGGGAAGGTAGTCGTCGCCCCCGGCGGAGAACCCGGACAGCCGGTCGGTGAGGTGGCGGCGGGCCGTCAGGAAGATGATCGGGGCGCCGAACCCGTTGGCGCGCATCGCCTGGCACACATCCCGGCCGTCCGCGTCGGGCAGCCCGACGTCCAGGACGACCGCGCCGATGCCGTCGGCGGCCAGCCGCATCGCGGTGGCGCCGTCGGCGGCGAGCACGGGCTCGAAACCCTCCTCGGCGAGGCCACGGCGCAGCACGTCACGCAGGGCGTGATCGTCCTCAACGACCAGGATCTTGTGAAGCATGGTCCTCCGTCGGATCATCGGCCGGGCGGGCCGCGCCCGAGACGAACGATGCGGGCAGCCACCGGGCCACCGCCCACAGCCACACACCGAGCCACCCGATGGCGAACAGCCAGCCCGCGACGACATCGGTGAACCAGTGCACCCCGAGATAGACGCGGGAGAGGCCGACCAGCACGCCCCAGCATCCGATGACGACGCCGAGCCAGACGGCGCCGCGCGGAGCGCGCACCCAGACCGCGACGATCAGCAGCCCGGCGGTGAGAGCCGCCGTGGTGGTGTGCCCCGACGGAAACGCCCATCCGCTCGCATGCGCCGCCCAGTCGGCGCGCGCCGGACGGGGCCGGTGGACGAGTGTCATCACCCCGCGCCGTACCGCCTGTCCGGACCCCAGACAGACAAGGCTCAACGCGGCGGCCACCAGCCGCTCGCGCCCGCTTCGTCCTGCCACCGCACCGGCCGGCATCGCGAGAACGTAGGGGACGACCCCGGTCCCGGTATCCGTCACCCCCCGGGTCGCGGCCAGGGCCACCACCGGCCGATGGCCGACCGACCAGGTCAGCAGGTTGTCGTCCAGCCACAGCGGAACACCCTGCCGGCCCACCACGACCGCGCACAGCACCCCGAACGCCGTCCAGGCGCCGAGAGCGATGCTGCCGGCCAGGTCGGCGGCGTCACGCCGGTTCACGAGACCGTCGGCAGCGGGCGTTGTGCCACCGGCTCCCCGTGTGCCGACCAGGCAATGATCACCTGGATCACCTGCGTCCCCCCTCGGACCCGGCCGCCCGGCGACCCCGGTAGACCTCGGAGACAAGAGGGGCCACTGACACGACGACGATCAACGCCACCAGCGGCAGGAGGTACCGGTCGACATTCGGGATCGACGAGCCCAGCGCATACCCCGCGAGGGTGAGGCCGACGCTCCACACGAGCCCGCCGACGACCTGCCACAGCGTGAATGTCCGCAGCGGAACCTCCAGCGCGCCCGCCATCGGATTGAGCACCGTCCGCACCACCGGCACGAAGCGGGCCAGCACGATGGCCTTCGCATACCCGTACCGCTCGAGCAGTTCCTCGGCGCGCTTCATGCCCTCGTGCAGACGCTGCGAGCGACTCCGCGCCAACAGCGCTCCGCCCGCCTTCCGGCCGAGCACATATCCGCAGTGCGCCCCGGCCAGCGCGCCTGCCGCGGCCGCCACGAGCAAAGGCCCCAGGGACAGGCGCACACTGCCTTCGGCCGTACTCGTGCACAGCAGGCCGGCCGTGAAGAGCAGGGCGTCCCCCGGGAGGAAGAACCCCACCAGCAGTCCCGTCTCGGCGAACATCACCACTCCTACGCCCAGCACGCCGAAGGCCGCCAGCAGCGAATGGGCGTCGAGCACGTTCACGGCCAGCTGTGCGGCGGCGTGCATCGGTGCGGTCATGGACGATGACCCCTTCCGGTGGACAACTTCGACTTCACGCGAGTCGTCAGTCGACTACAGTTCTGTAGACGTCGTCTGGAACTCTAGCCGATCACACAGGGGCATCCGTTCACATCACCGGCCGCGTTCGGGCGTCGTCGCGCCTATCACCCGCCCTACCATCATGACCAGGGACTTTGCCGAGGCGTTCAGGTTGCTGTCAGGTTGGCCACGCGGTTTTGAAACTCCTGCACCAGAAGCCCCAAAACAATCGCAAAGGCATCTGTGGCACCGGGAGTTCACCATGTCATCGTGCGGGCCATGACCACAGAGCGCCTCCTCGACGACCGCCCCCTTGCTTCCGTCCGCACCCTGGCGAACAAGGTGCCGGAAGTGACCGCCTACTTCTGGATCATCAAGGTGCTCACCACCGGGATGGGCGAGACCGCCTCGGACCTTCTGGCCCGTGTGCTCGGCCCCGTGCCGGCGGTCGCGCTCGGTGGGCTCGCCCTGGCCGTCTCCCTTGTCGTGCAGTTCGCCGTCCGCCGGTACGTCGCCTGGGTGTACTGGACCGCCGTCGTCATGGTCAGCGTGTTCGGCACGATGGCCGCCGACGTCCTGCACGTCGGTCTCGGCGTGCCCTACACGGTGTCCACGCCGCTCTTCCTCGCCGCGCTGGCCGCCGTCTTCGCCCTCTGGTACGCCGTCGAGCGGACGCTGTCCATCCACGGCATCCGCACCCGCCGCCGCGAGATCTTCTACTGGGCGGCCGTCCTCGCCACCTTCGCCCTCGGTACCGCGGCCGGCGATCTGACCGCCACCATCGGCTTCGGCTACCTCGGATCGGTCGTCCTCTTCACCGCCGTGATCTGCGTACCCGCCGTTGCCCACCGCTTCGCCGCCCTGAACGCCGTGCCCGCTTTCTGGGCGGCCTACGTCATCACCCGCCCCCTCGGCGCCTCCCTCGCCGACTGGATGGCGCTCGGGCACGCCCGGGGTGGACTCGGGTTCGGGCTGGGACCGGTCACGCTCGCCTGGACGGCGGCCATCGTCTGTTTCGTGGGCTACCTGGCCTTCTCCCGCCGGGACCAGGAGCAGCCGGCTCACATGTGAGACCGAAAGGGGAGGATGGCCGGCTACTCGTGCTCCCGCTCGGCCATGCCGGCCATGAGCGCCTGGTGGCTGCGGCGGACGTGTTCGCGTGCGCGGAACCTTACGCCCGCCCAATGGCATACCGGAGCCGGCTCCACCGCCTCCGCCAGGCTGCCGCGGAGTCAATTCCGGGCGGCCTGGGGGGCGTCGTCGTCCGGGTTGTCAGCGGGTCTGTGCGACGGTCGCCATCGCGGGCTCGTCGAGGGGGGCGACCAACTCGGCCGGCCTGAGGGCGTTGTGCGGGCGCCCGGGAGGCCGGCAGTGTCATCGCGCCGACATGTATGCCGTGGCATATAATGTAGCGGCAGCTATCTACGGGTGGGAGTGTGCATGAGCAGGGAACAGCGGGCGATGATCGACACGATGCTGCGGCAGCCAGGGCCCGAGGGCCCTCAGTCGGTCGAGGAGATCCGGGCCGGGTTCAGGGCGATGATGGCCGAAATGGTCGTCCCGGACGGCATCCGCACCACGGACACGACGCTGGGCCCCCGCCCCGCGCTGCTCGTCGAGCCGGCCGACGGCCCTTGCGCGGGGACGATCCTGTACTTCCACGGCGGCGCCTACGTGTTCGGTTCACCCCGCACCGCGCTGTCGCTGACGGGCAACCTCGTGGCCAGGACCGGCTTCAGGGCCTTGTCCCTGGACTACCGGCTCGCTCCCGAGCACCCGTTCCCGGCCGCGATCGAAGACACGCTGAGCGCCTACCGGGCACTGCTCGACAGCGGCGAGGACCCTTCGGCCATCGCGTTCGCGGGGGACTCCGCCGGCGGTGGCCTCACCGTCACCACGTGTCTTGCCGCCCGTGACGCGGACCTCCCGATGCCTGCGGCGATCGTGGCGTTCTCTCCCGGACTCGACGCCACCCGGACCGGAGAAAGCATGGACTCCAAGGCCGGCATCGACCCGTTCTTCACCCGCGAGACCCTGGAGTACACCGGGGCCATGTACCTCGCGGGGCAGGACCCGTACCACCCCATGCTCAGCCCGGCCGTCCTCGCCGACCTGACCGGCTTCCCGCCCATGCTCCTGCAGGCGGGCACCAACGAGGTGCTCCTGGACGACTCCACGCGCATGGCCGCGCGCGCCAGAGCCGCCGGAGCGGACGTCGTCCTCGACATCACCGCCGACGTACCCCATGTCTTCCAGTCGTTCGCCGGCGTCCTCGACGAGGCCGACGACGCACTGGACCGCGCGGCCCTCTTCCTCACCCAGCGCATCCGCACCCCGGCGACGCAGGAAAGGTCCTAGGCTTCGACGATGCCCGCGTCGTGGGTGACAACTCCTCGTCCTGGTGCGAGACGACCTGACCGACGGCAACGAGCACTGCGGCACCCCGGCTTCCCTCGACAGGAAGCCGTCATGGCGGTCGGGGATCACCCGGGGTGTGGCGTCGGGTGCGGACTACGCGCAGGAGGGTCCCAAGGCAAGTGAGGACGGCACTGCGGGGGCCTTCGCGTCACGGAACCACGCCTCGGCCGTGAGGCGCAGCGTGCGGGCGCGGCCGGCGGCGGTGATGTCGTACGGGACGGCCATGATCTCGTCGGCGCCCAATGACGCGGCAAGTCGGCTCAGGCCGCTGGTGACGGTGTCCGGGCCACCTCGGACGAGTTGCATGTCGTCGAGCATCTTGCCGATGAGGTAGCGCTCGCGGGGTTCGGTGAGCGCGGTGGCCGGGGAGGTCGCCGCGTGCTTCTGACGGAAGCGGGCGGCGGTGGTGTCGAAGGCGAGGACCTCGGCCTCTTCATCGCTTTCGGCGCACTGCACGTTGACGGACGCGATCACGTACGGGCTCGATCCGAGGGGGCCGGGGGAGAAGGCCGACCGGTAGCGGTCCAGGGCGGCCGGACGGGACTTGGGGCCGAGGTGCGCCCCGTAGGCGAACGGCAGCCCGCGCGCGGCGGCCACCCGGGCACCGTTCTCCGAGGTGCCCAGCACGAAGATGCCGGGCGGCACGGCGACCGCAGGGGACAGTTCCAGCTCCCGCAACGCGTGGTCGCCCGGCCAGTGGCCGTACAGGAAGCCGGCGAGTTCGTCGACCAGTTGGGGGAACTCGGCGCGCGCCTGCGGCGGTCGGCGCAGAGCGCGGTCGAGGAGGGTGCTGCTGTCGGTGCCGCCGGTCGCGCGGCCGACGCCGAGGTCGATCCGATCGCCGTGCAGTGACTGCAGGACGGCGAACTGCTCCGCGACGGTGAGCGGTGCGTGGTTGGTCAGCATCACCCCGCCGGAGCCGACCCGGACACGGTGCGTCGTCGCCGCGATGTGCGCGATCAGCACCGCTGGTGAACTCCCCGCGCAGCGGGGTGAGTTGTGGTGCTCGGCAACCCAGAACCGGTGGTATCCGGATGCGTCGGCCGCCACGGCCGTCCGCACGACGTCGTGAAGTGCCTGCCGGGCGGTGCCGCCGGGCGCGACGAGCGCCACGTCGAGCACGGACAGCGGAACCATGTGAACCTCCCTGGGAGAGTCAGGCCTTGACCGCGTCGGAGCCCGATGCATCCGGCGGGGAGGGCAGCAGCAGAGAGAGGACCGCCAGCAGGGCGAAAGCCAGGGCGAGCAGGGCGGCGATGCCGGACAGGGACAGATACGCCAGCAGCAGGCCCGCCGCCAACGGGCCGAGCGGCTGGAGGATCTCAGCGGTGAACCCGAGCGCCGTGGTGGTCCGGCCGTAGATGTCCTGGGGCACCGTGGTCGCCAGAATGGTCCCGAACACCGCGCCGTTGACGGGCGTCAGCAGGCACAGGGCGGAGTACCCGGCCGCGAACGCGATGCCGCTGCCGGTGGACCAGGCGACCGCGAGCATGATGCCGGCCAGCGCCGGTCCGGCCGCCATGACCGTCTGCATGCGCAGCCTGCGCTGCAGCCAGGGCGCGATGAGTGAACCGGTGAGGCCGGTCACCGCCGCCGCGCTCATCGCGAGTCCCACCGCGGCCGCGCCGTCGTGCTCCCGTCCGATTCCCAGGAGCAGGGCGTAGGCCAGGGCCTGGAAGACGAAGTTCTCTCCCGCGGCCAGCCCGGCAACGGTGCGCAGGAAGGGGTCCTTGACCACGTACCGCAGTCCCGCGGTCAGCCGGGGCAGGAAGCGTTCCCGCGGAGCGGTGTCCGGGCCGCTTCCGCTCGTGCTCGCCGCCGCTCCGGGCGTGTCCTTCCCGCTCGCCGGGGCCTTTGCCGTGGTGTCGGTCCCGTCCGCTTCGGCGCGGCGGGCCAGACGGGACAGCGACACCACGCACAGCGCGGACACCGCGTAGGTCAGGGCGTCGATGGCGAACGGGAGCCACAGCGCGGCGGCGATGAGCAGCCCCGCCACGGCCGGGGCGATGATGCCGGCGGCGTACGCCCTCGCCTGGTTCATCGAGATGGCCGTGCCGAGTTGCGCGGCCGGGACGACACGCCGCACGGTGGCGTTCTGGCTGGGCCGGAAGAGCTCCACGCCCAGCTGGGCCACGATCACCGTGACCACGGCCACCGCGATCGGCAGCCGGTCCAGAAAGGTCCAGGCGGCGACCGCGCCGACCGTGACCAGGCGGGTGAGATCGGCCGTGAGCATGAGCCGGCGGTGGCTGTAGTGGTCGGTGAGATAGCCGGCGGGCATCCGGACGATCATGGCGGTGACGAGGACCGCCGTACCGATGGTGCCGGCGGCCGAGGTCGAGTAGCCGCTGCGCAGCAGAGCCAGCGGCAGGACCAGCCCCGTCATGGCCGACCCGAAGTCGGACAGCGCCTGCCCGATCCACAGCAGCCGGAAGTCGCGGTTGGCCCGCAGCGGCACCACGGCGGGATCGGCCGTGGCGGCGGCCGTGGTCGCCTTCACCGCGCACCGGCCCGGCCCCGGGCCGCGGGCAGCAGGTCGTCGAGCAGGAAGTTGGTGTTGCTGCGGCCACCGGGGCGGGCCCTGCGCAGCCGGTCGAGGAAGAGGGCCACGCCGGCCGATCCGCCGGCCAGGTCGCAGCTTTCGCGGACGGTCTGCTCGCCGGGGAAGACGATGCCCTCGGGCCGTTCGATCGCCGTGCACAGCACCGCCTCGGCCACCCGCTCGGCCTCCGCGAGCAGTTCGGCGTCGCCGAGGAACTCGTAGGCGTCCAGGAGCACGTTGCCCAGCCCGCTGGTGCCGTGGAACAGCTGGGGGAACACCGTGTACTTGCGTCGCACGTCGGGCAGCAGCTCGGTGATCCGCTCGCGCAGCCCGGGATCGCCGGTCACATGGTGGTAGCGCAACAGGGTGGTGAGGATGCCCGCCGTGCCGTGGTCCCAGTAATGCCGCACCACCATCGTGGGCTTGTCGTCCGTGGCCACCGAGGCGGGGAACGACAGGCGGCCGCCGGCCCCCGCGACCGCCTGGGCCAGGTCGAAGTCCAGTGCGGCGCGGCCGAGTTCCAGCGCGGCCGGGTCACCGGTGGCACAGTGCAGGCCGAGCAGGAACATGGCCACGCCGGCGGCGCCGTCCCCGTACCCGACGGGCGTCGCGCCCGAGCTGTCGGGCCACGAGGCCAGGCCGTTCTCGCGGTGGGCCGCCCCGGCCAGATGCTCCCCGACCGCACGGGCCCGGTCCACGAACTCCTCCAGCCCCGAGTCGCGCCACAGCCGCAGACAGGCCATGCCGTAGCCCGCCGCCCCGGTCAGCACACCGGGCTCGGTCAGCAGCTGCGGGTGCCCGTGGGCGTCCCGGAGCGTCCGTACGGCGATGTCCCGGTGCCCGGTGGCCGACTGGGCCCAGGCCACGCCCGCCGCGCCGAAGTACAGTCCGGCGGGCATCGCGTCGTGCGCGGTGGACTGCCGCAGGGCCCAGGCGTGCAGATCGTCGGGCACCGAGCCGCGCAACCGGTGCAGGGCGTACAGCGTGCCGTAGGCGCCGTGGGCGAGCGAGAGCGGATTGGTGCGGAACACCATCACGTCGGCCGGGAACAGCCGGTCCTGACGGCTGAGGTCGGCGGTGTTCTTCCAGAAGTCCGCCACACCGTTGAGGGTGGCCTCCACCCGCTTGTGCAGTTCGGCACGGGCGGCGCCGTCCGTCGCCGGGGGCAGCCCCAGCGGGGGCGGCTGCCGCCAGGCGTCCGCGAAGGGCAGCGCCTCGATCCGGCGGCGCAGTTCGCGCGGATCGGGCAGGGCGGCGTCCTCGTCGTAGAGGTCCCTGACGAGTTCTACCAGTTCGGTGGGGAGGGCGAGATCGGCGGCCACCTCGGCCAGCAGCCTGCGCGGCATCGTCCGGTCGATGAAGTCCGTCTGGTGGCAGAGCATGACGCAGCCGAGGATCAGGCCGCCGAAAGCGTAGTAGTCGGTGCCCCGGTCACCCTGTCCGGCCAGCCGGGCGCGGCGGGTCACCATACCGGGCGTGTAGAGCCGCGCGCCGCGGGCCGCCCCCTGGGGGGCGTCCTCGTGGAACGCGGACTCCAGGTCGATGACGCGGATCCGGTCGTCGGCGGTGACCATGATGTTCGTGAGCGACAGGTCACCGAGCACGATGCCGCGCTCGTGGCAGACCGCGATCGCGTCCGCGACCTGGAGCCACAGTGCGCGGAACCGCTCGTAGTAGTCGGTCAGCCGCTCGGCGGTCAGATCCAGGTTGTAGACGGGATTCTCGATGATGCCGAGGTGGCCGAGGTGTGTGCCCTCGATGAACTCCTCGGCGATGAAGGAGTGTTCCCACTCGGTGAAGAACGCCACGGGCCGTACGAACAGCCCGGTGTCGGCGAGTTCGGTGAGCATGTCGTACTCGTGGCGGAGCAGTTGGGCGGCATCGGTCCCCTCGGGGCCGATCTGCACGCCTGGCCGGGCCTCGCGGATCAGCACGTCCGCGCCCGTCTCGTTGTCGACGCCGTGGTAGATGCCGCCGCGATTGCTGAACTTCATCGCGCTGACCACCGTGAAGCGTCCGTCCGCGAGGGTGACACCGGAGCCGGACGTGTCCTTCGTCGTGGCCTGGGCCTGGTCCGGGGCCGACTCCCCGGTGAAGGGATCGGTGACCCAGTACGGCAGATGGAAGTACGGATGCCGGATGTCGACCACCGGCTCGCCGTCCGGAGTGCGGATCAGCAGCTCCTTCATGCCGGAGGGCCGCATACGGGAGATCGAGACGAAACCGCCGTACCGGTAGTGCACCACCCGCGACCCCGGGTAGCGCCGGTCGGAGAGGATGTGGGGGCCGTCGAAGCCCGAGAGGGCGTCGGTCAGCGCGTCCCCGACCGCGCGGAACTCCCGTTCGTCGGCCGGGTACACGGTGATGAACTTGCCGCTCGAACCCCGCGGGAAGGACTTGCCGTTGGACTCCAGCATCGCGGCGGGATCCATCAGGAACTTGAAGTGCACGTTCGCGTCCCGCAGCAGCGGCAGTACGGCGCGCAGGGTGGCCGCGCTGGTCCGTGAGGTCGCGGACACGTGCAGCTTCCAGCCCTGGGCGACGGCCGGCACCTCCGGCGGGGCGGTCAGCAGCCAGTAGCCCCGGCGCCAGAGCCGCCACGCCGCGGGCATCACGGCCCGGTACTCGCGCAGGTGCTCCCCACTCGGCACTCGGCGTTCGAAATCCTCGAACCAGCGCGGGTGGTGCGTCATGTACGTCTGTATGATCTCCCATTCGAGCTGCATAACGCACATCCCTTCTGCCGAGACCGGAGCATGGTGACGCCCCGTCCGGCCGGGCCGGGGAGTGTGCGCCCCGTACCCGGCCGAACGTCCTGATCGTGCGTTCGTCAGCCGTCAGAAGCAGCTGATGTTGTGGCAGGAGCCCCCGCTTCCCGCCGGATCGCTGATGATGGAGGCCTCCTTCTCCGGACTCAGCTTCTGCAGGCCCAGGACGGCGTCCTGGCCGGCCGCGAGGTGCGCCTCCACATCGCCGTCGGGCTCGGCGGCCTCGGCTTCGATGGGCTCGACCTCGGGGGGTTCGGCGTCGGGGCGGATCTCCTCGGACATGGCGTCACCTCTCTAGAAGCAGCTGATGTTGTGGCAGGAACCGCCACTGTCGGCCGGCGGTACGATGCCGCCGGCCGCTTCCTTCTCGGGGTCGAGCCGCTGCAACTGCAGCACGGCATCGGCGAGCGAGTGGGCGGCCACCTCCGCCGCCCGGGCCACCTCGGCGGCCTTGTCGACCTTGGCGGTGTCGTCCTCGCTCTGCTCGGGTACCTTGTCCGCTTCCGCCATGGGCTCTTCTCCCTCCGTCGCGCGGCACGGGCCGGTCCGCTCCGGCCCGGCTCGCCCAGAACGGTAGGAACCACCGCCACAAGAGCGGTTTGCGGACGGTGAAAAGGCAGCTCCTGGCGCTCATGGCGGACCGCGGCCACCCCCGCCCGGCCCCGCGCCGACCGCCCCGGCTCCCGGCAACGCGCCTCTGACCTGGGCATATACCGTTTGTAAACCGCTTCGCAGGCAGAGGCCCGACACTCGGGCTGGTCACCGACAACCGCGCCGACCACGGCCTCACCGAGAGGGGGCGGGCATGCGGCTGGCCGAACTGATGTCGCTGCGCCAGAAGATCGGCGCGGGACTGCTGGTCACCGTCACCGAGCGCTGCCCGCTGAGCTGTGGCCACTGCTCCACGGCGGCCACCCGCCGGGGCCGCGACCTCGACGGCGCCCAACTGCTGCGATTCCTTGGCACGTTCGCGCCCGACTGCCATCCCGAGGTGCTGATGCTGACCGGCGGCGAGCCCTTGGTCCGGCCGGACCTGGTGGTCGCGGCGGCCGAGTCCGCCCGTGCCTCGGGGACACGGACGGCGGTGCTCTCCGGCGGGTTCTTCGCCATCGGCGGTCAACTGCCGCCCGCCGTACGCCGGGTCGCGCGCGCCGTCGACCACTTCTCGCTCAGCCTCGACGCGTACCACGAGCGGCATGTCCCGCGCCGGGACGTGTTCTCCGCCCTCGACGCCCTGCTCGGCACCGGTGTCGCCGTGAGCCTGCACCTCCTGGGAAACGCTCCGGCCGATCCGTACCCGGACGAGGTCTGCGCCGAGGTACTCAGCCGCTTCGGGACCGACGTCCCGATGCTGGTCGGACAGGTCCGTCCGGTGGGACGGGGCAGCAGACTGACGCCCCGCCCCCTGACGCCGGCCGGACCGGACCCATGGGCGGCAGCCCCCTGCGACATGGCCGCATGGCCGGTCGTGACGGTCGAGGGCACCATCACCGCCTGCTGCAACCAGGACGTGGCGGACCGCCGGGTCCGCCCAGCCCATCTGAATCTGGGTGACGTCCGTACGACGGCCTGGCGGACCGTGCACGAGCAGTCGCGGACCCGTCCGCTGCTGCGGATGATCCGCACGGTCGGCCCCGTGCACATCGCCACCCGCGCGGGCGTGGCCCCGGACGGCTACTGCGGTACCTGCCACCACCTCGACGACTCGGACTCCGCGCGGCGCTGGGCACAGCGTTCGGGCGGCGGCCCGGCCGGGGAGCTGCTGCAGGCTGCCGCGGTGCGCGCCGGCGAGGCGGGCGGCCCCGCGGCGCTCGTCGCCCGGCACGGCCAAGCACGCCACGCCCACCTCGTCGACCCCGAGCGGCACCAGAGCCACAGCGGGTGCTCCGGGCGGGAGCGCACGCCGTGACGGCAGCTCCCGAACGCGCTGTCGGCGCAGGCGGTCCGCAGCGGGCCGAGGTGCCCGTGGGAGAGGAACTGCGCGTAGTCCTCGGCCTGGTGACGCCCACCCTCCGCAGCAGCGCGGCCCGATTGTGGCACCCCCGGCACCTGCGGGAACGCTACCTGCGCTACCTCGTCACGATGCACACGGTCATCCGGGCCTCCGTGCCGCTGATGGAACTGGCCCTGGACCACTGCCGCCGCGCAGACCCGGCCGATCCGGCGTCGGAGCCGCTCGGCCACTACCTGTCCCGGCACATCGCACGCGAGCGGCACCACGACACGTGGCTGCTGCGGGACATGGCGGCCGCCGGTCTCCAGCCGCGACGAGAGCTGGCCCGGCCGCCGTCACCGGAAGTGGCCCGCATGGTCGGCGCCCAGTACTACTGGGTCAGCCACTTCCACCCGCTGTGTCTGCTCGGCTATGTGGCGGTGCTGGAACTCAACGCCCCCGCACCGCCGCTGATACCCCTGCTGGCCGACCGCACCGGTCTGCCCGCGGCCGCCTTCGAGACGCTGCGAGTGCACGCCGAGGTCGACGGCGGACACAGTGCCGCGGTCCTCGCGACCCTCGACGGCATCACCGCGCCGCCGCAGGTACGGGCAGCGGTCAGGCTGAGCGCACTGCACACCGTGGGGGCGCTCGTCGACGTACTGGACGCGGTGAGCACCACGACCGACAGGACCGGTCACCCCGACCGAGAGGACACGTGACATGGCGTCCGCCCCCGAACCCGACCGCGACGCGGAACACATCCTGCGGGCACTGGAGGAGGCCGGCTTCCCCGTCCATGCCTTCACCGGACAACAACGCGCCGTCTTCGGGGCACTCACCCCGGAGGAACTCGAGCTGATCCTGGACCTCAAGGCACGGCTGGACGCCGTGGAGCCGGAAGTGCAGGCGCACACCGTCGTCGCGGGTGCGGCGCTGTTCTGAGCAGCCCGCACGACCTGCCGTGCGGGTCGGACGGCGACCAGCGAGGGGGACGGCCCATGCGGCAGCAACGCAAGGTGATCACCGCGCTCTTCTGCGACCTGGTCGGTTCCACCGAACTGTCCGGATCGCTGGATCCGGAGACGCTGCGCTCCGTGGTGCTGCGCTACTTCGACACGATGCGGACCGGAATCGAGTCGCACGGCGGGACGGTGGAGAAGTTCGTGGGGGACGCCGTGATGGCGGTGTTCGGCGTGCCGCACGTGCACGAGGACGACGCGCGCCGGGCGGCGTCCGCGGCTCTGGACATGATGGCCGCGCTGGGCGAGCTCAACACCGAGCTCGAACGGGAATTCGGCAGCACCCTCGCGGTCCGCATCGGTGTGAACAGCGGAGAGGCCGTGACCTCGGGGGACATCGCGGCGGGCACGGTGGTCTCCGGTGAGGTGGTCAATGTCGCCGCCCGGCTCGAACAGGCCGCGGGCCCGGGGCACATCCTCATCGGGCCCGCCACCCGGACCCTCCTGGGAGCCACCGCGGTCGTCGAACCGGTGGGGGCGCTGACCCTCAAGGGCAAGCGCGAACCGGTCGACGCCTTCCGTCTGCTCGGCCTGACCGCCGAGGACCACCCACGCGGCGCGGCGCGCTCCGGCACTCCCTTCGTCGGGCGCGCGAGGGAGTACGGCCGGCTGGCGGCGGCCTGGGCCGCCGCCTCGGCCGAGGGCACCGGCCGCGTGGTCCGGGTCACGGGCGACGCGGGGATCGGCAAGACCCGGCTGCTGCGGGAGTGGATCGCGACCCTGCCGGCCCAGGGCTCGGCCGTCGGCGCCGGCCGCTGCCACTCCTACCGTGACCAGGCCAGCCTCACACCCCTCGCGGACGCGATCCGGGACGTGCTGCGCACCGCGCGCACCCGTCACGCGTCCCCGTCCGCCGGGCCAGGAGCGCCGGCCGGTGCCGGGGAACCGGACGAGGCCGCCTACGAGGTGCTGCGGGGTGGGCTGCTGGCGGACGGAACGCCCAGCCCGTCGGCGGAGGCGACGTGGGCCGCCGTCGCCACGGTGCTCAGCGGGCTGGCCGCGACGGGGCCCGTCGCGCTCGTACTGGACGAGTTGCAGTGGGCACGTCCGCAACTGCTCGAAGTCGTAGCACGGTTGGGGGACGCACTGTCCGGCGTGCCGGTGCTGCTGGTCTGCTCACAGCGCTCCGGCGAGGACGAGCCGCGCGTCGCGGCCGACGAGATCCGCCTCGGTCCGCTGGCCGGCCCGGACGCCTGGCGCCTGGCCGCCGCCCTGGCCACCACCGGACCCGAGGACAGCCTGCTGGAGGCCGTGGTGCGACGTGCCGAAGGCAACCCGCTGCACCTGGAACAGCTGCTGAGCATGGTGGAGGACGGCGCCGACCCCGGCGACCTGCCGGTGACCGTCACCGCCGTTCTCGCCGCCCGGCTCGACGTCCTGCCGGGGGAGGAACGCGCGGTTCTCGACGCGGGCGCGGTGATCGGCCGCCGGTTCGGCGAGGCGGAGGTCCGGTGGCTCCTCGACGAGATTCCCGAGAACAGCCCCCTGGACACGGGGCGGTGGTGCGCCCACCCTGGCGACGCGCTGCGCGACCTCGTACGGCGCGGCCTGGCCGAACCCGTGCCAGGAGCTCCGGCGACCTACCAGTTCAGCTCCGGCCTGCTCCGTGACGTCACCTACCGCGGCCTGAGCAAGTGGCAACGCGCGGTCTGGCACGAGCGGTTGGCGGCACTGCCTGGCGCCGGTGCGGCCCTTGCCGCCCACCATCTCGAACTGGCCCATCTGCACCGGCGCGACCTCGGGCGGCGTGGCGAACACACCGAAGAACTCCGTGAGCGGGCAGCCGAGGCACTCATCCGCGCGGGCCGGCACGCGCTCGCCCGCGCCGACCTGTCCTGGTCGGCGGAGCTGCACGCCCGCGCCCTCGACCACTGCGCTCCCGGCGAAGAGCGGTGGAGGCACGCCGCACAGGGCCTGGGGGAGACCTGGCTGGCCCTGGGCCGCACCGACGAGGGCGGTGCCCTGCTCGGCAAAGTGCTGGACGCCGCCTCCGCGGCCGGCGACCGGCTCGCCCACGCCCATGCGCGGCTGCAACTCGCCTCCCTGGCCCCCGACGCCTCGCCGGGGACGGCCGCCGACGCGGCGCGCGCCGGGCTGGAGGTCTTCCAGGACTGCGACGACCGGCTTGGCCTGGCGCGCGCCCATGTACGGCTGGCGCAGGAGCAGCAGTTCGCCGGACGGCATCGCGCGGCGAGTGATCTGCTCGCCGTCGCGCTGGACCACGCGGTGGCCGCCGGAGCCGCCCCGGAGCGGGCCATGGCGCTCGGCGCGCTCGGCATCTCCCTGTGGCACGGACCGACCCCGGCGGACGAGGCGATAGACCGCTGCCGCGCGCTTCTCGCCCAGCACGGTCCGGGCAACCCCATCGCGGTCGTCACCCTGAACTACCCGCTGGCGAACCTGCTCGCCCTGTGCGGCCGGGCCGACGAAGCCCGTACCTGTCTGGTGACCGCGGAGCGGTTCGCCGCGAGGCTCGGCTACGCGGAAGTGGCCGGGTTCGCACCGCTCTTCGCCGCCGGGGTGGAGGTACTGGCCGGGTCGGCGGGGAGGGCGGAGTCGCTGCTGCGGCAGGCCGTCGCGACGTTCCGTACGGCGGGCGGCCCGGTGCTCCTCGCCGCCGCCTGCCGGGACCTCGCCCGGGTCGTGATCGCGCGCGGGCGGCACCCCGGCTCCGCCCTGGCCGACGCCGAAGCCGCCGATCTCCCCCCGGCGGACGCGGCGGACGACTACGGTGTCCGTGCCCTGGCCGCGGCCCTGAGCGGTGATGCCGGGACCGCGCTGGCCCTGGCTCGCCGGGCAGTCGAGGTGGCGGACACCACGGACTCCCCGATCAGTCGCGCGACCGCCCGGCTCGACCTGGCGCACGTCCACCTGAAGGCGGGACGGCCGGCAGCCGCCCGGCACACCGCCGATCGCGCCGGCCGCCTCTTCCAGACGAAGGGCCACACCATGGGACGAGCGGCCGCCCTGCAACTCGCCGTACAGGCGGGCGAGGCGGCCGGGCAGGGCGTACCACGGGATCACGCGGCGGCGGACGGAGGCAGCCAGTGACGAACGCGCTGAGCTGGGGGCTGCGGGACCTGCGGCCGGACGACATCCAGGTGCCGGCGGTGGCCCTGGGGCCCGTCACACCCGAATGGGCGTGGGGCGGGTCCACGGGCCGTGGTGTACGGGTGTGCATCGTCGACAGCGGGGTGGAGCGGAACCATCTCATGGTGGGGCGCGTCGCGTCGGCGCACATGGTCGTCGAGGGGGACGACGGCCGACCCCGGATCCGGCCGACCGACACCGGTGACCTGTGCGGCCACGGCACCGCCTGCGCGGGAATCGTCCGAGAAGTCGCTCCGGAGTGCGAGCTGCACAGCGTGCGGGTGCTCGGCGAGAACTTCACGGGCACCGGAGACTTCCTGCTGGCCGGTCTGCGCTGGGCGGTGGAGCAGGAGTTCGACGTGATCAACATGAGTCTGTCGACCACGCACACCAGGTTCGTCCGGGAACTGCACGAACTGGCCGACGAGGCGTACTTCCGGCGGTCCGCCATCGTCGCGTCGGCGCACAACAGCCCCGTTGTCAGCTTCCCTTGGCGGTTCTGCTCCGTGGTGTCCGTCGGGAGCCACCAGGAGGGCGATCCCGGTCTGCACCTGTACAACCCGCGTCCTCCGGTGGAGTTCTACGCGAAGGGCCAGGACGTGCGCGTGGCCTGGCTGGACAACTGCGTCACCCGGACGACGGGCAACAGCTTCGCCACTCCGCGGATCGCGGGGCTGTGCGCGCTGATCCTTGCCAAGCATCCGGGGCTGACCGTCTTCCAGCTCAAGACGGTGCTCTATCTGACAGCGGCGAACGTCCGGTCGGCCGGTCCCGCCGATCCCCCGTCCCGAACGCAGAAGTGAGGTCCGCGGTGTCCCCATCCCTTCCCTCCGACGACACCCGTGCGCTGCTGCAGTCCGTGGTCGACGTGGCCAGGGCCATCTTCGGCGCAGCCGCGAGTTCTGTGTTCCTGCTGGACGACGCCGCCGGCGAACTGGTCTTCCAGGCCGTGTCCGGAGAGGGCGAGGACCTCCTCGTCGGCACCCGCTTCCCGGCGCACCGCGGCATCGCCGGCTGGGTCGCCTCGTCCGGCCAGGCGATGATCGCCGACGACCTGGCGAACACCCGGACCTTCGCCCGCGACCTCGCGGAGTCCACGGGCTACGTTCCGGACGCGCTCATGGCCGCGCCCCTGCTGTCGGATCAGCGGGTGCTCGGCGTCCTGGAAGTGCTCGATCCGACGCCCCGGTCCCGTGCGGATCTGGGCGACCTGGACCTGTTGTCGCTCTTCGCCGGTCAGGCGGCCCTCGCGCTGCGGGTCGCGGGCGGCCCGGCGCTCCGCGGCGGTGCCCCGGCCTGGGACACCACGGATGAGCAGATCATGGACGCCTTCCGTGACTTCCTGCGCAGCAGGCCGCGCTGAAGATCGGCCATGATCATGACAATTTGGGAGATGTGACCCGACGCCCGAACTCATAGGCGAACCCCGACATCCCGTAGGCGGCCATGTGGGCGCTGACCTCCCCGGCGGGCGGCATCAACAGACTGCACTCGTGCAACTCCTCCACCTCGGCGATCACCTGGTCGTACCGAAAGGGAGGCGTGAGCGCGGCCAGCCTCCGGTAGGCCACCCGCTGCGGCTGCGGCAGGTCCCGCCAGAACGCTTCGTACCGCTCACGCAGCACCAGTTCGCCCACCGCCATCTCGTCCAGCAGGGAGGATGCGCCGCAGAGCCGGTCGGCGTAGTCGGCCAGCCGGACATGGCGTAGTGAGTCGAGCTTCGCGGCGGTGATCCGGACTGCCAGCGGCAGCCCCTCGCAGCAGCGGACTATGCGCCGCGCGGATGGCTGATCGGTCATCACCCGGCCGAAACCGATGATCCGGCCGAGCAGTTCGGTCGCCTCCGCCTCCTCGAACGGCGGGAGTTCGACCCGGGTCACCGCTTCCAGACCGCTGAGCCGGTACCGGCTGGTCACGAGGGTGCAGCTGGCCCCGGAGCCGGGCAGCAACGCCAGTACCGTCTGCTGCCCCACCGCATCGTCCAGTACCAGCAGGATCCGCCGGCCCGCCACCCAGGAACGCCACCGGGCCAGGGCCTGGGCGACGTTGTGCGTCCCGGGCAGACCGACGCTGTCCAGCAGTGCCCGCAGAACCGAGCCCAGCGAGCGGTTGCCGAGTTCGGCCAGGATCAGGCCGTCGGGGAAGGAGTCCGCGAGCAGGTGTGCCACGTGGACGGCGAACGCGGACTTGCCGACTCCCACCGGACCGGACACGACGATGACACCGCCGTCCCGGCGCGCGCGGAAGTACGCGAGCGCGCGCTGCACCTCGTCGGCCCGCCCGACGAAGTCCGGTAAGTCACGCGGTAGTTGGTTGCCCGGCCCGGGGTGACGCCCGACAGCGGTCGTCTCCAGCAATCGACGGTGCAGCACGGTCAGCGCGGGCCCCGGCGCCACCCCCAACTCCCGTGCCAGCGCCCGCCGGACCGTGTCGAAGTAGGCCGCCGCCTCACTGTGCCGGCCGGTGGCCGCAAGCGCCTTGATCCACGCTGCGGCCAGCCGCTCCCGCAGCGGATGGAACGCGATGTGTTCCTGGAGCCGGTCGAGCACGAGCCGGTGGCCACCGCGGTCACCCTCCAACTCCGCCCATTCCTCCAGAACCGACAGGAACATCTCCTGGAGCCGGTCGACCGCCGCGGTCAGATGCGGCACGTCACCGAACTCCGCCAGCGGCCTGCACTGCCAGAGTTCGAGGGCCTCGACGAGCGCGTCGAGCGCCGCCTCGGTCTGCCCGTCCCGGGTTCGCTGCCTGCCGGTCCTGGCCAGTTGCTCGAACCGCAGCAGGTCGCAGTCCGACGGATCGAGCCGCAGTACGTACCCGCCCAGGGTGTGGGCCAGGCGGTCACCCAGGACCCGGCGCAGCCGGGACACGTAGACCTGGAGGTTCTTCCGTGCGGTCCGCGGTGGCCGGCCGCACCAGAGGGCGTCGATCAGACCATCGACCGGGAACACCGTGTTGGCCCGGCTCACGAACAGAGCCAGCAGCAGACGTGGTTTCGGCCCGCCGAGATCGGCCGGGGCGCCCCTGTCGTCCCGCACGCATAATTCCCCGAATGCAGTGACCAAACGACTCATGTGTCGACATTGCCACAACTACTTGTACCGCGCATGGGGGGTCGGCCAGCAAGTTCCTGCTGTTCACCGCCTTCACCGGACGCGCACGGCCGTACCGTGGACGGCGCGACCGTACGGCCGCTTTGCAGCCGTGCGACTGCGGACTCGCGAAGTGCCGGTCCACGTTCGGCCCGTCGTGCGCGGCACTGCCGGATGACTGGCTCCCCGACCGCTTTGTCCGCATCGGAACGAAGCATTCTCATGAGCCGGTCACGGACCGCCGCGGTGGTCCGCTCGGGCGATTCCCACCGGCAACCGGTCCATGCCCCGCTCCGGACGGCCCGCTGCCAGAACCCCCGACGTGTGCGACCCCGGCACAACTTGCGACAGCGGCGCGAATCGGCGGCCTGTACGAGCGCGCCCCCGTCGATGTGACTATGCGCGGTGTACGGTGACGCCGCCGACGAGGCCCCAGGCGTCGATCCGGACGGTCGGGCCGCCCGGCTCGCTCGGCCCGTCGTCCTTCACGCCGCCCAGGCGCAGCCCGCGTACCTCCACCCGGACCTCGGGGCGGACCTTGAGGCTGACTCCGCCGATCAGGCTCAGCTTGGTGATGCGAAGTTCGGCGCCGTCGGGGATGTCGATGTCCGTGAGGTCGACGTCGGCGCCGCCGATGAGGGATGCGGTGATGGTCCGCTCATGGAGCGTGGCTCCGTCCAGGCGGTGACCGCCGAGGAGGCTGACCTTGACATCGGTCTTCTGCGGGTTGTCCCCGTCGCTCTTTGGCATGCGAAGAACCGTACAGGCGACGGCACTTGGGCCCACAGTGTCCGCCGTCCCCTGCTGCGCATGACAAGTGTCACGACCGATCTTGCCAACTCGTGGTCAAGGCTTTGTTCAGATGCAGCAGTCCGTCGCGCCCCTGCTCACCGAGGGCGAGCAGGTCGAACTCACCTCTCTGGCCAAGGTCGGCTCCGTCTCTGCGAAGCGTCGGGTCATGACCACCGCGCTGGTCGGCGTCCTGACCGCGGGGACGGTCATCGCCACGGTGCAGCCGCGTCCCATGTACTGGGCGCCCACCGGCCGGCGTCCGCTGTTCTTCGACGCGAAGACCTCCACGGGCCGGCCCGGCAAGCTGCTCGTCGCCCTGCCGCGCGAGCTGATCTCCGCCGCCCCGGCGGGCAGGGCACTGCTCGGCCTGGGAGTGCGGACGGTACTCACCGTCGAGGGGCAGGAGCAGGGCCTGAAGCTCACCTTCCCGCCCGCCTGCAAGGCCGCCGGCCGGGACCTCGCCTCGCGCCTCGCCGCCGCGTCCTGAGCCGCCGTCCGCAACAGCCATGTCCCGACGGCTTGTGTCCGGAAGGTTGACACCGCATCGAGGGTCGCTGAACATGTGAGGCTGTGGGAGCGCTCCCATGTGGGGTGCGCTCCCGCGTCCCGGCTCCCCCCACCGCACACGCACGCCTGCTCCGCGCACCCCTCCGTCGTCCCCCACGTCCAGGTCGTGCGGCACCGCCCGCCCGGGCGGTCAGGGCCCTCGCCGCGCGGCCGCAGGGAAGGTGATCATGCGCACGACTTCGAGAGCCGCGCTCGCGGCCGTGGTCCTGCTGACGGCCGGAGCCGGCCCGGCGGCCGTGCCCGCCGTGGCCACCGCTTCTCCCGTCGCGGCGCCGCGAGCCGCTGCGGCCGCCGACGGCCCCGCGCTCGGCATCGACGCCACCACCGGCCGCCGCGCCATCGATCCGCACATCTACGGCATGAACTTCGCCGACGAGTCCCTGGCCGCCGAGCTGCGGCTGCCGGTCCGCCGGTGGGGCGGCAACGCCACGACCCGCTACAACTACAAGCTCGACGCCTACAACGCGGGCGCCGACTGGTACTTCGAGAACCTGTACTACGACAACGACACCTCGAAGCTGCCGGACGGCTCGGAGGCCGACAAGTTCGTCGAGCAGAACCGCCGCACCGGCACCGACACCGTCATGACCGTGCCGATGTCCGGCTGGACGACCGCGGCCCGCAACAGCGCCTGCGGCTTCGGCATCGCCAAGTACGGGGCCCAGCAGGGCAGCGACGCCCAGTGGCGGCCCGACTGCGGCAACGGTGTGAAGACCGACGGCACGAAGGTGACCGGCAACGACCCGGCCGACACCAGCACCGCCATCGGCGCCGACTTCACCAAGGGCTGGGTGCAGTACCTGGACAGGACCTACGGCACCGCGAACGGCGGCGGGGTGCGGTTCTACAACCTCGACAACGAACCCGACCTGTGGTGGAGCACCCATCGGGACGTGCACCCGGCCGGACCCGGCTATGACGAGATCCGCGACACGACGTACGCCACCGCGGCCGCCATCAAGGACGCCGATCCGGCCGCGCAGACCCTGGGCCCCGTCGGCTGGGGCTTCAACTCCCTGGTCTACTCGGGCCTCGACCAGAAGAACTGCAGCGAGCAGGGCGGCGACTGCTGGTCCAACCCGCCGGACCGGGCCGCCCACGGCGGCGTCCAGTTCGCCCCCTGGTACCTGCAGCAGATGAAGGCGTACGAGCAGGCCCACGGCCGCCGCATCCTCGACTACTTCGACGAGCACATCTACCCGCAGCAGTCAGGGGTGTTCGGCGGCAGCGACGACGCCGCGACCCAGGCGCTGCGGCTGCGCTCCACCCGGCAGCTGTGGGACCCGACCTACGTGGACGAGAGCTGGATCAACCAGGCCGTCCAGTTCATCCCGCGGATGCGCTCCCTCGTCGACGCCGACTACCCCGGCACCAAGCTCGCCATCACCGAGTACAACTGGGGCGCGCTGGACAAGATCGACGGTGGGCTCGCCCAGGCCGACGTGCTCGGTATCTTCGGGCGGGAGGGCCTGGACCTGGCCACCCTTTGGGACCCGCCCAAGTCCACCGACCCCGGGGCCTTCGCCTTCCGGATGTACCGGAACTACGACGGCAACGGCAGCTCCTTCGGTGACACCTCGGTGCACGCGGCCAGCGCCGACCAGGACAAGCTCGCCGTGTACGCGGCGGAACGCAGCTCCGACCACGCGCTGACGATGATCGTCGTGAACAAGACCACCGGCGACCTCACCGCGCCGGTGTCGGTGACCGGCCGTACCGCACCGGCCTCGGCCGCACAGGTCTACCGCTACGGTCAGGACGACACCACCGCGATCAAGCACCTGGCCGACCAGCCGGTGTCCGGCGGCGCCTTCACCGCCACCTTCCCCGCGTACTCCATCACCGAGTACGTGCTGCCCGCCGGGTCCTCCACGGCCACTGGGCCCTCCGCCCCCGGCACCCCGACCGCCACCTCCGTCGGCTCGGACCGGGCGACGCTGAACTGGACGGCCTCCACCGCCGGTTCCTCCCCGGTGGCGAGCTACCAGGTGTACTCCGGCGACCCGGCCACCACCGCGCCGGTCGCCACGGTCGACGCACCGGCCACGTCGGCCACCGTCACCGGCCTGTCACCGTCCACCGCCTACACCTTCCGGGTCGTGGCCAGGGACACCGCCGGCCGCAGTTCCCCGCCGTCGCCCGCGCTGCGGGTGACCACGGCTGCCGCCCCGGCCACCGCCTGCACGGTCGACTACAAGGTGATCAACGACTGGGGCACCGGCTTCACCGCCACCGTCACGGTCACCAACAAAGGCACCGCCCTCAACGGCTGGCAGCTCGGCTTCACGTTCCCCGGCAACCAGAAGGTCACCCAGGGCTGGAACGGCACCTGGAGCCAGAGCGGCACCGCGGTGACCGTCAAGGACGCCGGCTGGAACGCCGCCCTGGGAACCGGTGCCTCCGTCGGCGTCGGCTTCAACGGCGCCTACACGGGGACCAACGCCGTACCCAAGGACTTCACCCTGAACGGCAAGTCCTGCACCGCCCCCGGCACCGCGGCGGCGGCACGCGTCGCGGCGGCGGTCGGACACGCGCCCGGCAGGCACGCCGTGCGGTGACCCGCGCCCCCGGGCGGAGCCGTGAGGGTGAGGTGTGGTCCTTCGGCGCCGCCGAGCAGGATCCGCAGCCGGTATCCGGGGTGACCTTGGGGCAGCGTCAGACGCCGGTCCGGTGTGTCGACCAGTTGTGGCTGATCTTGATGCACCAGGGTTGGACGGGTCGTCGAGCACGGCACCACCGACCAGGTGCTCACCGCCCCTGAACACCCCTGCACACGCGACCCGTCGGCGGCCGTGCCCCGCGAGGGCCGGCAGCCGACACGTCGACCGGCGACTCTTGGCTGAACCCGATATTCGCTTGCACAGCAATGTCACTGCGGGGCACCGTCGTCCGACCCCTCACGAAGGCAGCGAAGATGTCCACGCAGACCCACCATGTCGACCACGAACTCATCCAGGCCGCCGCAGACGTCGCGCGCACTCGATGCCGGGGCGACAACCACACCATGGCAGCCGCGGCCCGCGCCCGGGACGGCCGGATCGTCACCGCGGTGAACGCCTACCACTTCACCGGAGGCCCCTGCGCCGAGCTGGTCCTCATCGGCACGGCGGCCGCCCAGGGCGCCTACGAGCTGGACACGATCGTCGCCGTGGGCGACCGCGACCGAGGGGTGGTGCCCCCGTGCGGCCGGTGCCGTCAGGCCCTCCTCGACTACTTTCCCGCCCTCGAGGTCATCGTCGGTCAGGGCGAGCGCATCCGAACCGTCCGCATCACCGACCTGCTGCCCGAAAGCTACGTCTGGGCCGACCACCAGCTCGACGCCGGGTAGACCGAAGGTCAGGGCAGCACGACGATCCTGCGTCCCTGGCCTGCCGCGAACTGCCCCAGTGCCTGCGGGTATTCCGTCAGCGGCAACCGGTGGCTGATGAACACCTGCGGATCGAGCACCCCGGTCGCGAACAGTTCCACCGCCGCTACGGCGTGAAGCGGCTGTGCACCATCCTGGGCATCGCCCGCTCCCGCTTCTACTACTGGCGCCGGACGGCCGCGGACCGGGCCGCCCGGCAGGCGGCCGATGCCCGCCTCACCGCCCGGATACGGGCAGTGCACCGCGAGTCGGACGGCACCTATGGCGTCCCCAGGATCACCGCCGAACTCCGCGACGACGGCGAGCGAGTCAACCACAAGCGGATCGCGCGGGTGATGCGGAGCATCACCCTGGCAGGCGTGCGGCTGCGTCGCAGGCAGACCCGACTACGGTCTCGGCAACGGTAGGAGGACACCCAGTCGATCGTGGGGCCGTTCTCCGCGCCGAAGAGGCGGTACACGGCGTTGAGGGTGCCGTTCAGCAGGCCGTAGTCGGGGTTGTAGAGGGCGTGCTTCCACAGCAGCGCCGCGGTAACCGGCATGACGAGGAACGGCGCTATGAGCATCGTCCGTGCCAGACCGCGGCCGACGATCCGGCGGTCGAGCAGCATCGCGAGACCGAGGCCGAGGATCACGCTGATGTGGCGCTGGTCGCGGAGACGGACGACGGTGGCACGTCTGTGGGCGATGCACCTCCGGGATGAACCCCAGGGCCACACCTGTCACCAGCAGAAGAATCGGTGGGGCGATGTTGACGCCTTGTCCAAGGGCGTTACCCGCCAGTACGGCCACGCCCAGGACAACGACGAGTTCGAGACCGTGCAAGGTGCTTCTCCTGCACCAGGGGGTGGTGGGATCCCAAGCGGTGAGGATCAGTACCTGCGCCGTGGAACGCTGGTGGGCCTCGGCGATCCGGACCAGCGGCGGGCGGGCGACGAGGACGCCCAGCCTCGCATGCGAACCAAGTGCTGTGAGGGGTAAGAAGTGCTACAAGCTGGCCGGTGCCCTGCGTGAGCAGCGGCTGCCGGCGCGGCTCCGTGCGGACGAAGGGGGAGTGGTCGTGCCGCCCCGCTACGACCGCGGGGACTGGAAGGAGGGAGACGGGGTTTTCCACGCGCAGGCCATCGCCGCGTACACCCGCAAGCTCGCCGACCGCATCGAAACACACGTGCGGGCCGGAGACTTCCCGGTGTCACGCCGAGGGCCGCGCCGAACGACAGCACCACCGTGGGCATCCGCACCCGCGATTCCGTGGACCGCGCTTCTGGCCCGCTCGACGGTGCGCATCGCGGCCGTGCTGCTGGGATCGTCCTTGAGCTCCCCGAGCATGAAGGCCTCGCCATCCTTGATCATCGGCGTCGAGACGGCGGCGACTCCCGGAACGCCGGACAGCGCGGCCTTCACCCGCTCTGCCGAGGCGCTCCTGGCCACCACGTAGACCGGGTCACCCGACCCGGCCGGGAAGTGCCTGGACTGGGTCTCCTCGCCGACGGACGACTGCGGCCTGTCGGTGAACTGGTCCTTGCCGGACAGCCCGTCGGCCTTGAGCCCGAACGCCCCGATCGCCATGGCGCCGAGGATGAGCGCGGTGCCGATCCACACGATCCGCGGCCGGACGGAGACGGCGGTGCCGACCCGGGTCCAGATGCCTTCCCCGGCCGCCCCGGCCGATCCGTACGACGGCTTCAGTGTGGGGGGCGACGGCGGCGAGCAGGCGGGCGACCTTCTCCCGGCCGTGGAGCGGCCGCAGACCTCCCGCGGCCTTGCCTCCGCCGTCACCCCACAGGGTCACCTCCGGCGCCAGGATCTGCAGGAGGGCTTCCAGGTCACCGCCGAGCGCGGCGGCCAGAAACCGTTCGGTCACCCGCTGCCGGACCTGCGGGTCGGGTTCGTACCGGGGGCGTCGGGCGTGGACGTGCTCGCGGGCGCTGAGGACGTGCTGCAGGAGACATGGCTGTCGTGGACGTCCAGGAGCCAGGCGCCGAACGCGGAGCGGATCGACAGCCCGCGCGCCTATCTGGTGCGGATCGCGGTGAACCGGGCCCTCTCCCACCAGGCCGCCCTCAGCCGCCGCCGTGAGGCCTACATCGGGCCATGGCTGCCTGAACCGCTCGTCAGCCCCCTCACGGACACTCCCGCCCCCGCCGACGCCGCTGATGCGGCGGTGCGCTCCGAATCGGTGTCGATGGCGCTGCTGGTGGTCCTGGAAACCCTCACTCCGCTGGAACGCGCGGTTTTCGTCCTGCACGAGGTGTTCGGCTATGCCCACACCGAGACCGCGAAGATCCTCGGCCGCAGTCCTTCGGCGATACGCCAGCTCGCCCATCCGTGTCGGCAACGCTGCCGAGCATGTTGTAGACGATGGAGAACAGCAGCTCCCGGTGGTCGTGGAACACCTGTTCGCCAACAGGTCTGGCGGAGTGTCGGACATCGCAGGGCCTCTCGTCGCGGTTGCGTTCCGAACTCAGAGGCGGCCAGACGCCCGGAGTGTGACATCCACTCCTGAAATGTGGTCTACATCTCACCAATGGCCTGCGATGTCATCACGGCAGCGTGGGGCGAGGTCAGCCGGGCTGTGCCGACAGATGGATCAGGATGCCGCACACCTCTTCCACGATCTCCCGGGCCTCCGTCTCGTCCCCGCAGTCGCCCAGCTCGCGCGCCGCCCCTCCGATGACGGTGGTCAGTACGCTCACCCGGACCCGGCCGGCGCGTTGCCGCTCGTCCACCTCCAGCAGCCGGGCGTTGCGCCGTACCCACGCGCGGTCCCACTGGCGGCGCAGCGCGTCGAAGCCGGCCGGCCCGTCGTCCTCCGCGAGGAGCCTGGCGAGCCTCCGGTTGTCCCAGGCGCCCCCCAGATACGCCCTGGCCCCCGCCACGAAGAGGGCGACGGGGTCGTCCACGCCACGGTTGCGTTCGGCGGTCACCGTCGCCGCTGTCCGGCGTTCCTGCTCCTCCCGGAACTCCTCCCACAACGCGAGGTAAAGCCCGCGCTTTCCGCCGTAGTGCTGGAAGAGACTGCCCACCGGGACGCCGGAGCGCGCCGCGACCTCGGTGAGACCGGCGTCGGTGTAACCGCGCTCGGTGAACACCTCCAGGGCGGCGTCCAGCAGCGCACGCCGGACCGTACGCCCCTGCCCGGTATGCCCCTCCGGCACGATCTGGCTCACTGGCGATCCTCGCCTTCCCCGGCGCCGTCGCGGATGGCGAGGGCGACCAGTAGTTCCAGGAGGTCGGCGATCCGGCGCGGATTGCGTCCGGTGCGTTCCTCGATCCGGCGCAACCGGTAGTGCGCCGTGTTGTGGTGCACCCTCAACCGGTCGGCGGCCAGCCGCAGGTTGAGGTCCGCCTCCGCGAAGGCCCGTATGGTGGCCGCCAGCGTGTCGCCACGTCTGCGGTCCTCCTCCAGCAGCGCCCGCACCCGGGGATCGACCAGCTGGCGGGCGAGGTCGTCGGCGCGCAGCGCCAGGTAGTCGAACGGGGACAGCCGCGGCAGCGCCGCCACCCCGCCGCCGCCCGGCACCAGGTCGAGGGCGGCCCGCGCCTCCTCGTACGCGCGCGGCAGCTCTGACGCGCCGCGGGCGATCGTGCTGATGCCCATACAGAGCAGGGTGCCCTTCCGCGCGAGCCGTTCCTGCACGGCCTCGAAGTGGGCGCACACGTCGTCCGCGTCCATTCCGGCCCGCAGCACGGGCACGGCCACCACCTCGCCGTGGCGTACGACGACCAGGGTCCGGCCGGCCCAGGGCCCGGCGACGCTGATCGACGCGCTGGTGGCATACCCGTGCTCGGCCGAGGTGTGGTCGCCCGTGCGCGTGTCGCCGACGCAGACCGCCACGACCGCCATCATCGGCGAGCGCGGTCCGATCCCGTACGCCTGTGCCGCGGCGAACAGCGGACCGTGCGCCGGTGCCACGCCTGCCAGCAGCTGATCGAGGAGATCCCGGCGCTCCCGGTCCGCGTCCGCCACCACATGCTGCTGGTACTCGACGTACGCCTGCGCGGCATGGGTGCTGGCGTAGTCGACGTACCGCATCAACGGGGTGACGAGGGACAGCGCGGCCTGCTGGGCCTCGGCGGATGTGCCCGCGCAGTCCAGCAGCGCGTCCCACAACACCTGCCGGCCGACCCGGAAGGCACTGATCCAGTCCTCCAGGGCGAACCCCGCGCGTGCTCGGCGCATGGCTGCCGCCCGGCTGAAGACCAGGTCTTCGGCGGCGATGTCGCGGTCGCCCGCGAGCGCCGCCAACTGCATCCGGTAGTGCTCGAGCACCTGTTCCCGCACCTCTTCGAAGAACCGCTCGTCCTGTAGCGCGTACGACGGGATCTCCGCGCGCATCACCTCGACGGCGGCCTCCGCCACCTCCTCGACCCGGTCGTGGACGGCGTGCAGGATCCGCCGCCGCTCCCGGCGGAGCGGTTCGGAGAGCTGGGGGGTGCCCAGGGCGGGACCGCGAGGCATGGCGCCGATCGTCGCCGTCCGCCTCGTGCTCCGTCAACAGGCCCGGGGTGAGACATCTCCCGGCACCTGTGCGCGGCGCACAGTCCGGCGACCGGGAAGTTGGGTGCTCACACCCAATGTGCCGCTCGAACGCCCCCACCTACTGTGACGCTCGCCCACCCCCCAGCACGTCGGAAGGGGCGTCACTCATGCTCGCGGTCGACGGTATCACCGTGCGCTTCGGCGGGATCACGGCACTGGACGGTGTCGCGTTCACCGTCGAGCCGGGCACCGCCGTAGGGCTCATCGGTCCGAACGGAGCCGGCAAGACCACCTTGTTCAACTGCCTCACCAGGCGCTGCACTCCCGATGGGGGAGAGGTGCGGTTCGAGGACGAGGACCTGCTGGCCCTCCCCCCGCACGCCGTGGCCAGGCGCGGCATCGCCCGCACCTTCCAGAACCTGGGCCTGTTCCCGCGGCTCACGGTCCGGGAGAACGTCATGGTCGGCGCCCACAGCCGGGGGCGCACCGGACACCTCGCCGCGGCGCTCCGGCTGCCCCGCGTCCGGCGGGAGGAGAGGGAACTGCGTGACCAGGCGGACGACTTGCTCCAGCGGCTCGGCCTGGCGGACGTCGCCGACCACCCCGCCTCCGGGCTGCCGTTCGGCACGCTCAAACGCGTCGAACTCGCCCGGGCGCTCGCGGTACGGCCCCGGCTGCTGTTGCTCGACGAACCCGTCAACGGGCTCAGCCACGGCGAGGTCGGCGAATTCGCGGATCTGGTCAGGTCGGTGCGCCGGGACTTCGAGCTCACCCTCGTGGTGGTCGAACACCACATGGGGTTCGTGATGGGCCTGTGCGACAAGGTCGTGTGCCTCGACTTCGGCCGCAAGATCGCGGAGGGCTCGCCGGAGGAGATCCAGCGCGACCCGGCGGTCGTCGAGGCGTACCTGGGGGTGGCCGCATGAGCGAGCCCGCCACCGACCGCGCCGAGGCCACGGCGAGCGCGGAGCCGGACTTCCTGAAGGTCTCCGGCCTGCACGCCGGATACGGCCAGGCCCGCGTGCTCCAGGGCCTCGACTTCTCCGTCGCCCGGGGCGAGGTGTGCGCGATCCTCGGACCCAACGGTGCCGGCAAGACCACCACACTACGGGCACTGTGCGGCATGGTCCGCGGCCGCGGCTCGGTCACCCTGAACGGTACGGAACTGCTGGACCGCTCACCCGAGCAGGCCGCCAGGCTCGGTGTGGCGCACGTACCCGAAGGCCGGGGCACCTTCAACGACCTGACCGTCGAGGAGAACCTGCGCATCGGTGCCCACCCGCGTACCGGTCTTCGGCGGCGGCGTGCCGAGCGGGCGGCCGTGGCGGCCGACCTGGAACGGGTCTACGGCTACTTCCCCAGACTGCGTCAGCGGTCGCGTCAGGCCGCCGGCAGCCTCAGCGGCGGGGAGCAGCAGATGCTCGCCATCGGCAGGGCGCTGATGCTGCGGCCCTCGCTGCTGCTCCTGGACGAGCCGTCCCTGGGGCTCGCGCCACTGGTCACCCGTGAGCTGTTCGAGATCGTCCGTGCCGTCAACGAGGAGGAACACACCACCGTGGTCGTCGTCGAGCAGAACGCCCAGCTCGCGCTGGACATCGCGCACCGGGCCCACGTACTGGAGGCCGGCCGTCTGGTGCTGTCCGGACCGGCCGCGCGGATCCGCGAGGACGGACAGGTCGCCGAGGTGTACCTCGGTGTCTCCGTCCGCTCCGGAAAGGCCGGGTGAGCGCCGTGACCGATCTCCTCCAGCAAGTGGTGGAAGGACTGGGCTCCGGCGCCGTGTACGCCAGCCTGGCCCTGGCCCTCGTGCTGATCCACCGGTTCACCGGGATCGTCAACTTCGCGCAGGGCGAGCTGGCCATGCTCTCCACGTACGTCGCCTGGCAGCTGGTGGCGTCCGGAGTGCCGTTCTGGCTGGCGCTGCCGGTCACCCTCGCGGTGTCCTTCGCCGGCGGGATGCTGGTCGAGCGGATCGTCATCCGCCCGGTGCGGGGCGCGCCCGAGCTGACGGTCGTCATCGTCACGGTCGGCCTGTTCATCTTCGTCAACGCGCTCGCCGGCCTGATCTGGTCGTTCACCGTGAAGGACTTCCCGCAGCCGTTCCCCGACGGCGGGCTCGACCTGGCCGGGGTCCGCGTGGACTGGTCGACGCTCGGGATCATCGGCGTGGTGGCCGTCGTGATGGGCCTGCTGTACCTGCTGTTCCAGCACACCTCCATCGGCCTGGTGATGCGGGCGGTCGCCTGCAATCCGGCCTCCGCCCGGCTGTCGGGCATCCGCGTGGGCCGGGTCCTGATGCTCGGCTGGGGGCTGGCCGCCACGGTCGGCGCGGTGTCGGGCGTGCTCGTCGCCCCGGTGCTGTTCCTGGAGCCCAACATGATGGGCGGGGTGCTGATCTACGCGTTCGCCGCGGCCACCCTCGGGGGCTTCGACAGCCCGGTCGGCGCGGTCGTCGGCGGCCTGTTCGTGGGTGTCGCCGAGACGCTGACCGGGGCGTACGTGGACGTGATCGGTGCCGACCTGAAGGTGGGCGTCCCCATGGTGATCATTCTGGCGGTGCTGCTGGTGCGGCCCCAGGGCCTGTTCGGACGGGCGGCGGTGGAGCGCGCATGAGCACGATCACCGCACCACTCGGCACGGACCGCGCCCGGCGCCTGCGGGCCGCGCTCACCGTACTGTTCGCGGCGGCAGCCGCCGTCGGCGCACCGTTCTACTTCGCCCCCTTCCAGGTCTTCCAGCTGACCATGGTGCTCCTCTACGCCGTCGCGCTGGCCGGCCTGAACCTGCTGGTCGGCTTCGGCGGGCAGATCTCGCTCGGGCACGGCGCGTTCTTCGCGGCGGGGTCCTACACGGCGGCGGTCATGCTCGACCGGTACGACACCGGCCACCTGGCCACGCTGCCGGTCGCGGCAGCCGGATGCTTCCTGCTGGGCCTGGGTTTCGGAGTGCCCGCGCTGCGGCTGCGCGGACTGTACCTGGCCCTGGTCACCCTCTCGTTCGCGGTGTTCCTGCCGCCCCTGCTCAAGCGGCTCGAACCGGTGACGGGCGGCTCCATGGGCCTGACCGTGGACAAGCTGCGGCCGCCCGCGTGGAGCGGGCTGGCCGAGGACCAGTGGATGTACTTCGTCGTCCTCACCGTCACCGCGGCGGCCCTGCTGCTGGCCCGCAACCTGCTGCGGTCCCGGGTCGGCCGGGCACTGCTCGCCGTGCGGGACAACGAGAGCGCCGCCGAGGTCATGGGCGTGCGGCTGTCGCTGCACAAGACCCTCGCCTTCGCGTGGAGCGCGCTGTTCGCGGGTGTCGCCGGATGCCTGTACACGTGGGTGATCGGCTTCGTCTCGCCCGACTCCTTCAGCTTCGTACTGTCCATCACCCTGCTGGCCGGCCTGGTGGTCGGAGGGCTCGGCTCGCTGTACGGCCCGCTGCTGGGCGCGGCGTTCGTGATGTACGTGCCGAGCGTCTCCCAGGACGTCAGCGAGGCCGCACCGGGAGTGGTGTTCGGCCTGCTGATCATCACGGTGATGTTCGTGGCCCCCACGGGACTGGCCGGTCTGCCGGGCCGTGTCCTGGGCGCCGTCGCCTCACGCCTGCCCCGCACCACCGCGGCCCCCGACCGGACACCGGAGGCCGGCTCCGCACCTGACGCGGAGCCGACGTCCCGGACCGGATCTGAAACACCCTCGACGCCCCCCACCCCTGCGGACCCCGCAGTTGCCGACGCCGAACCCGTGGGCGCACCGCCCCGCACGGAAAAGGAATGAATCACATGCGCAAGACGACCGCACTGCGGGCGGCCGCGGCCGTGACCGCCGCCCTGCTCACCGCGACCGCCTGCAACAGCCGGCGCGGGCAGGACACCCAGGACACCACCGCCGGTGGCGCGTGCAAGGGCCAGCAGACCACCGGCATCACCGACAGCACCATCAAGCTCGGCGGGATCTACCCGCTGTCGGGGCCCGCATCCGCGTACGGCACGATCAGCAAGGGCGTGGCCGCCTACTTCGAGTACGTCAACGACAACGGCGGCATAGACGGCCGCAAGGTGCGGTTCATCGTCCGCGACGACGGCTACCAGCCGCCCAAGGCGGTCGAGGAGGCCCGCAGACTCGTCGAGCAGGAGAAGGTCTTCGCCGTGTTCCAGACCCTGGGCACTCCCTCCACGGCGGCCGTGTGGGACTACCTCAACCAGCAGAAGGTGCCCCAGCCCTTCGTGGCCACGGGTGCCTCCGTCTGGGGCACGGACGACAAGCACCCCTGGACCATCGGGTGGCAGCCGAACTACGTGGCCGAGGCCCGGGTGTACGCCAAGTACCTGAAGGACGCGAAGCCGAAGGCCAAAGTGGCGGTCCTCTATCAGAACGACGACTTCGGCAAGGACCTGCTGGGCGGGTTCAAGCAGGCCGTCGCCGGCAGCGGCGTCAAGGTGGTCGCCGAGGAGAGCTACGAGGTCACCGACCCGTCCGTGTCGGCACAGATGGCGAGCCTCGCCCGCTCCAAGGCGGACGTGCTGCTGGACGTCACCACCCCCAAGTTCGGCAGCCAGGCCCTCGCCGCCGATGCCAAGAACACCAGGTGGAACCCGCTGCACATCGTGAACAACGTGGCCTCGTCCGCCGCCGTGCTCCAGCCCGTCGGGTTCAAGAACGTGCAGGGTGTGGTCTCGGCGACCTACTTCAAGGACCCCGCCGACCCGCAGTGGGCGAAGGACCCCGAGATGAAGACCTACACGAAGGCCCTGCACAAGTACGCCCCGGACGCCGACCCGGCCAACCAGTTCAACGCCTATGGCTGGGCCGTCGCCTCCAGCCTGCACAAGGCCCTGGACGCGATGAAGTGCCCGACCAGGGAAGGGCTGCGGGACGCGGTGCGCAACCTGAAGGACGTGAAGGTGGGCCTGCTGCTGCCCGGTGTCACCATGTCCACGGGCCACGGCGACGCCTTCCCGCTCGAGACGATGCAGCTGATGCGGTTCAAGGGTGAGCGCTGGCAGCTGTTCGGCAAGCCGGTGGACACCCGCAGGGAGTTCGGCCCGCTGACGCACTGAGCCGGCGGGGGCGGTCCCGGTCGATGCCCTTCGGGACCGCCCCCGCCCCCGCCCCGCGGAGCGGAGAGACGGTCACGTGCTCAGACGGCGCTCAACCCGCCGTCCACCACCAGGCTCTGCCCGGTGATGTAGGAGGCGCGCTCGGAGAGCAGGAAGGTGACGGCTTCCGCCACCTCCCAGCCGGTGCCCTGGCGTCCGAGCGGTATCCGGCTGAACGAGGTGGAACGCGACGCCCGCCGGGCCGAGGCCTCGCGCCCCATCGGGGTGTCGATGAGGCCCGGGACGACCAGGTTGGCGCGGATCCCACGCGGCCCGCCCTCCTTGGCGACATGGCGCGTGAGACCGAACAGGCCTGCCTTGGAACTGTCGTAGGCGGGCGAGTCCGTGGCCGCGCGCAGCCCGGCCACGGAACCGACGAAGACGATCGAGCCGCCGTCGGAGAGCGCGGGCAGTGCGTACTTGGCGGCGAGGAAGGGAGCGCTCAGGTTGAGCGAGAGCACACGTTCCCACTGCTGCGGTGAGGTGTCCGCCAGGCCCGCGCCGAGGCCGATGCCGACGTTGACCACGAGCGCGTCGAGCGTGCCCAGTTCGCGAAGGGCCTCGGTGACCATGGCCGAGGACTGGTCGGGATCCGTGGCGTCGCCGGCCAGGGGAAGGCCACGGGAGCCCTCCTCACCGACCAGGGCAGCGGTGGCCGCCGCGGCGGAGGGGGAGACGTCGGCACAGGCCACGGAGGCTCCCTGGCGGGCGGCGAGCACGGCCACCGCACGTCCGTTGCCCACCGGGGCCCGCGGATCGTCGCTGGGGCGGGTGCCCGCGCCGATGACCAGCACGTTCCGGCCGGTCAGGAGGCCGGCCGGGTGGATCGCGGGGTGCCGGGGCTCAGGCATCGTTGCGGTCTCCTTCCTTCGCGTCCGCTCCGGCCCCGGGCAGAGCCTCCGAGTTGTAGCCGGGTTCGAGCCGCGTACCGGCGGAGTTCAGGAAGAACGCGACCATGTGGTACTGGCCGACGAGCATGGTGATCTCGATCAGCTGTGCCTCGTCGTGGCCGGCGGCGAGTGCGGACCAGGTGGCCGCGGACAGGCGTGCGTCCCGGTGCAGTTCGTCGGCGGCACGCAGCAGATCGGCGTCGTCCAGCGCCCACCCCTGGGCGTCCGGCCCCGCGCCCACCCGCTGGATCTCCTCGTCGGTGACCCCGGCGGCCCGGGCCAGCGGCACATGGCGCCCCCATTCGTAACCGGCGCGGGTGTTGCACGCGGTACGCAGGATCAGCAGTTCCCGGGTCCGGTCCGGAAGACGGCCGTCGCGCAGCAGGTGGCTGCCGAACGGCAGGAAGTGCCGGAAGAGGCCGGGGTGCCGCACCAGGGTGGTGAAGACGTTGGCGACGTGGCCGTCCGCGTCCCGGGGAATCGGGGCGAGCAACTCCCGCGTGGACGGGTCCCAGCCGTCCTCGGGCAGGGGCGCGAGCCGCGGTCCGGTGCCAGCGGCGGCCAGGTGGGGTCGGCGGTGGTGCTCGTCGGTCATGGAGGTCTCCGCTCTCGTCGTCAGGGTGGCCGTGCCACTGTGCTTTCGGCGGCCGGGGATTGTCGACGGCTCCCCGGCCAAGGCCGGACGGCGGCATATTGTTCAGTTGCACAACGGCCGGTACCGAAGGGGCGGAGGTGAGGTCCATGCCCGTACGGTCGGGCGCGACCGCGCCCCTCGAACGGGTCATCGCCGCCATGGCCGCGCAGCAGTGGCCCCTGGGCGGGCGGTTGCACGCGGAGCTGGCGGACCACATCCCCTCCTACCGCGCGGTCCCGCGGGAACTCCTGGACGAGATCTGGCACCGGCACTTCCAACGGGCTCTCACGGTGCTGCGAGCGGGGACGGTGCCCGCGCCGGAGGACTTCGACGAAGCCGATGTGGCCCGGGACCGTGCCGCCCGGGGCGTGCCGCTCAGCGACGGGCTCCGCGCCTTCCGCCGGGCGCTGAGCGCGATACGCGATCTGTTCCTCGCGGAGGCGACCCGACGCGCGCTGGAGCCTGGCCTCATCGTCGACCGCACCAAGTGCCTGTGGGAGCTCGCGGACGTCGCGAGTCTGCGGATCGCCGCCGTCCACCGGGAGGCAGAGGTCGCCTCCGCGCTGCTCGACGCCCGGCGCCGCGCCGACTTCCTCCGCGGGCTGCTCCACGGGACGCTGAGCACGGCGGCGATCCACAGCGGTGCGGCGATCTACGGACTGGACCCGTCGCGGCCGTACCGGGCCATCAGGGCTGTCTCGAACGGCGATGCCGCTCCGGACACGCTGGAACGCTCCCTGGAGTCCCACGGCCGCGGGCACGGCCGGGGCGCGCTGCTCACCGTGCTGGACGAGACCGTCGCCGGAGTCGTCGAGGCAAAGCCGGAGACCGGTGACCTTCAGGTGACGGCGGGGCTCGGCCCGCCGACGGACCTGACCGCGGTGCACCGTTCCTTCCGTGCCGCCGGCAGGCTGCTGGAAGCCGCCCGTGCGTACGCTCTGCGTGGCGTGTACGACCTGGGCGACCTGTCCTGGCGGGTGGCTGTCGTCGCCGAACCGGACCTCGCCGAGCTGCTGCTCGACCGCTATCTGCGCCCACTGGAGGCGGAGGGGGAGTTCGGTGCGCTCATCGAGGAGTCGGTGCGGGCATACCTGGAGAGGGGACGGCGCGTCCGCGAGGTCGCCCGCGGCGCACACGTCCATGTCAACACCGTCCGCTACCGGCTGCGTCGTTTCGAGGAGCTGACCGGCACCGGTCTGGACGCTCCGGACACCGCGGTGGAGCTCAGCTGGGCGCTGGCGGCACGCGAGCTGCGGACGTCTCCACGACGTCCGGCATGAGCGGGCCACCGCGCCTGCCGCAACCGCTCAAGTCCGCCACGCCGTGCTACACGGCGGACGAGACCGCACGTCCTCGCCGGGTTTCAATACATCGGTGACCTAGTACAGGGTGGTGCCCAGCGGTGGAGAAGCGGATGACGGAGCTCAGCGAGAGTCATGACGATCCGTTCGCCCTGCACCTTGCCGCCTTGGCGGTGCTCGACGACCGGGGAGTCGTGGTCGGATGGAACCGGCGGGCGCAGGACCTGCTCGGCCATCAGGACGCGGCCGTGCTCGGTCGCCGGGCATTCGAGTTCCTTGTCGGTCCTCGCGATCTGCCGGCCGCCAGGGAGGCCGCGGCCGACTGCAGGAGAGCCGGCGGCTGGTTCGGTGTGCTCCCCTTGCGGCACCGCGACGGGCGGCTCGTGGAGATGGGGGTCAGGGCCCATGAGGTCGCGCGCGAGGGGCGGGTCCGTGAGTGGTTCGTCGCCGGGGCACTCGCGGCCGACGTCCTGGAGTGGCAACGGGACCGCGCGGTTCTCGACGGCTTGTACCGCCGGTGCCCGATCGGCCTGGTCGTCCACGGTCCCGACCTGAGGCTGCTCCGCGTCAACCGCGCCATCGAACGCTTCAGCGGCGTTCCGGCAGCGGACTTCCGGGGGCTGCCCACCGGGCAGATGCTCGTCCCCGACGACGCACGCAAGGCCGTGGACCGGGTGCGCCAGGTGATGGAGACCGGGAAACCGCTGGTCTACTCGGAGCAGTTCGCCCGCCTGGAGCAGGATCCGGCAAGGGAGCGGGTCGCACTGGTCTCGTCCTTCCGGATGGAGGACCCCTCCGGCCGCGTCCTGGGCGTGGCCGAGATGATCGAGGACATCACCGAACGCCATCGGGCCCAGCGTCGGCTCGCCCTCCTCGACCAGGCCACCAGCCGTATCGGAACCACCCTCGACGTGGCGGAGACCGCCCGGGAACTGGCCGAGGTGATGGTGCCGCACCTCGCCGACCATGCGTCGGTGGACCTGCTCCAGGCGGTGACGCGCGGAGAGGAACTGGTGCGGGCCCTGGCGGGGCCCGTGGTGCGAGTGGGGGTCTCCGGCGTCGGTGCCCAGCAGCCCGGCCCGCCGCATCCCGAGGGCGAACCGGTGACCTTCGGACCCGACACACCCCAGGCCAGATGCCTCGCCGAAGGGCGGCCCGTCCTGGAACCGGTTGTCCCGCCCGAGCGGTTCTCGGCGGAAGGCCGCCAGGGGGCCCATGCTCCGGACCTGGGTGTCCACTCCCTGATCGTGGTGCCTCTCGCCGCACGCGGCCTGGTGCTCGGCGCGATGACCCTGTGGCGTTCGCGCCGCCCCGATCCCTTCGAGGCCGACGACCTCACCCTCGCCCAGGAACTCGCCTCGCGCGCCGCCGTCGCCATCGACAACGCCCGGCGCTTCACCCAGCAGCAGCAGACCGCGTTCACCCTGCAGAGCAGCCTTCTGCCCCGGGCGGTCGCGGACCAGCCGGCCGTCGAGGTGGCTCTGCGGTACTTGCCCGCCAGCGCGGCCCCGGGCCTGGGCGGCGACTGGTTCGACGTCATCCCGCTGTCCGGGGCCCGGGTCGCCCTGGTCGTCGGCGACGTGGTGGGACGCGGTATCCACGCTGCCGCCACCATGGGCCGGCTGCGCACCGCCGTACATACGCTCGCCAGTCTCGACCTGGAACCGGACGAGGTCCTCTCCCGCCTGGACGACCTGGTCAACCTGCTGGCGGCCGAACAGGAGGTGGTCGGCGAACGGCCCGTGGGCGAGCAGACCGTCGGCGCCACCTGCCTGTACGCCGTGTACGACCCCGTGTCCCGCCGGTGCTCCATGGCCCGCGCCGGTCACCCGCCGCCGGTGGTGACCGCGCCGGACGGACAGGTGGCTCCGCTCGACCTGCCGGCCGGCCCGCCGCTCGGCCTGGGCGGCCTGCCGTTCGAGGCCCGGGAGATCGAACTGGCCGAGGGGAGCTTGCTGTGCCTGTACACCAACGGAGTCATCGGTGAACGCCACATCGACGCCGACACCGCTCTGACCAGGCTCTGCGCAGCGCTCACCCGCCCCGCGGACGCCCTGGAACGGACATGCCAAGCGGTGGTCGACTCGCTCGTGCCGTCTCGCCCCAGCGACGACGTCGCTCTGCTGATCGCCCGCACCCGCATGCTGCCACCGGACGATGTCGCCTCCTGGCATCTGCCGGCGGAGCCCGCCAGCGCGGCCCGCGCCCGCGCACTGATCTCGGCCAAGCTGACCGAATGGGGTCTGGAACACCTGGCGTTCACCACCGAGTTGATCGCCAGCGAACTGGTCACCAATGTCTACCGGTACGCCGGCGGCCCCGCGACCCTGCGGCTGATCCGTGAACGGTGGCTGGTGTGCGAGGTCAGCGACACCAGCCATACCTCGCCACACCTGCTTCGCGCCCGTACCACCGACGAGGGCGGCCGCGGCCTGTTCCTGGTGGCCCAGATGGCCGAACGCTGGGGCACCCGCTACACCCGCGAGGGCAAGACCGTATGGACCGAACAGCTACTGGCCGGCACACTCACCTGACCGTTCGGCGGCTGGACTTCCAGCCGGTTCCTGTGCAAGCATCCGTCCCGGTCACGAAGCCGATCGCGCCCCTGGACGAGCGTCGGCCGGCAACCTCGCCCACCGCGCAAGGTGCCCTCCAGGGAAGACCAGGCCCCCACGGCCTGTGGGGGTAAGCGCGGATCTCCCTGCCCAGCGGGTAAGGGGGTCCCTCTCGCACGGAGGCCCTCATGCCCGCTGGCACACGGATCGCCCGGATGCCGCAGTGGACGCACTACCAGCAGGCGGTCGTGGACATCGAACTGCCCGAAGGCACGGTCCGAGTGGCACCGGCACCGCGCGGGGTGACGGTCGGCTCGTTTCCTGCCCCGGACGGGGAGACCATCCACGTCGTCACGGCCCACAACCCTCGCGGCCGTCTCGCGTCCCGACCGGACAACGACCGCGCCCACCGAGAAATGCTCGGCCTGCTGCGCCGACGGGAACTTCGGTGGTGGCCCGCTGTCGGGGGTGACGCGGACAGCAGGCACACCGAGGTCAGCGCGGCGATCGTCGGCCTGAGCGACCACCAAGCACGAGCGCTGGGGCGGCAGTTCGGCCAGGACGCGGTGTTCGCCTGGTCGACGACGACATGGAGGCTCCTTTCCTGCTCCGGCCCCGAAGAGGTACTCACACGCGGCTGGCAGTCCAGTCGGACCGGGTGATGTGCACGGCCTCTGAGAGGGCGGCCACGGCTCAGTGCCCGGCGGACTCCTCGGGGCGCGCGCGGCGCGGCAGGAGGAACGAGAGCAGGAAGGTCAGGGCGAGCATGCCGTCGACGATCCACAGCACCGTCTTCATGACGGAGCCGAACCCGCTCCGGAAGGCCGACGACGCGGTGGCGTCCAGCGCGGCGGGTATCCGGGCACCGGCCTGTGGTGAGGTCACGGCGGACCGCGAGTCCTTCTCCAGGCGCGCGCAGGACGCCGGGGTCGCGGCAGGATCCTTGGCGACGGCGCGGTCCGAGGCGCACTGACGCAGGTCCGCCACGACGCGCTCCTGGACGGCGGGCGCCACGTGCGCGGCAGCCAGTCGACCACGCAGGCCGGCCGAGTGGTGGTCGACGGCGGTGGCGACGCCGCCGCCCAGCAGACCGAAGAACACGGTGCCGAGAAGGGCCACGCCGAAGGCGCCGCCGAGCTGCTGCATCGCGGTCATCGTGCCGGACGCCGAGCCCGTCTCGTGCTGTTCGACACTGGCGAGCACGATGTCGAAGAACGGCGCCATGAGCAGCCCCATCCCGGTGCCGGTGACGAGCAGGGCCGGCAGGAGCTGCCAGGGGCCGACGCCGCCCCCCACCATGTCGAGGGTCAGCCACACGCCGAACACACCGGCCGCCATGACCAGTGCGCCCGCCTGCAGTACGGCCCGTCCGAACCGGGCGACACCCTGAGCGATCCCGAAGCCGACGATCATGCCGCCCGACCAGGGCACCATCACCAGTCCGGCCTTGAGCGGCGAATATCCGAGGCCGAGCTGGGTGTAGAGGTTGAAGACCAGCATGAAGCCCTGCATGGTCGAGAAGAAGACCAGCCCCAGGATCATGCCGCCACTGAACCCACGCTTGCGGAAGAGGCTCGGGACGACCAGCGGATCCTGGCCGGCCTTGCTGCGGCGCGCCTCGTACGTGCCGAAGGCGACGAAGACGACCACCGAGGCGGCCATCATCAGGAACGCCCACACAGGCCAGTCGTACTCACGGCCCTGCACCAGCGGGAAGATGATGAGCAGCGCGGCCAGCGAGACCAGGACCATGCCGGGGATGTCCAGGCGCGGCTTGCTGCCGGACCGGCCCCTCGGCAGGTAGCGCAGGGCGCCGAGGAAGGCGGCCGCACCCAGCGGCAGGTTGATCAGGAAGATCATCCGCCATCCGGTGCCGAAGTAATCGGCGTCCACGAGCCAGCCCGCCAGGATCGGCCCGCACACCGCGGACAGTCCCATGACCGGGCCGAACATGCCGAAGGCCTTCTGCGACTCCTTCGGCGGGAACATCTCCTTGATCATGCCGAGGCCCTGCGGCAGCATCACCGCGCCGAACAGGCCCTGTACGACGCGTGCGACGATCAGCATCCCGGGTGACACGGAGATCGCGCAGAGCAGCGAACCCAGAGTGAAGCCGGCGGCCCCCACGAGGAACATGCGGCGACGCCCGTGAATGTCCCCGAGCCGCCCTCCGGTGACGAGCCCGACGGCCATCGAGAGGGTGTACGCGGCGGCCAGCCACTGCAGAGTGGAGGCACCGCCGCCGAGGTCGGCCCGCATGGAGGGGCCGGCGATGTTCGTGACGACGGCGTCGAGGAGATCCATCACCTCGGCCGCGAGGATCACGAAGAGTGCAGCCCAGCGCCACCGGTAGGGCGCTGGTGAGTCGGCGGGCGCCTCGACGGACGCGACACCGGTGGTGGACATCGGAACTCCTCGATGAGGTGGGAAGGCGGATGACCGGACATGCGAGAGAACAGTGTTCACCGTAGCAGAACACTGCTCATACAGAGAACGGTGTTCATCAAGATATAGCGCAATGCTGCGACGCCGACAAGATATATCGCGTATTCGCCCCGTGCTGCTCCGCGTAAGCGGCAACGGACGCGGACGGAGAACACTGTTCTCCCGACGCCTAGACTGTCCTCATGACCGACGCGGCCGCCGACACCCCCGAACCCCCTCCGCCGTCTCCCTGGGAGCGTGAGCGCCCCGCTCGTGCCCGTGTCGCCCCGGCGCGCACCCCGCTGTCGCGCGAGCGGGTCGTCGAGGCCGCCTTCACCGTGCTGGACCGCCAGGGCCTCGACGGACTGTCGATGCGCCAGGTGGCGGCCGAACTCGGAGTCACGGTCTCCGCCCTCTACGCCTACGTCAGCTCCAAGGGCGATCTCCTGGAACTGATGTACACCCGGCTCTACGACGGCTTCGAGATGCCCGAGCCCGCCCCGGAGCGGTGGCAGGAGCAGGTGCGGGACTACGCCCGCTCCGCACGGCACCGCCTGCGGTCCCACCGGGACATGGCCAGGATCTCCATGGCCCACGTTCCCTTCACCGCCGAACTGCTGCCGCACGTCGAGGCGTTGCTCGCCATCTTCCGTACCGCCGGGCTCCCCGACCGCATCGCGGCGGAGGCGGGTGACCTCATCTCCACCTACATCGACGGGTTCGTCCTGGAGGAGGGCATGTGGCAGGACCGCGCCACCCAGCACGACGGTGACGGTTCCTCGCCGGCCCGGCCCGACTGGCGCGAGATGGCCGACAAGATGCAGGACTACTTCGCGTCGCTTCCCGCGGAGGACTTCCCCCACCTGCGAGCCCTGTCCGGGCTGATGGTGACGGGTTCCTCCGAAGGGCGGTTCGACATCGGCCTGGAGATCATCCTGCGCGGCCTGGCGAGCTACCTGCCCGAGTCGGCGGCCGGCATGTGACGGGCCGGCCGCGGCTACTTCGTGCGCAGCATGAGGGCGTAGCGGGTGTTGTCCCCGTACACGCCGGTCTCGTCCCCATGGACGCCGAACCGTTTCTGGAACCGGGCCACCGCCTGCCGGACCTCCGTGCCGAAGCGGCCGTCGATCGCACCGCCGTCGTAGATCTGCGGGATCTGGAGCAGACGTACCTGCAACTCGTACACCCCGTGGCCGCTGTCGCCCTCACGCAGTACCCCGGTGCCCGGGATCTCGGGAAGCCGGGTGTCGCCGGGCAGGGGCCGTTCCGGTTGCCCCAGGGACGCGGGCGGTGCCGTCGACGCGGAGGGCTCGTTCGTGAACAGCGAAGAGGCGAGGATCAGGCCGCTCACGGTGCCCAGCCCGAAGACGCCGGCGATCCGGGTGCGCCGCCGGTCGGTGGAGCGCCGATGTCCCCGGCCTCCCTCCGTCAGGGGCGTCGGGTCGTGAGCCGGGCGTGGTGGCGGCACATGGGGCGGGGCGATGGGAGGCGCCGACGGAGGCCCGGGGACGGGGCGGACTGCCGGCGGTCCGGGCCGCGTCGGGCCCGCGTCGCTTGTGGCGGGCTGCTCTCCCGCCACCCCTGGCATGCCGCGCGACCACAGCGGCTGCACCCCCGCGGGGGTGGGAACCAGGCGTGCGGCTCGACTCCCCGTCCACTGAGTCCGCGGCGGATACGCGGGCGACGGCGGCTGCGGCGGGTGTGGAGGGTGCGGAGGGTGCGGAGGGTGCGGAGGGTGCGGAGGGGGAGGTGAGGGGGCACTGGAAGGATCTGTGCGGACGCGGCCCCCGGCCGTTTCGCCGTGGTGCTCGAAGGACCACGGCGAACTCGCTGTTCCCTGGCCTGCGTCCACGACGTGAAGCTCGGCCCGCGCGGCGTCGAGGGCGTCCAGGATCGCCTGGAAGGAGTCCTGCAGCCTCTCCCCGGCCTCACGCTCCGACGCGAGGGAGGGCTGTGGTGCGGGGCCGTCGCGGTCCATCGGCAGTCCTCCTCGGCCCACATCCGTGGGACACCCGTTTCCTTCTGCGGGATACGCAGTCCGTCCGGGGTTGTCTCAATCCGCCGGGGCCGGTCGGCCGCGACCGGTAGGCGCCGGCGCTTGCCCGGTGCGCCCCGGGTGCCGGCGGTCTCTCACCCGGCGTCCTCGCGCAGTGCGGTGTCGATCTCGCCCAGCGCATGGGTCAGCCGGGTGTAGTCCCCGGGGTCCAGTGGGTCGACGAAGTACCGCTGGACGACGCGGGCGTGGACATCCGCGGCCCGGAGGAAGGCCGCACGGCCCTGCCGGGTCGGTTCGACCAGGGCCACTCTGCGGTCCTCGGGAGACGGCAGGCGGCGGACCAGGCCGGCTTCCTCCATGCGGTCGATCAGACGGGTGGTGCCGCTGCTCGTGAGCGTGAGGTCGTCGGCCAGCTGTCGCTGCGAGACCTCTTCACCGGGCTGTCGGCAGAGTCTGATCAGCACCTCCATCATCGTGTGGCTGATACCGCACTCCTGCCGCAGCGCCGTGTCGATCCGCTGCTCAAGGCGGGTGGCGGACTTGATCAGCAGCCCGAAGTCGTGGACGAGCGCGCTGCTGGCGGCGCGGGCGGCGGCTTCGTCGTCCGTCCGGATCGCGTCTTTCACCTGGTCGAGCCCTCCAGTCGGTGCCGGCCCGGAAGGGCCCCTCCACGCGAGTTTACTGTTCCATCACCTACTGATGTCTCAATTGCTGAGCAGTCAATTGCTGACTGATCAGCGAAATTCTATGGTGGACACGCGCCACCTCACCGGAGATGCCAGGGAAGAGGGAGAGACCAGTGGACCTGCAGTACTGGCTGGGCCGAGCCACCGACGCGATACAGGAATGGGCCGACACCTTCGGCCCCTACCCGGCACACGCCTCCGTCCTGGTCGAAGACGACAGGTTCGGCGAGGCGTTCGAGGAGTTCACCGGGCGGCTGAGCGACAACTACCCCTTCTTCCACCCGCGCTACGCCGGCCAGATGCTCAAGCCCCCGCACCCGGCCGCCGTGGTCGGCTACCTCGCCGCGATGCTGATCAACCCGAACAACCACGCCCTGGACGGCGGCCCCGCCACCGCACGGATGGAACGCGAGGCCGTCGCACAGCTGGCCGCGATGTTCGGCTACGACGCCCACCTCGGCCACCTCACCACCAGCGGCACGATCGCCAACCTCGAAGCACTCTTCGTCGCGCGCGAACTCCACCCCGGACAGGGCGTCGCCTACAGTGCCGAGGCCCACTACACGCACGGCCGCATGTGCCATGTCCTGGGCATGAAGGGCCACCCGGTCCGCACCGACGGCCGGGGCCGCATGGACCTCGACGCCCTGGAGGACCTGCTGCGCACCGGTGACGTGGGCACCGTCGTCCTCACCACCGGCACCACCGGACTCGGAGCGGTCGACCCGGTCCATGAGGCCCTGGTCCTGAAGGAGCGCTACGGCGTCCGCATCCACGTCGACGGCGCCTACGGCGGCTTCTTCACCCTGCTGGCCGGCGCCGACGGCCCGGAGGGGCTCCCATCCGAGCCCTGGCGGGCCATCGCGCAGTGCGACTCGATCGTCGTCGACCCGCACAAGCACGGGCTCCAGCCCTACGGCTGCGGCGCCGTTCTCTTCCGCGATCCCGGGGTGGGCCGCTTCTACCTCCACGACTCGCCCTACACCTACTTCACCTCCACCGAGCTCCACCTCGGAGAGATCAGCCTCGAATGCTCACGGGCAGGAGCCTCCGCGGCTGCCCTGTGGCTCACCTTCCGGCTCCTGCCGCCCACCCCGCAGGGACTCGGCCAGGTGCTGGCGGCCGGCCGGCGCGCCGCGCTGAACTGGGCGGAGCTGATCACCGCGTCGGACGTCCTGGAGCTCTACCAGCGCCCGGAACTGGACATCGTCAGCTACTTCCCGGTCGTCGAACCCGCCACCCTGACCGGCATCGACACCGCCTCCGCCCGCATCCTGAGCGACGGCATGACCGGCCCCGACCCGGTGTTCCTGAGCACCCTCAAGGCCGGCCGGGAGGCGTTCACCGCACGACACGCCGAGATCACCGCCGACGCCCAAGGTGCCCGCATCCTCCGCAGCGTCCTGATGAAGCCGGAGTCCGAGCACCACGTCAAGCACCTGCACACCCGCGTCGAGGAGCTCGCACGGTCCCGGTGATCACGTGTGCGGCCCCGCCCCGGGCCTCGCGCTCCGGTCAGGCGAGTGTCACTTCCACCGGCAGCTTCTTGATGCCGTTGACGAAGTTGGAGCGCACCCGGGGCACCTCGCCGGCCAGGCGGACGCCGGCGAGGCGGGGGATCAGCTCCTCGAACATGATCCGGATCTCGGTGCGGGCGAGCAGGTTGCCCAGGCACAGGTGCGGGCTGCCCTTGCCGAAGGTCACGTGGTCGTTGTTCCGCCGGGCCACGTCGAAGTCGTACGGATTGCCGAACACCTCCTCGTCGCGGTTGCCGGAGGCGTACCACATGACGACCTTGTCGCCCTCCTTGACGCGCTTGCCGCCGAGCTCAACGTCCCGGGTCGCGGTGCGCCGGAAGTGGTAGACGGGGGAGGCCCAGCGCAGGAACTCCTCGACCGCCGCCGGGATCAGGGACGGCTCGTCCTGGAGGCGGGCCAGCTGCTCGGGGTGCTGGAGGAGGGCCAGCATGGAGTGGGTGATGGTGTGGCGGGTGGTCTCGTTGCCGGCCACCACCAGGAGCAGGAAGTAGTTGTCGAAGTCCTGCGGGGAGAGCGGGACGCCGTCCCGCGGGGTGGTGTTGACCAGCTTGGACACCAGGTCGCCGGCGGTGCCGCCGCGCCGCTGCCGGGCCAGTTCGCGCCCGTATGCGAAGACCTCCAGGGAGGCGGGGGAGCGGAAGGGCAGGTCGCGGTACTTCTCGCTCTCCTCGCTGTGCAGCAGGACGTCCGCGTAGTCGGGGTCGGTGTTGCCGATGATGCGGTTGCCCCAGTCGATGAGCTGCTGGTTGTCCTCCTGGGGGACGTCGAGGAGGCGGGCCAGGACGTTGATGGGGAAGTCGGCGGAGACCTCCTCGACGAAGTCGAAGGTCCCCTTGGCCAGGGCCGCGTCGAGGGTCCGGGCGGTCAGGCCGCGGAGGAAGTCGGTGTAGCCGCTGATGACGTCGGCGCCGAACTGGCGCTGGATGACGCCGCGCAGGGCACGGTGGCGGGCGCCGTCCAGCTCCAGGATGGAGGCGCGCTTCCTGATCTGGTCCTCGTCGACCTCCTCCAGGTTGACGAACCGGGTGGAGGTGAAGGTCTCGGCGTCCCGGTCGACGCGCGCGATGTCGGCGTGCCGGGTCACGGCCCAGAAGCCGGAGTTGGGGGCGCCCTCGGGCTGCCAGTGGACCGGGTCCTCATGGCGCAGCGTGTGGAACATGCGCCAGGGGGTGACCCCGTCGGTGAAGTTGTCCAGGTCGGCGAGATCGACGTCCGCGAGCGGCAGCGGCTCGGGCAGATCGGTGGTCCGGGTCTCGGTCGTCATCGTCAGGCTCCCAGGTGGCACGGGTCGTAGGGCGTCACAGGTCGTAGGGCGTCACGGGTGACAGGGCGTCACAGGTGGTAGGCGTACTCGGTGAACTCCCAGTCGGTGACGTGCCGTCCAAAGCGTTCGACCTCGTTGCGCTTGTAGGAGAGGTAGGAAGTGGTGAAGTCCTTGCCGAGCAGCCCGGCCAGGGCGGTGTCGGCCTCCAGCGCGTCGAGCGCGGCGGACAGGTCCCTCGGCAGCATCGCGGCCCTGGCGGTGTCGTAGCCGTAGCCCTCCAGCGGGGCGGCGGGCTCCTCGCCGGCCAGGACACCCAGGAGCGCGGCGGCGACGGTCGCGGCGACGGCCAGGTACGGGTTGGCGCTCGCGTCGCCGAGGCGCAGTTCGAGCCGGGCGCCGGAACCCCGCTCCGGCGGGATGCGGACCATCGCGCTGCGGTTGTCCAGGCCCCAGTCGATCAGCCAGGGGGCAAGCGTGTCGGGGCCGAAGCGCTTGTACGAGTTGACGGTCGGGTTGAGCAGCGCGGCCAGGGCGGGCGCGTGGGCGAGCACACCGGCGATCGCGTGCCGGGCGGTGGCCGACAGGCCGTGGGCGCCGGAGGGGTCGTCGAAGGCGTTGCGGCCCTCGGGGTCCGTGCAGGAGAGATGCAGGTGGAAGCCGGAGCCGCCCGCGTCGTTGAAGGGCTTCGCCATGAACGTGGCGAGCCTGCCCTCGCGCCGGGCCAGCTCCTTGACCGCGGACTTGAAGCGGAACGCCCGGTCGGCGGCGGAGAGGGCGTCGGAGTGCAGCAGGTTGATCTCGAACTGCCCGCCGTCGAACTCGTGGTTCCCGCTGAGTACCCCGAGGCCGAGGCCGCGGACCTGCCGCAGGGTGCGCAGCAGGTGGTTGTCGGGGTCGGCGCGCAGGCCGGCCGTGTAGACGACGCCGGGGGTGCCGGCATAGCGGCGCCAGCCGCCGGCCGGTTCCGGATCGCACAGGAAGTACTCCAGCTCGGGTCCCACGACCGGGCTCAGCCCGTACTCCCCGCACCGGTCGAGGACCGAGCGGAGCAGGTCGCGTGGCGACTCGGGGACAGGCGCCCCGGTGGCGGGGGCGACGACATCGGCGAGACAGGCGGCCACCCCCGGTTCCCAGGGCAGCGCGACCACGGTGTCGAGGTCGGGCCGTACGCAGATGTCCGGCAGGCCGGCGTCCAGGCCGCCGCTGACCGGGACCACGTCCCCTTGCGGGCTGGTGTGGTACACGGCCCGGCAGAAGGCCAGCCCGTGCTCCACGGCCCGGGGCAGCTCCTCCAGGAGTACGTCACGGGCCCGGTCCGTGCCGATGAGGTCGGGATACGTCACCCGGACGACGTCGATGCCGTCGGCGGCGAGCCGGTCCACGTGCCGGCGGACTTCTGACAGGTCTTGATCGCTCACCGTTGTCTCCTCGGACGGACGGACGTCGGGGCACCGCCTTCCGGACCGGGGGTCCGGGAGGCGGGTGGCGTGGGTGGTGAGGGCGGGGGCGCGATGACGCGGGCAGCCGTCCGGCCTGTTGTTTGAAACCAAACGGTAAGGAGGGGTGCACCGTGCCGCAAGGGGGCGACCCGAAGAATTTATCCATACGGATAGCTATTGACCAGGGGGTGGCGCCTGCCTACCTTGTTTGAAGCCAAACGAGTTCGGGATGCGGTTCGCCGCACCCCGTTGGCAGGGCCCGGCCGATATGACCGGCCGGGCCCACTTCTCCCACCCCCTTCGCTCCCGCTTCCTCAGGAGGAACGGCCATGAAGGTCGTCGTCGACATGAACAAGTGCCAGGACCACGGCCAGTGCGTCTTCGCGGCCCCCGACGTCTTCTCGCTGGACGACGCGGGCCACCTGGCGTACGTCTCCGACCCGGACGGCGCGCTGCGCGACGAGGTCGAGGAAGCGGCCGACGTCTGCCCGCTCCAGGCCATCCGGGTCGAGGCCTGACCATGATGAACGCCCGTATCGTCGTCGCCGGCGCCTCCATGGCCGGCCTGCGCGCCGCCGAGCAACTGCGCGCGGCGGGCTGGAGCGGAGCGATCACCCTCGTCGGCGACGAACCGCACATGCCCTACAACCGGCCGCCCCTGTCCAAGGAGGTCCTGGCCGGCAGGGCCCCCTTCGAGTCCCTTGCCTTCCGGCCGCGCGCGAGCGTGTCGGACGTCGAGTGGCGGCTGGGCAGAAGGGTCACAGCCGCCTGGTTGGACGAGCGGACGGTCCGGCTCGACGACGGCGCGGTGCTGCCGTACGACGGACTGGTCGTCGCCACCGGGATGCGCCCCCGGCGCCTGAACTGCCCGGGACCGCTCGCCGGCCGGCACACGGTCCGCACCCTCGACGACGCCCGGGGTCTGCGCGATGAGCTGATCCGGCCCGGTGTCCGGCTCGTCGTGGTCGGTGCGGGGTTCATCGGCTGCGAGGTCGCCGCGACCGCGGTGGGGCTCGGGGTCGCCGAGGTGACGGTCGTCGATCCGCTGCGCCTGCCGATGGCCGGGCCGCTCGGGGAGCTGCTGGGCCGGGCGCTGCTGAGGCGGCACGAGGAGCGCGGGGTGCGCTTCGCTCTGGGCACCGGGGTGGCCGGGTTCGCCGGTGCGGGGCGGGTCACCGGTGTGGTGCTGAGCGACGGTTCCGTGCTGCCCGCCGATGTGGTCGTCGAGTCGGTGGGATCGGTCGCCAACACCGAATGGCTCGACGGCAACGGGCTCGATCTCGCCGACGGTGTGCTGACGGACGGGCTGCTGCGGGTCGGCGGGCGTCCGGAGGTCGTGGCGGTCGGCGACGTGGCCCGCTTCCCCAACGCCCGTTACGACGACGTACCGCGCCGGGCCGAGCACTGGTCGATCCCGACCGACACCGCCAAGCACGCGGCGAGGGTGCTCGTGGGTCATCTCTCCGGAGAGCAGGACGAGTCGGCGCCCTTCGCGCCGCTGCCCACCTTCTGGAGCGACCAGCACGACTTCCGGCTCCAGTCCTTCGGAGCGCCTGTGCTGGGCAAGGGCGACGTCCGGGTCCTCGACGGCGACCCGGACGGGGACGTTCTCGTCGGCTACCGCCGCGACGGCCGGCTCGTCGGGGTCGTGGCGCTCGGCGGCCGGACCGTCGCCGCGTCCGCCGCCCGCTACCGCGCCGAACTGCTCAAGCAGCCCGCACTGACTGTTTAAGGAGCCTCACGTGGCCAGTCTCCGTGGTTACTTCCATCCGAAGACGGCGAGCGGTGCCTCGTCGCTGATCCCCTCGCCTCCGTGGCGGTACTCCGGTGACCTGCTCACCGTCGAGTACCGCACGGATCCCTCGCGGGTGCGTGAACTCCTGCCCGAGCCACTGGAGTTGGCCGACGACGATCCCGGTGCGGTCGCTCTGATCTGGGCCGACTGGCAGTCGTGCTCGGCATCGGGGGAGGAACTGCTGGATCCGGTGCGCGCGCAGTACAAGGAGGCGTTCGCGGTCGTGCGCTGCCGGTACCGGGGGCGGACGTACTCGCGGTGCGTCCACATCTGGGTCGACAAGGACTTCGCGATCGCTCGCGGGCTGCACCAGGGGTATCCGAAGAAGCTCGGGTCGATCCACCAGACGCGGCCGCACCCCTATGGGCCCGCGCCTCGGATCGAGGCCGGGGCGCGGTTCGGGGCGACGCTGGCCGCGGCGGACCGGCGGTTGGCCCAGACGGTGGTGACGCTGCGGGAGCCGGCCGAGACGAACGGGTTCGTGAACGGGCATCCGATGGCTCATCACCGGTGGCTGCCTTCGATCGAGAAGGGCGAGGGGCTGGCTCTGGATGAGCTGATCGAGTCCGGGGCCGCGGCCTTCGAGGGCGGTCAACCGTGGGTCGGCGATGCCGAGCTGGAGCTGTTCGAGGCGCCCACGGAGGAACTGGCCCGGCTGGAGATCCGGGAGCCGATCGCCGCGTACTACCGGCAGGTCGGGGTGGTCTGGGACGGCGGACGGTTGCTGGAGAGCGGGACCTCCGGAGCGTCTGCCGGGTGAGGCCGGTGACCTGCAGTAGCCCCTTCTTTCCATAGGAGTCCTTCTCATGGCTGACAGAATCATCGTTGCGGGAGTCTCCATCGACACCCGGCACTGGATCGGCGGTCGACGCGTCGCCTCCGGTGACACCTTCACCGACACCTCTCCCCTCGACGGCAGCACCCTCGGTGACATCGCCCGCGGCGGCCCCGCCGAAGCCCGCGCCGCCGTCGCCGCCGCCCGCGCCGCCTTCCCCGCCTGGGCCGCCACCCCCCGCGCCGAACGTGCCCGGCTCCTGAACGCCGTCGCCGACGGTGTCGAGAAGCGGCTCGAAGAGCTCGCGATCGTCGAGACCACCGACAACGGCGCGCTGCTCCGTTCCCACCGCCGTGGCGTCATGCCCCGCGTCGCCCACAACTTCCGCTTCTTCGCGGACTGGCTGCTGAAGCTGGAGCACGACGATTTCGACACGCGCGGACACACCAACCACGTCAGCTGGGACCCCGCCGGCCCCTGCGTGCTGATCACCCCGTGGAACGCCCCGCTCATGCTGGCCACCTGGAAGGTCGCCCCGGCCCTCGCCGCCGGGAACACCGTCGTCCTCAAGCCCGCCGAGTGGTCCCCGCTCACCGCCTCCCTGCTCGCCGACATCGCCGCCGAGGCCGGGTTGCCCGCCGGAGTCCTGAACGTCGTACAGGGTTACGGCGCCGAGATCGGCGACGCCCTCACCTCCCACCCGGACGTGCGCCGGATCAGCTTCACGGGGTCGGTGCCCACCGCCAAGCGGATCGCCGCCTCGGCCGCCGCCAACCTGACGCCCTTGAGTCTTGAACTCGGCGGCAAGTCACCGCTGTTGGTGTTCGCCGACGCCGACCTGGACCTTGCCGTGGACCTCGCGGTGGAGCAGTACGACAACGCCGGGCAGGTCTGCCTCGCCGGGACCCGTCTGCTCGTCGAGGAGTCGGCCGCCGAGGAGTTCACCCGCCGTTTCGTGGCGAGGGCGAGCTCGCTCGTGCAGGGCGACCCCCGCGACGAGGGGACCGACATCGGGCCCAACATCCACCCCCGTCAGCTGGAGAAGATCGACGGATTCGTACGGCGGGCCGTCGCGGCCGGCGCCCGTGCCGTGATCGGCGGACACCGTGAGCACGGCCAGTTCTACGCCCCGACCCTGCTCAGCCAGGTCGAGCAGGACAGTGAGATCGTCCAGGAGGAGGTCTTCGGACCGGTCCTGACCCTCCAGACCTTCGCCGACGAGGAGGAAGCCGTCCGGCTCGCCAACGACACCCGGTTCGGGCTCGCCGCCACCCTCGCCACCGGCGACCCCGAGCGCGTCCAGCGCGTCACCTCACGGCTCGTCGCGGGCACCGTCTGGGTCAACTGCTTCTTCGTCCGTGACCTCCAGGCGCCCTTCGGCGGCTCCCGCCTCTCCGGTGTCGGGCGCGAGGGCGGTACCTGGAGCTTCGACTTCTACTGCGACCTGAAGAACACCGTCACCGCACCGAAGGGCTTCAAGGACCATGGGTGAGATCGTCGGGGCGGGGCTCCTCGCTCACGTCCCCACCATCGTGCTGCCGGAGGCAGACCGGCTGGAGCTCAACGAGGGCAAGGAGATCACCCTCGTCACCGGCCTTCGGCAGCTGCGCGAGGACGTCTTCGAGCGGGATGCCGCACACGAATACGACACCGTCGTCGTCCTCGACTCCCACTGGGCGACCACCGTCGAGTTCGTCGTCACCGCCCAGCAGCGGCGGGCCGGGCTGTTCACCTCCGAGGAACTGCCGCGCGGCATGTGCCGGATGCGGTACGACTTCCCTGGCGATCCCGAACTCGCCCGCAGTATTGAGCAGTTCGCGGACAAGCATGGCACCTGGATCACGGCCATCGACGACGAGTACCTGCCGATCTACTACGCCACCATCAACCTCTGGAAGTTCCTCGGCGAAGGTCTGCCCGACAAGCGGTGGGTGTCCATCGGCGTCTGCCAGACCGGTGACATGGAGGACCATCTGCGGCTCGGGCGGGCCCTCGCCGACGGTATCGCCGCCACCCCGGGACGCCGGGTGCTGCTCATCGCCTCGGGTGCTCTCTCGCACACCTTCTGGCCGCTGCGCGAACTGCGCGACCACGAGGCCAGCGACCCGGTCCACATCTTCACCCCGCAGGCCCGAGAGGCCGACCACGAGCGCATCGCCTGGTTCAAGGAGGGCCGGCACGACAAGGTTCTCGAGACCATGGACGCCTTCTGGAAGTTCAAGCCCGAGGCGAAGTTCTTCCACTACCTGATGATGGCCGGCGCTCTCGGCGAGCAGGCCTGTGTGGCCCGCGCCCGGCAGTACGGCGAGTACGAGAACTCCGTCGGCACCGGCCAGGTCCACCTCTGGTTCGACCGGCCCGCCGACGGCTGGACCGGCACCGGTCTCCCGAAGTCCCCACGCACCCCCCACAGCCGTATCTGAGGAGCCTGGCCATGCCCGAATACCGCCGTATCCTTCTCGACGGCGCCGCCGTCCAGGTCACCGTCGACGGGGACGAACTCGTCGCCGGGGACGGCCGCCGAGTCAAGGCCGAGGACGCGCAGCACCTGCCGCCGGTCGTGCCGTCCAAGGTGATCGCCGTTCATCTCAACCACCGCAGTCGCGTCGACGAGTTCCGGATCGAACTTCCGGACGCGCCGACCTACTTCCACAAGCCGACCTCCGCCCTCAACTCCCACCGGGGCGCCGTCGTCCGTCCCGAGGGCTGCAAGTGGCTCAACTACGAGGGTGAGGTCGCCATCGTCATCGGGAAGGCCGCGCGGAACATCTCCCCGGCCGAGGCGGGGGAGCACATCGCCGGCTACACGGTCGCCAACGACTACGGGCTGCACGACTTCCGGGACACCGACGCGGGTTCCATGCTGCGGGTGAAGGGTTCGGACACCCTGTGTCCGCTCGGCCCGGGCCTGGTCACCGACTGGGACTTCCACGGCAAGCGGCTGCGGACGTACGTCAACGGCGAGGTCGTCCAGGACGGCTCGACCGACGAGATGAAGTGGGACATGCACTATCTCGTCGCCGACATCGCCCGCACGATCACGCTGTACCCCGGCGACGTGCTGCTGTCCGGCACCCCGGCCCACTCCCGGCCGGTCCGGCCCGGCGATGTCGTCGAGGTCGAGGTCGAGGGCCTCGGGCGGCTCACCAACCACATCGTCACCGGTCCGACCCCGATCCGTGCCGATGTCGGCGCCCAGCCCACCGAGTCCGAGGAGGTGCTGTCCACCGCACTCGGCGGAGACTGGGAGTTCCGTGGCATCCGCCCGCCGCGCCGTTGAGCGCCAGGACCTGCGGCGGCACCCGGCGGGTAGGGTCGCGACCATGACCGAATCCGCCGAGACCCCGCGCCGGCCCGATTCCCGGTCGCGCAAGCGGCTGGGGTACGGCGAGGGGCGCGAGGCGCTGCTCAAGGCCGCGGTCCGGGTCGTCGGCCGGCGAGGACTGCGCCACCTCACCTACCGTGCCGTGGCCGAGGAGGCCGGGGTCACCCATGGTCTGGTCGTCCACCACTTCGGCTCCCGGGACGCGCTGATCGAGGAGTCCCTCGCCTACGCCGTGCGCGTCAGCCTGAGCAGCAGCCTGCTGGAGCCCGGCACCGGCCGGCCGGAGGACTTCGTCGGCGGGCTGACGGACATGGTGGAGGACGACGCGGACGGCCAGGCGTACCAGTACGAGCTGCTGCTGGAGGCCCGCCGCCGCCCGGAGCTGCTGCCGCAGGTGCGCGAACTGTACGACGAGTACTTCGGCGCCTCGCAGCGCGAGCTGGCCCGCATACTGCCCGGCGACGCGAGCCCGGCGTTCAACCGCCTGGTGTTCGCCGCGCTGGACGGCCTGGTGCTGCACCAGCTGACCGGCATCGGCGACCGCGCGGACACCGAGGCCGCCCTCGCCGAGCTGCGTTCCCTGCTGCGCACTCTGGGTGAGCGGGTGCGGGAGAACCGCGACTGAGCGTGCCCGGCCCGGAGCCCCCCGTCGCGGTCGCGCCGGGGGGTTTGCCATGCCCCGGGAGCGGCGGTTTCCCTGTCGTGAATTCCCTCCCCACCCCCTTGTCAGATGGATAGTTCCGGCCCACCATGAGGCAACTCGTTTGGCTCAAAACGAAACCTCCTCCCTTCCCCTCAGCAGGTGATCCGAGTGGACAGTCAGACGGTCGACGCCTCTCCGCAGGCCGGAGAGGGCACCCGCCCCGCGGCAACCCTCAAACGCAACGCCCTGGGTGTCCTGGGCATCCTCTTCTTCGTCCTGTCCGCCCAGGCGCCGCTCACCGGCATCGCGGGCGCCGTCCCGATCGCCGTCGCCGTCGGCAACGGCCCCGGGGCCCCGGCCGCCTATGCCGTCGCCGGAGCGGTGATCCTGCTGTTCTCGGTGGGCTTCGTGGCCATGGGCCGGCACGTCGTCAAGGCCGGCGCCTTCTACACGTACATCGGCAAGGGCCTCGGCCGGACGACGGGCAGCGGCAGCGCCGCGGTCGCGCTGTTCGCCTACTGCACGGTCCAGGCCGCGATGTACGGCCTGTACGGGTTCACCGTCAGCGGCCTGGTCGAGCACTACTCCGGCGCCCACCTCGCCTGGTGGGTGTGGGCCCTGCTGACCATGGCCGTCGTCCAGGTGCTGGGTGCCGCCGGGATCGAACTCGGGGCCAAGCTGCTCGCCGTGTTCGTACTGGCCGAGTTCAGCATCCTGCTCGCGTTCGCCCTGGTCACCTTCTTCAAGGGCGGCGGCCCCGAAGGCCTCGACTTCGGCGGCACCTTCTCGCCGGGCGCCGTGCTCCAGGGCGCGCCCGGCGTGGCGCTCATGTTCGCCGTCGCCTCGATGTTCGGCTTCGAGGCCACCGCCATCTACGGCGAGGAGGCCCGCGAGCCCCACCGGACCGTCCCCCGGGCCACCTACCTGTCGGTCGCGGTCGTCACCGGCTTCTTCGCCTTCGTCTCCTGGATGCTGGTCTCCTCGTACGGCCCCTCGAAGGTCACCGCGGCCGCGGGCAAGGCGCTGGCGGGCGGCGATTCCACGGTGTTCGTCTTCGCACCGATCGCCGGCCAGTTCGGCGGCTGGGTCAACGACGTGCTGCCGGTCCTGCTGGGCACCTCCCTGTTCGCCGGCATCCTCGCCTTCCACAACTCCGCCAACCGCTATCTGTTCTCCCTCAGCCGTGAAGGCCTGCTGCCGGCCCGGCTGCGCACCCTCAACCAGCGGCATGCGCCATGGGCCGCGGGCATGGTGCAGACGGCGATCGCGGTGCTCCTGGTGATGCCCTTCGCACTCACGGGCAAGGACCCGGTCCTCACCCTGTTCTCCTGGTTCAGCGGTGTCGGCGTCCTGGCCTGCATGCTCCTGTACCTCCTCACCTCGGTCTCCGTGATCGTCTTCTTCCGCCGCGAGCGTCTCGACACCCGGCCCTGGCAGACGCTGATCGCCCCGGCCCTCGGCGCCCTTGGCATCGCCGCCGTCATCTGGGTCGTCCTCGCCAACTTCACGACCCTCATCGGCGGCGACACCACCACGGCCACCTGGCTCGTCCTGGCCGTCCCCGCGGTGCTGCTGCTCGGGGCGGGGACCGCACGGGTCGTCCACGGCCGCTGACACCCCTTCGCCGGGCCCGGCTGCCACGCGGCCGGGCCCCCGACTTCTGGACAGGAACACATGCTGGACGCCACCCACGACGAACTGCTCAGCCGGGCCAAGGCACTCGACCTGCCCGTACAGCACCACATCGACGGGACCGACGAACCTGGGGGAGGGGCGACCTTCGCCGTCGTCTCACCCCGTGACGGGCAGCTCCTCAGCCAGGTCGCAGACGCGGGGCAGGCCGAGGTCGACCACGCCGTGGCCGCCGCCCGCCGCGCCTTCGACTCCGGCCCGTGGCCGCGGCTGGCCCCCGCGGAACGCGGCCGGGTCCTGCTGCGGATGGCCGAACTCCTCGAAGAGCAAAGGGAGCAGCTCGCCCTCACCATCACGCTGGAAATGGGCAAGCCGATCACCGAGGCGTACGACATCGAACTGCGTGCCGCGGTCAGCACCTTCCGCTGGTACGGCCAGCTGGCCGACAAGCTCACCGACGAGTCCCCGCACACCGCGCCCGACGCCCTCGCCCTGGTCACCCGCGAGCCGACGGGCGTCGTCGGCGCGGTAGTCCCCTGGAACTTCCCTCTCACACTGGCGAGTTGGAAGGTGGCCCCGGCACTCGCCGCCGGCTGCACGGTCGTTCTCAAGCCCTCCGAGCACTCCCCGCTCTCCGCGCTGCTCCTCGGCCGCATCGGCACCGAGGCCGGACTCCCGCCCGGCGTCCTGAACGTGGTCACCGGCGACGGCCCCACGGCCGGGCGGGCCATCGGCCTCCACCCGGACATCGACGTGCTGGCCTTCACCGGCTCCACCGCCGTCGGCCGCCACTTCCTGCGCTACTCCGCCGACTCCAACCTCAAGCGGGTCTGGCTGGAGCTGGGCGGCAAGTCGCCCAACATCATCCTTCCCGACGCCCCCGACCTGGACCGGGCCGCGGCCACCGCCGCCTGGGGCGTCTTCTTCAACCAGGGCGAGATGTGCACCGCCCCCTCGCGGCTCCTGGTCCACTCCTCGATCGCCGAGCGCGTGACCGAGGCGGTCGTGCGCCGAGCCGGGGAACTCAGGCTCGGTGACCCCCTCGACCCGGCGACCGAGATGGGCGCACTGATCGGGGAGGCCCACCTGGAGCGCGTACAGGACCACATCGACACCGGCCGCGAGCAAGGCGCCCGGCTGCGCACGGGAGGCGAACGCACCCTGACGGAGGCCGGCGGCAGCTATCTGCGGCCGACCGTCTTCGACCGCGTCGAACCCGGCATGCGCCTGGCCCGGGAGGAGATCTTCGGCCCGGTGCTGTCCGTCCTCGCCTTCGACGACCTGGACGAGGTGGTCCGGCTCGCCAACGCCACCGAGTACGGTCTCGCGGCCGGCCTGTGGACCTCCGGCCTGTCCACCGCACACCAGGTCTCCCGCGCCCTGCGAGCCGGCACGGTCTGGGTCAACTGCTACGAGGAAGGCGACCTGACCGTGCCCTTCGGCGGTATGAAGCAGTCCGGGAACGGGCGGGACAAGTCCGCGCACGCGATCGACAAGTACACCGAACTCAAGACGACCTGGATCCAGCTGTGACCCGACCGCTCATCGCCGTACCCGCCCGCTTCTCCGCCACCACCTCGGCCCTGCGCTTCGCCGCCGAGGTCAACGCCCGGGCCCTGATCGAGGCCGTCTGGCGGGCCGGTGGCGAACCCGCGAGCATCCACCCCGCCGACACCGGTGCGGCCGGCCGGCTCGCCCGCTTCGACGGCGTGCTGCTGCCCGGCGGCGGCGACCTCGCCCCGTACCGCTACGGCGCCGGCGACACCCATGACAGCGTCTACGACGTCGACGAACTCCATGACTCCTTCGACCTCCAAGTAGCCCGCCACGCACTGGAGTCGGGCCTGCCCCTGCTGGCAGTCTGCCGTGGACTCCAGGTCGTCAACGTGGCGTTGGGCGGCACCCTGGAGCAGGACATGGGCGGCCCGGAGCACACCCACCGGCACCTCCGCCACCCGGTGACCGTCCGCCCCGGCTCCCGCCTCGAACAGGTCATGGGGGAGGCGAAGGCGGACGCCTCCTGCTACCACCACCAGCGCGTGGACCGCCTCGGCGACGGGCTCACCGTCACCGCGACCGCCGTCGACGGCACGGTCGAGGGGCTCGAACAGACCGACACCCGGGGCTGGTTCACCGCCGTGCAGTGGCATCCCGAGGACACCGCGCACGAGGACCCGCTCCAGCAGCGCCTGTTCGACGCGCTGGTGCGGGCGGCCGCGAGCTGATCAGGCCTTGGGGCGCCGCCCGCTGCGGCGCGGCGCGGGCTCGGAACCGTCGAGCAGTTCGCGGCGGCGCTCCTCGCCGCGCTCCTCCACCTGGAGCACGACCTGCCGCAGCCCCTCCGCGAGACCGCGGCACTCGGCGTCGCTGAGCCGGGAGGTCACGAAGGCCTCCTCCTCGTTGAACGCCGGGAACACCCGCCGCATCAGTTCCTCGCCCTTGTCCGTGAGGCTGAGCAGCACCAGCCGGCCGTCACTCGGATGCCCGGCGCGGCCGATCAGCCCGCGCGACTCCAGGGTGCGGGCCACCCCGGTGAGGGTGCCCTTGGAGATGCCGGCCTCCTCGGCCACGTGCCGGGTCTCCGACTCGCCCCACACCCAGACGACCCACAGCACGACGAACGCCGTCCAGGTGAGGTCCGAGCCCCGCAGCACGGAGTTCTCCAGGTGCTGGCGTACCGCGGAGGCGGCCCGGTAGATGTTCGCCACGGCCGCCATCTGGTCCCGGCGGATCGGGATGCCGCCGAGCTTGGCCGAGGCGAGCTTCTCGGCTTCGGTGATGGATCGCTGGCCGGGCACGGGCGGCTCCTTCAAGTCTTTCGGGGCCTTCAGGACCTGCGGGCCTTCGGGTCCTTGTGGTCCTTCCGGTTCTTCGCCGGCGACCGTACGGTGGCTGACCGCCGCACGGTCGTTCGGTCTCAAATTGTAGGGGCCCGGTAGGCGCCGAAGCCCCGCCGCCCATGGGTCATTCGGCCGCGGCCAGCAACTGTGCCTCGCTCTCCTCGTACAGCCGACGGTTCTCGCGGCTCGCGGCAGTGCTGCGCCGGTGGTCGAGACGGCTGCCCAGCCAGCCCGCCAGATACCCGAACGGGATGGAGACCAGGCCGGTGGACTGCATGGGGAACCAGCTGAAGTCCGCGTGCGGGAAGACCGCGGACGGCGTGCCCGAGACGGCCTTGGAGAAGGCCATCAGCACCACCGCGCAGGCCGCGCCGCCGTAGAGGGCGGCGAGCAGGCCGGTGCGCGTGAATCCCCGCCAGAACAGGGAGTAGGTCAGTGCGGGGGCCACGGCCGATGCCCCGACGCAGATCGCCAGCGTGGTCAGCACGCCGACGTCCCAGTTCTGGACCAGGGTGGAGAGCATGATGGCGACGATCCCCACCGCCACGCTCGTCCACGCCGCGACCGTCATCTCGGTACGCGGTGCCGCCTGTCCGCGCCGCGCCGCATGGGCGAACAGGTCATGGGCGAGTGAGGAGGCCGCGGCCAGGGTCATCCCCGCGACCGAGGACAGCAGGGTGATGAAGACCGTGCCCGCCATGGCCGCGTAGAGGATCGTCGTGCCCGCGGAGCTGGCGTCGCCGTCGAGCGCCCGGGACAGCATCAGCACCGACGTCCTGCCGTGCGGGTCGGCCGCGGTGATGTACCGCGATCCCACCAGTGCCGCCGCGCCCGTGCCCATGACGATCACGAGCAGGCAGAACGTGGTGACCGTGCCCACCGCCCACGACATGGAGCGGCGCACGGCGGGCACGTCCCGCGCGGAGTACAGGCGCATCGTGATGTGCGGCAGACAGGCCGCACCGAGGATCACGGTGATCTGGAGACTGGCGAAGTCCAGCCGGTCACCGGCCGAGGTGCCGAGTTGCAGGCCCTGCTGGAGGAAGGCGGGGCCCGCTCCGCTGCCGCGCTGGGCGGCCCGGAGCACCTCGCCGGGGCTCCAGTCGAAGCGGTTCAGGACCAGGGCCGCGACGGTGACGCTGGTGCCCAGCAGGATCACGATCTTGATCATCTGGATGAGCGCGGTGCCCCGGATGCCCCCGATGGCGGCGTAAATGATCATCAGGCTGCCGACCAGGACGATGCACGTCGTCCTGGCGCCGGCCTCGTGGGGGATGCCCAGGATGAAAGTGAGCAGTGACCCGGCTCCGGACAGCTGGACGACCAGGAAGGGCAGGGTCGCCGTGAGTGTCACCACGCAGGAGGCGATGCGGACGGCCCGCCCCGGCATGTTCCGGGCCAGGACGTCACCCATGGTGAAGCTGCCGGCGTTGCGCAACGGTTCGGCCAGCAGGAACATCAGCAGCACCAGGGACATGGCGGTGCTGACCGCCAGCACGTAACCGTCGTATCCGGCGAGCGCGACGATGCCGGTGGTGCTCAGCACCGTCGCCGCGGAGATGTAGTCGCCCGCGATCGCCAGGCCGTTCTTGAGCGGGGTGAGCGAGAGGTAGCCGGTGTAGAAGTTCGTCAGGTCGTCGCGGTCGGGTCCCGCCATCACACACATCAGCAGGGTGATGGTGACCAGGGCGCTGAACAGGACCAGGACGATGGCCTGCGTGCCGGAACCGAAGTCGTTCATCTCGCCACCCCGGCATCCCGGCCCGGCCGGACCGTGCGCTCCCTGACGACCTGCGCCAACGGGTCCACGAAGCGCTCGGCGCTGCGGCCGTACCAGACGACCGCCGCGAAGGTGACGACGAGTTGGAGGACCCCCAGCGCCATGCCCAGGCTCACCTCACCGGCGACCTTCGCCCCCATCAGGCCCGGTGCACAGCAGGACAGTGCCACGTACACCACGAAGGAGCCGAGCGCGGTGAGCGTGGAGACCCGGCGGAGCACTCGGTAGGCCGAGCGCAGGGCGGCGAGGTCGGTGCTGTGCGGCTCGGGCTCGGCCGCGTACGGTGCGTACCTGGCGTCGTGCCCGTACGAGTCGTATGAGGTGTACGAGTCGTAGCGGGAGGTGTCGTATCCGTACGAGTGGTACCGCGGGGCGTAGGGCTCGGGTCGTTGCTGTGGCCATCCCGGCGGTGCTGGTGGTGGGTACCGGTGGTCGTCGGGGTGTGTCATCGCATGGCCTTCCGGTGCGGCGCTGTTCCGTGGGAGGTGGGCGGTGAAGAACGGGTGCGGCGGCGCACGATACCGACTGGTTGGAATGGCTGTTAAGCCTGCTGACCATCACGTTTAGGGTTCGAAGTCGCATCCGCGCGATGGACGTGTGTGGTGAAGATCACGCTCGCAGACGTACCTACTGGTCGGTATGGTCAGCCTCAGCCGTGAACGACAGGAGGCGCGATGTCCGCGACCAACCGCCAGATCCGTCTGGGAGCCCGACCCGTGGGCGAAGTGAAGCCCGATGACTGGCAGCACAGCTCCGTACCGCTCGAGGAGCCGGGTCCCGGCCGATTCGCCGGCCGGACGCGTGTCATCTCCCTGGACCCGGCCATGCGGGGCTGGCTCGACGACCGCCCCTCCTACCTGCCGCCGGTGGGCATCGGCGAGGTGATGCGCGCCGGATCGGTCATCGAGGTCACGGCCTCCGACCACCCCGACTTCCAGCCCGGTGATCACGTGGTCGGCACGTTCGGTGTCCAGGAGTACGTGGTGTCCGACGGCCGGGGCGCCATGAAGATCGACACCTCGCTCGCCCCGGCCTCGACATATCTGGGCGCCCTGGGCATGCCGGGCATGACCGCCTACTTCGGTCTGCTGGACGTCGGCGCGCTGAAGGACGGCGAGACGGTCGTCGTGTCGGGAGCGGCGGGCGCGGTCGGCACCATCGCGGGCCAGATCGCGAAGGCCAAGGGCTGCCGGGTCGTCGGCATCGCCGGCGGACCCGAGAAGTGTGCCCTGCTCACCGACGAACTGGGATTTGACGCGGCCATCGACTACCGGGCCGACGACGTCAAGAAGGCGCTGCGCGAGCACGCCCCCGACGGAATCGACGTCTACTTCGACAACGTCGGCGGCGACATCCTCGACACCGCCCTGACCCGGCTGGCGATGCACGCGCGCGTGGTGATCTGCGGTGCGATCAGCCAGTACAACAACGCCACGCCGGTCAAGGGCCCCTCCAACTACCTCTCGCTGCTGGTGCGCCGCGCCCGCATGGAGGGTTTCGTCGTCTTCGACTACGCCAAGCGCTACGCGGAGGCCGCGCAGGAGATCTCCTCCTGGATCGGTGCCGGCCGTATCAAGGTCAAGGAACACGTGGTGCGGGGGACCGTGGACGACTTCCCCGAGACGTTCCAGATGCTCTTCCGCGGCGAGAACGTCGGCAAGCTCGTGCTGGAGCTGACGTGACCGCCGGCGCGTTCGAGGGCAAGGTCGCGATCGTCACCGGCGGTGCCGGCGGACTGGGCAGGGCCATGGCGCTGACGCTGGCGAAGGCGGGGGCGCGCGTGGTGGTCGCCGACCTCGACGCGCAGGGCGGCCGGGAGGTGGCCGACCTGGTCGACGGCGACTTCCGTGCCTGCGACGTCTCCGACCTCGACGCCAACCGCGCGCTGGTGGAGTTCACGCAGGACCGGTACGGCGGTGTCGACATCGCGTTGCTCAACGCGGGCGTGGCGACGGGATGCGGCGTCGGCGAGGACTTCGCCCCGGAGCGATACCGCCGGGCGATGGGCGCCAACCTCGACGGTGTGGTCTTCGGTACCCACGCCGTACTGCCGGCGCTGCGGGCCCGCGGTGGAGGATCGATCGTGGCGACCGCGTCCCTGGCGGGCCTGGCTGCCGTACCGCTCGACCCCCTGTACGCGGCCAACAAGCACGCGGTCGTGGGACTCGCACGCTCCCTGGGACCGGCTCTCGCGCGGGAGAACGTGCGCTTCAACGCGATCTGCCCGGGGTTCGCCGAGTCGCGGATCATCGACCCGCTGCGCGACATGCTCTCCGAGCAGGGACTGCCGGTCATCCCGGCCCAGGACGTCGCGGACGCCGTACTGCGGATCGTCACCGGCGGCGGCACAGGAGAGTGCTGGTTCGTCCAACCCGGCCGCGAACCGGAGCCGTTCCGGTTCCGCAACGTCCCCGGCCCGGGCGAGCCCGTCGGCGTCTGACACGGCTTCGTGGGGCGGCGTCATGCAGGACCTGCCCGCCCTACGTCGCAGTACCTGAACCCCGGTCAATTCGCGTGCTGTCCAGGGACGTCGTGTCGTACAACGTGGAGGCCCTGTCGCAGATTGATCACTGGGAGACGTCGTCATGAGCCGCCCGCACACCCGGCGCACGGCCGCGGTCTGCGCCGCGGCAGCAGCGTCTGTTCTGCTCCTCGCCTCCTGCGGCCAGGATTCCGACAGCCACAGCGCCGACCGGGCCACGCCGACCCCGCAGTCCGACGCCCGCTCTCACGCGCCGAGTTCACCGCCCGAGAAGGTGCTGGTGAAACAGGCGTCAGCCATCGTGGCCGGCGTTTTTGGCGGTACGCTCCTGGAGGGCGGATCGGAGCGTACCGGGGACGGCATCCACACCCGGCCGGTGCTTCGCAAGGGCAGGACATACCAGCTGGCTCTGACCTGCGTCGGGCACGGCAGCGCGCGCCTGACCATCGTCCCCTCCGCGTCGGGTTCCGACGCGAAGGTCCCCTGCGACCAGTCCGTCGTCCAGCGACGCATCAAGGGCGACGGAGAGGTCCAGATCGATGTCGTCGGCACCAAGGGCGCCACGGGTGTCCTCGCCTGGCAGATCAACACCCTCCAGCGACCACTCGGAAGCGTTCGGCGACGACGAGAGTGTCATCATCGATGACTGGCGTGCGACCCAGGAACCCGCTCACACCGTCACTCCGGAAGAAGTCCTCGTGGGCGGCCCGCCATTGTGCGACGTCGGAGTAGCCGCGTCCCTCGGCCCGTGCGAAGTCGTCGTCGATCTCCTTCATGGGAACGACGCGTACCTCGACGAGCTCGATCGTGACGGCCGGACGGCCTGCGGAATCAAGCACTGAGAATCGCTGACCGGCCACCGGTACTGCCTCTCCGGCGTGCTCGTAGATTTCCAGGAGGCCCGTGAGCGCGGTTTTCCGACCGCTCACGATCGCCGCCACACCACGGTCACGTTCCGGACCGGGAAAGGCGAGTTCAAGGGTCGGGAGATCGTCGTGTCCCATCGAGCGATCGTACGAAGCCCGGTCGGGGTGATCAAGCGTCACCATCCCCTGCATTCAAGGAACTTGCACCAGACACTCGGGCCCCGCTCGGGGAATACGGCTTCGTTCCCGAGTCGTTGAACGCGCCGTCACGATCCGAGCGAGAAAGCGCGGTGGTCACGCAATGAAGGCGGTGCGGTTCCATGAGTACGGCGGGATCGATGTGCTGCGGGTGGAGGAGGTGGAGCGGCCGTCGCCCGGCGCCGGGCAGGTGCTGGTCGAGGTCCGCGCGGCCGGGATCCAGCCCGGTGAGGTGATGATCCGCAAGGGCGCGCGGCACGATCGCTGGCCGGCGACGTTTCCCTCCGGGCAGGGCAGCGATCTGGCCGGCGTGGTGGTGGAGGCGGGCCCACACGTGCGCGGTGTCGCGGTGGGTGATGAGGTCCTGGGCTTCACCCACAACAGGGCGAGCCACGCGGAGTTCGTCGTGGTCGACGACGTGAACGTGGTCTTTCGCCCGGAGGACCTGCCCTGGGACGTGGCCGGGTCGTTGTACGTGGCCGGCACGACCGCATACGCCACCGTGTTCGCGGTGGACCCCGGACCGGGCGACACGGTCGTGGTGTCAGGTGCGGCGGGCGGCGTCGGGTCGCTCGCCGTACAGCTCGCGCGGCGGCGTGGCGCCACGGTGATCGGGCTGGCGAGCGAGCGGAACCACGTCTGGCTGGCGGATCGCGGTGCCGTCCCGGTCGAGTACGGGGAGGGCGTTGCCGAGCGGATCCGGCAGGCCGCCGGCGGGAACGTCGACGCGTTCATCGACACGTTCGGCGACGGCTATGTGGAGCTGGCAACGGAGTTGGGCGTGCGGCCCGAGCGGATCAACACGATCAGCGACTGGCAGGCCGCGGCCAAGGTCGGTGCGCGGACCTACGGGGAAGGCTCGGCGGCGTGCGCGGTCGTGGTCGGTGAGTTCGCCCGGCTCGCCGCGCGCGGGGAGCTTGAGGTGCCGATCGCCCGCGCCTACCCGCTGGAGCAGGTGCGGGACGCTTTCCGCGAGCTGGAACGGCGGCACACTCACGGCAAGATCGTGCTCCGGCCGTAGCCCCTTCGGTGGCCCGTCGGCTCAACCCACAGATGCAGCCCCGTGGTTCCGTGCGTGACGCGCTGTGCATCCGCCGGTCGGATGTGCTCGGTCGGGCTGACGTGCCGTCATCTGTCGGGAGGCGCACTGGTGACCGGCGCCGCCGTGCCGCTCGGCGTCGCACGCCCCGCGTGGGCCGCGCAGCCCGCTCCGGGCCCGCAGCGGCTCATCCTGCCCGAGCCGACCGGACCGTACCCGGTGGGCACGGTGTCGCTGTATCTTGTGGACGCCTCACGTCCGGATCCCGCGGCCGGCCCGGGCCGGCACCGCGAGCTGATGGCCGGCGTCTGGTACCCCGCCCGGGACGTCCGGCGGTACCCGCGGGCGCCCTGGATGCCCGCCGCGCCTCTGCGGGCGCTACTGACGTCCGCGGGGTTCGCCGCCGACGCCGCGCTCGCACCGCTCACGGCCGGCCACGAGGGCGCCCCGGGGCGGCGAACGGGAGGACGGCTGCCCGTCGTCGTGTTCTCGCACGGCGCGCACGATCACCGCTCCGACGCCACCGTCGTGGTCACGGTGGATCACACGGACGACGCGTTCAGCGAGTTCCCCGACGGCCGGGGGCGTCCTCCGCTGGACGACCCGCGACGGGCGCTGGGACCGGCGGACTTCGCGAAGGATGTCCGGTTCGTCATCGACCGTGTCGAGGAGCTCGGTGCCGGGCACAACCCCGACGCCGAACACCCGCCGCTGCCAGTCGGCCTGTGCGGCGCGCTCGACCCGCACCGCGTCGGCATGTTCGGCTGGTCGAAGGGCGGGACGGCGACCGTTGTTCAGGCCGACGGCGCGGTCCACCCGTCGTACTGCGACAACCAGGTGCTCGTACCGCAGCTGGCGAAAGCGATCGGGATGAGCGACGAGGGGCTTTGGAGTACCCGCGCTCGCCTTCTGACGCACGCCGGGGCAAGCGGGGGGGGCTCACACGGGCCACCCCGAGCGACTTCGCCCAGCAGCAGCGAGGTGGAAACACTCAGCCCTTGACGGCGGAGCTGGCGACGCCCTGGACGAACCACCGCTGGAAGAACGCGAAGACGATCAGGACGGGCAGGACCAGCAGGACGCCGAAGGCGAGGACCTGGCCCCAGTCCACGGGCATCTGGCCTTGGAAGACGCTCATCTGCAGTGGCAGTGGGCGCACCGAGGGGTCGGAGACCATCAGGACGGGCCAGAGGAAGGAGCCCCACTGGGTGAGGAAGGTCAGGATCGCGACCGACGCGAACGCCGGCTTGCTCATGGGGACGATGATCGCGAAGAAGGTGCGCCAGGGGCCGGCGCCGTCGATGCGGGCGGCTTCTTCGATGCTGGGCGGGATCGAGCGGAAGAAGGTGGCGAACTGGTAGATGGAGAAGGCGTTGGCGATGAAGGGGACGGCCTGGATGTAGATGGTGTTGCGCTGGTCGTTGAACATGTAGAACAGCGGGACGGCGACTGCTTCGAACGGCACCAGCATGAGAAGCAGAATGAGGGTGAAGACGGCGTCCTGGCCTCGCCAGCGCAGCCGGGAGAGCCCGTAGGCGGCCATGGAGTTGACGATCAGACCGCCGAGTACCACGACGGTGGCCAGGAGCAGTGAGATGCCCATGAAACGCCAGAGGTAGCCGGTGGCATCGGAGTCGAAGCTGTTCAGGACGGCTGTGTAGTTGCGGAAGGACAGGTGGGTGGGGAGGAAGCCGGTCAGGCCGTTGAGTACCTGGTCGGAGGGCTTGAAGCTGCCGAGGATCAGGTAGAGGACCGGCAGGACGAAGATGAACGCCAGGACGCTGAGGACGGCGTAGTCGAAGAAGCGGCGCAGGGGTGTGCGGGTCATGATCAGTCCTCGTTGCCGGGGCGGACGACGCGGCGCTGGATGAGGGTCAGGACGACGACGATCAGGAAGAAGACGACGGTGATCGCGGCCGCCTGGCCGATGTTGTTCTGGTCGAAGGCCGTGGTGACCGCCTGGTACATCACGGTGCGGGTGGCGTCTTCGTCGAGTCCGCCGCCGTGGATGAGGACGTAGATCTGGTCGAAGACGCGGAAGGACAGGACGGAGGTCAGCATGGCGACGAAGACGAGGGTGCCGCGGATGCCGGGCAGCGTGACGTGGCGGAACTGCTGCCGGCGGGAGGCCCGGTCGAGTTGGGCGGCCTCGTAGAGTTCGCCCGGGATCTGCTGGAGGCCGGCGAGCAGGATGACCATCTGGAAGCCGACGCCCTGCCAGATGGACAGCACGATGATCGAGGCCATGGCGGTGAGCCCGTCGCCGAGCCAGTCGAAGGCGCCCCAGTTCCCGAAACTCACCGCGTGCAGCGCGGAGTTGAGCAGGCCGTCACCGCTGCGGGCGAGGATGAGCCGCCAGATGACGGCGACAAGGGCCATGGGGAAGACGACCGGCAGGAAGAAAAGGGACCGGAAGACGCCGATCGCCTTGAGTTTGCGGTTGAGCAGAATGGCCAGGGCCAGGGCGAGGCCCGTCTGCAGCGGTACGACGACCACGGCGAAGGTCAGGTTGTTCAGCAGGGCCCGCAGGAAGGGGCCGGACATGTCGGGGTCGGTGAAGAGACGCCGGTACTGCTCGAGGCCGAAGAAGCGTGGCGGGAGCGGGGAGCCGAGCCGCACGTTGTAGAAGGACAGGACGACGGCGTAGACGAACGGCACGGCGACGAAGGCGATCAGTCCGCCGAGGGCGGGTGCGGACATCAGCAGTCCATGCAGCCAGTCGCGGTTGCGGCGCCGGGACCGTGCGGGTTCGTCGGATGCCGGTGGTGGGCTCGGCCTCCGCCGGTCAGGTGTGGCGGGCGCGGGGTTCACGGTGGTCACGGTGGGTCCTCTTCCCGCCGGGAGGGACGGGCGCCGTCGGCGTGTGTCCCTCCCGGCCGCTGGATGCCGGCTACGGCAGCTTGTAGCCGTCGTTGTCCGAGAAGTCCTGGTCGATGGCGCGGGCGGCCTTGGCCAGGGCGGTCTTCGGGTCGGCTCCGCCGTAGACGTCGCTCAGCGCCTGGCTGAACTTGGCGGTGACCGTGGGGTATCCGGCGGTGACCGGGCGGGTCACGGCGACGCAGGACTTGTCGATGTCGATGTCGCTGTCACCGCAGGGCTTGGCGAGCTGGTCGGCGAAGAGCTGGAGCGGGCCGCCCTGCTGGTACAGCGGGCTCTTGGCGAGCGCGGACCTGGTGCCGGGAGGGGCACCGTTGGCCGTGGTCATCGCGGTGACGTTGGTGTCGTTCAGAAGGGAATCGAGGAAGGCGCCGGCGGCCTTGCCGTTCTTGGTGTCGGCACCGATGCCCCATTCCCAGGAGCCCTGGCCCGTCTTGGGGCCGTTGCCGAAGTCGGGCAGTGGCAGGACGACGAGGTCTTTGCCGAGGGCCTTGCCGTAGGCGGGGTACATCCAGTGGCCGACCCAGCTGAGGGCAACGCGCCCCTTGGCGAAGGCGTTTCCGTCGGTGTTGGGGTCGGTGTACTTCTTCCAGGACTGGAACGTCTTCAGCGCCGAGACCACGGCCGGGGTGTCCAGGGCGCCTTGGGCCTTGCCGTTCTTCAGCAGCGAGCCGCCGGCCGACCAGACGACGGGGGCGAAGCCGTAGGTGCCCCACTCGTTGGCGAAGCCACCGCTCTCCTGGAGGTCCATGCTCTTGCCGTCGGGGTCCTTGGCGGCCAGCTTCTTCACGGCGGCGGTGAACTCGGCGGCGGTCCAGTCGTCGGACAGACCGGTCGGGTACTTGATGCCTGCCGCGTCCAGCAGCTTCTTGTTGCCGTAGATGCCGAGCCCGGAGTCGTACATGCCCAGCCCGTACTGCTTGCCGTCGGTCCGGCCCTCCGCCTTGATGGCGTCGGTGGCATTGGCCAGGGTCTTGACGGTGACGTAGGTGTCGAGCGGGGCGAGCTTCCTGTTGTAGACGAAGTTCGCCATGGTCGGGCCGTCGAACTCCATCACGTCCGGCAGCTTGGAGGCGTCGGTGGCGGTGATGGTCTTGGTGTAGTCGGTGTCCGGGATCAGCGTCAGCTTGACCTTGATCTTCTTTTGCGAGGAGTTGAAGGCCTGCACCGCGTTCTGCAGTGCGGCGGCCTCGCTCGCTTGCCCGTGGTGAGCCCAGACCGTGATGGTGCCCGTGCCGCTGCCCTCCTCGGCGGAGGTGCCGCTGCCTCCGCCTCCGCAGGCGGCGAGTGCCGCCAGGGGCAGGGCGAGGGCGAGGGCCGTACGGGCCGTTCGGCGGGATCTTCCGTTGCCGGCGTTCATGGTGGGTGCCTCCGGTGTGTGGTGCCGGTGAGGGTGGGTGGTGCGAAGGTGCATAGGGGGATTCGGGATCGGTACGTGCCTCACGGCGACGCGGGCGATGACTCCGTCATGTGGACTGCCCCCTGTGGTGCGGTGCCGGTGCTCGGCTCCTTGATCACGAGGTGCAGCAGCTCCCAGGCGTCGATGGCGTGGTTCAGGCGTGCGCCCGGCGCGGTGTGGGCCTGCAGTCGCCAGGGGCCGTTCCCGGTCGGGTAGAAGCGCAGGGTGAGTACCTGGCCGGTGGGGGTCAGGAAGACTTCGGCGATGGAGTGGTCGACGACCAGGCGCAGTTCGACCGGCTGACCGGTGGGGCAGGGCATCCGGTGGACGCCGCGGTGGGCGCGGTCGTCCAGCGAGGCGTGGTCGCGATCGACGACCAGTTCGCCGGCGTCGGGGTCGAGGCGGATGTCGAGGTACTCGGATCCGTCCGAGGTGGTGAGCAGCCGCAGACTCGCCGCTCCGTTCGTCTCCAGACGGGCCGTCAGATCGAAGGCGCGGCCCACACGGCCCAGTTCCAGGGGCTCGGGGCCGTGGATCACGCCTTCGGCATGGACGGCGCGCTCGCCGCGCAGGGAGAGCAGTTCGGCAGCGGGCTGCTGACGCAGTGTGCCGTCGTCGCCGACCGAGATCTCCCGGGGGAGGGTCAGTACACCGGCCCATCCGCCCGAGACCGCCCAGGCTTCGTCGCGCGCCTCCCCGGACCAGCCCCACAGCAGCCACCTGCCGCCCGGCGCACGCAGCAGCGCGGGGGCGTAGCAGTCCGGGCCGTGGTCCACGAGGACCGGTGGGCCGGCCTCGAAGACGTGGCCGCGCTCTTCGCCGACGAGGGCGGTGACGCAGCGTGCGCCGTCGTGGTGGTTCCACGCGCTGAAGATGAGGGCACCAGGTCGTTCGGACTGCGGCGGCAGGTACTGGGGGCACTCCCAGCCCTCGCCGGTGTGCAGGCCCGTGGCGCCGACCGGCTCCTGCTCACGGGCATCGAAGGGTCCCAAGTAGGTCCAGTCGTCCAGGTCGGACGATTCGTACAGCAGGGCTGCGCCGCGGCCGTCAGCGAGGGCGGAGCCGACCAGCATCCGCCAGCTGTCGCCGTCCCGCCAGACGTATGGGTCGCGGTACATGGTGCAGCCGTCGGGCCATGCGGGGATGACCAGTTCGCCCCGCGGACTGAAGGTCCGGCCGCCGTCGCGGGAGGTGGCGCGGGCGACCGGCTGATGCTGGGGCGAGCGGTCCTCCCGGTGCGCGGAGTAGAAGGCGACCAGCCGGTCGCCGTCGGAAACGGCGTTGCCGGAGAAGCAGCCGTCGGCGTCCTCGCCACCCGGGGTGGGGGACAGGGCCGTCGGCAGCGGCTCCCAGCTCAGCAGGTCGGGACTGCGGAAGTGGCCCCAGTGCATGTTCGCGTGGGTCGTGCCGCGAGGGTTGTACTGGTAGCAGACGTGGTAGTGGCCGTCATGGAAGACCAGCCCGTTGGGGTCGTTGATCCAGTTCCGGGGTGGCCGCAGATGCGCGACGGGCCGGTACGGATCACAGGGCGCGGTGGACACACACGTGCCTTTCGGTATGTGCGGAGAGCATGCGGGGACGCACGGTCACCCGACAGGGCCGACCACGATCCCCTCGTAGCCGATGAAGGTGGCCTTCACCGGCACTCGCGGCAGGCCTCGTGGCATGGCGGCAGAAATGAGGCCCAGCGGGATGCCGGCGGTGAGGTGTGGGAAAGGTGTGCTGAAGTGCCGACGACGGGTCGGCGGGGAGCGCCGGGCTCAGTACCCCCGCGCCTGGGGGGCCGGGGCGTCAAAGGAGTGGGACGACATCGCGCAGACCGACTCGCCCGCGCCTGCGGGCGCACCGGCGGCGCTCTCCGAGATCAGCCGGCCGCGCCGGTTCGACGGCTCGTTGAAAATCCCAGGGGACATACGTGTACCCTCACGTTGTTCCAAGTACTGACAGGGATGACGACCGGTTGCGACGGTCGCCTGTCATGGTGCGAAACGCTTCGCCGTCCCGGTGTCAGAGTCGGGGCGGCGAAGTGACCGATGCCCGCGCCACCAGCGGGCAAGGCAGCATTTCCTGTGCGTCCGGGCCCGGTGGCCGGCCCGGCGTCTTGGTGAGTGCGAGCAACTGGGCCACGGCCCGTGCCCCCATCTCGTAGTGCGGGAGCTGAACCGTGCTCAGCTGAGGGTGAACTGCCTCGCAGACCAGCTCCTGGTTGTCGTACCCGATGACCGACAGGTCGCCGGGGATGGAGAGACCCAACTCGGCCGCGGCCCGATAAGCACCGGCGGCCATCCGGTCGTTGAAGCAGAACAACGCCGTCGGGCGCCGCTCCGCCGTCAGCAGACGCCGGGCGGCCTGGTAGCCGGCGGCCACGTCACCGCCGACCGTGTTGAAGGGCACGGCCGTCTCGGCGGCGACCAGCGACGGGTCGTAGGGAACACCGGCCTCGGCCAGCGCCCTGCGGTAGCCCTCCAAGCGGCCCTGCCGCGCGGGAAGGTCGACGGTCTGCACGGTCACACCGATCCGGCGGTGCCCATGGTCGGTCAGCTCGCGCACCGCCGTGTACCCGCCCTGGACCTCATCGGGTACGACGAAGGGGACGGCGGGATTGTCGGAGCGCGCGTCCAGCAGCACGGTGGGTGTCGAGCGAAGGCTGTCCGGCAGTTCCACGACGCGGTGGTACATGGCCGCGTACACCACGCCGTCCACCTGCCGCTGGAGCAGCATCTCGATGCTCGTGCGCTCCAGTTCGGCATCGCCGCTCGTGTTGACCAGCAGCAGCACCAGGCCCTCCGCCGCCGCAGCCTCCTGGGCGCCCAGGATCATCCGGCCCGCGTGGGGGGTGGTGGCGATCTCGTCGCTGACGAAGCCGATGGTCTGCGACCGCTGCGTCCTCAGCCCCCGCGCGAGTCCGTTCGGCGCGTACCCGAGCTCCTCGGCAGCCTGCCAGATGCGTTGCCGGGTCTCCGGGCTGATCCGCTTGCCCTCGACCCGGTTCAGGACGTGCGACACCGTCGCGGTGGACACACCCGCCGCCGCAGCCACGTCCTTGATCCCGATCCGGCGCGCCATTACCCCTGCCCAAACTGGTTGATTCCGTGTTGGCTAATCGTTTAGCCACTGTGTGGAGATGAGACTGCCCACGGCCAAAGCTCCTGTCAATGGCTCGTTACAAACTCGTGGCTGCGGCATGTCCTGTCCCAGGGCGGCCGACGCCGCTCGCCGTCCGCGCGCACGGCACGCCAAGTGCCTGGGCCCCTGGGGCATCGGTCCTGGTGGGCGGGGCAAACCGGCGGACAGGGGGCGGTGCGGTCGTGACGATCCGCTCAGGCCGCTGGTATCCGACACGGCGGCCACCAGCGCTCCCACCACCCGGTCCCAGCGCATCGCCCTGCCCGACCGATTACCGGGAGTACGCCCCACCGCAAAACTTGAGCCCCACCCTGAGACTTGGTGTCACTGAGCTGACCCGGCGATGCCAAGGAGCTGACGGTGGAGTCCGGGCCGGGAGAACAACGCGGCTCCGGAATCGGTGCGTTGCCCGCCGGATAGGTCGCTGAAGACACCGCCGGCTTCCTCGACGATCGGGATCAGGGCCGCGATGTCCCACGGACCTGCTCCCAGCAGGAGGAAGGCGTCCAGCTGGCCTGTCGCGACGAGAAGAGCGCCGTGGCAGGTGCCGGATCCCGTGGACGGCTTCCGGGGCAGAGGTGCGGCCGGATCCGCCGTGGACCAGTCGAGCGTTGGCGTGGTGCGTGCGGTACGTGCGGCCAGGGCCGCGGCAACGACGCGCTGCGAGTGGTTCAGCCTGCTCGGGGGCGGCCAGATACCGAGCGCGGAGTCGGCGGCGTTGCCGCCTGCACTGATGCCCAGCCGGTGCGCCGGAGCGGACGAACGGGCGGGAAGCGGTCCGCTCCACGCACCGTGGTCCGGCAGTGCCCACCAGCGGCGGCTCAGCGCCGGGGCGGAGACCATGCCCAGGGTGATGCGACCGTCGTCCTCCAGCGCGATCAGGGTGCTCCATTCAGGGTCTCCCGCGAGGAAGCCGGCCGTGCCGTCGATGGCGTCGATGATCCAACGGCGCCGGCCATGGCCATGGGAACCGCTCTCCTCGCCGATGATCGCGTCGTCGGGACGCTGTTCGTGGATGCGGCGCCGCAGCGCCTCTTCGATTTCTTGATCGGCGGCACTGACGGGGCTTCCATCGCTCTTGATCCGTACTGCCGTGTTGCCTGCCCTCCGGTGTCGGTGGGCGATGTCGGCTGCTTGATCGGCGAGGTGCTGGGCGAACGTCAAGTCCGATGATTTCGACATGAGTTGCACTCTGCCCGCGCGAGCTCGTACGAGCCTCCGTCAGCCCGAAAGGATGACGCACGTCACGAAGGAACTTTTCGCGAGGCCCGGCTCCCCGCTTGTCCGCGGCGATCAGCCAACGTGGTGCCTCATTTGCGAGTTGGTGCTCGTCGGCGGACTCCGCAAGGCCCCGAGTGACCTGTGAGGGCGCGGCAGCCATCGGCCTGGAACCGGTGGACACCGTGCCGCCGTTCGACGCCGTCCTGGTCCAGGAGGCGTCGATCATCGCCGGTGCGCGGATGCTTCTCGACCATGCCGGCCTCGTCGTCGAACCGTCGGTCGCGCTCGGCATCGCGGCGATCCTCGAAGACCCTGCTCCACCGAGTCGGAACCGTCGCTGTGGGGCAGAGGAGGTCGGCCGAGAGGCCCGCACAGCCGTCTTCGCCGTCCACGGCCGGAACCTCAGAACCAGTGCAGGCAGTGCGGGGAACGCTCGGCGCGGAAGAGGGCGTCGGCGAGGGCGGCCGCGCCCGGGCGGTGGGCTCGGATGTGTCCGGCACGCACGAGCGTGCTCGGGGCGGTGCCGCCGAGGTAGACCGAGCCCAGGTCGCTGACGTCCAGGGACAGATCCGGCTCCCGGTCCGTCGGGACGCAGTCGGCCTTGCCGTCCCGGACGGCCAGCAGGTAGCGGCCGTGCTCGCCGAGGAACGGGTCGTCCACGTCGAGGACGAGCTCGCCGTCCATGAACCAGCCGCGCGCGGTCAGCGCACGCGGGACGTCCAGCAGCCGCACCCAGAGCCAGTCGGTGTCGTCGCTCACCTGGCCGGCGCGGAAGTCCGCGAGCTGCCAGCGCAGGGGGTGCTGGGGCGGGAAGTGCTTGAACACGACCTGCTTGACCAGGTCGTGCCTGAGCACGAACCGGGCCAGGGCCGTGAATGCGGCGTCGTCGGTGGCGATGGTCTCGTCGACCGTCAAGGTCTCGGCCTCGCCCATCGAATAGCTGGCATACCCGTCCGGGACGCCGTCGGCGTCACGGTGCACGGCGACGTAGCGCGGCGCCGGAGAGACCGGGGGCTGCCCCGCGCCCAAGGTCCACCAGCGGTGCGGCCGGGCCAGCGCGCCGGGCTGTGCGCGGCGGTACCGGTCGTAGACCTCTTCCAGGATCTCGCCGCACTCGGCACGTCGCAGCAGCTCGACCGTGCCGGTGTCCGAGCCGGCTTCCGGTGCGTCGGCCGTGCCGTGCGCCCGGGGGAGGGCGAGGGTGGCCCGGTGGCGCGGTACCGTCAGCCGCTGTGTGTAGGTCGCCGGTCCGTAGCCGAACCTGCGGTAGATCAGGGCCTCGGAGGCCAGCAGTACGGAGAGGAACTCTCCTCGGGAGCGCAGCTCGGCGAGCTGATGCCGCATCATCGCGCTGAGCACGCCCTGGCGCCGGTGCGAGGGCAGTACGCCGACGGCGGTCACCCCGGCGGCCGGGACGAGGATCTCACCGGGCAGGGTGAGTTCGAAGGAGTACGCGGCGGCGGTGCCGACGGGCCGCCCGTCCGCCGTCGTGGCGAGAAGGCAGCGGTCCATTTCGATTGCCGACCACCAGACCCCGCGGCCCTCGGTCGGGGTTTCCGGGAAGCGTCCGAACGCGGCATGGAGTGTGTCGACGAAGACGTCGAGGTCCTGGCCGGTCGTGGGACGTATCTCCATTGCTGCTGCCTCCCCGGGATACCAGCACCACGACTCGTGGTGTCCCGCCACAATGCAGCGTCGCCCCGCGGTCAGGTCAAGCGAATTACGGGTCGCGGGGCTGCCTGATAGGCAGAAGCACTTCGATCTCCGCAGATCCGGCCGGCCCACAGGGACACGCCCCTGTGGGCTACGACGGTGGCTTCACAGCGTCGCGGTCGTCCCCTCTCCGGACGCGCTGCCCGCGAGCCACTGGTCCCATCCCAGGTTGAAGTCGGCATAGCCGTTGTCGGCCGAGGCCTTGGCACGGGACGAGCCGGTGATGGTGATGGGGTCGCCCTGCTTGACCTGGCCGTAGAACCACTTGGCGTCCGACATGGACAGGTGGACGCAGCCGTGCGAGCCGCGGGCGCTGCCGCTGCCCGGATTGGGGTCGCCGGTCGAGTAGTGCACGTACGTGCCGGACTGGGTCAGGTGGACGTCCCAGGGCAGCGTCAGGTCGTAGTAGTTGGGGCTGCCCTTGTCGCAGCTGATGCCGACGCTGCAGGAGGTCATGTGGACCTTCTCCTGCTTGTCGATGACGGCCATGGTGCCGTTCCATGTCGGGTACTGAGGGCTGCCCGCGTTGATGGACAGGGTGCGCACCGCTTTGCCGTTCCGGGTCACCTTCATGGTGTGGCCGGTCACGGAGACATCCGCGCGCACGTCGTCGCCGATCGTGAAGGTGTGGGTGTAGTTGTGCACGCCGTAGCGTCCGTTGCCGTTGCTGACGCCGTTCATGTCAGCGTCGATCTTCACCTTGGTACCGGAGGGCCAGTACGTCTTCGGCCGCCAGTCGGCGCGCTTGTCGCCGAACCAGTGCCAGGCGCCGGCCACCGGCTGCGAGGTCCTCACCTTCATGTGCTTCTCCACCGTGGCCCGTGCCTTCGCCGCCACCGGGTTCGTGAAGACCACCGAGATCGGCATGGCCACGCCGACCGTGGTTCCCGTCTGCGGGGTGATCGTCTCCAGCAGCATCGGCGGGCCCGCGGGCTTCGTCGGCTTGGGAGAGGCGCTCGCACTCGGCTTGCCCGGCGCCTTCGCGTCGTCCCCGCCCGCCTTGTCACCGCTGCCACCGCCGCAGGCACTCGCGCCCACCAGCATGGCACCCGTGACGAGTGCGATCCCTATGCTGCCCTTGCGCCGTCCCACGACCTGCCCCGTTCTCTCGTGCTTCGGCCCTGGCGGGCCCGACTGTCTGTCAGACGGCGAGAGTGCGGGCCGCAGTTGCATGTGCTGCGTAAAACGTGTCTCAAAACTCGGTGTGGGCCCCCAGTGACGCTTCCTCGGGCACCACCGCAAGGGGCCGGTGATGATGAGGATGGACCTGGCCGGGTTCGCCGCGCTGCTGGCGAACCCGTCGTGACGCGATCTGCACCTTGCTGTGGTCGCCGAGGACGAGTCGGTGGGCGGCGGGCTTGCGGGGCGACGGAGTGACCTCGACGTTGCGGCCGATGAGGGAGGCCTCCACCCGTCGGACGCCGCTCATCGAGGAATCGCGCAGCATGATCGAGTACTCGATCTCGCTGTCCTCGATCCGGCAGTCGCCGGCTATCGAGGTGAAGGGTCCGACGTACGAGTCGGTGATCACGGTGTCGGTGCCGACGACCACCGGACCGACGATCCGGCTGCCGGTCACCTTCGCTCCCGGCTCGATCCGCACCCGGCCGACGATCTCGCTGTCGTCGTCGACCGTGCCGTCGATCCGGCGCTCCAGGGTCTGAAGCACCGAGCGGTTGACCTCGAGCATGTCGGTGACGTTCCCGGTGTCCTTCCAGTACCCGGAGATCGTCGTGGAGCGCACATCACGTCCGGCGCCGATCAGCCACTGGACGGCATCCGTGATCTCCAACTCGCCGCGCGCGGACGGCTCGATCGCGCGCACGGCCTCATGGATCACCGGGCTGAACAGATACACGCCCACCAGCGCCAGTTCGCTCTTGGGATGCCTGGGTTTCTCTTCCAGGCCGATCACCTGGCCCGCCGCGTCCAGCTCGGCCACGCCGAACGCGGTCGGGTTCGCCACCTTCGTCAACAGGATCCGGGCGTCCGGCCGCTCGCTGCGGAAGGCGTCCACCAGATCCGTGATGCCACCGACGACGAAGTTGTCGCCGAGGTACATCACGAAGTCGTCCTCGCCCAGGAACTCACGGGCGATCAGCACCGCATGGGCCAGCCCCAGCGGCGCCGCCTGCGGAATGTAGGTGATGTCGAGACCGAACGCGGAGCCGTCGGCGACCGCCTCCCGGATCTCCTCGGCGGTGTCCCCGACGATGATCCCGACCTGGGTGATGCCCGCCTCGGCGATCGCCTCCAGACCATAGAACAGCACCGGTTTGTTCGCGACGGGTACAAGTTGCTTCGCCGATGTATGGGTTATGGGGCGCAAACGGGTACCGGAGCCACCAGATAATAAAAGTGCCTTCATGTACATCACCCTACTCAAGCCGGACTCGCTGACGGGGTGGTGCCGCGCGCGATCGACTCCGGCGTCCTGCGCTCCGAACCCACCGACTCGTGCGCTTGCCGGCCGGCCAGGCACCCGGGGCGTACGTCTGCGGACCCACCCTGAGCAGGCAGTAGTACTTGCGACGGGTCCCCGGCGTCGTCCAGGCAGGTGACGCCCAAGATCACTCCGGCGCCTAGCGTTGCAGGTGATCAGCGGCGGCCCGCGGGCCGTCCGGAATTCCGACCGTCATCTTCGCGCCATTCGGGGTTTTGTCATGTCCAGAACAGTCAGCGCGGTGGGCCCCCTGTCGGTCACCCTCTTACTCGGCCTGTGGGGGATCACCCGTGAGAACAGCATGTGGCGTGACGAGGCGGCGACGTGGGAAGCGGCCCACAGGACCATCCCCGAGATCTGGCACCTTCTGGGTAGGGTCGATGTGGTCCACGGCCTCTATTACATGTTCATGCACGTCGTTTTCGCTGTCTTCGGGGACAGCCTTTGGTCCCTGCGGCTGCCCTCCGTCCTGGCCATGGCATGCGCCGCTGTCGTGATCACCCTTCTGGGTGACCGACTGGCCGGCCGGTGCACCGGCCCGGCCGCGGGCCTGGCGTTCGCCCTGCTCCCGGCGGTCCAGCAGTATGCCCAGGAAGGACGCCCGTACGCTCTGGTGACCGCCGGCGTGACACTGGCCTGCCGGCTGCTCGTCGCGGCGGTCGACAGTCCGGGCACGGGCCGCTGGGCGGCGTACGGCACGGCCGTGCTGGTGGCCGCGCTGCTCAACTGGTTCTCCCTCCTGGTGCTGTTCGCACATGCGGTGACGATTGCCCTTGCCCGCGCGCCCCGCGCGATCGTCCTGCGATGGACCTGCGCCGCGTGCTCCGCCGTGGCGGGCACGTTGCCCCTCGTCATCGCGAGCCAGGCGCAAGAGGGGCAGATCGCCTGGATCCCCCCGATCGGACCGAGCACGCTGCTCGGTCTCGCACTGACCCTGCTCGCCGGCGCGCTGTGTGCATGGCCCGCACGATCGAGGACGGCCGACGGCGTGCCCGGCGGAGCCCGGCTCACGCTCACCACGCTCGCCCTGCCCCTCCTTGTCCTCCCACCGCTCCTGCTGGTCACCGTCTCTGTGGCCCACCCCGTCTACCAGACCCGCTACATCCTGTTCAGCTACGTCGGACTCGCGTTGCTCATCGGGACGGCATGCGACGCACTCGCATCACGCGTCCGGAGCTCACCTCGCCGGACCATCGGCGTACTCGTGGTCCTCGCCTTCCTCGGGCTGCTCCCCGTCCAGGTGTCCCTGCGCAGCGCGAGCGGCCGGATCGACGACGTGTTGTCCACGGCCAGGAACGTCGCCGCGGTCCGTGAGCCGGGTGACGCAGTGCTGTACATTCCCGCCGCGCGTCGTGATACCGCCCTTGTCTCACCTGCCGCGTTCACCGGGACCGACGACGTGGCACTCGTCGAGAGCCCGCTGGAATCCGGCACCCTGAACGGCGTGGAGGGCACCCCGCAGCAGATAGCCGACGCCATGCTGACCGCCCGTCGCATCGTGGTCGTCACCGACGGCGGTGCGTCGTCCCCCACCACCGCCCGCGACAGGATCAAACAGCAAGTCCTCGAGGCGCACTTCATCCGCTGCTCCGAAAGGAGCGAACGAGGCCGCGAAGTCATGGTCTACCAACGCCGTCGCGGCTGAACTCGCCGCCGCTCGACGAGACAGCCCGATGCTCCGCGAAGAGGTCCTCGAGGGCCGCACGGCACCGGACGTCCGGTCGGCCCGTCAGCACAGGCATGCGGCAAGTCGAAGACCACGAAGTGCGCGGCCCCCTTTGCGCCCGGCCGTGGCGTCCCCACGCCTCGTCCCAGCTCGGGGGCGCCCGGGTTGCCTCCGTACGAGGGACTCAGCGAGCGGCGTACGGAGTGGCGGCGGAGCATGCGCTGAAGATGATTGTGATCTTCGCACCGCTCGCAGCCCTCCAGCCCGGGTCCGCCGGGCTGCTGCGCCCCGCGCGGATCCGGAAGGAGACCGGCTGTGTCCGAACAGCAGGACGAGAAGGCCGAGCAGAGCGTCGGAGCATTCACGCTCCCCACCCCCTTGAGTTCCACGCCCCCGGTCCAGCTGCCCTACCCGGTGCCGGAGCCGGACGAGCAGTGGCCGCTGCCGAACGGTTTCGCCCACGTCTTCTACGGCGACGGCAACCAGGGCATCACCCGGCCGGTGATCATGGCCGACGGCTTCAACCTCGGCGAGAGCGACCTGAAGTGGCTCTACGCCGGCCTCGACAGCGGCTACCCCTTCCTGAGCGAGCTGCGCCGCCGGGGCCGTGACGTCATCCTGCTCGGATTCGAGGAGCGCAGCGCCTCCGTCCTGGACAATGCCGAGGCGGCGACCGCGTGCATCATGCGGACCCTGGCCGAGCAGCTCGGAGACGCCGGGCTGACGGTGGGCGGCTTCAGCATGGGCGGCCTGATCACCCGCTACGCCCTCGCCCGCATGGAGACCCAGCGGATGGACCACCGCGTCCGCGTGTACTTCTCCTACGACACCCCGCACCGCGGTGCCGTCATCCCTGTCGGCGTCCAGGCGTTCGCCCACTTCATCCCGGTCGCCAACGACTTCGCCCGGCAGATGAACAGCCCGGCCGCCCGGCAGATGCTCTGGCGGCACTACGACCCCAGCAGCGGCGAGATCGGGATCGCACCGGAGCGCACGGAGTTCCTGGAGCAGCTGGCGCGGTTCGGCAACTGGCCGCGCATCCCCCGCATCCTCGCGCTCGCCAACGGCCGCGGCGACGGCACCGGCCTGCCCGTCGCGCCCGGCGAGACCGCGCTGAAGGTCGAGCGGATCTACCCCGGCACCACCTTCTACACCCAGGCCCAGGGCAGGGACGTCATCGTCGCCGAGCTGAAGCGCAGGTTCCCCAAGGCCGAGAAGACGATCAAGACCTCCGGCTTCCCCGAACTCGACGGCGCGCCCGGCGGCAGCCTCCACACCTACGGGATCCTCGCCGACACGCTGAAGAAGGGCGGCGCTCAGGTCGACCTCCGGCACGAGAGCGTCTGCTTCGTGCCCTCGGTCAGCGCCGTCTCGATCCGCGACATCGACGTGCAGAAGGACCTGTACGCGAACATCGACGGACTCGACCCGTCCGAGAGCGACAGCGACGACTTCATCTGCTCCTCCACCACGACGGACCACACCGCCGTCACCGAGGAGCTGTGCCACTGGCTGCTCGACCGCCTGCCCGACTGACCCACCGCACGCCCAGCGCACGCGCACCACAGGGCAGGCCGCCGCCGGCGCGCCTGCCCACGTGGGCGCGGGCGCCGGGCACAGCACGGGTGAAGTTCCTGAAGCCAAGACAACGGCCGCTGTGCCAGAGTGGGCGTTGGACAGGTCGGCGAGTTCGGGGCTGCCCAGGCTGACGGCTCCCGCGCGGGCCGAGTCGGACACGACGGGGGGCACGTTGGTGGGGAATTGGTGCCGGCAGAAGTCGAAGGTCGTTCGACTGCGCGGTCGCCGGGACGGGCATCAGCAGGACGCGGTGGGCGTGTGACCGCCCGGCCGGCACCCGCGATACCGCCCCCGTTGCTGCGCGCGTGGCTCGGGCCGGTCGCGGCCCTCGCCGCGCTGGTGGTCGTCGTGCTCGGGGTTCTGTACGCGGGCCACGGCCGGCCCGGCAGGGTGGATGCGCGGATCGGGGCGGCGGTGGACGGGGTGGGACCGCCGTGGCGGCATGTCGCGCTGGCGCTGGACTTCCTGGGGGAGCCCGGGGGAGCGGTGATGCTGGTCCTGGCCATCGTGACGGGCTGTCTGCTGCTCCGGCTTCCGCGCGCGGCGGTGCTCGTCGTCGTCGGCGCCGCCCTGACCGTGGGGACGGCGACGCTGCTCAAGCACCTGGTGGGACGCACCATCCACGGCGACGGCAACCTGTCCTATCCGAGCGGGCACACCGCCTTCTTCACCGCACTCGCCCTCGTCGTGGCGCTGCCCGCGACCGGGCGGCTCGGCCTCGGCAGGACGGCCGGCACGTCACTCGTGCTCACCGCGGCGCTGGCCGCCGGCGCCGCCATGGGCTGGGCCCAGGTCGCCCTGGGCGCGCACTACCCGACCGACGTCCTCGGCGGCTGGTGCACCGCGCTGGCGGTGATACCGGCGACCGCGTGGCTGGTCGACCGGCTGGCCGACCGGATGGCCGACCGACCGGGCGATCGGATGGCCGAGGCCGGTCGGCGGGAGCACCGCTGATGTCACGTCACGCCAAGCGGCGGAACACGGGCTTCACCGGTCGTCCGCCCAGCCAGGGGGTGGGGTCGGCGGCGTCCAGTGCCTTCCGGTACACCGCACATGCCTGGGCCACCACGTCGACGGTGTGATCGATGTCGGCGTCGCCGAGCGCGCTGCTCACCACGAACGACGGGGCCAGCACCCCGCCCGCGAGGAGCCGGCGCAGGAACAGGGTGCGGTACTCCTGCGACGGCTGCCGGTTCTCGTCGAGGGTGGCGAAGACCAGGTTGCTGGCCCGGCCCCGGACGACGACGTGGTCGCCGACGCCCATGGCGGCCGCGGCCTCGCGGACACCGGCGGCCAACCGTTCGCCGAGGGTGTGCAGCCGCGCGGTGACGCCCTCTTCGACGTAGGTGGTGAGCACCGCCATCGCGGCTGCCAGAGAGTGCGTTTCCGCACCGTGCGTGGTGGACAGCAGGAACACCCGGTCGCCGGAGTGACGCAGCCCGCCCCGTTCCATCAGATCGCGGCGCCCGGCCAGTGCGGAGACGGCGAATCCGTTGCCCAGCGCCTTGCCGAACGTGGAGAGGTCGGGGACGACGCCGTACAGGCCCTGGGCGCCCGCCTCGGACCAGCGGAAGCCGGTGATCATCTCGTCGAAGATCAGGACGCACCCGTGCCGGTCGGCCAGCTCGCGCAGACCGGCCAGGTACCCGGGCGGCGGCTCGGTGTGGGTGGCGGGTTCGAGGATCAGGCAGGCGACCTCGTCCTGGTAGCGGGTGAGCAGCTCCTCCGTGGCGGCCAGGTCCCCGTAGGGGAACGCCACGGTGAGCTCGTCGGTCGCCGCCGGAACACCTGCCGACATCGGCGTGGTGCCGATGAACCAGTCGTCGACGGAGAAGAACGGATGATCGGCGCAGATGGCCACCCGCGGGCGCCCGGTGGCGGCGCGGGCGAGGCGCACCGCGGCGGTGGTGGCGTCGGAGCCGTTCTTCGCGAACTTCACCATCTCGGCGGTCGGCACCGTGGCCAGGAAGAGTTCCGCGGCCTCGACCTCCACGATGGACGGCCGGACGAAGTTGCTGCCGCGGTCGAGTTCCCGCTTCACCGCCTCGATCACGCGTGGGTGGGCGTGGCCGAGGCTGACCGACCGCAGCCCGGAACCGTACTCGATGTAGCGGTTGCCGTCGATGTCCCACACGTGGGCGCCGCGGCCGTGGCTGATGACCGGGGCCAGGTTCTCGGGATACTGGTCGTCGCCCTTGGCGTAGGTGTGCGCGCCCCCGGGGATCATGGCGTGCAGCCGCTCGTTCGCCGTCCGCGACCGGGGCAGGAGGAATTCTTCGGTGTGTGTGGTGCCCACGCCGACCTCAACTTTCTTTGTGCTTCAGGACCTCGGCGAGACTCGGTGCCTCACGGTCCCGCTGGGACATCGATGTGACCGGCAGCGGCCAGGGAATGGCGAGCTCCGGGTCGTCGAAGGCGATCGTCACGTCCTCGGACGGATCGTGCGGGCGGTCGATCCGGTACGAGGTGTCGGCGGTTTCGGTCAGCGCCTGGAAGCCGTGCGCGCACCCCGCCGGGATGTACAGGGTCGCCTGCGTCTCGCCGGACAGTCGGAAGAAGGCCCGGCCCAGATAGGTCGGCGAGTCCGTGCGCAGGTCCACGACGACGTCGAAGATCCTCCCGTACGAGCACCGCACCAGCTTGGCCTCGCCGGCGCCGGAGCGCAGGTGCAGGCCGCGCAGCACGCCCCGGACCGAGCGGGACACGCTGTCCTGGACGAATGCGTGCGGGTCGAGGCCCACCGAGCGGACCACGTCGGCGTCGAAGGTGCGGCAGAAGAAGCCGCGCTCGTCGGCGTACGGCGTCGGTTCGAACAGGTATGCGCCGGCGATCTCCGGGACTTCGGTCGCTTTCATGGAGCCTTCCGCAGGGAATCGGCATGGGCATGGGCGTGGTCGTTCGCCGGGAACAGGGTCGTGGTCAATGCGGTGAACTGGTGGGCGAGTTGCTGTGCGGCGGTCCGGTTTCGCTCGGTGAGGGTCTGCCGTAGCTCCGGCGCGTGCTTCTCCAGGTCCCGGAACTGTTCGAGCAGCCGGTCGGCGTCGACCTCGCGTGCCGGGTGGCAGTACGCGGCGAGGCCCATCCGGTCCATGAGCGCGTCGCTCTTCGCGGCGTAGCAGAGGGCGAGCACGGGCGTTCCGGTCTTCAGCGCGCAGATCAGGTTGTGGTAGCGGACGGCCACCACGGTGTCGGCGGCCGCCATCTCGTTCATCAGGTCGGCCAGTGAGGCCGGTTCGGCCGCGGTGACCAGCGGTGAGTCGACCGCTTCGAGGATCGCGGCGACCACCGACGCATCGCATCGGTCGCCGGTGAGGAGCCGGACCGGTCTGCCCTCCTCGACGAGCGCGCGGACGAACCGGATCGTCCCGTCGAGGTAGCGCCGGTGGATCTCCTCGGCCCGGGCGCGGTCGTCGTTGCCGCCGTGGAAGTCCATGACACCGAGGCAGACGGGACCCGGCGAGCCGGTGGGCGCGCTCACCCGTGGTGCCGGCAGGGAGAACGCGAGGTCCGGGTAGACCTCGTCGCGTGCGGTGTCCACACCCATCGCTCGCATCGCGTCGCGGGACTGGGCGTCCCGGTACGACCGGTACGCGGCCAGTCGCGCCGACCAGCGGACCAGGGCCCGGGTCGGCCGGTTGCCGATCTCGGCGGCGCCGACGCTGACCAGCGCGACCCGGGTGCGCAGCAGTCGGCCGCTCGCGCAGAGCAGGAACAGCGAGTACGGGAAGCCCCACGGCCGCAGCGGCAGTGTGGCCTCCAGGACGCCCATGCCCGGCACGATCACCACGTCGTGCCGGCGCACCCAGGCGGCGGTGCGGAAGACGTCGACGAGCTTGCCGAGTCCCTTCGACGCGATGGCGCCCGCACGGGACGCGGTCCGGTACTCCGCACGGTTCCAGTGCAGCCGCGTCGCGGGGATCCCGAACCTGGCCGTCACCGCCTCGGGTCCGCCGCACAGCGCGTCCACGGCAGCCTCCGGGTGCTCGGCGCGGAGGTACCCGAGGACAGCCTCGAGTGACCCGTCGTTGCCGAGGTTGCCGGAGCCGAGCAGGCCGAACACCCCGACACGCACCGGCGTTTCGTCCGCTGACGTCATGCCCGCCGCCCCTCACGTCCGGCGACGAGGGCGTCGACGGAGACGGTCAGCCTGGCCGGGTCGACCGGGGCGCGGTCCTCGACCCGCTCACCGGCGCCCGGCCGGGCTCGGCTGGTCATCCACGCGGCCAGATGGCCGTAGCAGGCGCGCCGGTCGGCCGCGGACAACGGAGCCCGCCGGATCGCCGAGGCGAAGCCCCAGACGTACTCGGCGAGCAGCCGGGGCGTCGGGTGCAGCAGGCCCGCCCGGCGTGGGTCCAGGTTGACGCACCGGGAGCGCTTGGACGGGTTCGCCCGCTCGGCCCGGGTGGGGTGGTCGCGGCGGAAGTACAGGAGTTCCGGCACCTGGTGGAAGCGCCCGTGCAGGGCGATCTCCGCGACGAACGTGCGGTCCGCGTGGTGGTAGCTGTCCATCGGCTTCACCCGGCGCAGCGCGTCGGCCCGGATCACCCCGTAGAAGTCGTCACCGCCGGGCTCGAACAGCATGCTGCGGAAGCGCTCCGGCGGGCGCGGTGAGCCGGTCGCAAGGGTGTACTCGTAGGGGACCTTCACCTGGCCGTCGCCGTCGATGACCGCCTGGTCGGCGTGCGCGAGGATCACGTCCGGCCGCTCGTCCAGCGCCTCGACGCAGCGGCGCAGCAGGTCCCGGGCGTAGAGGTCGTCGTGCGAGGCCCACTTGAACAGTTCGCCGCGGCACTGGGTGAACACGTAGTTGTGGTTCGGCGTGGCGCCGACGTTCCGGGGCAGCCGGATGTACCGGATGCGCGCGTCCTGCGCGGCGTACTTGCGGCAGATGTCCTCGGTCCCGTCGGTCGAGGCGTTGTCGGAGACGACCAGCTCGAAGTCCTCGTAGGTCTGGCCGAGCAGGGCGTCGAGCGATTCGGCCAGGTACTCCTCGCCGTTGTACACGGGCAGGCCGATGCTCAGCCTCGGTCGGTCGGTCATGAGGTCCTCACTTCGGGTACGGAGTTGTGGTGGCGCTCGCGCAGGGCGGACCGCAGCTGCAGCCACCACACGGCCGAGCCGCTGACGGTCGCGGCGGCGACGCCCCAGGCCGAGCCGACCGTGCCGGCCGCGACCGCCCCGCCGAGCCCGCCGCTGACGTAGCAGGCGGAGGCGAACAGCTGGCAGCGCAGGCTGCGCCGGGCCGCGCCGAGCGCGCGCAGCCCGGCCGCCGCGCCGGTGCCGAGCCCCGCGCCCGCGACGCCGAGGGTGATCGCCACGATGAGCTGCGAGGCGGAAGGCCAGACGCTGCCGAGCGCGAGTTCGCCGAGCCGGTCCGGCATCAGCAGCAGCGCTGAGCCCCAGAGCAGCGCGGCGGCGGCCTGCCCCCCGCCCAGCAGGAGGCAGAACCTGCCGAGGCGGTGCGGGGCCTGGCGCAGCACCCGTGCCGCCTCCGGGACGGTGACCAGCGACAGGCCCATCAGCACAGCGAGGAACGGGCCCATCAGGAGTTCGGCGCCCCGCACCGCACCCACCGCGCCGACCCCGACGATCGCGCCGAGCCCGTACGCCCGCAGCTGGCTCGCACCGCTGAGGCAGGTGTTCTCGACCAGGTACCGGTAGCCGAGATCGCGCTGCTCGCGAAGCCACCCGCGCGCCCCGGTCACCCGGGGCCGGATGCCGGACTGGAGGTAGCCGTACCCTGCCGCCACCGTGGCGGACGCGCCCCAGGCGACCACGAAGGCGGCCACGCTGCCCACGCGGGCCGCCACGATCATGGCCGGGACGAGCGCGACGCCCCACACGACGTCGTTGACGAACGCCTTCCGCCCGGTGCCGGCGGCGAAGAACGAGAACCGCCAGGCGTCCTGCAGAAGCAGCCCCGGCAGCATGACGCCGAGGCAGGCGAACGCGGGCCCCACGCGGCCGCCGAGGGCCGGCCCGACCACCAGGCACGCGGCGCCGATGGCCGCGCCCACGCCGAGTGCGGTACCCGACGACCGGGCCACCGCCCCGCGCCAGGACGCTTCCGGCACGCCGCTGAAGCGCACCACGAGCGGATCGGTGGCAAGGCCGCGAGAGATGTTGAGCACCACGCCGTAGGTCACCCAGGCCAGGCTGAACACGCCGAACGCGGTCACCCCCAGCGAGCGGGCCACGTAGACGCCCACCGCGAAGTTGGACACGCTGGAGGCCGCCTGGTCGGCCAGCCCCCAGGACAGCCGGCCGACGAGGCCCCGCTTGGCGGCCCGCCGGGTGTCTTCGGCCCGGTCCGCCGGTGTCGTCGTCTTGTCCTCCTCGGTGGTCATCGGCGTCATGCCTTGATCAGCCCGGCGCCGTGCAGGGCGCCGGCCGCGTCGGCGACGGTGTCGAACGGCAGCCCGGACCGCTCGGCGACGTCCAGCAGGCTGTGCTCGCCGTCGGAGAGGTTGAGCACCCAGAGCATGGCCATCTGGGCCTGCTTGGTGTCGCTGCGGCCGCCGAGCGCGTCGTACAACCCCCGTCGGCCCAGCTGTGGTTCGCCGTAGGGGCTGAGGTTGAGGTACCGCCGGTTGCGGTCGAGGACGGCGAACGCCTCGCGGCAGACGGAGAGGGTGTCCGCCATCGCCTCGGGGGAGACGAAGTCCAGGTTGTCCGCCGAGGTGTGGTACTCGGGATAGCCCGCGTACGGGGTCCGGGTGAGCGAGCCCACGCCGAGATTGAAGCCGGGCGAGCAGAACTGCCGCTCGTCGTAGCCGTACGGGGTGAACTCGGTGACCCGGTGCGGGCGTTCGGACGCGGCCAGCACGTGCCGCAGCACCCGGTCGATCTCCGCGTCACCGCGCCTGCTCTGCTTGTACGTCAACTGGCCCGGGTCCCCGGCGCAGGCCAGGACAAGCCCGTGCTTGACCCGCTCCACCCGCTCCGCGTTGCGGGCCAGCCAGGTGATCGCCCCGATGGTGCCGGGCGCGAAGATGAACCGGTAGGTGTAGTACGGCGTCCGCTCCGCCAGCGCCCGGGCCAGGAACGCCGCCACCGCGATGCCGGCCAGGTTGTCGTTGGCCAGCGACGGGTGGCAGACGTGGCAGGAGACGATGACCTCCTCGGGGACCTGCCCGGGGATCACGTGCTCGGCGTAGGTGAGGTGACCGTCGGCGAGGGTGGAGTCGACGCGCACCTCGTACTCGCCGTCCGGCAGCGCGTCCAGGGTCTCCTGAGCGAGGCAGAACCCCCATTCCGGCTTGTAGTAACTCGTGCGGTACGGCACCCAGGACGGCTGGTCCGGCAGGGTGTGCAGGTGCGCGCGCAACTCGGACAGGGGCATGGTCCGCGCCACCGGCACGCTGTAGCCGAGCACGTGCAGGCTGGACGCGGCGAAGTCGACGACCCGGTTGCCGGCGGTGTCGGCGATGTACGCGTCCCGGATGTTCCACTCCTGCGGCACCGTCCAGTCGAGCACCTGGGTCCCGGTCGGCACCTCGTGCACGTGCAGCGGGATGTACTCGCCGACGATGTCCAGGGTGGCGCGCACACCGTCGCCGGTGATGCTCCGGCACAGCGGGTACATCCGCTCCACCAGGGCGTACATCTCGTCGCCGGCACCTCTTTCTACCCGCGTGGTCACCGGCGCCACCGCAGGGTGTCGTCGACGGTGCCGGCGTCGGACGCCGCGCGCAGTACGGCGAGGCGGGTGAAGCGCTGCCGGAAGTCCTCCTGGGTCAGCGCGTGTGTGCGGTAGGCGTCGGCGAGTTCGAGCGCGCCCTGCTTCACCGTCCACTCGCAGTCGAAGCCGGGGATCGCCGCGCGGAACCGGGAGAAGTCCACCCGGTACGACCGCGGGTCGGCACCGGTCTCCCCGGTGATCACCACCTCGGAGCCGGGCACCGCCTCGGCGACCTGCTCGGCGATCTCGGCGACCGTGACGTTGTTGGTCTCGCTGCCGATGTTGAACGCCCGGTCGTGCACCGCCTCGCGCGGTGCGGTGAGCGCGGCCGTGAAGGCCCGTGCGATGTCGACGGCGTGCACCAGCGGGCGCCAGGGCGTGCCGTCGGACATCACCAGCACCTCGCCGGACAGCAGCGCGTGGCCCACCAGGTTGTTCAGCACGATGTCGGCACGCAGCCGGGGCGAGTAGCCGAAGGCTGTGGCGTTGCGCATGAACACGGGGGTGAAGTCGCCGTCGGCCAGCTCGTGCAGGTCGTCCTCCACCCGCACCTTGGACTCCGCGTACGGCGTCACCGGGCGCAGCGGGGCCTCCTCGCCGACCAGGTCCTCGCCGCCGGCGGCACCGTAGACCGAGCAGGTCGAGGCGTACAGGAAGCGCCCCACTCCGGCGTCGCGGGCCAGCCGGGCAAGGCGGACGGACGCGTGGTGGTTGATGTCGTAGGTCAGTTCAGGCGCCAGCGATCCCAGCGGGTCGTTGGAGAGCGCGGCCAGGTGGATCACGGCGTCGACGCCGGCCACGTGCTCGGCCGTGACGTCGCGCAGGTCCACCCGGTGCCCCCGCGGGTCGGCGGGCGTCGGGCCCAGCACGCAGTCGGCGAACAGGCCGGCGTCGAGGCCGACGACCTCGTGTCCGGCGGCGGCGAGGACCGGGGCCATGACGGTTCCCAGGTATCCCTGGTGTCCGGTGAGCAGTACGCGCATGGTTCAACCCCCCAGGTTGAGCGTGAGTTTGGTGACGGCGAACGCTTCGGCGTATCGCTCGTGGCATTCGATGCCGCGGATCCGCGCAAGACCGAGGAAGGCCTCCCGGTCGTACCAGGGCCGGTGCCGCTGTGAGGGGTAGTGCTCCTGCAGCAGCCGCACCTTCTGTTCGGCGATCTCCGCCGACAGCGGCTGGTACGCCGCCGGACGGCCGAGGTCGCCGTCCCACTTGACGATCTCGTAGCCGAGGACCAGGTGGTCGCGGAACGCGGTGGGTATCAGCCGCGCCAGGCCGCGGTGGTCCTGGTGTGCGTCGTCGGTACGCGGGGCCAGGACCAGATCCGGGTCGGTCTGCAGACGCAGTTCCTCGACGGCGGCCTTGGCCTCCTCCCAGTGCGCGGGCATGCGGCCGTCCGGCAGCTTGTGCACGGTCAGCCGCAGGTCGGCGCCCGGGCAGAAGGCGGCGAGCGCGGCCCGCTCCTCCTGCTCCCGGTCGGTGCCACCGCCGGAGAGCACCAGCGCGTCGACGCGGATGCCCGGCCGGGCGAGGCACAGCGTCAGCAGTGTGCCGCCGGCGCCGATGGCGATGTCGTCGCAGTGCGCGCCCACCGCGACGATCCGGTCCGGGCGCCCGGCGCCGAGCCGGATCACGCGCTCACCCCGGCGTTGTCCCGTTCCCACACGGCCCACGGGCGGTCGCCCCGGGCGTAGGCCTCGTCGAGCGCGGCCCGCTCCTTCACGGTGTCGGTCGGCTTCCAGAACCCGCGGTGCTGGTGCGCCACCAGCCTTCCCTGCTTGGCCAGTTGGGCGCATCCGTCGGCGACCAGGTCCCCGCCCTCAGGGATGTGGTCGAAGACCTCCTGGCGGAGCACGAAGTAGCCGCCGTTCTCCCACAGCGGCAGTTCGCTCACCGCGGTGATGCCCCCCACCAGGCCGTCCTCGCCCAGGTCCACGCAGTGGAACGAGGACTGCGGCGGCACCACCATCATCGACGCCCCGGCGTCGCGCCGGGCGAAGTTCTCGATCATGTCCGGCAGCGGGGCGTCGGTGAGCACGTCGGCGTAGTTGGCGAGGAACATCTCGTCGCCGTCCAGGTGGTGCCGCACCCGGCGCAGCCGCTCCCCGATCGGTGACTCGATGCCGGTCTGCGCGAACGTGATCGTCCAGTCCGCGATGTCGGTGGACAGCAGCTCGGTCCGCCCGCCCCGCAGCACGAAGTCGTTGGACGTCGTCTCCTCGTAGTTGAGGAAGAAGTCCTTGATGTGGTGGGCCCCGTACCCGAGGCACAGGATGAACTCCTTGTGCCCGAAGTGCGCGTAGTAGCGCATGACGTGCCAGATCAGCGGTCGGGGGCCGACCATCGCCATCGGCTTGGGCACGTCGTCGGAGGTTCCGTTGCGCATCCGCATCCCGTAACCGCCGCAGAACAGTACGACCTTCACGGCTTGACCTCGACAATGCTCAGTTCCGGTATGGGAAAGACCAGTCGGCCGCCCCACTCGTGCACGAAGGAAAGCTGCTCGGTCAGCTCGACCCGCAGGTTCCACGGGAGGACGAGGACGTAGTCCGGTTTGTCGGCGGCTATCTGCTCGGGCGGCAGGATCGGGATGCGGGTGCCCGGGGTGAACCTGCCGTGCTTGTAGGGGTTGCGGTCGACCGTGTACGCGAGCAGGTCGGGCCGGATGCCGCAGTGGTTGAGCAGGGTGTTGCCCTTGCCAGGGGCGCCGTAGCCGACGACCGTCTCGCCGCGCTCGGCCGCCTCGATGAGGAACTTGAGCAGGTCCCGGCGCACCTTGGCCACCCGCGCGGAGAACTCGGTGTACCCGGACAACTCCTGCAGCCCGGCGGCCTTCTCCCGGGCCAGCACGTCGGTCACCCGCTGCGTCGGTTCGCCGGCCACCTCGGCCGGCCGGGCCCACAGCCGGATCGAGCCGCCGTGGGTGGGCAGCAACTCGACGTCCACGAGCGTGAGTCCGCCGCTCGCCAGCGCCCGGGTGGCGGAGGCGACCGTGTAGTACTGGAAGTGCTCGTGGTAGATCGTGTCGTACTGGTTCTCCTCGATCAGGGTCAGCAGGTGCTGCACCTCGATGGAGACCCAGCCGTCGTCGGCGACCAGGGCGCGCAGTCCCTGGGTGAAGCCGACCACGTCGGGGATGTGCGCGTACACGTTGTTGGCCACGACCAGGTCCGCCGGGCCGTGCTCGGCGCGCACGGCCGAGCCGGTCTGAGGACTCAGGAACTCCGTGAGCGTGGGCACACCCGCCTCCCGCGCCGCGGCACCGACGTTCACCGACGGCTCGATGCCCAGGCAGCGGATCCCGCGGTCCACCACGTGCTTCAGCAGGTAGCCGTCGTTGCTCGCCACCTCGACCACGAAGGCGTCAGGGCCGAGACCCACCCGCTGTACGGCGTCGCCGACGAACGTGCGCGCGTGCTCCACCCAGGAGGTCGAGTACGAGGAGAAGTACGCGTACTCCTTGAACGTCTCCTCCGGCGTGATCAGCGGCGGGATCTGCGCCAGCCAGCAGTCGGTGCAGACCCGCAGGTGCAGCGGGTACGCCGGTTCCGGCTGGTCCAGTTGGTCCGCGGCGAGAAAGCTCTCGCACGGTGGCGTCGCCCCGAGATCGACGACGCTCGCCGGCGTCGCCGAGCCGCAGAGTCGGCATCGTGTCATTTACTGCCCCCCCATTGATTCCGTCCGATCCGCGATCGCGGTGCGGTACCCCTCCACCAGGCGCTCCAGCCCGACGGCCGGGCTGAAGTCCTGCTCATAACGGCGCCGGGCCGCCTGCCCCATCTCCCGGTTCCGGGCCGGATCGGCCGTGATCCCGCGCAGGCAGGACGCCAGCGAGGCCGCCTCGCCCGGCTGGTGCAGCAGGCCGGTCACCCCTTCCTCGACGAGTTCGACGAAGGCGCCGTGGCCGGCGGCGACGACCGGGACCCCGGCCGCCATCGCCTCCACGACCACCAGGCCGAACGCCTCCAGCCACGTCGAGGGAGCCACCACGGAGACCGAGTGCGCGATGGTCTTCCGGCACTCCGCCGGGTCCAGCAGGCCGACGTAGCGCACGTCGTCCCGGCCCGCCGCCCAGGCGGTCACCTCTCGTTCCAGTGGCCCGGTGCCGGCGATCACGAGCGGTACGCCCACACCCCCGCTCGCCGCGATCTCGTCCCACGCGGCCATGAGCAGCCGCACCCCCTTGGCCTCCGCGAGCCGGCCGAGATAGAGCAGGTACTCGCCCGCGCCCACGCGCCCGGCGCCCGGGTCGGGCACGAAGTTGTGCTTCACCGCCAGCCGCCCGGCCGGCATGCCGGCCCCCACCAGGACGTCACGCTGCGCCGCGGAGATGCAGAAGAACCGCTCCACGCCGGACCACCACCGCCGCCGGTTGACCGACATGCTGACCGCGAGGGGCACCGTCGCAAGCCGGGAGCTCCGGTAACAGCCGTGCCGGACGGCGGGCAGCGGCGCGGACCCGACGCACTCGGTGCACGGCCGGCCGTCCCGCTGCAGGGTGCCGGGCGGGCAGACCTGGGTGTAGTTGTGCAGCGTGGCGACGGCGGGCACGCCGGCGTCGGCGCAGGCGGCGAGCACCGCGGGCGACAGGAGCGGGAAGACGTTGTGGACGTGGACCACGTCCGGCCGCTCGGTGCGCAGCCGGGCGGCGAGCTCCTTGCGGACCGCCGGGTTCCACGGCACGAGGAGCGGCACCGCGGCCTTGCCGAGCAGGGACCGGGCGGCGATGTCGTCACTGCGCCGCTCGAACACCCCGACCTGGTGGCCGGCCGCGCGCAGCAGTTCCACCTCCTGGTCGACGACCATGTTCTCCCCGCTCGGCTGCGCCGAGGCGTAGCGGTTGTGCACCACGAGAATGTGCATGCTCAGGTCACCTCCGATCTCCGGGCCCAGTGCGGGACGTGCCGTCGCGGGACTTCGTGCACCGTGAGCGGAGCCGCCGCGGCGGGTGCCGCCAGCAGCGAGGCGGCCAGGGCCAGATGCAGCAGATACGGCGAGGCGTCGCCGAGACCGGCCTCGGTGTACGACGCGATCGCGCAGTAGCTGATCAGGAAGATCGCGCAGGCCCTCTGCAGCGACGGTGGCCGCAGCAACGCGACGCCGCCCAGCACGATGATGATCGCCGCGACCAGGGTGACGCCGAGCATCCCCTGCTCGTTGTAGACGGCCAGCCAGCTGTTGTCGATCGGCAGCCCGCCGAACGACTTGTCGCCCAGGCCCACGCCGAACAACTTCTCCCCGGTCGTCCGGGGCGCGGCCAGCAGGGCGTCCCAGACCTTGGCCCGGCCGGTGAGGCTGGAGAAGTTCTCCTTGCTCTGCCCGCGCAGGAACCACGCCTGGAGCAGGGAGGCGAACCCCACCGCGGCCACCGCGGCGCACAGCACCGCCCAGGTGAAGAAGCGGCGGGCCGCGGCGCTGGTGAGCAGGAGCGAGCCGATCGCCAACACCAGTCCGATGAACAGGCCGAGCGTGGCCGTCCGGGTGTGGGTCAGCGCGAGCAGGACGAGTGACGGCACGATGACCACCGTCGCACTGGTCCGGTCGGTCCGGCGGCCCAGGAGGAGCAGTACGGTGAGCCCGGTGATCACCGCGGCGTACTGTCCGATCTGCGGCGGGGTGAGCGGCCACAGCGCGCCGACCAGTCGCCCGCCGTAGAGATCGGGCAAGGCGGCGCCCGGTGAGACGACCAGGCCGGCGGCCACCGTCCCGAGCACCGCGAAGTACATCCGGATGTGGTGCCGGACGAACGTCAGGCTGCCGTCCCACCAGCGGGTGAGCAGCCACAGCGTGCCGACGAAGAGAGCCAGCCGGAAGCAGCGGAACAGCGCGCCGAACCCGGACTCCAGGTTGGCGCTGGAGATCACGCTCGTCACCAGCAGCAGGGTGAGCAGCAACACGTAGGCGCTGGCCCGGATACGCAGCCGGAGATTCACCGCGAGCGCCAGCGTGAACGCGGCGACCAGCGCGCCCATGGTGACCATCTGGATGAGGGAGCGGGGCAGCGGGACGATGGTCTTCGCCCCGGCGGAGCCGAGCGTGTTGAGGACCAGCAGCCCCCAGACGGTCCCGACGATCTTCGGCGTGTGGTCCGCGCCCATGTCAACCACCGTCCTGTGCGCGGAAGGTGCTGCCCGCGTCCTGCTGGTACGGCGTGCCCTGCCACTGCCAGGAGTCGAGTGTCCGGCTCGGGTCGTGGGCGACGAATTTCCATGGTCCGACGTAGACGTTGTCGTGCCAGCGGTTGTGCTGCCTGAGGGTGATCGCCTCGGCCACCCGGTCGCCCTGGTACGGCGACCAGTCCGGATAGGTGCCGTAGTTGGCCAGCACCGCCATGCGGTCGCAGTCCACGGTGCAGTCGACGACGGACTTGTCCAGCACGAAGCGGTTGCCGTGGATGTCCACCCGCTGGGTCTTCCACCGGCAGTCGCTGTAGAGCGGTGGCTTGGCGATCGCCTGCTTCGCGCAGCGGTCGGTGTCCCGGACCAGCAAGGTGCAGTCACCGGACGAGGTGTTGGCCGGGCTGTTGCAGAACCGGTCGGCGTTTTCCCACAGGGTGATCCCGGACCAGTTGTTCACCAGCACGTTCCGGTAGATCTCGATCTTGTCGGTGCGGGCTTTGATCCGTGGTTCGCCGCCCGACTCGGACAGGTAGATCGTCGCGAACGGGAAGTTGTCGCCGCGATCGGCCGCCTTGCGGCCCTCGACCCAGTTGTTCCGCCGGATCATGTTGTTCCGGATGACCGCGTTGTAGCTGGTCTCGTAGATCAGCGCGGCACCGTCGTTGGCCTCGAGCACGTTGTTCTCGATACGGAAGTCGTTGTTGTCGGTGTCCGCCCACAACCCGGGGCCGCGGTTGTCGTGCACCCAGTTGCCGCGCACGTCCGCGCCGTTGACGGCCCAGAACTTCACGCCTCCGGTGCAACCGCAGCCCTTCCGCCGCCGCTCCCAGTCGCCGGTGTTGTTGCCCACGATCTCGTTGCCTTCGACCACCAGGCCACTGATGCGGCCTTTGGCCTTGTACGCGTTCATGCCGTACTGACCGTTGTCGCGCAGGCAGCTGGCGCGGACCCGCTGGCGGTCACCGGCCATCAGCCCGGCGCCGGAGTTGTGCTGGATCGTCGCATGCTCGACCAGCCACCCGTCGGCCGAGTCATGGTTGACCACGCCCTCGTCCTGCGGCGCGACGAAACCCTGCACGGTCAGGTACCGGATGGCGACATCGCGGGCACTGCCGCCGAACGCGTACTGGTTCTTCTTCCGGCCGTCGAGCACCGCGCCCGGCGCGCCGATGTAGCGGTCCCCCTTCTTGGGGATGACCTGGGCATAGCGGTCCGCTTCGAGCCTGTGCCTGCCCGGCCGAAGCCAGAAGGTGGTGTTCGGGGGGTGGCTCTTGGTCTTCGCCGCCAGGTCACCTACCACCGCGGGGTCCACCGTCACCGCGCCCGCGGGCGCCTTCGCCGGCCCGGCCGGGGGCTTGGCGCACACCCGGGCCACGGCCACGGACGTGGATGGCGGGGCGGTCGGCTCCGCCCGGGCGGCCGGCATGCTCGTACAGCCGGTCGCCGCCAGCAGGACCAGCGCCGCCGTCGGCAGCGCCCGGTTCCGCCACTTGATCCCCACGCCTCCTCCTCCCTCCCTAGCCGCGGAACCTGAGTACGGTGGTGAAGCCCTCCGCACCGTCGGCGACGCCGGTGCCGATCAGCGTGGTGCTGGGTTCCTTGCGCCCGAAACCGGCGGAGTACCAGCCCAGCGGCGGGTCGGTCTCGCCGCGATGCGCCCGCCACGTCAGCTGCCCGGGCAGGTCGAGCACCGCGGAGCGGTCCTCGCCGTCCCGGGTCCAGGTGAGCTGTGCCCGGTTCCCCACCAGCTCCGCGGCGATCGCCGGGCCGAGGTGGAATGCCAGCCGCACGGTCCGGCTCGGGCCGCGCACCTCGTCGACCACCGTCAGTTCCTGGCTCGCGGCCGCCAGTTCCACCCGGCGACGATGCACGGCGCCCTGGTAACCGTCGTGCTCGGCACACCAGCGAGCAACGTCCCCGCCGGACGTGTCCGCGGCCAGGACGCGGGTGCGGGCGTGCCGGGTCCACAGGAACGGGCCGCCGGAGACGGACTGGTCGGTGCCGTCCAGTTGCAGCGTGTTGTGGCCGAGGGTCGACCGGAAGTACTGCCGCCACTCGGACTGCCCGTGGTAGCAGTACGTCCCCGGGTCGGCGAGCACGTCGACCCCGTCGTGCCGGACCTCCACGGACAGGGCGTCCGCGTGGGCGTGCGCGGCGATGGACAGGAAGCCGTGCGGGCCGCCGTCGCAGCGGCACCAGATCTCCTCCGGCCCGCGCAGGATGGTCATGCCCGCGTCGGCGAAGTGCGCGGGCCGCTCCGCCGGGCGGCGCACGGACGGCTCCGTGGGTTTGATGAGCGCGGCCAGCAGCGTGGTGCGCACGTCGGTGCCGGTCACCTCCGGCCACCAGGGGAGCCGGCCGAACACGGCGCCCCCGGTGGCGAGCAGCGAGCCCCAGCGGTCGGTGCCCGCGCCGTCCACGACCAGGCCGTACCCGTCGTCCGCGTCCCCCTGACGCGGCGGCCGGAGCCGGTTGTCCACGACGGCCGCGAGCGCGTCGGTCATCCGCAGCAGCACCAGGCGGACCGACGCGGGCACCGGTACGTCGGCGGCGTCCGCCTCGGCCACGGCGGCCAGGCCGAGTTCGAGGACGAGTCCGTGGTACTCGGTGGCCAGCTCACGGTTGAGGCCGGAAAGGTAGGTGTTGCCGCGCAGGTGCCGGTCCAGCGACCGCAGCGCGCCGGCTCGCCAACGCGCCGAGGAGGGGAACCAGCCGAACGCGCAGGCCGCTGCGAACTGCCCGGCGGCCTCGGCGATGACGTGGTTGTTCGCCGAGGAGCCCCGGCTGGGGAAGGCGGCCAGCCAGCGCTGGTGGTGCCAGATCTGGTTCAGCGCCACCGGATTGCCCTCGAACAGGCCGGCCGCACCCGGCCAGCCGTCGAGCAGCCGGCGGATCCACACCCAGGACAGCAGCCGGATGCCCAGCTCGATACCGCTGATCCAATGGACGCCACGCAGTGGCGGGTTGGCCGTCCACCACGACCGCAGGTGCTCGGCCACGCGCTCGGCGTACCGCTCGTTCCCGGTGATCGCGTAGGCGGCGGCGAGCTGGGTGAGGTACTGGTGCCGGGACGGCTCCCAGATCTGCTTGATGTCGCCGACCGCGTCCTCGTTCCGGTACGGCACGTCGAAGGCGTAGCCCCAGGGAGCGCGGCGCCCGGTCTTCGGGTCGCACCACCAGTCCGGGTCGGCCAGGTCGTCGCGGACCACCCCGAAATACTCGGCGTGCCCGTCCATCAGCCGGTCCGCCTCGGCGATGAGGCGTTTCGCGGCGTCGGGAGGTACGGCGGCGATCGTCCCGGAGGGCAGGACCGCGGTGAACCGGGCGCCGGTCACGCTCGGGCAGTCGGGCCGCGCCGACCGCCACCGCCGCCTGCGCACCGTGTCGCCCACCCGGCCCGCGACCTCCTGCGGTCCCATCCGGGACAGCCGCCGCAGGTACCAGCCGGCGCTCATGGTCATCGCGCCCTCACCAACGTCACCGGAGCGCCGCCGGCCAGGGCGGTCTGCACGGCGAGGGTGGCCGCCGTGGTGGCGACCAGCGACTGAAGCGGCACCGGCATCGGCCCGCCGGTCCGCACGGCCTTGATGAACGAGGCCAGTTCGGCGTTCTGGCCCTTGTCCCGGGCCTTGGGCAGCCGCGAACTGACCCACCGCTTGCTGCCATAGACCGATGCACGGACGAAGTCGTCGAGCCGCAGCGCGCGGCCGTCCGCCACCAGGTCCAGCGTCTCCTTGGGGAAGCCCGCCGGGCCGGTGGTGACGTAGCTGATGGTGGCGGTGGACCCGTCCGGGTAGCGCAGCACGACCTGGAGGTCATCGTTGCCGGAGGTGGCGACCGCGTACACCGAGACCGGGTCGGCCTCCAGCAGCCAGCTCGCCGTGTCGATGAAGTGTCCGCCCTCGCCGGCGAACCGTGAGCCCTCGGTGCCCTGTTGGAGGTACCAGCTGCCGTGCTGCAATCGGCCCGCGTTGACCAGGTAGCGGAGGTTCGCCGGACCGGTGCGGACACCGAACCGCTTCCTGGCCTCCTGGAGCAGCGGCGCGAACCGGCGGTTGAAGCCCACCTGGAGCCGGTCGTTGCCGGACTCCTCCATCGCCGCAAGTACGCCCGCCAGTTCGTCCTCGGTCAGGGCCAAGGGCTTCTCCACGAACACCGTCTTGCCGGCCAGAAGCGCCTTGCGGGTCAATTCGGCGTGCGAGCTGTGCCGGGTGACGACGAACACCGCGTCGATGGACTTGTCGCCGAGCACGGCGTCGAGATCGGTGGTCGCCTCGGCGAAGCCGAACTTCCGCTGCGCGTTGGCCGCGGACAGCGCCGTCGTGGTGACGACGGTCGACAGCTCGACGCCCTCGCGCTGTGCCAGGTGCGGCAGCAGCATCGACGTCGCGTAGTTCCCGGCGCCGACGAACGCCAGCCTCACCGGCGTCCTGGCGGCGCGGGCCGGACTCCGCTTCATGCTTTTGGCGGACACAGCCACCGCGGGCACGGCCACCGCCGGGGCCTTCGCTTCCTCCGCTTCCCCCGCCTGTTCGGGGTACCGGAACAGCGCGGTGATGGCCTTCAACTCGCCGTCCTTCAGGCGCTGATAGGTCTCGACGGCGTCGTCGAAGTCGGCGACGTGGGAGATCAGGGGCTCCAAGTCGACCTTGCCACGGGCGGCGAGGCCGAGGAAGCAGGCCAGGTTGCGGCGCTCGGTCCAGCGGACGTAGCCGATCGGGTAGTCGCGGCCCTCCAGCTCGTACTCCGGGTCGTAGCGCCCGGGGCCGTAACTGCGGGAGAAACGGACGTCGAGTTCCTTCTCGTAGTACGCGTTCCACGGCAGGTCGAGGCGGCACTTGCCGATGTCGACGACCCGACCGCGGTCCCGGGCCAACTGTGCGGCCAGCTCGACGGGCTGGTTGCTGCCGCCGCCGGCGGCCAGGTACACCTGGTCCACGCCGTGACCGTCGGTGAGTTCGGCGACGGCGTTTTCCACGGCCGCAGACGCGGGATCGCCGCAGGCCGCGGCGCCCAGGCGCTCGGCGAGCTCGCAGCGCACCGGGTCGGGGTCGGCCCCGACGACGCCGACACCCGAGGCGGCGAGGAGCTGCACCACCAGCTGTCCGATCAGCCCGAGGCCGATGACCAGCGCCACTTCGCCGAGCCGCGGCTCGCCCTGGCGTACGCCCTGCAACGCGATCGACCCGACGGTGCCGAAGGCCGCGTGCCGCGGGGCGAGGCCGTCCGGCACCGGGGCGTAGAGGTTCTTCGGTACCCAGTTCAACTCGGCGTGCAGCGCGTGCTCGTTGCCCGCACAGGCCACGAGGTCGCCGACCTTCACCTCGTCGATCCCGGCGCCGACCTGCTCGACCACCCCGCACAGCGAGTAGCCCAGCGGCGTGTAGGAGTCCAGCTTGCCCATCACCTTGCGGTAGGTGGCGGGCACCCCGTTGGTGGCCACGCTCTGCATGACCTTGGCCACCTGGTCGGGCCGGGAGCGGGCCTTGCCCAGCATCGACATGCCGGCCTCCGACACCTTCATGAGCTCGGTGCCGGTGGAGATCAGCGAGTAGGCGCTGCGGACCAGCACACCGCCCGGCTTGCACCCCGGCACCGGAACGTCGAGCACCGCCAGCTCGCCGCTCTTGTAGTTCTGTACAACCTGCTTCACCCGAACTCCTCTGATTCCTAAGCCGTCAACCGAGTGCTCTGGCCGGACCCAGAGGTCGCGTCGCGATACCAGTACTCGAGGGTCAGCACATGCCACAGATGCTTGGAGAAGTCCCGCTGCCCGGCGGCGTCCTCGGCGACGAGCCGCTGCAGCGCGTCGCGGCGCAGGAACCCGGAGCGGACGAGTTCGCCGTCGTTGACCACCTCGCGCACCAGCGGCGCCAGATCCCGGCTCATCCAGGCGCGCAACGGGGCGCTGAACAGGCCCTTGGGCCGGTACACGATCTCCCGGGGCAGGATCGAGGTGGCCGCCTCCTTGAGAACCGCCTTGCCCTGCCGTCCGGCGATCTTGCGATCCCCGGGCACGGCGAACGCCGCCCTGACCACCTCGACGTCCACATACGGAACCCGCACCTCGGTCGACGCGGCCATGCTGGAGCGGTCCGTGTACGTGAGGTTCAGGCCCGGCAGGAACATCCGGGCGTCGCCCAGGCACATGCGGTTGACGAAGTCGTCGAGGTCGTTGTCCTGGTAGACGTCCGCGTGCTCGGTCAGCACGTCCTCGACCGTGCCGGCCAGGTCCGGATCGACCAGGGCGAGCAGCTCGTCCTGGTCGTACATCGTGTAGCTGCGCCGGAACGCGGTCTCCTCCGGCAGGTCGGCGAAGGAGAGGAACCGCTTCGCGAACCGCACCGACCGGTACCCCCGGCGGGACGTGGCGACCGGCAGCCGGTCCACGGCCCTGGACAGCCCTCGCCGCAGGGGCCGCGGGACGCGCTGGTAGCGCAGCGCGAGCAGGTTGGCCAGGTGCTTGCGGTACCCGGCGAACAGCTCGTCGGCCCCCATCCCCGAGAGCATCACCTTGACCCCGGCCTCCCGGGCGGCCGAGCAGATCAGGAACGTGTTGATCGCGGCCGGGTCGCCGATCGGCTCGTCCAGGTGGTACGTCATGTGCGGCAACAGGTCGAGCACGTTCGGAGCGATCTCGATCTCGTGCAGATCGACGCCGAACCGCTCGGCCACCCGCCGGGCATAGCGCAGGTCGTCGGGCATCGCCTCGAACTTGGCGTCCTCGGCGCGGAACCCGATCGTGTAAGCGGAGATCCCGGGTTGGTGACGGGCCGCCAGCGCGGTCAGGTAGCTGGAGTCGAGGCCGCCGGAGAGGAAGGTCGCCACCGGTACGTCGGAGAGCAGGTGGCGCCGGGTCGACTCCTCGACGATGGCGGCCAGGTCGGGCTGCTCGCCGGCCAGGGCCCGCTCCCGGCCCTCGGCGGCGACGTCCTTCAGATGCCAGAACCGGCCGCGTTCCACCCGGCCGTCGGGCCGGCACCGCAGCCAGCTCCCCGGCGGCAGCTTCTCCGCCTCACGGAACGCGCACCGCGAGTCCGGCACCCAGTAGTACAGCAGCGAGGCCACCAGCGCCGCATGGTCCACCTCGAGCGGCCCGCCGGTCGCGGCGGCGAGCGCCTTGAGTTCGGAGGCGAACGCCAGGCCCTCGCCGCGCCGCAGCAGGAACAGCGGCTTGATTCCCAACTGGTCGCGGACGAGCACCAGTTCGCCGGTGCGCTCATCGAAGATCCCGAAGGCGAACATGCCACGCAGCCGGGGCAGGCAGTCCGTGCCCCAGCGCCGCCAGGCCTCGAGGAGCACCTCGGTGTCGGAGGTACCGCGGAAGCGCACCCCGGCGGCTGCCAGCTCGGCACGCAGCTCGGGCGCGTTGTACAGCTCGCCGTTGTACGTCAGGGCGAGGCCGTCCGAGACCATCGGCTGGGCGCCGGTCTCGGACAGGTCGATGATGGCCAGCCGGCGGTGCCCGAGGTGCACTTCGCCGTCACCGACGAAGTGGCTGTAGCGGCCCGCCCCGTCCGGGCCGCGGTGGGCGAGGGTGTCGGTGAGCCGGTCGGTCACGATCTTCCCGTCGGGCCATCGGTAAGTGCCTGCGATGCCACACATGTCCTACCGCGCCTCCTGGTTGCTGTCCGGGACCCGTGCCGCCCACATCGGCAGCCGCTCCGTCTGCGACCGGCCTTCCCCCCCTGCCAGAACGGCGTGGGAGGCACCCCCACCGTTCTGCCGGGCCCGCCGCTCGTTCTGGCCGCGCAGCGCGATGTCCAGCCCGTCCCACAGCGTGCCGTCGGTCCGGTCCCGCGGATCGGGGTCGATCAGCACCACACCGATCACCGGAATGCGCTGGTCCGCGAGCTGCCGCGCCACGGTGTGCAGCCATGCGGCGCTGCCGTGCCCGGCACGCACGACGAGCACGGTCTGGGTGCCGAGGTACTGGAGGTCGGTCCACGCGGTGCCGGGTGCGACCGAGCCGACGCCGAGCAGGCGCCCCTGATCCGGCACGGCCGCGGCACGCTCGCCGCTGACCACGGTGGGATCTTTGGGCTTCGGGCGGCGAGAAGCGAGCTGCGGGCCGGGCAGACCGTCGATGACGACCACGGGCCCCTCGTCCGCCAGTGCCCTGGCGACGTTCAGCGCGATAGCGCTCGTGCTGCGCGCACAGCCCAGTTCCAGCAGCGACACCGGTTCCGCGGAGCCGCGCACGGTGCGGGCCAGGGACGTGGTGAGCCGCTCGCGTGCCATCCGGGTCCGCCGGCGCCGCCACAGCCTGCCCGACCGGCGGGGCAGCTCCGCGATGACCGAGGCGCCCAGGTTCGCCGCGATGTCCCGGCGCAGCACGGGGCGGTCCGCCACCACCGTGCCGACCGCGGCCAGCGCGAGCCCGAGGACGAGCCCGAGGACGAGCCCGACCGCGGCGTCGGTGACAGCCGCCTTGGGCAGGGAGTGCCGCACCGCGCGCGCATCGTCCACGATCTGCGTGCCGGCGATGACGTTGGGCGTGCCGGTGCGTGCCTCCGCGGCGCGCTGGTCGAAATCGGCGATCCGCGAGTTGAGTTCGGCCCGGCGGGCGAAGAGCGACTCGATGCTCGCCGACGCTTTCGGGTCGCTGTCCGGCGACCGGTCTCCGATCTCCTTGTTGACCTGGGCGAGCTCGTCACGCGTGCGGTCACGCTGGTCGAGCAGGGCCTTCGCCTCGGCCTGCGCGGCTTCCCGCATCCGCCGCACGTGGTCCGCGACGAACGCGTCGGCCAGCGCCTTGGCCCGGGCCACCGCTTCCGCGTCGCTGTCGCCGGTCACATCGATCTGCAGCAGGTTGTTGGTCAGGCCGGTGCCCCGGTAGTCCCGCATGAAGTCCGCCGGCTTTTCCGGGGACTTGAGGGAGCGCAGGGCCATGCCGGCGATCCGCGTGGTCTGCAGCAGCTGGACGTCGGTGCGGATCAGCGTTCCGGTGTCGTTCGGCTGGTCCTCCGCGTGTGCGACCAGCACCTTGGTGACCGCGCTCGGTGGCGGCGGCATCAGGACCGCCAGTGCCGCGCCGGCCAGCAGGCCGAGGAGCGCCATGGCGGACCACAGGCGGCGGCGCCTGCGCACCGCCACCACCAGCGCTTGCAGGTCGAGGAGCGGGGCGGCGGCCGGCGACTCCGGAGTCGAGCTCGTCGTCACGCCGAACCCCCGGTCGTCTGGCCGCGCACCGCGAGCGCCAGCGTGGCGTCGTCCGGGAGTTCGGCGGCGGACCGCGTGGGGCGGGCCTGGACCAGGCCGGCGACGACGACGCCGACGACCTCGTGCCTGCCGTCCGCGCACGCCTCGGCGATGCCGGCGAGCTCCTCCGCGGTCCAGATGCCCGGGCTGAGGACCACCAGGGCACCGGACTCCGTGCCGCGGTCCGGCACCATCGGCCGGTCCACCGACACCTCCACCACCCGCAGCAGCGGATCGCTCTCGGCCTCGGCGACGAGCTGCCCGGCGGCCCGGCGGGCGATCTCGTCGCCGTCCGGTACGACCACCAGCAGCCGCCGGGGAGCCGGCAGCTGGTCCCGGAGGCGAGCGCACACCCGCCGGTAGCGGAGCCGTCTGCCGGCCTCGTCGCCGGACTTCTGCGGGGCCGGGACGTCCCACCGGGTGTCGACGCCGAGGAGCCGGCGGATCCAGGCTCGCGGGCCCCCGCCTGCTCGCCGGTGCACGGACCGTTCACCAGGCACGTCGACGGTACCCAGCGGCGCCGAGCCCAGCGCCGCGGCGATCTCCGGTTCGGTGCGCAGCCGGCGGTTCATCCGCGCGGCGACGAGATGGCCGATGACCGCCAGCAGGAAGAACAGCAGCGCCCCGGCGACGATGAGCTGCGTCCTCGTCGGCGGCGCCTCGCCGGTCGGCCGGGCGGCCGGGCCCATGACGACCATGCCTGCCTTGTTGGTCGCCGGGTTCGCCTCGTCCAGCTTCTTCATGGCGTCCTCCAGCGAGGTGCGCAGGTTCTCGAGCGCGGTGCGGGCCTGCACGCCCTCCACGGTCTGGCCAGGGTCGGCCGCCTTGGCCAGGTCGGTGATGCGGCGGTTGGTCTCCTGCACCTTCTGCCGCAGCGCCTCGGTTCCGGTGGCCGCGCCGGCGTCGGTGCCGCTCCCCGCGATCTGCGCGGCGAACTGCACGAACTGCTGGGCCACCCGGTCGGCGAGCTGCTGCGCGTGCTCCGGGGTGTCGGCCGTGCCCGAGATCGTGATGATGTTCCCGTCGGCGGCCTTGGCGCTCACCTGGTCCCGCAGTCCGGTGCCGCTGACGCCGGACCAGTGGAGAGCGGCGGCCGCGCGGTCGACCACCGCCGAACTGGTCGCGATGTCCACCTGGGTGAGCAGCTCGCGCTCCTCCCACTGCCCGGGCAGCAGTACCGGTGCCGACGCCGTGTAACGCGGTGGGAACACCACCACCGAGGTGCCGTAGCCGACGAGTGCGCCCACCACGGCGAGAACGGCGAGAAGCCGCCACCGCCGACGGAGTATCCGCCCGATCGTGACGAGGCGGATCGTGTCATCGCTCAACTGCGCTGCCTCTTCCTTGCCTCTTCCTTGTGCGGACCGGACCGCCCGCCGGCACCGGAGTGCGGTCACGGCACGCGGCGGCGTAGGCGGCGAGCAGCGAGACTTGCGAGTTCCGCCAGGACAGCTGCCCGCTGATCCGCTCCTGGCCGATCTTGCCCATCCGGGCCCGCTTCTCCGGATCGTCCAGCAACACCGCGATGAGCTCGGCGAATTGGGCCTCGTCGTTGGCGGGCGCGTAGACGGCGGCGTCACCGGCGGAGACGCGCGCCTCCTTCAGGTCGAACGAGACGATCGGCCGGCCCATCGCCATGTACTCCAGGACCTTGTTCATGGTCGACACGTCGTTGAGCGGGTTGCGCGGGTCGGGGGAGAGGCACACGTCCGCGGTGGACAGGTAGCGCACCAGGTCGGCGTCCGGAATACGCCCGGTGAACTGCACCTGCTCGGTGAGCTCGAGCCGCCGGGACAGCTCCATCATCGCGTCGAAGGCGTCGCCGGAGCCGACGAACACCGCGTGCCAGTCGGTCCGCCCGAGCTCGTCGCGCAGCTTCGCCAGGGCCCGCAAGGCGTAGTCGACGCCGTCCTGCGGACCCATGACGCCGAGGTAGCACAGCAGATGAGGCTTGCCGCGCTTCAACTCCGGCTCGGGCGGCACCGGTTGGAACCGTTCGATCTGGGGCGCGCTGCGCACCACGAAGACGTCCTCCGTCCGCCGCCCGCCACGGCGCACCGCGACGTCCCGGTAGCTCTCGTTCGTGGCGAGGACGATGTCCGCGGCCCGGTAGGTCCGCCGTTCCAGCGCGCACACGGCGCGGTAGAGCAGATCCTCACCGCGGTCGAACCGGGAGAGGTAGAGCTCGGGTACCAGGTCGTGCTGGTCGAAGACGAACCGCGCGCCGCGCCGCTTCAGCCACAGGGCCGGCAGGAACAACAGATCGGGCGGGTTGCAGGCGTGGACCACGTCGACCGGGCCGACCTTGCGGGCCAGCCGGGCCGTGTGCCACAACGCCGATCCGTACTCCCGCAGGTAGCCGGCCGGTCCTCCGGTGGCCGCGCGCAACGGGTAGCGGTGGATCCGCACCCCGTCGATCTCGGCCTCCGGCTCCGTGTCCCGCTTGCTCCCCTGCGGGCAGATGACGTGCACCGTCCAGCCCGCGTCCCGCAGCGTCGTGCACTCCTGCCACACCCGCCGGTCGAAAGGCACCGACAGGTTCTCCACCAGGATCAGCGCGCGCCGGCCCGACCCGTCACCGCTGATCGCATTACCAAGCAAGGCCTATGTACCCCGGTTCGGCCCGGCGCGCCTCGGCGTCGGGAAGGCGGATGAGGTCGACGATCACCGGGCCGTCGCCATGGGGCAGCGCCGACAGCACGGCCGGATCCCTGGTGCCGACCAGGCACACCTCGGCGTGCTCGAGCACCTCGTCGACGGACTCCGCGAGCAGCTGCGCGAGGTGCGGCAGCCGGTTCTCGATGTACTCGCGGTTCGCGCCGAGCAGCCGGGAGAGGCTCACGTTGGCGTCGTAGATCCGCAGGTCGTACCCCTTGCCGTGGAGCCTCTCCGCCAGTTCGACGAGCGGGCTCTCGCGGAGGTCGTCGGTGCCGGGTTTGAAGGACAGCCCGAACATCCCCACCCGGCGCTTGCCGGTGCGCTCGACCAGCTCCACCGCGCGCTGCAGATGGTCGGAGTTGGAGGGCAGCACGTGCGCGAGGATGGGCACCGAGACGTCGGCCCGCTGCGCCGCGTGGACCAGGCTGCGCAGGTCCTTGGGCAGGCAGGAGCCACCGAAGGCGAAGCCGGGCCGCAGGTAGGCGGGGCTGATGTTCAGCTTGCGGTCGGCCAGGAAGACGTCCATCACCTGGTGCGAGTCCACCCCGAGCGCCTGGCACACCGCGCCCAGCTCGTTCGCGAAGCCGATCTTGAGGCCGTGGAACGCGTTGTCCGCGTACTTGATCGCCTCGGCCGTCTGGACCGGCACCCGGAACACCTCGCCGGGCAGGCCGTCGTACAGTGCCAGCACCGCGTCGCCGCTCGCCGGGTCGAGCTCGCCGATGACGGTCTTGGGCGGGTCGAAGAAGTCCCGCACGCTCGTGCCCTCGCGCAGGAACTCCGGGTTGACCGCGACCCCGACGTCCACCCCGGCCGTGCCGCCGACGTACTTCTCGAGGATCGGCACCAGCAGGTTCAGGCAGGTGCCCGGGAGCATGGTGCTGCGGAACACGACGGTGTGCCGGCCCCCTTGCTCGGCCCCCTCGGCCAGCACGGCGCCGATCTCCTCGGTGACCCGCTCCAAGTATGTGGTGCACAGGCTGCCGTTGGGCTCCGAGGGCGTGCCCACGCAGACCAGCGACACCTCGCTGTCCATGATCGCCTCGCGGACGTCGCCGGTGGCGCGCAACGCTCCGGTCCGTACGACCTCGGCGATGAGCTCGCCGATCCGCTCCTCGACCACCGGGGCCTTGCCGTCGTTGACCAGGTCGACCTTGACCTGGTTCACGTCGACCCCGATGACCTCGTGTCCCATGCTGGCCAGGCACGCGGCCGACACGCAGCCCACGTAGCCGAGCCCGAAAACGCTGACTCTCATGACCCGTTCCTCCCCCAGGCGGGCCCTCTCGGGCCCTCGGTCCGCGCGCCGGCCGGACGACGGCTCCCGCGCATCAGTAGGCCCCCTGCCCGTAGAGCACCGCACGCAGCGTCTTCCACAAGATCACTGTGTCCAGGGCGAGGGACCAGTCCTCCACGTACCGCAGGTCCAGCCGGACCGCCTCCTCCCACGACAGGTCGCTGCGTCCGCTGATCTGCCACAGGCCGGTGAGTCCGGGCTTGACCAGCAGCCGCCGCCGGATGTCCGGGCCGTACGCGGCGGACTCCTCCGGTAGCGGAGGCCGCGGACCGACGAGCGACATCGATCCGGTCAGTACGTTGAAGAGCTGCGGGAGCTCGTCGATCGAGTACCTGCGCAGCACCGCTCCCACCCGGGTCACCCGTGGGTCCCGGCGGAGCTTGAACAGCGGGCCGGCGCCCTCGTTGCGGTCGGCGAGCTCAGCGCGCGCCCTGTCGGCCCCGGCGACCATGGTGCGGAACTTGAGAATGGTGAACTCGCGGCCGTCCTTGCCGACCCTGCGCTGGCGGTAGAACGCCCCACCCCGGCTGTCCACCAGCACGAGCAGCCCGACGAACACCATCAGCGGCGCGAACAGCATCAGCAGAATCGTTGCGCCTACCCGGTCGACCACCCCTTTGACCGCCCGGCGGCCCCCGGTGAAGGTCGGCATGCTGACCCGGAGCAGAGGGATCCCGAGCACCGCGTCGACGTGCAGCCGCGGGCCGGCCACCTCCATCAGCACGGGGGCCACGACCATCTCGGCGTCGCTGCCCTCGAGGTTCCAGGCCAGCCGCTGCAGCCGGTCCGGTGACCAGTGCGGATCCGGTGTGACCGCGACGACACGGTAGCCGTCGCGGCGGACGTGAAGGGCGACGTCCGTCAGTCGGCCGACGACCGGCACTCCGTCCAGTTGGTCACCGTCGAGCCCCAGACCGTCCGTCATGCACACCGCGTCCACCCGCCAGCCGAGGTGCGGGAACTTGCGGGTCCGGGTGATCAGATCGCGTACGGTGGCCGGGCTCCCGGCCGCGAGCACCGGTCTCAGGCACCGTCCTTCCTTCCGCTGTTTGTGCAGCCAGAGGCGCAGCAGATACCGCGCGGGAACGGTGACGAGCGCGATCGCGGGGATCGCGACGAAGATCCAGAGTTTGATGTTGCGCGAGGTGAGGGCGATCCCGCCGAGCGCCAGTACGACGGTCGCCGCGAACAGCGAACGTCCGAGCCGGCGGAATTCCTCCGCACCCTGGCCGAGCACGGCCGGAGCCCACGACCTGCTCACCGCGAGAGACCCCAGCACCAGCAGCTCGGTGCCGAATGCGAGAATGCCCCATTTCTCATGCCAGTTGGCCGCGTCCCGGGCCCCGAAGAAGTTGCCGATCGCCGCCACCACAAAGGCGGTGGCCACGGTATCGCTGGTGATCACGGTACGGCGGTACCGCTGCTCCCAGTCGATCGCGGGCCGGCTGATAGCCCCGTCCGCCAGACGCCCGCGCGCCGACGGAAACGGGCTGACTACGCCCCCTTGCCGCACAGAACCCCCCAGGTCCCCAGTGGCTCGACGTGTTCGCCCAACACTGTTCCTCCCCCCTCGGGAGACCCCCGCCCCCCGTACTGTCCCTCCCCCGGGAGGCCCCCGCCCCCCGCGTCGCGCTGTTCCTCTCCGAAGGAGGCCCCCGCCTCCCCGTGCATGACAAACCGGCTGTTTCAGAGCTGCTTGAACAACCCGCTCTGGCGGCAGCGGACTCGCACGCGGGCATTAAGAATTGATCATCCCCACGTCCGGTGCCGGGAAAGCGATTGCTGGCTTTCCGTGGCGCCGGACCTATAGATCATTACTGGTCGCCTAGTGTTCGAACAGGCGAAGCACGGTCAATCTAGACCATCGGGGCCAGTTTTGAAGAGGGGATGTGTGTAATTCGTGTTCAAGCTTTGGGGCTGATCCACTGAACGGTGACCGCCTACCAATGCCTTCACGCCACCGCGGCCGGACTTCTGCGGTGCCCAGCCCGGTGCTTCTATCTCCAATCTGTGTTGTTCCTAGAATGGCCGGGTGAAGGACATCGACGCGATTGCGACGTTGCAGGATCCCGTGCGGCGCCGCCTGTACGAATACGTGGTGGCGCAGGGCCGCGAGGTCGGCCGCAACGAGGCCGCCGAGGCGACCGGGGTGGCGCGCACGCTCGCGGCGCACCATCTGGACAGACTGGCCGAGGCCGGGCTGCTGGAGAGCGGCAGCCGCCGCCTGACGGGCCGCTCGGGGCCGGGGGCGGGTCGCCCCGCCAAGGTGTACACGCGGGCGCGGGCCGAGCGGACGGTGTCGCTGCCCGCCCGCGACTACCGCACTGCCGCCGAGCTGCTCGCCGAGGCCGCCGAGCAGGCGGGGCTGGACGCCGGGCTCTGCGCGGCCGCGCACCGCCGGGGTGAAGCCCTGCGCGGCTCGGCGGCGCCCTGCGGCGGCCTCGAAGAGGCCATGGAGATGCTGGCCGCCCGGGGCTACGAACCGCGACTTGAAGCCGCCGAAGCCGCCGAAGCCGCCGAAGCCGCTGCGGGGGCGACCGGGGCAGGCGCACGCGTCATCCGTATGCGCAACTGCCCCTTCCACGCCGTCGCCGAACGCTTCCCACCGCTCGTATGCGGCATGAACCTCGCGCTGCTGGAGGGGCTGCTCGGCACGGACGGCCCCGTCCGCGCCCGCATGGACGCCCGACCGGGGGAGTGCTGCGTGGTGGTCGAGGATTCTAAAAACAATATTGATTGACATAGAAAAGTGGCCGTGCTGGGATGAGGCCATGACCCCACTCGCGCATGGCGCCCACCTTGCCCAGCTCAACATCGCCAGGCTCCGCCATCCCCTCGACGACCCGCGCACGACGCCGTTCGTCGAACTGCTCGACCCGGTCAACACCGCCGCCGACGGCGCGCCCGGCTTCGTGTGGCGGCTCGTGGAGGAGGGGGCGGCCGACGCCACCGCCCTGCGCCCGGCGGGCGAGGACGTCATCATCAACCTGACGGTGTGGGAGAGCCAGGAGGCCCTGTGGGACTTCACCTACCGCAGCGGGCACCTGGAGGTGATGCGACGGCGCCGCGAATGGTTCGAGCGGCACGTCGAGGCCCACCTGGTGCTCTGGTGGGTCCCCGCCGGCCACCTCCCCACCACCGGGGAGGCCTTGGAGCGCCTGGCGGACCTACAGGCGCACGGGCCCTCCCCGCGCGCGTTCACCTTCGCCTCCTCCTACACCGCAGAGGAGGCTGGCTGTCAGTGCTCGTTCATAGGATCACGGCATGCCTGATGCCTTCACCGTCTTGTGGACCCATGACACGTGCCGTGCCCTGCGCAAGGCGGGTCGCGTGGGCGAGCGGCCGCGGGTCGCCTTCAGCGGCGTTCATTCTTCCCTTCCTTCCTGGTCGGGAGCCCGTGCCGGAGACGAGGTGTACGCGCTGCACGTGAACCGGGGCGAGGTGTTCGTGGTGAGCCGGATGCGAGTGGTCGACCTGGAAAGGCGCGGCTGCTGCGGCGCAGCCCCCGCGACGTGGCGGGATCCGGCATTTCCCGGGCACGGCGACTGGTCGGCACTCGGCGCGGACGGGTGCGGCGCTGCGGCAGTGCACGTGGACGCCACGCCCGTGCGATTTGACGTGCCGATACCCGGCGACCTCCTGGAACGACTCACCTGGCGCAATCGCCGGGGACAGACCCGCGGCTTGAAGTACGTGGTGGATGGCCGCCTGAAGCGCGCGGCCAGCCTCCAGGGTTTCTATCGTCTGACATCCGAGTCGGCCGGCGATCTGGCAGAGGTCGTCGGCAACGCCGCCCCTTGATGCCAACGGAGGGCGACATTCCCGGCCGCGAGCGACCTGTCATCGCGTGCCGCCCCTTACTCGGTCATCAGAGAGGTCCCTGCGCCGTCCTCTTCCTCCGCTGTATCCCATTCCGGTCGACCTGTTCCGTCAAAGGGTGCTTCTGCCGCTCTTCGCCGGCGCGGGGGTGGGCAGGTGGCGGACTCGCACGCTGATGGGGCCGACGGACGCCGGGCGGGCCCTGGCACTGGGCGCCGCCGCCGGCCTCCTCGGTGCGCTCGGCCTGCCGGGCTGCTTGTGGTCGCCTTCGCCGTGCACCATGCGTCTTTGGTACGGCTGGTGAAACGCGATCAGTTGGTGCGGGGCAACTCGGTCGCCGCGCATCCGTCCCGGAGCGCTCGGAACGTCCTCCTCTTGTCTGGCGGCGGATCCATGAGGGCCTCCGCTTCGTCACCGGCATGCTGAGGGCAGTGGTGCGCCTGCCCAGGCGCGCCACGGGTGGATCAACCCAAGTTGCGAAGCTCTACCAATGAAGGAAACCTTGTGACTATTGTTGCGCGATAGCTAAAATATTTCCGCGTCTCCTTGCGTATGGCGAAAAATCTTCTGTGAACGGCTACTCGAGAGTAGGTGCTCCATGACGGTTGCCGCTACGTCGACGGCCCACCCGGACGAGGTGCACGAGAGGCTCGGCCGCCATGTGCTGACCGACGGTTTCAAACTGGTGCTCGACCCGTTCGCCAGTCAGGGCTCGTGGATCGTCGACGCGCGCACCGGTGAGAAGTTCCTCGACCTCTACTCGTTCTTCGCGTCCGCTCCGCTGGGACTCAACGCGCGGGGCATCGTGGACGATCCGGAGTTCATGACCCTGCTCGCGCGGGTGGCGGCGAACAAGCCCGCCAACCCCGACATCTACACCACGCACTACGCCGAGTTCGTCGAGACGTTCGCCCGGGTGCTGGGTGATCCGGACCTGCCCAGACTGTTCTTCGTCGAGGGCGGGGCGCTCGCCGTGGAAAACGCGCTCAAGACGGCGTTCGACTGGAAGAGCCGCCGCAACGAGGCCGCAGGCCGCTCACCCGAGCTCGGCACCAAGGTGCTCCACCTTCGGCAGGCGTTCCACGGCCGCAGCGGCTACACCCTCTCGCTGACCAACACCGAGCCCAACAAGACGGCCCGTTTTCCGAAGTTCGACTGGCCGCGCATCGACGTGCCCGCCGTGCGGTTCCCCCTGGACCGCCACCTCGCCGAGGTCGAGGAGGCCGAGCGACACGCCCTCGAGCAGGCGCGGCGAGCGTTCGAGGACAACCCGCACGACGTCGCCTGCTTCATCGCCGAGCCGATCCAGGGGGAGGGCGGCGACAACCACATGCGTCCGGAGTTCCTGCGGGCGATGCAGGCGCTCTGTCACGAGTACGACGCGCTGTTCGTACTGGACGAGGTGCAGACCGGGGTGGGAATCACCGGCACCACCTGGGCCTACCAGCAACTCGGCCTCGAGCCGGATATCGTCGCCTTCGCCAAGAAGGTCCAACTCGGCGGCATCATGGCCGGCCGCCGGGTCGACCAGGTACCCGACAACGTCTTCCGGGTCTCCGGCCGGATCAACTCCACCTGGGGCGGCGGGCTGGTCGACATGGTCCGGGCACGCCGCATCCTGGAGATCATCGAAAGGGACGGCCTGGTGGCCCATGCCGCAGCCGTGGGATCGTGGTTCCTGACCGAACTACGCGATCTGGAAGTCCGACACGCGCCGGTGACGTCCAACTCGCGCGGGCGCGGACTGATGAGCGCCATCGATCTGTCCGGCAGCGGCGTCCGCGACGAGGTGGTACGCCGGCTGCGAACCGAGGAGCAGGTGATCGCATTGCCGTGCGGTGAGCGTACGGTGCGCTTCCGCCCTGCCCTGTCCATCACCCAGGACGAGCTCGGGATCGCCCTGCGGGCCCTCGACCAGGTCCTCGCCGGACTGCACTGACCCCGTACCAGCCGACAAGGAGCAAAGTCATGGCCCGTTCCGTCGCCTCGATCGTTGCCGGCCGCAAGGTCGCCGGCGCTCCCGGCGGGACTCTTCAGCGCCCCAATCCAGGCCGTACCGCCGAGCTGGTCTCCGAGGTCTCGCTCGGAGACGCCTCGACGTTCACCGAGGCCGCCAAGGCGGCGAAGGCGGCTCAGCGGTCCTGGGCGGACATCCCGGCGCCGGTACGCGGATCCGCGATCGGAAAGATCGGCCGGCTCGTCGAAGCCAACAAGGACCGGCTCGCCCGCATCGTGACCGAGGAGATCGGCAAGCCGTTCGCGGAGGCACTCGGCGAGGTCCAGGAGATCATCGACACCTGCGACTTCTTCCTGGGCGAGGGCCGCCGGCTGTACGGGCAGACGGTGCCCTCGGAGATGCCCGACAAGCAGCTCTTCACCTTCCGCAACCCGGTCGGCGCGGTCGCGGTGATCACCGCGGGCAACTTCCCGGTGGCCGTGCCGGCCTGGTACCTCGTACCGGCGCTCGTGACCGGCAACACCGTGGTGTGGAAGCCCGCGGAGTACGCCGCCGCGAGCGCCAAGGCCCTCTTCGAGCTGTTCGTGCACGGAGGCGGCCTGCCCGACGGCGTACTCAACCTCGTGCTCGCCGACGGGGAGCAGACGTACGCCGGTTTGGAGGCCTCCCTCGATGCCGGTCTGATCGACAAGGTCGGCTTCACGGGGTCCACGCTCGTCGGCCAGAAGATCGGTGCCCTGTGCGGAAGCCACCTGCAGACCCCGTGCCTGGAGCTCGGCGGCAAGAACCCCCAGGTGGTCACCCCGAGCGCCAACCTCGATCTGGCGGTCGAGGGGGCGTTGTTCTCCGGATTCGGCACCGCGGGGCAGCGCTGCACGTCCCTAGGGACGCTCATCTTGCACGAATCGGTGAAGGAGGACTTCCTCGCCCGCTTCGACGCCGCGAGCCGCGCGGCCCGGATCGGCGACGCGTTCGAGGACGTCCTCTACGGCCCGATGCTCGACGAGCGGTTCGCGCAGCGCTACGAGACCTTCCTCGGGTGGATCAAGGACCACCACCGCACCTACGGTTCCGACGGCATCGGGCGGATCACGGCCGACAACCCACGCAAGGGCTTCGTCGGGGACCCCGAGGCGGGCATGTTCTATCACCCGGTGATCGTCGACGGAGTGCGCCGCGACGACGATCTGTTCCTCACCGAGACCTTCGGCCCCATCGTCTCGGTGACCACCTACCGGGACTTCGACGAGGCCCTCGACCTGGCCAACGCCCACGGCTACGGCCTGTCCGCCGCGATCTACACCACCGATCCGCACGAGGTGTGGACGTTCCGGCGCGGCATCAGCGCGGGCATGGTCAGCGTCAACAACACCACCTCCGGAGCCGAGGCGCACCTCCCGTTCGGCGGCAACGGCAAGTCCGGCAACGGCAGTCGTCAGTCGGGACAATGGGTGCTCGACCAGTTCACCCGCTGGCAGTCGATGAACTGGGACCACTCCGGCCGACTGCAGAAAGCGCAGATGGACGTGGCCACGCTCGAACCCGACATGGCCTTCCGCCTGTGAACGGCGCCGAGGACCTGGACCGGCACTTCCGCCAGGCAGTGTCCGGTCTCCGGTCGCCCGCCGGGAGCACGGACGCGGCGAGCCGGCCGCACCCCGGCGCACTGGACAGCCGTACCGCTCTGGATCTTTTCGACGCCCAACTGGAGAGCCGGCACACCGATGCCGCTGCACGGTGGATGCAGCAGCAGGGCCGTGGCTACTACACCATCGGATCGAGCGGGCACGAAGGCAACGCCGCACTCGCCCTCGCGTTGCGCCCCACCGACCCGGCGCTGCTGCACTACCGGTCCGGCGCCTTCTACTGCGCCCGCGCCCGGCAGGCCGGCGGCGTCGATGCGGTCAGGGACATGCTGCTGGGGGTGGCCGCCGGGGCCGACGAGCCGATCGCCGGTGGACGGCACAAGGTGTACGGGCGCCGCGAACTGGCCGTCATCCCGCAGACGTCGACCATCTCCTCCCACCTGCCGCGGGCAGTCGGGGTGGCGTGGAGCATCGCCCGCGCCAAGCGGCTCGGAGCCGAATGCGCCTGGCCCGGCGATGCCGTCGTCTGCTGTTCCTTCGGTGACGCCTCGGCCAACCACTCCACGGCGGCCGGCGCCGTCAACAGCGCCTGCCACGCGGCCCACCAGGGCCTTCCGATGCCCGTGCTGTTCGTCTGCGAGGACAACGGCCTGGGAATCAGCGTGCCGACACCGCATGACTGGGTGCGACGCGCCTACGGCGACCGGCCTTCTCTCGCCTACTTCGCCGCGGACGGGTGTGATCCGTCAACCGCATTCGCCACCGCGTGCGAGGCAGTGGCCCATGTACGCAAGCACCGGCAACCCGCGTTCCTGCACCTGTCGATGGTGCGATTCATGGGCCACGCGGGCTCGGACGCCGAAGCCGCCTACCGGCTGCCGTCCGATGTCGCCGCGGATCTGCTGCGAGACCCGCTGCTGGCCACTGCCCGGCTTCTCACCGCGACCGGCGTCCTCACCCAGCAGCAAGTTCTCGACCGGTACGACGATGTGGGCGGACGGGTGTTCGCCGTTGCCAAGGAGGCCCTCGACAGCGAGCCTCTGACCACCGCCGCCGAGATCGCCGCCCCCATCGCACCCCGCCGTGCCGGCCTCGTGGCGGCCGCGGCACGCCGTACGAGCGAACCACCCGCAGCGCCCGTGGGCGAGCCCGTCACCGTCGCCCAGGCCATCACCCACACACTCGCCGACCTGCTCGGCAGCTACCCGGAGATGGTCGTCTTCGGCGAGGACGTCGGCCGCAAGGGCGGGGTCTACGGACTGACCCGGGGACTGCAGCGGCGTTTCGGTACCGCTCGGGTCTTCGACACACTGCTCGACGAGCAGGCCATCCTCGGCCTCGCGCTGGGGGCGGGGCTGTCCGGGCTGCTGCCCGTGGCGGAGATCCAATACCTTGCGTACCTGCACAACGCCGAGGACCAACTGCGCGGCGAGGCCGCCACGCTGCAGTTCTTCTCCCAGGGCCAGTACCGCAACCCCCTTGTGGTCCGCATCGCCGGCTACGGCTACCAGCGCGGGTTCGGCGGCCACTTCCACAACGACAACGCGCTGGGCGTCCTGCGTGACATTCCCGGCCTGGTCATCGCCTCCCCGTCCCGCCCCGACGACGCCGCCGCGATGCTTCGCACCTGTGTGGCGGCCGGCAAGGTGGACGGAACGGTCAGCGCCTTCCTCGAGCCGATCGCGCTTTATCACACGCGAGACCTCCACTCGGAGAAGGACAACGCCTGGCTCGCCGCATACCCGCCACCCGCCGAGCACGTACCGATCGGCCAGGCACGCACCTACGGCACAGGCGCGGACCTGACCCTCGTGACATTCGGCAACGGCCTGCACATCTGCCTTCGGGTCGCACGCCGGTTGGAGCAGCAGGGCATCGCGTGCCGGGTCGTCGACCTGCGCTGGCTGGCACCCCTGCCCGTCGAAGACCTGCTGCGGGAAGCCCGTGCGACGGGACGCGTCCTTGTGGTCGACGAGACCCGCCGTACGGGAGGCGTGTCAGAGGGAGTGGTCACCGCCCTGGTCGATGCCGGGTTCACCGGCGTCATCCGGCGGGTTGCCGGCGCGGACAGTTTCATCCCGCTGGGGGACGCGGCAGAGTTGGTGCTCGTGTCCGAGTCCGACGTCGAGCGCGCCGCGATGACGATCGCGCGGGGCGCGCCGTTGGACAGGGCGTAGGTCGGCGCGTAGCTGAATCCCGTCTCCGTACTTCTGGGCTCGGCAGCGGCCATGCTCGCCGGTCGGGGGAGTCAGCCGCCGCTGCGGAGTGTGTCGAGGATGTGGGGCCAGGCAGCCGCTCCCAGGAGCGCGTCGGCTTCGGGCGTGCCTCCGTAGAGGAATCGCGGGGGCGATCAGACGCGTGGTTGCTCCAGCCGAGTGGCGCCGTTGTGCGAGTTGTTCGGCGTAGGGGAGGGACGGCCACATCGCGTCGTCGCCGCCCGCGACCAGGAGCAGATCGGCCCGCGCCCGCTCGCTGAGTTCGCATCACTGTCGGATGGCGACCGGTCCGCCTTCCGGTTCTGCGGGAGTCCAGGAGTCGTCCATCGGGACGAAGGGCAGCGCCTGTCCGTGCCAGGTCCAGGACGATCGATGAGGGTGCTGCGCTCCGTCGCGGCCTGGACGGTCCGCCCCTCTGGCTTGGAGGATGCCGACGGCGGTGGTGAAGGTCTCCAGGGGGACCTCACAGATGCCCGGGGACTGTCCCGGTCCGCCGAACAGCGGATCGACAATGCCGTCATGCCCTGCTGGGCGAGGATGGGTGCTCTTTCCCTTTCGATCCGCCCGCTGGAACCGGCCAGGACCAGAACGCCGATGTCACCGCCGCGGGCAGGAGTGACCAGAACACCTTCCCGGGGGTCGGTCAACTCGCGCTCGATGACGTCCACATGGCCTCCCGACCGGTCCGCCTCAGCCTGTCGCCAGCTTCCTGGGCGTCAGAGCATGAGGAGCAGCCGCGTGTTGGATACGAGTTTGCGGTTCACGCTGGTGCTCTGCACGAAGATCGTGAAGTCGTCGTTGTGGTTCGGCTTGACGCGGACCTCCATGTCCGGCAGGCCGAGCAGGGCTCGGGCCTCGGGCCCCGTGTACACCCGGTCCGTCTTCTTCTCCAGTACCGCGATCTGCTTCCGCGCCTGTATCTTCTCCGACTTGCTCAGTTGGTAGAACGCGCCACCGGTACGGTAGGTGTGCCCGGATTCGACGACCCAGTCCCGGATCGCCGCGTCACGGGTCACCGGGATCAGCTCGTACTGTGACGGCTTCACCGGGGTGAGGCCGGCCGCCTTGATGGTGTCCTTGTTGACCGTCTCAGCACCCGTGGAGAACACCGCCCGCGATCCCCGGATGCCCTGGGAGCGGCCCACCATGAACTTCTCGGTGGCCTGCCGGATGACCTGCCCGGCCTCCTCCAGCCCCTGTGTGCTCGTGGCGTCCCAGATGGCGATGTTGTCCTTCGGGAAACCGCACTGCATGGCCTCGCGCTTGCCCATCTGGTCCGGCACGAGGACGGCCAGCGTCCAGTTGTCCTCCTGTGTCGCGGTCATCTCGGCCACGGCAGCGACCAGTTCACGTGGGTCCCTGGAAGGAGCGTCCGGGCAGCGATGGCTTGCGTTCTCCTGCCCGTCGGTGAGGACGAACGTCAGGAAGCTGTGGTCGCCGTACAGTTGAGCCGTCTGCGCCAGCTCGCGCTGTGACTTCAGTGCGGCCGCCAGCAGAGCCGTCATTCCACCGACCCGGTACAGCTGCTTGAGCGACGGCATCCGCAGCACGTCCTTGTCGTAGATGACGCACTCCACCTTGTCGGCGAAGACGTACACCGTGACGCGGGTTTCCTGGTCCAGTTCCCTCGATCGGCGGGCAAGATAGGCAATCTGCTGGTCGGCGACCTCGACGACCTTGCGGCTGAGGTGCGACATGGACGAACTGGCATCCAGCACAAGAGCGACGTGATTGATGTAGTTCTGGTTTCCGGACATGACAGCTCCCCCTCGTTCCGACTCGATGCTCCTACCGTCTCACGCACCACTGACAATCGATCTTGGCTTCTGGCCGCACCGGCGTCAGGGCGGCGACGGCCGGGAAGACGCAGGTGTCATGGCGGATCCGGCGGTCGCGGAGGCCGCAACACCGCCACCGTCGCGGTCAGCCGCGGCCGCTCGTGGACATGGGCGGGGTGGAGGCATCGGCCTGGCGCAGTTCGGCGAGGAGTACGTTCTGCCCGTCGAGGAGTTCGGTGAGGATACGGCGGGCCGCGCGCAGGAGTTCGGCGACGTCTCCGCCGGCCAGAGCGTAGCGGACGGTGGATCCCTCCCGGATGGACACCACGATGCCGGACCGGCGCAGGACGGCCAGTTGCTGCGAGAGGCTGGACGGCTCGATCTCGATGTCGGCGAGCAGGTCCCGTACGGGGACCGGCCCGTGCTGAAGCAGTTCCAGGACCCTGATCCGCACGGGATGCCCGAGCATACGGAAGAAGTCCGCCTTGGCCTGGTAGAGGGGGACTTGCATGAGCGCTCGCTCTCTGCCCGGTCGGGTGGGGTGAGGGGCCGGGGTGCGGCGGCGCCTTGCGGCACCGCCACATCCGCCCTTCACGGCTGATCCTTGCCGCCCGGGGCCGTGCGCAGGCATGAATTGGGGTCATGCTGATGTGGTGACTTGAAGAAATCTTCACATTGTGGGCGCACGAAGCCCCGGGCTCTGTGCCGTCGTCAGACCTCGAGCTGTTCCTCGACCCGCTTGAGCTGATGGCGGGCCATGGCCAGGTTCGAGCATTCCTTGTCGAGGACCAGGTAGAGGAACAGGCCGTTCCCGCTGCGGCCGGTGATCAGGCGGATGAGGTGGTACTGCTTCTCGAGTGTGATCAGGATGTCCTCGATCCGGTCCTTGATGCCCAGCTCTGCCATCGTGCGCACCTTGGCGCGGATCACGTCCGTGTTCCCGGCTGCGGCGATCGTCAGATCGAGCTCCTTGTCCCCGCCCAGCGTTCCCAGGGCCATGCCGCTGGTGTAGTCGACGACCGCGGCTCCCAGCGATCCCTCGACCGCGGTCATCATTTCCTTCAGTGACACTTCCACGCTCGCCATGGCGGCGTCCTCCCCTTTGACTGTCGGTTGCGACGGACCGGCACTCGCCGTCCCGTCCGATGCACGGAACGTAGGCCCGGGGGAGTGACGCCGGGAGGGCGAGTCTGGGACTGACGCATGATGTTCGAAGCGCTGCTCCTCTTGTCCGTTCGAGTGACGGGAACTGATTTGGAAAGGAGCGAAGTTGGCACTCCGCCTCAAGAGCAACGAAGCCAGACGTGCTGCGCGCCGGGCCCAACTCGTCCCAGAATGCATGGAGTTCGATTTCAGGGCTCGTTCCGGCCACCGCTCGGAACAGGGACGCGATGGTGGTGCGCATGATCCGCTATACCGATGACATGGCCACGGTCGACGACGGCATGCTGCGTGGGTTCTTCGTTGGTTGGCCCGAGGCGCCTTCGCCCGCACAGCACTTGGCCGTGCTGCGGGGGAGCTTCCGTGCGGTGTTGGCGAGCGACGACGCGGCGGGTTGTGTCATCGGATTCGTGACCATGATCAGTGACGGCGTGCTCACTGCGGCTGTTCCTTGGCTGGAGGTCCTTCCGGGTTACCAGGGTCAGGGAATCGGGAGCGAGCTGATGCGCCGCATCCTGGAGGGCACGGAGCGGTTCTACTCGGTCGACCTGCTGTGCGACGCGCCGCTGCAGCCCTACTACGCCCGCTTCGGGATGACCCCGGTGCCCGGCGCTGCCCTGCGCCACCCCGCGGCACTGCGCGGGGACGCCATCGCAGGGCCGCGAGGATTGCCGAAGTGATCATCGTTCTTCGCGGGCGTCGTCCGGGGCACCGATCCAGCGGCTCGTCTCGACGTCGGCGGTTGTGTCCCGCACCAGAGTCGGAGCGATCACCAGTTCCTCGATGACCGTCCGTTGGGGGAGGGTGGCGCACAGCAGGACGGCTCGCGCCACGTCCTGCGGCTGCACCATGCGGGCCCGTGCCTCCTCGCCCGGCGGGACCGCGCGGTCGTCCAGGATCGGCGTGTTCACTTCGCCGGGCAGGATGCAGGTGGCGCGAATCAGGTCGTTGCGGAAGGTGTTGCGCAGATACGCCATGAAGTTGCGCACGCCCGCCTTCGCCGCGCCGTACGGGGCTCCGCCGAGCAGGGTGGGCCGCACCGCGGCCAGCGAGGAAACCGTGATGACCGTGCCGCCGCCGTGCGCCAGCATGTCCGGGAGGACGGCCTGGGTGAGCAGATAGACCGCGGTGAGGTTCACGCCCATGACGGCGTTCCACTCGGCCTCACTGATCCAGCGGACATCGAGCACTCTGCTCGCGCCGCCCGCGTTGTTGACCAGGATGTCGACGGGCCCCGCCATCTCCCTTGTCCACGCGACGAGTTCCCGGACCTCCTCGGCGTTCTCGACGTGCGTGGGGCGGGTCAAGGCCCTACCTCCGGCGTCCTCGACGGCCTTGGCCACTTCCACGAGGACGTGCGGCCGTCGTCCGGCGAGGATCACCGTCGCGCCCGCCTCGGCGAGCAGCAGCGCCGTCTCCCGGCCGATGCCGGTGCCCGCCCCGGTGATCAGCGCGGTCTTTCCGTCGAGGAGTCCCATGGGCTTCATCCCTCCCAGCCGCGGGCGCGCCGCACGCCCTCGGTGTCAGGATGCCCTCGCGTGTGTCCGCGCGGCACACCCCCGGCATGCCGGAGGCGTTCGTGGACGAGCTGTTCCAGCCCGGCCGGCGAGCCGGCTCCGGCGACGGGCACGACGGCGCGGGTCTGGGGCTGCCGCTCGCGCGACGCCCGGCCCGCGCCGTCGGTGGCGAGGTGTCCCACGACCCCGGGCACGCGCCCGGGGCCAGGTTCACGGTCAGCCTGCCTACCGGGTGACCGCCTCCTGCCCCTCCCGCGCCGGCCGGGCCGCGGTCCGGCGCTCCTGCACCTGGGCGTAGGCCATCAGTCCGAACAGCACAGCGAGCAGGACGGCGGACGAGCCCGCGGTCCCGAGGTCCAGGCCGCCCTTGGCGACCGGCTTGGTGAGGAAGTCGCCCGCGGTGGCGCCCAGCGGGCGGGTGAGGACGAAGGCGATCCAGAACAACAGCACGTTCGAAACCGCGGGCACCTTCATCAGCGCCACGAGCACGGCGAGGACCCCGGTCACCAGCAGGGCACCGCCGGCGTAGCCGAGGCCGGAGCTGTCGGAAAGGAAGTCGCCCATGGACGTGCCGAGGGTGTTCGACACAAGGATCGCCGACCAGAACAGGGCCTCGCCCCTGAAGGTGACGATGTCGCGGATCTGGAACGTCATCCCGCTCAGCTTCCAGGCGAGGAAGATCGCCAAGAGGATGGAGATGAGGATCGCCGCTCCGGCGGGGTAGCCGAGGCCGAGGCCCTGCGGGCCCCAGCCCAGCTTCGTCGCGCCGTTCGAGAGGTATCTGGCGCTGGCGTCGCGGTTCATGAAGTCGGACATCGTGGTGCCGGCCATGCTGGTCGACAGGATCACGGTCCAGTAGAAGAACGGGTTGTAGCGGCTGGATCGCAGCTGGATCACGAGCGTCACCACGAAGACCAGGAACAGCGCGATCGTGGTGAGGAAGTAGCCCAGCTTCAGTGTCTGCGCGAAGAGGTCGCCCGCCGTCTCGCCCAGGGTCGTCGCCGCGATCTTCATGATCCAGAAGGCCAGCGTGACCTCGGGCAGCTTCTTCATCACCGACTTGGTCGTACTCGACGTGCCTGCCACGTCGAGGTCGGTGAGGACCTCCGGTTTCTCCAACTCAACTTCTCCTTCCGGCCGAACGACAGGGCGCTCGCCCCCGGGAAGCGGGACGAGCGCCCTGTGAGATGAGCCGGCCGCCGACGGCGGCCGGGATCGTCGACCGTGGCACGAGGAGCCTGAACGTATCCTGAACGCGGGCCGCTCGGCAGGTCAGGCCGCGTGCCGGGCGGGCCCCGCCGGCTCGGCGACGTCCTTGCGCGTCACACCCAGGTACACGACCAGACCGAGGATGACCGCCAGGAACAGCGCACTGGTGACCACAGTGCCCAGGCCCAGGCCGCCGTCACCGGTCGGCTGGGAGAGGTAGTCGCCGATCGAAGCGCCGAGGGGGCGGGTGAGGATGTAGGCGATCCAGAAGCTCCACACCGCGTCGAGACCGAGCGCGAAGTGCGCGATGGCCACTGCGGCGATGGCCGCCGCGAACAGGACCGCCGACAGCCAGTAACCGAGGTTCATGCGCTCGGAGACCAGGTCGCCGGCGGCGGTTCCCAGGGCGAAGGTGAACAGCACCGCGAGCCAGTAGAAGGACTCGCGGCCGGTGGTGTCGATGCTGTGGATGGACAGCGTCCGCTCCCGGCGGTACCAGACCACGAACACCACCGCGAGGACGAGCCCGAACACCGTCGTACTCGTCTCCAGCGGCACGCCCATGTTGTCGGTGAGATTGTCGCTGATCAGGGTGCCGACGACGCTGATCAATGCCACGGCGAGCCAGTACACGCCCGCCCGGTACGCACGCGTACGGAACTGCACCACCAGCACGACGGCCAGCAGGGCGCTCATCAGCACCGACACGCCGGTCAGGCCGAGGCCCGCCTTCTCGTTCAGCAGGTCGGCCGCGGTCTCCCCGACCGTCGTGCACAGCACCTTGATGACCCAGAAGAAGACGGTGACCTCGGGCACCTTGTTCCAGCGCAGCCGGTGTCGCGCAGGCGTGGCCGGCACGCCGGCCGCAGGGATCGCGGAGGTTTCGGATGTCTCATACCTCATGGACAGCGACCGTGCCACCGGACACCTGAACGCATCCTGACCGAGGCGAAGACGGTGGCGAACCGGGTCGTACGCCAAAGGCCCGGACGCTCCGCTCAGCCCGCCTGGGGCCGGGCCAGGCCGTGGTCGTAGGCGAAGATCACAGCCTGGACGCGGTCGCGAGCGCCGATCTTGGACAGGACGCGGCCGACATGGGTCTTCACCGTGGACTCCGACAGGACGAAACGCGTGGCGATCTCGCTGTTGGTCCAGCCCTTGCCGATGGCGACGAGGATCTCGCGTTCGCGGCCGGTGAGGGCACCCAGGCGCGGGTCCTCGGCCAAGCCGTCGCCGCCGGCCGGCACGAGACGGGCGAACTCGTGCAGCAGGCGGCGGGTGAGCGCGGGCGCGATCACGGCGTCTCCGAGGGAGACGGCACGGATGCCCGCGAGAAGTTCCTCGGGTCGGGCGTCCTTGAGCAGGAAGCCGCTGGCCCCGGCACGCAAGGCGGCATAGACGTACTCGTCGAGGTCGAACGTGGTGAGGACGAGGACCCGGGAACGGTCGCCGGTGGCGACGATGCGGCGCGTGGCCTCGATTCCGTCCATGCCCGGCATGCGTACGTCCATGAGGATGACATCGGGGCGCAGTTCGGCGGCCTTGCGCACGGCCTCGGCTCCGTGCGCGGCCTCGCCGACCACCACCGTCTCGGGCACGGAGTCCAGAAGCATGCGGAAGCCGAACCGCTGGAGCGGCTGGTCATCCACGACGAGCACAGTGGTCACCCGGCAGCACCGCCCCTGGGCGCGAGGTCGAGTGCGGCCCGCACGGTCCACCCCGGGCCGGCGGGACCCGCGCTGACGTGTCCGCCGAAGAGAGCCGCTCGTTCTCGCATGCCCACCAGGCCGTGTCCTTCCTCGCTCGCCCCGCCGGGACGTTCGGCCGGGGCCGGCGGGCCGGAGTCCTGGACGGTGATGGTCAGCCGTGTGTCCTCCACGACGATCGCCAGGTTCGCACGGGCACCGGCACCGGCGTGCTTGAGGGTGTTCGTCAGGGCCTCCTGGACGATGCGGTAGACCGTCAGCTGCACCCCCCTGTCGAGGGAGTCGACGTGTCCCGCCGTACGGTAGACGACCTCCAGACCCGCCGCGCGCACCCCCTCGCACAGCGCGTCGATGTCCGCGAGACCCGGCTGCGGGCTCAGCTCGGGCTCGGCCTGAGGGCCGTCCACCTCACGCAGAACGCCGAGCACCCGCCGTAGTTCGCTCAGGGCCTGACGACCGGTGTAGCCGATGAGGTGCAGAGCCTCCTTTCCCCGCTCCGGGGCGACGGCAGTGGCGTAGGCGCCCGCGTCGGCGAGGGTGATGATGACGGACAGGTTGTGGCCGACGATGTCGTGCATCTCGCGGGCCACCCGCGCCCGCTCGGCTGCGACGGCGAGCCTGCCGCGCTGGTCGCGTTCTGTCTCCAGCCGGGCCGCGCGGTCGCGCAGCGCGGCCAGCTGCGCCCGCCGGATGCGGATCATCAGGCCGAGCGCGAGTGCGGCGGTCGCCGTGCTGAGCAGGAAGAACAACGCGTCCCAGATCGACACCGCCGCCGACACCCGCGCCGCCACCAGGAGCAGCGCACCCGCCATGACCGCACAGGCCCACGGCAGCTGCCGCAGCCGCCCGTGCAGGGCCAGGCTGTACAGGGCGACGAAGAGGGCGACGTCCGCACGGAGTACGGCGCCGAGCGACCACTGGAGGACGAACACGGTCGCGACGGCGCCGAAGGCGACGGCGGGTGCCCGGCGCCGCCACAGCAGCGGTAGCACCAGTCCGGCCTGCAGGGCCAGCATGCCCGCCACGGGCAACCGGGTGAAGGCCATGCGGAACCGGCGCGGGCCGTCGCCGTCCCCGCCGATCGCGCCGACCGCGTGCAGCACGTCCGGCAGACAGAACAGCAGGGAGACCAGGGCCACCACCGCGGTGTCCAGCACCCACGGACGGGCCCGGTCGGCGTGCCGAAGCCGCTGGCCGACCCGGCCGAGCCGGGCGACCAGCGGCCCCATCCCGCTGAGATCTTCGGTGGTCACGGAGGTCACCACCTCATGATGCCGGTGGCTGCTGCTCACACGTCGCTGCGTAGCAGCCGGTACGCCGCCCCGGCCAGCGCCAGTGCCGTCCAGCCGAGGAAGACGAGGAGCCCGGCGGAGGGCGACAGGGCGGTGGCGTCATGGGTCAGGGCGAAGACCGACTCGCCGGCGTGGCTCGGCAGGTAGGGGTCGATGTCGCCCTGCCACGAGGTGGGCAGCAGGGAGACCAGTCCGGGCACCAGCATGAGGGCGGCGACCAGGACCGAGATGCCGCCGGCGACGGACCGCAGCAGCGCCCCCAGGGCGGTGCCGATCACGCCGACCAGGCCGAGGTAGAGCCCGGCGCCCAGCAGGCTGCGTACGACGCCGGCCTGACCGAGGCCCATGGCGGCGGGCGTGCCGGAGACGATCCGGCTGCCGACGAGGAAGGCGACGAACGCGCCGACGGTGGCGACCACCAGGGCGACCAGTCCGTACACCGCCGCCTTGGACCACAGCACGGGCAGCCGACGCGGTACGGCCGCGAGGGTCGAGCGGATCATGCCGGTGGAGTACTCGCCCGCCGTGACCAGCACGCCGAGCACCCCAAGGGCGAGCTGGGCGAAGTTCGTACCGAAGAGGGACAGGCTCACGGCCGTCGACGTCGCGAAGTCGCGGTCCATGGGCCGGCCGGAGTCGAGATTGGACTTGTAGTGGCTCGCGGCGATGACGCCGAAGGCCACGAGGAACAGCAGGCCCAGGCCGAGGGTGATCCAGGTGGAGCGCAGGGACCAGAGCTTGGCCCACTCCGAGGACAGCACGCGCCGGCCGGTCACCCGGTAGGCGGGCCGGGCCTGAGCGGCCGGAACGGTCTCGGGGGTGTCGGGTGTCGCCGTGAGGGTGCTCATGCCGCGCTCCCGGAGGTCTCGGTGCCGGTGGTGGAACCGTGGTACTCCACGGCGTCCCTGGTCAGTTCCATGAATGCCTCCTCCAGCGACACCGCCCTCGTGGTCAGCTCGAACAGCGGGATCCCGTGCTCGGCCGCCTTCAGTCCGATCTCGCGGGCGGACACCCCGGTCACCTGCAGTTCCTCGGAGCCGATGCGGCCGGTGATCTCCACGCCCGGCCCGGCCAGCACGTCCCGCAGCCGCGCGGGGTCGTTCGTCGCGACCTGCACGCTGTCGCCGCCCGCCTCGCGGACCAGGTCCCGCACGGTCGTGTCGGCCAGCAGCCGGCCCCGCCCGACGATGATCAGGTGATCCGCCACCAGCGACACCTCGCTCATCAGATGCGAGGAGACGAAGACCGTGCGCCCCTCGGCCGCCAGGGAGGTGAGCAGGTTCCGGATCCACAGGACGCCCTCCGGGTCCAGCCCGTTGACCGGCTCGTCCAGCATCACCGTCTGCGGATCGCCCAGCAGGGCCGCCGCGATGCCGAGCCGTTGACCCATGCCGAGCGAGAAGGCACCCGCCCGCTTCTTCGCGACGCTGCCGAGACCGGCGAGTTCGACGACCTCGTCGACGCGGCGGCGGGGAACGCCGTGGGTCAGCGCGAGAGCCCGGAGGTGGTTGTAGGCGGAGCGGCCCGGGTGGACCGACTTCGCCTCCAGCAGCGCCCCGACCTCCTGCAGCGGTGCCTGGTGGCGCGCGTAACGCTGACCGTTCACCGTGACGGAGCCGCTCGTCGGCGCGTCCAGGCCGACGATCATGCGCATCGTCGTGGACTTCCCCGCACCGTTGGGCCCGAGGAAGCCGGTCACCGAACCCGGCTTCACGGTGAAGTCCAGACCGTCGACGGCTGTCTTCTCCCCGTACCTCTTGGTGAGCTGTAGTGCGTCGATCATTCGCGTTCTCTCTTTCGGGCCGCGGCGTCCGGCACGCCTGACGCCTCCTCCGCCACGCTAGGACCGCGATGTCCCGGATCCGGTCGTACCAGGGACTGAAGAGCGCGGCGCAGGTGGTACCGGGGTACTACGACCAGTGGCCCGGAGTGCGTGGGTGCGTGCGCCGCCACAACGCAGCAGCACCTCCATCAGCTGCCACTCACCCATACGGGGGAGCGGCACGGTTCTTCCCGGGCGTCGTGGTCCTGCCACTGGAGAATCCGACCATGGGTACTGGTGGGCGGACCCGACGGGTCGGTGTGCTCTATCTCCTGCTGGCGGCCGGGGCGCGGCGGGGGCGGTGTGGGTGGCCTTGGGGTTCGGCCTGCCCGTGGCCGAGACGGTGGCGACACTGCTTCCGTACCTCTACTCGATGCTGGTGCGACCTGGCAGCAGGGCCCCCACGGCGCGCTCCACCGCCGCGATGCGGTCGGCGAGTCCTGCCGTGTCGGCGTCGGGCCGGTTGCGCAGCAGCAGCTCGATCTGGGCCAGCCGCTCGGTGATCTCAGCGAGCCGGTCCGCGTCTCCCGCCACGGCGCGCATCGCCAACTGGCGGTTCTTTCGGTGCAGATCGAGAAAGACATTGACTTTGGTGCGCAGTACCCATGGATCGATGGGCTTGGTGATGAAGTCGGCGGCGCCGATCGCGTATCCCCGGTACGCGTAGTCCGTACCGGCCTCGGTTCCGGTCAGCAGAATGATGGGCACGTCCTTGGTCTGGTCGAGGCGCTTGATGTTGGCCGCGGTCTCGAAGCCGTCCATGCCGGGCATCCGAACGTCCAGGAGGACGACCGCGAACTCCTGGCGCAGCATCGCCTTCAGCGCCTGTTCCCCTGAGCGCGCGCGGACCAGGTGTTGGTGCAGCGGGCCGAGTACGGCCTCGAACGCGATGAGGTTCTCCTCCATGTCATCGACGATGAGGATGCTGCACTGGTCGGCCGAGTTGGTGCTCATGGCGTGTTCCCCGGCGGGCCGTCGGCACCGTTGTGGTGCACGCCCGGCGGTTCATCACAGGCGCCGGGGCCCTGCGCCGGGGCAGGGGAGTCACTCTGCGGGTCGAGCAGATCGCAGATGACCGACAGCAGGCGGTCGACGTTCACCGGCTTGGGCACGTACTCGTTGGCGCCGCTGTCGATCGCCTTGTCGCGGTCGCCCGGCATCGCCTTGGCGGTGAGCGCGATGATGGGCAGGTGGGCGAGGCGAGAGGCTCCCCGTATGGCGCGGATGGTCTCGTACCCATCCATCTCGGGCATCATGATGTCCATGAGGATCAGGGAGACGTCAGGGCTCCGTTCCAGGACCTCGAGGCCCTCCAGGCCGTTCTCCGCATATTTCACGGTGATGCCGACCCGCCCCAGTACGTGAGTGAGGGCGAAGACATTGCGGATGTCGTCGTCGACGATGAGGATGCGACGGCCTGCCAGGACGCGACCGGGACGCCCGCTGAGCCATTCCTTGAGCCGTGTCGTCTCCGGCCAGGTGTCCTCGCGCCCCTCGGCGGTCCCCGCGGTTGCCCTGTCCATCAGGTCGTCCGCGAGGCGGCCCGGAGCCAGGACGCCGGAGCCGCGGTTTCCGGCGCCGTCCAGCACGTGATCGGGTGACGCGTCCTCGGAGACCGCCGTCGGCGCCCGGGTTCCTGCGGGCAGCGCGGGCGGGACGCTGACGGTGCGCAGCTCCGCCGGGCTCAGCTCCGCCGGGCCAATCACAGCGGTCGCGCCGGGGTAGTCCAGGGGAATGTAGAGGGTGAACCGGGAGCCGACCCCCGGCTCGCTCTCGGCGACGATCTTCCCGCCGAGCATCCCGGCGATCTCCCGGCTGATGGACAGGCCGAGGCCGGTGCCGCCGTACTTGCGGTTGGTGGTGCCCTCGGACTGCCGGAACGCTTCGAAGATCACCGGAAGCTTCTCGCGGGCGATACCGATCCCGGTGTCCTTCACGGAGAACGCGATGACCGCCTCCGCGTTCTTGAGCGTCTCCTCGGCGAACTGTTCCCCCGGCACCCGGTTGACGCCCAACTCCACGCTGCCGGAGTGGGTGAACTTCACCGCGTTGGACAACAGGTTGCGCAGCACCTGCTGGAGTCGCTGCTCGTCGGAGTACAGCTCGCCCGGTACATCTTTCTCGACCGTGATCTCGAAGCCCAGACCGCGGTCGATGGTGAGCGGCCGGAACGTCGCGTGGACGTAGTCGAGCAGCTTGATCAGCGGGAGCGTCTTCGGACGCACGTCCATCCGCCCGGCCTCGATCTTCGAAAGGTCGAGGATGTCGCTGATCAGCTGGAGCAGATCCGAACCCGAGCGGTAGATGGTGGTCGCGAACTGCACCTCCTGTTCGCCCAGATGTCCGTCGGGGTTGTCGGCCAGCAGCCGGGCAAGGATCAGCAGCGAGTTGAGCGGCGTGCGCAGCTCGTGCGACATGTTCGCGAGGAACTCCGACTTGTACTGCGAGGCGGTCGCGAGCAGGGCGGCCTTCTCCTCCAGCTCGGCGTTGGAGCGCTGGAGCTCGTCCGACCGCTCGCGCAACTCGGAGGTGAGCCGCTGGGACTGCGAGAGCAGGGACTCCGTACGCGAGTTGGCGATGATCGTGTTGATCGAGACGCCGATCGTGTTGGCGAACTGGTCGATGAAGGCCAGGTGCACCTCGTTGAACTTGCTCAGCGAGGCCAGCTCGATCACTCCGAGTACCTGGTCCTCGAAGAGGATGGGCAGGATGACGATGCTGGCCGGATAGGCCGTGCCGAGCCCGGAGTTGATGGTGATGTAGTCGGGCGGGACGTCCATGATGAGGATGCGCTGCTTCTCCTGCGCGGCCTGTGCGATCAGCCCGCGGCCCGGAGTGCCGGTGCCGGGGAGCGGGCTGCCGCCGCCGGCCTGGTCGGCACCGTAGCCGGCGATGAACTGAAGGCCCTCGCCGGGAGACGCCCCTGCCTCGGCCAGGAAGAACGCACCGAACTGCGCGTTCACCAGTGGGGTCAGTTCGCGCAGGATCAGATCGGCGACCTCCACCAGGTCACGGTGGCCCTGCATGAGCGCGGCCATGCGGGTGAGGTTGGACTCCAGCCAGTCCTTGGCACGGGTGGTCTCGCGGAGGTTGGAGACCATGAGGTTGATGTTGTTCTTCAGTTCGGCGACCTCACCCTGGGCCTCGACCGCGATGGCACGGGACATGTCGCCCTGGGTGACCGCGCTGGCCACCTCCGCGATCGCACGGACCTGGGTGGTGAGGTTCAGGGCCAGCTCGTTGACGTTGGTCGTCAGCCGTTTCCACGTTCCGTAGACGCCCTCGACCCGGGCCTGACCGCCCAGCTGTCCCTCGCTGCCGACCTCCCGGGCCACGCGGGTGACCTCGGAGGAGAACGAGGAGAGCGTGTCGACCATCGTGTTGATGGTGGTCTTCAGCTCCAGGATCTCGCCGCGGGCGTCCACGTCGATCTTCTTCGACAGGTCGCCCTGGGCGACGGCGGTGGCGACCTGGGCGATGTTGCGCACCTGCGAGGTGAGGTTGTCCGCCATGAAGTTGACGTTGTCCGTGAGGTCCTTCCACACCCCCGACGCTCCGCGGACCCGCGCCCGGCCGCCCAGCCGCCCCTCCGTGCCGACCTCGCGGGACACCCGGGTGACCTCGTCCGCGAACGCGCGCAGCTGCTCGACCATCGTGTTCACGGTGTCCTTCAGCTGCAGGATCTCGCCGCGCGCATCGACCGTGATCTTCTTCGACAGGTCGCCGTTGGCGACCGACGTGGTCACCTGGGCGATGTTGCGGACCTGCGAGGTCAGGTTCGACGCCATGAAGTTGACGTTGTCCGTCAGCTCCTTCCACACGCCCGAGACCCCGCGGACCTGCGCCTGTCCGCCCAGATTGCCCTCGGTGCCGACCTCGCGCGCGACCCGGGTGACCTCGTCCGCGAATGCCGACAGCTGGTCGACCATCGTGTTGATCGTCGACTTCAGCTCCAGGATCTCGCCCTTCGCCTCCACCGTGATCGTCTTGCCCAGGTCCCCCTGGGCGACGGCGGTGGCGACCTGGGCGATGTTGCGCACCTGCGAGGTGAGGTTGTCCGCCATGAAGTTGACGTTCTCCGTGAGGTCCTTCCACACCCCGGACACGCCGCGGACCTGAGCCCGGCCGCCCAGCCGCCCCTCGGTGCCGACTTCGCGGGCGACGCGTGTGACCTCGTCCGCGAACGCCGACAGCTGGTCGACCATCGTGTTCACGGTGTTCTTGAGCTGCAGGATCTCGCCCCGGGCGTCCACCGCGATCTTCTGACTCAGATCGCCGGTGGCGACCGCCGTGGTCACCTGGGCGATGTTGCGGACCTGGGAGGTCAGATTCGAGGCCATGAAGTTGACGTTGTCGGTGAGGTCCTTCCACACCCCGGAGACGCCCGGTACCTGTGCCCGGCCGCCCAGCTGCCCTTCCGTGCCGACTTCGCGGGACACCCGGGTGACCTCGTCGGCGAACGCGCGCAGCTGGTCGACCATCGTGTTCACGGTGAGCTTCAGTTCAAGGAGCTCGCCGGTCGCCTCGACCGTCACCGTGCGGGTCAGATCGCCGCGTGCGACCGCCGTGGTCACCACCGCGATGTCGCGGACCTGCGCGGTCAGCCGGGAGGCCATCGTGTTGACGGCCTCGGTCACGTAGCGCCAGTCGCCGGCCAGACCCTGCACCGTGGCACGCCCGCCGAGACGGCCATCGGTGCCGACCTCCCGGGCGACGCGGGTCAGCTCGCCGGTGAACAGCGACAGCTGCTCCACCATGCGATTCACCCCACGCCCCAGGCGCCGTAGATCGCCGCGGAGCTGGCGCTTGCCGTCGTGCAACTCGGCGCGCTGCGTCAGATCACCGTCGGCGACGGCATCCAGCACGCGCGTGGCGTTCACGACCGGGACGGCCAGTGCTTCCAGCAGCGTGTTGGCCGCTTCCACGCTCGTCGTCCACTCTCCCTGGCCGGGACTCGCCGCGAGTCGCTCGTCCAGCCGCCCCTGGCGGACCACCTCCCGGCGCACTCGCTCGAGCTCGGCGGCCAGGTGCGCGTTCCGCGTGATGATCTGGTTGAACACCCCCGCCATCTCGGCGAGGAGCCCATCGGGCAGATTTCCTATGCGTACGGTGAAGTCGCCGTCACAGAGGGAATTCATGGCCGCGAGCAGGGGGCGCAATTCGGCCACTCTCACCCACTCGCCGTCCGGGCCGGAAACCGGCCGGCCTGATGCCTCAGGTCTGGTGTCAGAGGGCCCCTGCCCGCGGAGTTCGGGGCGAGGGGAGGTGAGTTCAGGCTGGGTGACGGATTCCATGGCGCCCCATTCCCCGGCAGGCAAAAGATATGATTACGCCGCTTAGAGTACATTCGTCCTGTATATGCCGACAGTGAGATTGGCCGGGAGTCGCCAGTGGGGCCGTCCCTTGACCCGCGTGCAGCCATGGCACGGACGCGTATCCCTGCCAACGAGCTCGCAGCTTCGGCCGCACGCACGTTTCTGCGTGGCGTGTTCGCCGAGCGGGCCGCTGTGCTCCTCCTCGGGGCACCGGCGATCAGTGACCGGCTCGTCGATGACGCCGTGCTCCTCGTCAGTGAGCTGGTCACCAGTGCCGCCACGCACGATGCGTCCGAGGTCGAGGTGGCCTGCCGCCTCGAGACCGGTCAGGGGTCCCAGGCCGATTCCACACGTGGCGAGGCCGTGTGTGTGGGTGTCGTGGTCGAGGTGTCGGAGTGCGGTCCCCCCGGCTCCCGTGGCAGCGGAAAAGGCGTACAGAGCCACGTACGCGGCTATGGCCGGCAGCTGATGCGCACGCTCGCCGAATCCTGGGGGATGACCCACCGGCCCACCGGGAAGACAGCCTGGTTCCGTCTGGAATGCGCGAGGGTGGCCCCGCTCGCGCCCACGGAGCAGGGTGCCGCCGGCTCCCTCACCGAGACCGTCCGCCGCCTGCCGGCCCCCGAGCCCGTGCTGCCGCGCAACCGCCGGGGCCGCGGCGTCGAGTGGGCCGAGCGCGAAGGGCAGTCGTTCCTCGCCGAGGCCGGAGAGCTCCTCGCCGGACAGTTGGACGACGACATGGTCGCCGCGCTCGCCGGCCAGCTCCTGGTCCCCAGGCTCGCCGACTGGTGCGGAGTATGGCTGACCACGGAAAACGCCGAGATGCGGCTCTCCCATGTCTGGCACAAGGACGAGCGGCACATCCGCACGCTCCGCCTGGCGCTGGAGAAGGACCGTCCGTCCGCCAGACTGAGCACGACCGGTGTCCCCTGGCCCTGGCCCGAGTGCGGAGGCACCGAGAACACGGGCGGCTCGGCGCTGGCGTTCCCGCTCGTCTCGGGCCGCCGGTGCCAGGGCACGCTCCTGATCGGCCAGGAGGGGCTGCCTCAGCTCACCGATGCCGTCGTACGGCTCGCGGAGGACGTGGCCCGACGCGTGGCCCAGGCGGTGGTCATCGCCCGGCACTACACGCGGCAGGCAAGCATCAGCCGGATGCTCCAGCGCAGGCAACTCCCCCCGTCCCTCGCCACCATTCCGGGCATCGACACGGCGATCGTCTACGAGCCCTGCGGTGAGGACCAGACCGTCGGCGGGGACTTCTATGACCTGTTCCCGATGGGAGACCACCGGTGGTGCTTCCTGCTCGGCGACGTGTGCGGCCACGACCTGGAGGCGATGTCCGTCACCGGCCTGGCCCGGCACCTCGTACGGCTGTTGGCACGTGAGGGCCACGGCATCGAGTCCCTGCTCAACCGGCTGAACCTCGCCATGGCGGAAGAGGCCGCCGAAGCCGTGGCGTTCCGCGGCGAGCGGGAAGGCTCCCGCTTCCTGAGCCTGCTGTACGGGGAGTTGGAGCCCGACTTGGTCACCGGCGGCGCACGTTGCATGATGGCCAGCGCCGGGCACCCGCCTCCGTTGCGGCTGTCGACGGACGGGGCGGTGACTCCGGCCGCGGACTCGCAGATGCTGCTCGGCATCGATGAGCATGCGCAGTTCCACGCCAACTCCTTCATCCTCGCGCCCGGTGAGACGCTGTTGTGCGTGACCGACGGTGTGACCGAACGCCGCAGAGGGACAAGGCAGTTGGACGACGACGACGGCCTGGCGAACGTGCTCCGGGGATGCCTGGGACTCGGCGCGAAGGCCGTGGCCGAACGAGTTCGGCAAGCCGCTCACGACTTCAGTACCGAACCGATCGACGACGACCTCGCCGTACTGGTGCTGGAGGCAGTGCCAGTACCGGGAGGCACGACGGGTGCGGCAACGGTGGCGACGGCGCTCCGGGCGGCCGGACCGGTGGACGCCGCCGGTCTTCCGCACACCGCGGGACCGGGACAGCGCCGGTAGGGCCCGGAATTGTGGCTTCCGCCATGGCGAACCTAATCTTGTCCTGCTGAGATCACCGGGTGCTTGGATTCCTCCTCCGTCGCCTCCCGTTCTGGGTCCGCGAACCCCTGTTCATTGTGATCGGTTCTGTTCTCGGCGTACGCATCATGTATCTCGCCGTCCGCGATCACGACCTGACCGCGACCGGTCTCGGCATCGTCTTCCTCGTGTTCACCGCTGTACGCGTCTACACGGTGGTCCGGGCCCTGCGCACACGCCGGAATGCGAGTCCGGCGGCCTCCGATGACGGGGCGGCGGGCGATGCTGGTCCCCAGCCCCAGCCCCAGCCCCAGCCCCAGCCCCAGCCCCAGCCCCAGCCCCAGCCTCAGCTTCGAGCCCCGGCCCAGGCCGCAGCCGGGCCGGGCCCCGGCGCGGTGGGTCCGGAGAAGGAGCCCAACGTGTGGGGCCAGGCCGTCGCGGCCGTAGCCGTGTTCGGGGCCCTCGCGGCCGCGCTGTGGCTGGCTCCACGCGTGCTGCCGTCCGACGACGGCGCGCCGCGGCGTGCCTCGTGTTCGAGCGAGGAGCACGAGAAACTGCCGAAGGCATACAAGGAGACGCCCCGTGCTGTGACCGGTGACGAGCTGTGCGAGGCACTCAACCGGCCCGACCTCGCCCAACTCCTTGGCACGCCTGGAGAGACCGCGTGGACGGCTTCCGGGTCCAACAACACCGCTGCCCTGACCGCCGGGAAGGTCGCCGAGCCGGAGGCCGAGATCGCGTTCGACACGTACACCGTGAATCTGTCGGCCACTTACAACGAGCTGTCGACCGCCCAGTACGTGAAGCTGATGAAGTACGGGAATGAGAGCAACGTCAGGACGCTCACTGTTCTGGGCCGGCCCGCGGTCTTCTCCTCGGACCACACCATGAAGTTCAAGATCAACCTGGGGAGCGGCGGATCCGGCGGACCGGCCGAGGAGGGCCCCCTGGCCAGGACGCTGTCCGTGGCGCTGGACCGCAAGGACCGGGGCGGCTCAGTCGACCTCACCGTGTGGAGCGAGTCCGGAGCCCTCCCGGACGACAGCGCTCTCCTCGGCATCGCTGAAAAGGTCCTGCCGGCGATCCCCGAACGCACCGTTCACTGAGACGCCGGAGATGCCTGCGGAGACGGCTGGCCGTCGACGGGGATGCCCAGCGTGTCGGCCACGGTCGTGAGGGCCGTTCCCAGCGGGAGGGCTGCCCGGGCGAGGGCGTACCGGTCGCCGCGGGTCGGGTCCCGGTTGACGATCAGCACGGGCTTCCCGGCCTCGGCCGCCTGACGGACGAACCGTAGCCCGGACATCACCGTCAGCGAGGATCCCAGGACCAACAGTGAGGTCGCCTCACGGACCAGCCGACGGCAGTGCTCGACCCGCTGCGGCGGCACGGCTTCACCGAAGAACACCACGTCCGGTTTGAGGATGCCGCCGCAGACCGTGCAGGGCACCACGCGAAAGCCCCGGACTTGTTCATCGGTGAGATCGGCGTCGCCGTCGGGGTTGATGCCGGCGGCCACCGGCTCGAAGCTCGCGTTGGCCTCCTCCAGCCGTCGGGCGAGTTCCCGGCGCGGGCTGAAGGCACCGCAGGAAAGGCACACGACCCGGGCCAGGCTTCCGTGGAGTTCCACGGCCTCGCTGCCGGCGGCCTGGTGCAGGCCGTCGACGTTCTGGGTGATCACGCCCGAGAGCAGGCCGTGCCGCCCGAACGCGGCCACGGCCCGGTGCCCGGCATTGGGGCGGGCGCGTCCGAAGGTGCGCCAGCCGAGGTGGCTGCGCGCCCAGTACCGGCGCCGGGCGTGGGCGCCGGCGGTGAAGTCCTGGTAGGTCATCGGGGTGTGCCGGCTCAGGCTCCCACCCTCGCCCCGGTAGTCGGGAATGCCCGACTCCGTGGAGATGCCGGCCCCGCTGAGCACCAGCACACCGCCCGTGCTCAGCGCATCGGCGACCGGCTGCAGATCCGTGGTGGCCGGAGGCAGGTCCTCGGTGGGGGTCCAGTTCAAGGTGGGGCGCATGCGCATGCCGCCAGCGTACGGAACAGGCTGCCTTCGGCACGCCCGCTCGGACATGCTCGCCCTGGCAGGCCGCGGTAGGGTGATCATGCTGGGAAGGGCCCTACGGAGATCATGGACACCACCGCACTGATCGTCATCGACATGATCAACACCTATGACCACCCCGATGCCGAGCTGCTACTGCCCTCGGTGTCCGTGGTGGTCCCACGGGTGGTATCGCTCCTGGAACGGGCCCGGGAGAACGACGTGCCGGTCGTCTACGTCAACGACAACTTCGGCGAATGGCGCTCCCACCACGGCGAACTGCTGGACAAGGCGCTCGCAGGACCGCACGCCTGCCTCGTCGAACCGCTGCGTCCGGACGACTCCTCGCTCTTCATCGTCAAGGCGCGCCACTCGATCTTCTACGAGACACCGCTGGGCTACCTCCTCTCCCAGCAGGGCATCGACCACCTGGTCCTGTGCGGTCAGGTCACCGAGCAGTGCGTGCTCTACTCGGCGCTGGACGCTCACATCCGCCACCTCGACGTGACGGTCCCGCGCGACGCGGTGGCCCACATCCACCGCGATCTGGCGGACGCCGCACTGCGCATGATGGAGCGCAACATGAGCGCTCGGGTGTGCTCGAGCGACGAGTTGTGGCCGCGCGACTGAGGCTTTCGGCCCAGGCTGACGGCAGCGGCTGCTGCAAGTTGCGCGACACGGCCACCGGACAGATCGTGGAAGAGACCGCGGAGGACCGCACCGTGCCGGACCGGCGTGCGGACGCCTGGTATCCGGAGCGGCAGCACCGCGAGCGCCATGGCGAGGATGCCGTGGTGCCCGTGAAGATCACCGGCTTGGGCGGGTTCTTCGACGCAGACGAGCGACCCGAGGAACTGGTCGTGCTCGCTGAGCGCTTGAGAACCCCAGCCTGTTCGCGGTCGAGTACCCGCCTGAGCCCGAGGCGGCGATGTCGTGGACGGCTGCCCACGGTGCTCCCCCCGGATCGACACATCGGAGGACCACCATGACGATCAAGGGCTACGACGTATCCGCCTTCCAGAACGCGAAGTTCCCCACCGACGGCACCAGCTTCGCGTTCATCAAGGCCACCGAGGACCGTTCCTACGTCAACCCCAAGCAGAGGGAACAGGCCGCGCACGCCCGCGCCGCGGGCCTGGTCGTCGGCTTCTACCACTTCCTGCACCCGGGCCACATCAAGGAGCAGGCGGCCCACTTCGTGAAGGCCTGCGCGAGCATCGAGCACGACCTGCTGGTCGTCGACTGGGAGACCAACCCGAACGGCACCGCGGCGACCTGCGCGGAGAAGGACTCCTTCATCGCCGAGGTCAAGCGGCTCGGCGGCTCCCACCACAAGGTCGGGCTGTACTGCAACCGGGACTTCTGGACCCATCGGGACACCACCAGCAACGCGGGTGACTTCCTCTGGATCGCCGAATACGGCGTGCACGCGGGCAAGCCCAACATCCACGCGAAGTGGATGTTCCACCAGTACACCGACGCACCGCTGGACACCAACGTGGGCAACTTCGCCTCCAAGGACGAACTGGTCGCCTTCGCGGGCGGTACGAGCGGCAGGAGGAACTAGAGCCGGAAACACCGGCGGGCGCGGGCGCCGCTCCGGCCACCCCGCACCCGCCACGGTACGTGCACGGAGCGGTGACTCGGACGGTGCCGTCACCATCCCTGCCCCCAGCGGATCGCCGCGGCACCGGCGTAGTCCCCGGCGTGGGCGAATCCGGCCAGCACGACCAGGTCACCGTCCCGCAGCCGCTTGGCGCCGCTCGCGTGGTCGAGCGTGACGGGCATCGCGGCGCCGAAGAGGTTGCCGCACCGGTCGAAGGTGTCGGGGTGATGTTCGGCGGGCAGCCCCAGCGCCTCACGCCAGTTCCGGAGGAAGGTGCGATTGGGCTGGTTGGTGATCAGACAGCCGATGCCGGTGGTGTCGGTGTCGAGGCGGCGGCACAACTCCCGCACGACCTGCGGCACCAGACGGTTGCCACGCTCCAGCACATGCGCGACGCCGGTCTCGGTGAACCCCATGCGCACCTGGGCGTCGCCGGCCTCCCAGTACTTGCGCCCGTCGTCGCGCACCATGACCATGTCACCGGCGTGGGCGGTGATGTGCCGGCTCTCGATGTCGAGGACGGGGGTCTGCGCGGAGGTCGTCACGTAGCCGACCCCGCAGCCGTCGCCGGGGATGGCGGCCTGGGACAGTCCCCGAACCCGCGACTGGGTGAACAACTGGCCCGCGGCGCTCTGGGCGTTGCAGATCAGGGCCGTACGTCCGGCTCCGCTGAGGAGGATCTGCCGAGCCACTTCCAGCATGTGCACGAATGAGGCACAGCCCGCGTTGGCCACGTCGATCAGCCACCGCGGTGCCAGACCCAGCCGGCGCGCCACTTCGGTGCCGGCGCCGACGAAGGGCTGGTCCGGCAACTGGCTGTGCACGAGCAGGACGTCCACGCGGCGGATCTCCGCCCGGCCGTGCCGTTCGATCAGCGGCTGAACGGCCCGCTCGATCAGGTCCGTGTTGGTCTCGCCGGGGGCGACGTGGTGGCGGTACGGGGGGACTTTGAACATCGGGCTGTCGCGGAGTGTGTCCTGTGCGGCCGGTTGCCCGGTGAAGTAGGCGGCGGGCACGGGCTCGCCGGGCAGGTACGAGGCGACGTCGGTCAGGCTCACCGTCGTCATCGGGCCGCCCGCTTCGCCGGGGAGGTGCTGATGGGCAGACCGTTGCGGTGCCGGTGCTCGAGAATCGCCTTGAGGTTGCGCATCTCCAGGGTGTGGCCGGCGTAGAACAGGTCCCAGTAGTCACCCACCCAGCGCCGGTCCGGGTGCGGTGCCAGGTCCGGGCGCGGATTGTTCCGGTAGTACGGGTGCCGGCAGTTGGTCCAGGTGATCACCGAACCGGGCCGGCCGAGGACGAGTTCGGCCGGGATCACCCTCATCAGGTAGACCATCCACAGCTCGCGGCCCTGGTCCCAGGCGCAGTGGTAGTCGACGGTCATGGCACCGGGACGGGCCTCGACGCGGCAGTAGATCCGGGTGCCCTTCTCCAATCGGTCCTCGCCCACCCACAGCCCTGGTTCGCCGGTGGGCTCGAAGTCCCGCAGGCTGCATGTCCACTCCTCCAGGTGGTGGCCCCGGCTGAGATAGTCGTACGCCGCCTCCGGCGGGCAGTCGACGTACTCCTGGATGGTGCAGTACTCCCCGTACACCTGCTGGTGCGGGTAGGCGGTCGAGGTCAGCGCCCGGCAGCGGGCGAGTAGTTCGTCGAGGCTGGTGGTCTCCACCGTCACCAGGTCCGGGACGTCAGCCGACGTGGATCGCTCGGTCATGGATGTACTCCTCGTCGTGGAGCGGGTGGTGGTGTGCGTGTGGGTGCGTGCCGCCGGTGCCGGCAGGGGAGGACGTCGAGCCGGTGAGGAAGGGCTGGAACGGCGGTGTCTCACGGTGGTCGAGGTCGATGGCGACCAGGGCCGGTCCGCCACCGTCGTTGCTGCGCAGCAACGCGGCGTGCAGCTGCGCCGGGTCGGCGGCCGAGGCGACGCGCAGCCGGGGGAACATCGCAGCCGCCCCGGCGGCGATGCCGGACGGGTTGAAGACGTTCTCGGCGCGGGCCCCGCCCTGGAAGACCTCCTCACGGGTGACGCACATCCCGTGCGCGTTGTTGTTCAGGACGACGAAGGTGACCGGCGCGTCGTATTCGACGGCGGTGTGCACCTCCATGCCGTGCATGAAGAACGCCCCGTCACCGGCCACCACGTACGCACGCCGTCCGGTGGCCAGCGCGGCGCCGATCCCGGCGCCGAAGGTGTAGCCCATGCCGCCCATGCCCACCGCCACGACGAAACGCCCGTCGCGGGGGGCCGGCAAGGCGTGGATCGCGGCGGCCCCCACATTGCCGGCGTCCACGAAGACATGGGCGTCCTGCGGCAGCGCCCCGGCGATCGCCGCGACCGCCGACAGGTAGTCGGTGGCCCCTCCCGAAGGGGAAGAGGCGCGCAGAAGGGACGGCGACCGATGGGCAGGGCAGACCGGCGGCCGCGGGCGGACGCGGCTCTCCACCGTTCGTAGCGTCTCGGCCACTCTCCCAGTCAGAGCGATTGCCGGAACGAACGGTGGCTCGGGGTCGACGCAGACCACCGGCATCTCGGTGAGCAGCGGTTCCAGCTTCCCCCGCGCCAGGACGGGCAGGCGCGTGCCCACCAGCAGGCAGACGTCGGCCCGGCGCAGACACTCCTCGACCTCGCGGTGGCCCATCACTCCCGCCACGCCCACGAACCGGGGGCTGCGGTTGTCGTGGACGTCCTTGGCATCCGGGGTCACGGCCACACAAGCGCCCAGGCGCCGCACCAGACGGGCCAGTTCGTCGCGTGCCCCCGCCCCGGCCACGCCTTCGCCGGCGATCACCATGACGCGGGAGGCGCCCTCCAGCACGCCGAGCGCCGCGGCGAGGGAGGCGGGGTCCGGCCGCGTCGGCCTCGTGGACTCCGCCGCTCCTTCGGCGTGCGCGGTCACTATGGCGCCCGCGGCCGGCACGTCGATGCGGGCCTGCTGGACGTCCTTGGGCAGGAGGAGCACAGCGGGACCGCGCGGCTCGGACTGCGCCACGGTGATCGCCTGGGCAAGCAGCGCGGCGATATCATCCGGTTCGGTCACCCATGCGCAGAACCGTGACACGGGTGCGAAGACCTCCAGGGCGTCGAAGGAACCCGCCCTGCCGCTCGAGTCCTGGAAGGCCCCCCGGCCCTCCTGTTGGGTGGGCGGCTGCCCCACGAGGGCCAGCAACGGGATGCGTGAGGCATGGGCCTCGGCCAGCCCCGGAACCAGGTTCATCGCGCCGCCACCCGACGTGGCCGCGACTACGCCGAGGCGCGACGTGGCCCGCGCGCACCCGTCGGCCATGGTGACCGCGGAGAACTCGTGTTTGGCCACGACCCCGCGGATCCGGCCGGGGAGCCGGTGCACCGCGTGGTACAGGTCCTCGATATTGGCCCCGCCGACCCCGAACACGTACCGGACACCGATGCGGTCGAGCTCAGCGGCCAGGTAGTCCACGAGGCGTATCCGGTCGGTCATGCCGACCTCCGCTCCGCCCAGGCCGGTTGCACGCGCAGGCCGGAGGGCGCGGGGAGCTGGAAGCGCTGCCGGTACTGGGCGGGTGTGACGCCGACGAGGGCACCGAACGCCCGTAAGAACGTCTCGCACGCCGTGAATCCACACCTGCTCGCGATCTGGCCCACCGACAGGTCGGTCGCCTCCAGGAGTTGACGAGCCCGAGCGATGCGCATACGACGGACGTACCGGCCGGGTGTCATCCCCACCGCGCGCCGGAAGACCCGGGCGAAGTGACGGGGGCTCATGCTCGCGTGGCACGCCAACTCGGGCACCAGCAGAGCGCGATGGAGGTTTTCCTGGATCCAGTCCTGCACCGCGCGGATCGGCTCGTGATCGGTGAGCTGTGCGTCGAGGACCATGCTGAACTGCGCCTGTCCGCCGGGTCGTTTGAGGTACAGGACCAGGTACTTCGCCACCTCCAGGGCATACGTCGCCCCGTGGTCGCCCTCCACCAGCGCCAAGGCCATGTCGATGCCGGTCGACACCCCCGCCGAAGTGACGTACGGGCCGTCCCGGACGAAGATCGGTTCGGGATCCACCGTCACCTCGGGGTAGCGACGAGCCAACTGCTCCCAGTACGCCCAGTGCGTGGTCGCCCGCCGCCCGTCGAGGAGACCGGCCTCCGCCAGCAGGAAGGCACCTCCGCACACGGAGGCCACACGCCGGGCCCGGGCGGCGGTGCCTCTGATCCAGGCGATGAGGGAAGTATCCGTCAAGGCCTCCTTCAAGCCCGGCCCTCCGGGTACGAGGAGGGTGTCGATCGCCCCCTCGGCCGCCTCCAGGGGCTCAGCCTGCACAACCAGGCCCGCCGACGTGGCAACTGATGGAGCCTCAGGAGACACGCACTGCAGGCGATAGGCGTCTGTCGGATCGGATAACAGCCGGTTCACGGTGTCGAAGACTTCGAGTGGCCCACTGACATCGAGGGTCTGGGCGCCGGGGTAAACCACGATCACTACACGTCGCTGTCTCACGATCACACCCTGTTCCCAGCGGTGAGCCGTCCGCAACGACAGCCTGTTGACAATTCCTGCCACGCACCGGCACACCGCGCGCTGACCGGGCCAAAGACGTCGCGCGGGTGCCAGGTGAAACAGCTCACAGAAGAGGTGACACGTGCCGGAACGTTCGGCCGAAAGCACACCGAGGAAGTCCCGGCGCGCGGGTCGCCCCGCGGCCGACCGTATGGCTTCGCGAGCGTATCGGTGTACATGGTGGTCTCACCGTCGAACCAACACCATCACCGCGGTACGGGATGTTCCGGAGGAGTGCGCCGCCGCCTCGGCAAACCGTGGGCCCGGCTGCGCGTCGCCGGAGCAGGCGCTCGCTCGCGCGGAGGGCAGCGTGCGCCTCATCGCCGCAGCGGGCGTGGCGCTTGCCCCGCGGGCCCGCCGCCGTCCGAACTCCGTCTGACCCTGTAGCCCTTACGGCATGAGTACGGCGCAACCTTCTGTTGAATTTTGTCTGGACCATTGTCCGACTGCGTGAGTTCCTGTAGCACAGTGCGCGGAGCTGTCCGCTCCGTCATCCCTGGAACGCCGGGAGAGCGCATGTCACCATCTGCACGGAGCCATGCACCGAGACCGGGCAGCGCGTTCCTCACCGCACTCGTCCTGCTGTTCTCGGCGACGGCGACGGCGACAGCGACGGCAACAGCCGCAGCCGACGGTGGCGGCGCCGAGGGCACCGCCACCACCGTCACGGTGGACGACTCGGCCCAGGGAAGCGGCCGGGACCAGTTCGACTACCACGGCTCAGGCTGGGGCCACGCGAGTGGTGAAGGCGCGCCCGCCAATCCCTATGAAGGCACCAACAGCTGGACCGAACAAACCGGCGACTCGGTCGACTTCGCTTTCACCGGCACCCGGCTCATGTTGCACGCGGTCACCGACCCCGGCCACGGCATCGCCGCCGTCTCCGTCGACGGCGGCACCCCGGTCGACGTCGACCTCTACAGCGCCACTCGCACCGGCGATGTCCTTGTGTGGACCAGCCCCACGCTGCCCGACGGCCCGCACACCTTCACGCTCACGTCGACCGGACGGAAGAACGAGGCCTCCAGCGGCACCGCGGTGACCGTCGACCGGACCGACTTCGTCGGTGAGGCACCCGATCCGGGCACGACCGATATCACGGTGGACGGCTCCGGCGCCGGGCGCACCTTCGACGGCATCGGCGCCATCAGCGGCGGCGGAGGCAACTCACGGCTGCTCATCAACTATCCCGAGCCGCAGCGCGGCCAGATCCTGGACTACCTCTTCAAACCGGGCTACGGCGCCTCCCTGCAGCTGCTCAAAGTGGAGATCGGCGGTGACACCAACTCCACCGACGGGTCCGAGCCCAGCATCGAGCACACCAGAGGGACCGTGCACTGCGACAGCGGTTACGAGTGGTGGCTGATGGAGCAGGCGAAGAAGCGCAACCCGCACCTCAGGCTGTACGGCCTCGCCTGGGGCGCCCCCGGCTGGATCGGCAACGCGGACAACTCCCCGGGCGGCGGCCACTTCTGGTCCCAGGACATGATCGACTACCTGACCGCCTGGCTGGGCTGCGCCAAGAAGCACGGCCTGGACATCGACTACCTGGGCGGCTGGAACGAGCGGGGCTACGACACCGCCTGGTACGAGAAGCTGCACGCGACGCTCGCCGCCCGGCACCTCCCGGTGAAGATCGTCGCGGCCGACTCGGGACTGGACGTCGCCGACGACATCGTCTCCGACCCGGACTTCGCCAAGTCCGTCGACGTCGTCGGTGTCCATTACCCCTGCGAGGGCGGCGACGGCGGCACCGCGAACAGCTGCTCCAGCTCGGCCAACGCCCAGGCCACCGGCAAGCCACTGTGGGCCAGCGAGAACGGCTCCCTGGACGAGAACACCGGCGCCGCCGCCCTGATCCGCTCCATCACCCGCGGCTACCTCGACGGCAGGTTCACCGCCTACCTCAACTGGCCGCTGCTGGCCGCGATCTACCCCAACCTGCCCTACGACACGGTAGGCCTCGCGGTGGCGAACCAGCCGTGGTCCGGGGCGTACGACATCGGCACCAGCCTCTGGGCGACGGCCCAGGTCACCCAGGTCACACGGCCGGGATGGAAGTTCGTCGACAAGGCGAGCGGTTACCTCGGCGGGGACCGGACGAACGGCAGCTACGTCACCCTGAAGTCGCCGGACGACTCGGCGTACAGCACCATCCTGGAGACCTCCACCGCCGCCGGCGTCCAGACCGCCGACATCACCGTCACCGGCGGACTGCCGACCGGCAAGGTCCGCATCTGGGCCACCGACCTCAAGTCCACCGGCAGCTCCGGTTTCGTGCACACCGGTGACGTGACGCCCACGGACGGGCACTTCACCGTCACCCTCAAGCCCGGCTACGTCTACTCCCTGACCACCACCACCGGCCAGGGCAAGGGCAGCGCCGTCAGCCCGCCGCAGGGCCATCTCGCGCTCCCCTACAGCGACTCCTTCGAGCACCACACCCTGGGGCGGGAGGCGAAGTACCTGTCCGACATGCAGGGCGCATTCGAGACCGTGCGGTGCGGGGGAGGGCGCCCCGGTCGGTGCGTCCGGCAGATGTCCGCGCAGCAGCCCATCGAGTGGCAGGACGACAGCGACGCGTTCGCTCTTCTCGGCGACACCGACTGGAAGAACTACAAGGTCGCTTCGGATGTGTACCTGGAACAGCCCGGTACCGTCGAACTCATGGGCCGGGCGGGCGAACAGCAGCGGCCGCAGTCCCACCAGGCAGGCTACTTCCTGCGGGTCCGCGACACCGGCACGTGGTCGGTGGTCAAGAGCGACACCAGCGGCCGGCTGACCACACTCGCCGAGGGCTCCACCCACGCGCTCGGCACCCACCGCTGGCACAGACTCGGCCTGAGCTTCAGCGGCACCACCATCACCGCGAGCGTCGACGGCAGGAACGTCGGCGCGGTGGACGACTCCGCGTACACCTCGGGTCAGGTCGGTATCGGCGTGGTGGGCTACCAGAGCGACGAGTTCGACAACCTCAGCGTCAGCCCCCTACGTCACCCGGCCGAACCCCCGGCCACACTCGCCGCGGACCTGCCGTCGACAGTCAACCGGGGTGAGTCGGCGACTCTGAAGGCCCGCTTCACCGTCCCGGCGTCGCATGATGCGGCCACCGACCTCATCCTGCGGCCCGGTGCCCCGGCCGGATGGAAGGTCACCGCCACCACACCGACGACCTTCTCGAAGGTGGCTGCGGGCCACTCGGTCACGGCGAGCTGGACCGTCACCGCCCCCACGGCCTCCGACACCCCCGTCTCCGTCACCTTCTCGCCGCTCGCCACCTACGTCCGCGGCGGTGTGCACCACTGGACGTACGGCACCGCGGAGACCGACGTGCCGATCCCGCCGCCCACCGGCAGCCCCTACCTGAGCGATCTGTCGTTCGTCTCCAGCAGCAACGGCTGGGGCCCGGTGGAACGGGACACCTCCAACGGCGAACAGGCGGCAGGCGACGGACGGCCGATCAGGGTCCGCGGCACCGTCCACGACAAGGGCCTCGGTGCCCACGCCGGCAGCGACGTGGCGTTCTTCCTCGGCGGCGACTGCAGCCGGTTCACCGCCACCGTCGGCATCGACGACGAGGTCGCCCCGGACGGCTCGGTCACCTTCTCCGTGACCGCGGACGGCCGGACCCTGAGCACGACCCCCGTCCTCACCGGCACCTCACCGCCCCTGCCACTGGACGTCGACGTGTCCGGTGCCCAGCAGCTGCACCTCGTGATCTCGGACGGCGGCGACGGCAACGCCCACGACCACGCGGACTGGGCCGACGCCCGGCTCGACTGCGCGGGATAGGGCGGGGGAGCACAGCACCGAGCGGGCGGCGGCCCTCATGCCGCCGCCCGCTCCTCTACGAAGCAGCAGCCTCGGCCGCACTCGTGGCCTTCTGCCGTGGCAGCGCACCGGCCGGCGGCGCCTGCCGCACGGCCCGGTTGGCCGTGGTGAGAAGAGCCAGGACGAGCAGCCATGCTCCGCAGAGCCAGACCAGCGGCTCGGCACCCAGTGTGGTGATCAGCGCGCCGCCTGCGAGCGTGCCGATCGACAAGGCTCCCGTGGTGAGCGTGGAGACCGCGCTCGTCGCCCGGCCCCGCAGCTCATCGGGAGTGATGGCCAGCTGGTGGGTGGTCATGGCCACCGCATACACCGGAGCCACCAGCGACTCGGCGGCCGCGACCGCTGCCAGCAGCGGCGGATTGGGCGCGAGAGCGTACAGCGGGAACATCAACGCCTCCAACCACAGCATCACCACGGCGATGCGGCCCAGCGGAAAACGGCGCGTGGCCCTGTCCGAGACCAGCGCTCCCGCCATGGCGCCGATCGCCGCGCCGCTGAAGATGACGCCGATCCACAGCGGCGAGGCGCCCACCTGTCGGGCAAGGGTGATGATCAACAGGTACCCGGCGCCGTAGCGCATCTTGTCAGCGGCCGAGACCAGAGTGAGGAAGCGGATGACCGGCTGGTGCCAGAGCCAGCCGATCCCCTCCCGGATCTCGGTGGTGAGCCGGGACGTCGCCCGCACCTCCTGCCGGTCCGACTGGAACCGAGCACGCATCAAACGCAGCGATGCGGCGGACACCGCGAAGGAAGCCGCGTTGACGGCGAACGGCACGGTCCGGCCGAGGCCGTAGAGCGCGCCGGCGAGGGAAGCCCCGAAGACGCCCACCGCGCTGGCGGCGGACTGCGCATAGCCGAGCGCGGCAGACAGCTGTCGCGGACCAACCACGTTGGGCAGAGCCGCTGTGTTCGCTACCTGGAAGAGCGTGGTCAGGAGCCCGGCAAGCACGGCTGTCGCATACAGCTGGGGCATGGTGAGCCTGTTCAGCCACAGCCCGACGGCCACGCCGGCAGTGAGCAGAGCCCGGCCGAGCTCACACCAGATCATGGTGGTCCTACGGTCCCACCGGTCGACGAGGGCGCCTGCGATCAGTCCGAACGCCAGGAAGGAAACAGTGCCGAGGCCGAGTACGAACCCGGCTTGGGTGGCCGACCCGGTGAGGGCCAGCACGATCAGCGGCAGGGCCATGAATTGAGCCTGGTCACCGATGGCGGAGACCAGCTGGCCGGTCAGCAGCAGCGAGAAGTCCCGGTTCCGGAACAGACCGGGATCGCGAAGGGTGTTCAAGCGAGTTACGCTCCGTAACAGCTCAAGGACACAAGGGTGACGTCGAGGTTGGTGTCCGAGCTAAGAAACACGGGGCGTGATGAACATGCGCGGACCGTACCCAGGACCCGGGCCGGACTGCAACCGCTTTTACGTCAGCTGGGGAGGGGCTGTTCGGTCCAGATGGACTTGCCGGTCCGGGTGTGGCGGGTGCCCCAGCGCTGGCAGAGCGCGGAGATGAGTTGCAGGCCGCGCCCGCCCTCGTCGGTGGCGGAGGTGTGGCGGATGTGCGGTGTGGTCAGGCTGGCGTCGGAGATCTCGCAGATCAGTGTGCGACTGCGGAGCATGCGCAGCCGGATGGGACCGCAGGCGTGCCGGACGACGTTTCCGACCAGCTCGCTGACCAGCAGTTCGGTGGTCATGATCAGGTCCTCATCGGCCAGGTTCCAGTCGGTGAGCTGGGCGCGGACCAGCTCGCGGGCCTGGCCCGCCGCCACCGGGTCCTCCGGCAACGGCCACTCGGCGACCTTCTCCGCGTCCAGCGGATGAGTGCGGGCCAGCAGCAGGGCGGCGTCATCGCTCAGAGCGCCGTGGGCGGGGAGGAGGGCGGAGGTGAGGGTGGCGCAGAGGGTGTCCAGGCCGGGCCCGTCCGCCGGCGCGGTCGGCATGGCGTTCACGGACTGCGAGAGAAGCTCGGCGAGGTGGCTCATGCCGGTGGCGACGTCCCTGTCCTTGCTCTCGACCAGGCCGTCGCTGTAGAGGGCGAGCAGGCTGTCGGCGGGCAGCAGGGTCTCGAGGGTTTCGAAGGGCGGAGCGGCCACCCCCAGTGGTGGGTCCGGGGTCATGGACAGGAAGGTGACGGTGCCGTCGGGGTGGGCGACCGCCGGGGGTGGCTGTCCGGCGCTGGCGTACGACAGAATCCGGGTCACCGGGTCGTAGATGCCGTACAGGCAGGTGGCGAAGGCGTCGGTGCCCAGCTCGCCGACGATGTCGTTGAGGTGGCCCAGGATCTCGTCGGGCGGCAGCTCCAGTTCCGAAAGGGTGCGGACGGCCGTGCGGAGCCCGCCCATGGTGGCGGCCTCGGCCATGCCGTGGCCCATGACGTCGCCGATCACGAGCGCCACCCGGGCGGCGGAGAGCGGGATCACGTCGTACCAGTCGCCGCCGACGTCAGCGCCCTGTTCGGCCGGCTGGTACCGCGCCGCCGTCGTCACCTCGGGCAGCTCGGGCAGTGCCTGCGGCAGCAGGCTGCGCTGGAGGGTGCGGGCCCGGGTTGTCGCCTCGTCGTAGAGCCCGGCCCGCTCCAGGGCCTGCGCGATCAGTCCGCTGAGCGCGGTCAGCAGCGTCTGTTCGTCATCGTCCAGCTCCCGCGGTCGGCCGAAGGAGATCACCGCGGCGCCGATGTCGCGCCCGGATACGGTCAGGGGCAGAAAGGCCCAGGCCTGTTTGCCCCCTTCCCGGACCAGGATCTCGGTTGCCGGGTAACGGGTCAGGAATTCCTCCGGGGAGGAGATGAAGAGGGTGGTGCGGGTGCGCAGGGCGTCCCCCACCGGGTTGTCCGACACTGTCCACTTGCCGTCCAGCAGCCGGGTGAAGCGCTCCGAATATCCCCGGGAGCCGACCACGGTCAGTCGGTCGTCGGCCACGCCGAGCATGATGAGTCCGGTGGCCCCGAGGGGTGTCATCACACCGTCGGCCACCGCCGCCATCACGTCCTGGGCCGTGACGGCCTCGGCCAGTTCCCGCGTGGTCTGCTGCACCAGGGCCGCGCGTTCCGCGGCGGCCCGTTCCGCGGCGGCCCGCTCGGCCTCCCGCAGATGCCGCTCGGTGGTGTCGGTGATGTAGAGCGTGAGGCCTTCCGGTACCGGCACCAGGCGCACGTGGTACCAGGACGTCCCGTCCGGCCCCGGGACGTCGAGTCCGGCAGGCCGCCCCTCGGCCGCCGTGGCCCGGCACCGTTGTTCCAGACCCGGCAGGGCCTGTAGCGCGGGAATGTCCCAGAGCAGGGCCCCGGCCACATCTCCCGCGGCGCCGAAGAGCTTCTCGGCGGCCTGGTTGAGGAATCCGATGCGCCAGTCCGTGTCCAGGGAGACGAAGCCGTCGCTCATGTGCCGCAGCGCCCGGCCCACCGACTCCGCGGCAGTGTGCGTTTCGCTGCTGTCCCGGATGCTGCCGATCACTTTCACCGGGGTCCCCGCTTCGTCCGTGAGCGTCCGGGCACGAGCCTCGATCCAGAGGTATGTGCCGTCCTGGCGCCGGATCCGGTACTCGTCCTGGAAGCCGCCGCGGAGCTGTATGCCCATGTCGAAGCCGGTGACCGCACCCGGCAGGTCGTCCGGGTGGATCAGAGCCGCCCACGCCTCGATGCCGCCGGCCATCACCTCCGGATCGACGCCGGGCAGCACCTCCCCGACGGGTCGGTCGGCGGTCAGCTCACCGGTACGCAGGTCCCAGGTGTACGTGATGGAAGGCAGCCCTTCCGCGTTCCCCGGGGGCGTTTCGCGAGTTCCGGGCCCGTTCTCCAGGGCCCGCAGCAGGGTGGGGGACGGATTGAGGATCCCGGACGCCCTGAGCCTGCCGGACATCCAGGCCGCCACCTCGTGCAGAAACGCGCACTCCGCCGGGCCGGGCTCGTCGCCCGGGGCGAAGAGAACCGAGAGCGCGCCCCGTCGCCGGCCACCGCCCGGAACGGGGACCGCCAGGTGGCCTATGCCGGCGGGGACCCGGGAAGGCCACAGGGCGGCGGGGTCCCGGCCTGGCACCGGATCGGGCGGGGCCAGGTGGTCCTGCCAGGTGCCGGTGTCGTCGCGGGCGGCCTTGCTGGGCGGGGCCGCGCCCCGTGCCGGGATGATCAGCCAGGGCCGGGTCATCGACTCCGGCAGGCCACTGTCGGCGACCAGGTAGAGGATGCCGCTCATGCCGCCGCCCGGGAGATGCACCATGCCGCCAAGACCGTGCACCTCGGCCACCGCGTGCTGGAGCGCGGTCAGCAGCACCTCGACATCGCGCCGGTCCTCGTCCACGGCGTCGAGCAGCCGCATCCGCATGGAGTGCCGCGCCAAGGGACGCGCGATGTGTATGTTCCGCAGTCCCTGCGGCCGGCGTGGCGGACGGGGAGCGCGGGGCATGGACGAGCCGATGTCGTTCGCATCGCTGCCTTTGGCATTCATCACCACGGGCGACTGTCGCCTCCGCTCACCGCTCGGCTACTCGCTGGGCTGTGTGATCGGTTGGAGACCGCAGAGGTCTACAACCGTCGGATTCATCCTAATCCGGATGAATTCAGGAGATTTAATCCGCCCTGTCGTTTTTTCGCAATGGGGCAACAGCAAGTGGCGATGCGTTGCTTACAGTGACCATCGCGTCGGCGACGTGCTCCACGTCCAGTGACCGTCGCAGCAACCGTCCCTGCGCATCAGCCGCCCTGTCCCGAGCCAGTCCTTCCCGGCCGTGGTCGTGCGCTGGGTCGTGGGCTCGAAGGCTGCCGTCAATTCCTCGGTGGTGTACGGCACCCCGCCCCTGAGTACCGCCACGGTACGGACCAGGGTGGCGAAGTCGGTGAACGGGTCGCCGTCCACAACGGTCAGGTCGGCGAGTCTGCCCTCCTCGAGGGTGCCGAGGTCGCGGTCGGCACCGAAGAGGCGGGCGGGCAGAACGGTGGCGGTCCGCAGGGCCTGGGCCGGGGACAGTCCGCCTTGGTGCAGGGCGCGCAGGCCGAGGTGGAGGGAGAGACCGACGGGGACGAGCGGCTGGTCCGTGCCGAGGGCGAGGAGTCCGCCCTCGGCCAGGATCCGCCGGTAGATGTCGGTCTCCGTTCCCAAGGTGGCGAGTTGGGCCGGCGTCGGCGGCACACCGGCCGCCTGCCGGACGGCGGCCGCGTCCCACGGGGGCATCACCACGGTGACGCGGGGGTCGTCGGCGAGGTCGGGGTCCGCGCCGAGGAGGGGCAGGGCGGTGAAGGGGGTGGCGATCAGCGAGAAGCGCACCCCGCGCGCGGTGTAGATCTCCACGACGTCCTGGTAGGCCCGGCCCTTGGCAGTGACGGCGTGGCCGAACTCGGCCCGCTGAGTGGCCTGGAGATGGGTCGTCAGGTCCTGGCCGAGCTGGACGCCGGGCGAGAGCAGATGGCCTCCGGTGCGCACACCGAGGCAGTCGTGGGCGAAGCGGGCGGCCTCCTCCATCACCCAGCTGGGCGCTCGGACATACGTTTTGACGAAGTCCCAGTCCAGGGCCGCGCCCCGCTCCAGTGAGCGGCGCAGGCCCTGCCTGGTTCGGTGCGCGCGGCCCATGCTGTAGGCGACGCGGGCCCCGTCGAGGAGTTCACCGGTGGTCAGCAGCCGGGGCCCGGCGAGCTGTCCGGTGTCCGCTGCCTCGCGAATGCGGGCCTGTTCATAAGCGAAACCGCCCAGGGAGACGGCCGTGGTGATGCCGTAGGTGAGCTGGCCGACGGTCTGGCGCCCGCCGTAGGTGCTCTGCCAGGGGTGGGTGTGGGTGTCCCACAGACCTGGGATCACGGTGTGCCTGGAGGCATCGATACGGCGGAGGGCCTCCCGCCGCCCGGAGCGGTGTGACTCGACTGCCGTGACGCGTCCGCTCCGTACGACGATGTCGGCGTCGTCACGGGTCGTCTCGCCGGTGCCGTCCCACAGGCGTCCGGCGTGCACCACCAGGTCGGCGGGCGTGGGTCTCGGGGCGTCGAGGGGCACGCGGACAGTGCGGACAGGGCCGCCGTCGACGCCGGCGAGGCGCAGTCGTCCGGCGCAGAGGTACAGCAGGGTCGTGGAGTCGGCGGACCACGAGGGGTGGTCGCCAGGTTCGTCGGTGAGGGGGCGCAGATCGCCACACGGGGTGCCGTCGGGGTCGACCGGCAGCAGGCACAGCGTCGACTCGACGACGACCGCCATCCAGCGGCCGTCGGGCGACCAGACGGGGCCGGAGTCGTAGCGGTCGGAGATCGAGGTGTGGGGTGCCACAGTGTGCAGGCGGGTGGTGCCGCTCGTGGTGTTCACGACGCGGATGAGGTTGTAGCCCTCCCGGAAGCGGGAGTTGAGGCGGTTGCGGTCGCACAGTGCGAGGTAGCGGCCGTCGGGCGACCAGCTGGGACGCCCCGGCAGTCCGCCACCGCCGAGAGGTTCGGCCAGGGCGTGTTCCTCCGAGGAGGCCAGGTCGCGGACGAGGAGCCGGCCGGTCAGGTCGAGGCAGGCGAGCCGCTGCCCGTCGGGTGACAGGGCCGGATGCACTCGGCCGCCGGTCGCGAGCGCGGTCTCCGCGCCGGTGGCGAGATCGTGCCGGTACACGCCGAGGAGCCCGTCGCGGTCGTCGGCGTAGACGAGCGACCGCCCGTCGGGTGCCCAGGCGGGGGCGAGCAGATAGCGTGTGGGAGCCGCCTTGTGCAGTCGTCGTGGCGGAAGTCCCCCCGAACTTGGTGCGAGCCACAGCGAGTTGAGGGCCGCGAACGCGATCTGTCGGCCGTCCGGTGAAAGCGCGGGCAGATGGATCCCGCGCACCGGACGGGTGCGGGCCTGCCCCAAGTCGTACTTCTTGGTCCGGTACCGGGGCCGTTCCACCGGGAGCAGGCCCTCGAAGGAGATGGTCTCGGGCTGCTCGGGACTCTCCGGTCGTACGAGGGCGAAGGCACCGTCGAGCGTCAGCAGGAGTTGCCCGGCCGATGTCCAGCGTGGGGGCACCGGCGCGATGTCGCCGGTGACCGGGACGGGGCGGCCGTCGACGACGAGGGTGCAGGAGCCGTTCGGGGCGGCGGTGGTGCGCAGGTGGGCCAGGCGGCCGTCGGGGGCGACGGCGGGGGCCATGACCTGCGCGGCCTCGGTCTCGGTGTGCCGGACGGCGACCGGGCCGGTGCCGTCGGCGGGCACCGCGGCGATCGTACGGGCCTCCACGCTCAGGCCCAGGGCGGTGCTGACGGTCTTCGCTCGGACGAACAGGATGTGCGTGCCGTCCGGCGACCAGGTGGGGTCGAAGTCCTCCCATGGGCCGTCCTCCAGGGGGCCGTCCTGGCCGGGCAGGCCGGTGACGCGGGTGATCCGGCCGGTGCGCAGGTCCAGGACGTGGACGCGGTACGGGCTGCCGTCGACGCCATCGCCGCCGCGTTCGGAGGAGAAGGCGAGCCGGGTGCCGTCGGGTGCCCATGCCGGGCTGCGGTCGTCCCAGGGACCCTCGGTGCGACGCCGCAGGCCGGAACCGTCGGGGCGCACAGTCCAGAGGTGGAAGCCGCCTTCCCGGTAGGCACAGAAGGCGATCAGCTTGCCGTCCGGGGAGTACGTGGGGCGGCTGGGCTCAAGATCGGCCGGAGTCAGAGGGCGGGCCGCACCGCCGGTGCGGGGCAGAGACCACAGGGTGCCCTGCACCTCGGCGACCAGGCGGTCACCGACCGGGGCGAGGCTGGCGGAGCCGTTGGTGGCACGGGTGAAGACCAGGGAGGCGGTCCCGGCGCGGGCTGACGCCGCCACCGCGGGGGCGACGCCCGCGAGGGGCACGGAGCCTGCTACGGCGAGGAGTTGCCGACGGGTCGGACGAGAGGTGCTGCTCCGGTCGCGGTCCATGGCTGTACACACTGGTGCACCCGCAGCCCCTGACTCAACGACATTCACTCCCGCTCGGTTCGGATTCAGCCACAGAAGGTGACCGAGGGATTTCGCTACGGACGGTGTCCAAGACCCAGGGCGTCCGGAACCGCTGGGTACCTTCGTGACGTGCCTGATCACATGGACGTCGAAGATGAGGGGCAGGGGGCTGCGCGGAAACGTGGCGGCAAACGCCGGTGGGTGATCGCGGGCGGGGCGGCTGCCGTCGCGTTCGTCGCCGCGGTCGGAGTGGTTCTGGCTCGGTCCGGGCCCCAGGACATCGCCGCACCCCGTACCTGCCACACCGCGGCTCACGGCACCGCGCCCTCCGGTGCCCCGGCGAAGGGCGCCGGGACTCCGGCCGGTACCGCGCCCGCCGCTGACTTCGACGGTGACGGCCACCCCGACCTGGCCCTGGGGGCACTGGGCGACGTGGAGAACGCCGGCGCCGGCGGCAGCATCGCGGTGGCGTACGGATCGGGCGACGGGACCGGTCTCGCCCGCTGCCAGTACCTCACGCAGAACGACGGACGGGCACTGGTGCTGTGTGTCGCGGTGGGGGCCGTCGCTCCGCTGGTGATGGGGTTGTGGAATGTGGAGGCCGTGGTGTGGGCGGCGGCCGGGGCGCCCCTCGCGGCGGTGTATCCGTATATGAAGCGGGTCACCCACTGGCCGCATGTGTGGCTGGGTATCTCCATCAACTGGACGTTGCCGCTGGTGTACGTCCTGCTCACCGGAGGGCTCGGGCTCGGGGCGGGGTGCTGTACGGGGCGCTGATCTGCTGGGCCGTGGGTACGGACGTGATCTACGCCTGCCAGGACCGGGAAGCCGATGTACGGGCCGGGGTGCGGTCGGCCGCCGTGCTGCTGGGGCGCCGCAGCCGGGCTCGGGCCCCTGTACTGGCCCGGACTGTGCGTGGTCGCGGGGCAGCTGGGATGGCAGGTGTGGCGGGCCGACCCCGCGGACGCCGGAGCCTGCGGGCGGGCGTTCGGCACCAACCCCCTGTGCGGACTGCTCATCCTCGTGGCCGTGCTCGCCGGGCGGATCGGTACGCTCGGCTGAGGGACACGGACCCTGGAGGTGCTGGTGGGACTGCGGGAACGGATCGCGGCGGAACTCACGGCGACCATGCACGGCGGGGATCTCAAGCTGGAGCGGTACGCGGGACCGCCCGGTGATCCCGGGCTGTTCGGGATCGCACCGGGGGACCCGGTGTGGCGGGTGCACGGGCAGGCCACCGGGATGCTCACCGGCGGGTTCGCCGCGCTCATGCTCCAGTCGCTGCATCCGCTGGCCATGGCGGGGGTCGACCAGCACTCCGACTTCCGCGCCGACCCGGTCGGGCGGCTGAACGGAACCGTACGGTTCATCACCACGACCACCTTCGGCTCCTCGGCCGCCGCCCGCGAGGTGATCGGCCTCGTCCGGCGGATCCACACCCGGGTGCACGGCACCGCCCCCGACGGCCGGCCGTACCGCGCGGACGACCCCGGCCTGCTCACCTGGGTGCACACCGCCGAGGTGCGCAGCTTCCTCGCCGGCCACCAGACCTACGCACCCCGGCCGCTCCGGCTGACCCCCGCCGAGTGCGACGCCTACTACCGTCAAGTCGCCCCCGTGGCCGAAGCGTTGGGCGCACGGAACGTACCGCGCACGTCCCGCGAAGCCGAGCGCTACCTGGCCCGCCTGCGCCCCCGACTCCACGCCACTCCGGCGGCGTTGGACTCGGTGCTGTTCCTCCGCAGCTTCGGACGCACACGACGGGAGCGGCTGGTCACACGCCTGCTCATGAACGCCTCGGTCGGACTCCTCCCCGACTGGGCCCGCACCGAACTCGGCATCCACCGCCCGGCCCCCGTCCGCGCCGGCTGGGACCGGCCCCTGGCGACGGCCGTCGGACGCACCCTCCAGTGGGGGCTCGGGCCCTCCCAGATCCAGGCCGCCGCACGGGGGCGGCTGGCAGCAGCACGCTTGGATGGAGGGGAACCGGCGCCTCATCGGGTTCCCTGACCGCGCCCCAGCCCTCGGGCCGCGATCACCGTCGTGTCAGGATGCCGGGTGATCACCTGTGTTTCCGGAGGCCTGCTGACGTGAGTGAGACCGAGGTGGCCGTCGCGCCGCACCCCCTGCTGCTGTCCGACGGCAGGCTCGCCGCCGAGGCGTGGTCGCTGGACCCGGCCCTGAGGCACCTGAACCACGGATCGTTCGGTGCCGTCCCGCTGGTGGCGCAGGAGCGGCAGGCGGAGCTGCGCACCGAGATGGAGCGCGCGCCGGTGGTGTGGTTCCCGGAGCTGCCGGGGCGTCTCGCCGCCACCCGGGCCGACATCGCCGGCTTCCTGCGCGTCGACGCCGGCGACCTCGCCCTGGTGCCGAACGCCAGCGCGGGCGCCAGCGTGGTCTACGGTGCGCTCGAACGCTGCCGTGGTGGGGAGATCGTCGTCACCGACCACGGCTACGGGGCCGTCACCATGGGAGCCGAGCGGCTGGCACGCCGCTGGGGCGGCCGGGTGCGTACGGCGCGGGTGCCGCTCGGCACCGACGAGGACGAGGCCTACCAGGCCGTCGTCGCCGAGATCGGCGAGGCCACCGACCTCGTCGTGATCGACCAGATCACCTCGGCGACCGCGCGCCGGCTGCCGGTCGAGCGCATCGGCGCGGAAGCTCGCCGCCGGGGCGTGCCGATGCTCGTCGACGGCGCGCACGCCCCGGGGCTGCTCGCCGCACCGCTCGCCGGGGCGACGTACGATTTCTGGACAGGCAACCTCCACAAATGGGGTTGCGCCCCGCGCGGCACCGCTGCCCTGATCGCACACGGGCCCCTGCGGCACCTGCTCCACCCGTTGATCGACTCCTGGGGTGCCGAGGAGCCGTACCCCGACCGCTTCGACCACCAGGGCACGCTCGACGCCACCTCCTATCTGGCCGCGCCGACGTCCCTCGCCTTCGTGGAGCGCGCCTGGGGCTGGTCCGCCGCCCGCCGCTACATGGACCGGCTCGCGGACTACGCCGGGCATGTCATCGGCGCCGCTTTCGAGCGGCTGACCGGGGAGGACAGCCGGACCGACGTCGGGATGCCGGTCCCCGGTATGCGCCTGGTGCGGTTGCCCGCCGGACTCGGGCGCAGCCGGATCGAGGCCGACGCGCTGCGCGACCGGGTGGCCCGCGAACTCGCCGTCGAGGCCGCCTTCACCAGCTTCGACGGCATCGGTTACCTGCGGGTGTCCGCCCACGTCTACAACACCCCGGCCGACTACGAGTACTTCGCTGAGCGGTGCGTGCCCGTACTCGGCGGCTGGGCACGGGAGTTGAGCCGCTGAGTCATCAGGTCAAGCGTCCCGGACACTTGACTCGGTAGGCGCGCGGCCCGATCCTCGTCCCAGATATTGCGCGGTTCATGACAACCTCAGGGTTTCGGTGACCGCGCCCTCCCGCCGACCGAGGGACGTGGGCCGTGACGCCGATTCGACGCTCGTACCGCAGACGCGGAAACGTCACCATGCTGTCGCTGCTGCTCCTGGTACTGGCCATGGTCCTCGGGCCCACGCCGAGTTCGGCGGCCGGCGACGACTGGTGGGTCCCCACCGCGCGACCCGCCCCGGACGTCCAGATCAACGTCACCGGCGAGCCGTTCACCGGCACCAACTCGGCAGGAGAGGTACAGGGGTTCGTCGACGCGCACAACCACCTCTTCGGCAACGAGGCCTTCGGCGGCCGGCTGATCTGCGGCAAGGTCTTCTCCGAGGCCGGTGTCGCCGACGCCCTGAAGGACTGCCCCGAGCACTACCCCGACGGGACCCTCGCGATCTTCGACTACATCACCCACGGCGGTGACGGCAAGCACGACCCGGTCGGCTGGCCGACCTTCAAGGACTGGCCCGCGTACGACTCGATGACCCACCAGGCCGACTATTACGCGTGGGTGGAGCGGGCCTGGCGCGGCGGACAGCGCGTGCTCGTCAACGACCTCGTCACCAACGGCATGATCTGCTCCGTCTACTTCTTCAAGGACCGCAGTTGCGACGAGATGACGTCGATCCGGCTGCAGGCGAAGCTGACATACGACCTCCAGGCGTACATCGACAAGATGTACGGCGGCCCCGGCAAGGGCTGGTTCCGCGTCGTCACCGACAGCGCGCAGGCGCGTGAGGTCATCGAGCAGGGCAAACTCGCCGTCATCCTCGGCGTCGAGACCTCCGAGCCCTTCGGGTGCAAGCAGATCCTCGACGTCCCGCAGTGCAGCAAGGAGGACATCGACAAGGGACTCGACGAGCTCTACGCGCTCGGTGTCCGCTCGATGTTCCTGTGCCACAAGTTCGACAACGCCCTGTGCGGAGTCCGCTTCGACTCCGGCGGTCTGGGAACGGCCATCAACGTCGGCCAGTTCCTGTCGACCGGCACCTTCTGGCAGACCGAGAAGTGCACCGGCCCGCAACACGACAACCCCATCGGGAGCGCCTCGTCAAAGGCGGAGTCGGACCTGCCGGCCGGTGTGCACGTCCCCTCGTACGACTCGGACGCCCAGTGCAACAAGCGCGGCCTCACCGAACTCGGCGAATACGCCGTGCGCGGCATGATGAAGCGCAAGATGATGCTGGAGATCGACCACATGAGCGTCAAGGCCGTCGGCCAGGCGCTGGACATCCTGGAGGCGGCGTCCTACCCCGGCGTGATCTCCTCGCACAGCTGGATGGACCTGAACTGGACCGAGCGGGTCTACTCCCTCGGCGGCTTCGTCGCCCAGTACATGCACGGCTCCGAAGGGTTCGTCGCGGAGGCCGCCCGGACCAAGCCGCTGCGCGACAAGTACGGCGTGGGTTACGGCTTCGGCACGGACTTCAACGGCATCGGCGACCATCCCGCCCCGCGCGGCGCGGACGCAGCGCACAAGGTGACGTACCCCTTCAAGAGTGCCGACGGTGGCTCCGTCATCGACCGGCAGACCTCCGGCGAGCGCACCTTCGACATCAACACCGACGGCGCGGCCCACGCCGGGATGATCCCCGACTGGATCGAGGACATCCGGCAGGTCGGCGGCCAGGACGTGGTGAACGACCTGTTCCGGGGTGCCGAGTCCTACCTCGACACCTGGGGCTCCACCGAACAGCACCAGGCCTCGGTGAACCTCGCCAAGGGGCAGCCGGCGACGGCCAGTTCGTCCGAGTCGAACCCGTTCACCAGCTACCGGCCGGACCGCGCCGCCGACGGTGACGACTCGACCCGCTGGGCCAGCGACTGGAGCGACGACCAGTGGTGGCAGGTCGACCTGGGCTCCACCCGACTGGTCTCCCGGGTGACGCTGGACTGGGAGCGCGCGTACGGCAAGTCGTACCGCATCGAACTCTCCACCGACGGCACGAACTGGCGGACCGCCTGGTCCACCACGAGCGGCGACGGCGGCCTGGACACGGCCCGGTTCACCGGGACCCCGGCCCGCTACGTCCGGGTCCACGGTCTCGGCCGCGGCACCGACTGGGGATACTCGCTGTACGAGGTCGGAGTCCACAGCGCCTGAGGCGGGAGTTCACGGATGGCACGCATGCCGTCGGCCGAGCGGCGCCGGCAGCTGACGGAAGCGGCGATCAGGACGATGGCCCGGGACGGCGTCGCCAAGGCGACGACCCGGGCCATCGCCGCCGAGGCGGGCGTGTCGCTGAGCGTCTTCCACTACTGCTTCGACTCCAAGCAGGCCCTGATCGAGTCCGTCATCACCACCCTCACCGACCACTCGGTGACCGTGGTGCGGGAGGCGCTGCGGCCCAGGGCCACGCTGGAGGAGACCGTCCGGGCCGGCTTCGAGGCGTACTGGGACCACGTCCGCGACCGCCCCCACGAGCACATGCTCACCTACGAACTGACCCAATACGCCCTGCGAGAGCCGGGGTTCGAGCACCTGGCCCGACGGCAGCACGAGCTTTACGGCATCGCCTACACCGAGCTGATCGAGCAGGTGCGCACCAGCCGTGAACTGCGACTGCGCGTCCCCGTCTCCGTCCTGGCCCGCTATCTCGCCGCCGTGACCGACGGCCTGACCCTCAACTACCTCGTCCTCGGCGACGAGTCGGCCTGGACCGACATCCTCGACACGGTCACCGCCCACATCGCGGGGCTGGTGGCCTGACCCGCACCCGGCGAAATCACCGTATCTGCAGTCGCCAGGCCGCCGGGTACCGGTCAGGAGCCGAGGCGGACGCGCAGCCCCGGCTGGAGCAGGTCGCCGTGGGCGGTGACCATGTCGTCGCACAGGCGCCAGATGTCCTCGACGGGCAGCGCCGCCGCGGTGGCCGGGTCGGTCATCGCCGCATGCCTGATGTGCCGGGGTTCGTCTTCGAGCGCCGCCCGCACCACCAGGTCGTTCGCGCTCAGGTAGGTGCGGTTGAGCGCCGCCAGCTGGGGCGGGAGGGAGCCCACGCGGGTGGGCTGGACACCCAGCGAGTCCACCAGGCACGGCACCTCGACCACGCCGTGCGCGGGCAGGTTGTCGATCAGGCCGCGGTTGGGGACGTTGCCGTAGACCGTGCGCGGGGTGCCGGTGACCATGCTGTGGATGATCTGGGGCGCGTACTCCATCGTGCCCTCGACGGTGATCGGGGCGCCGGCGGCCAGCGCGTCGCGGGTCCTCTCGTACTCGGCGGTGTTCTCGTCGACGATCTTGAGGTACTCGCCGACCGGCAGCCGCAGCCGCTCGACCTCGCCGGCGTGGTGCAGGTACCAGGGGACGTACTCGGAGGAGTGCTCGCTGGTCTCGGTCGGGTAGTGGCCGAGCCTGCGGTACATGTCGACGCGGACCCTGCGGCGCAACTGGTCGTCGGAGGCGATCAGTTCGTCCAGCTTCGGGTAGAGGCTGCGCCCCTGATGCTCGAAGCGCAGCACCCATGCCTGGTGGTTGACACCGGCGGCGTGGTAACTGACCTCCTCGTAGGGGACCTTGACCAGGTCGGCGAGGTCACGCATCGTCCAGTAGACCGAGTGGCACAGTCCCACCACCCGGGTCAGACCGGTGGCCTGGGCGAGGTACTGGACGTTCATGGCCATGGGGTTGGTGTAGTTGAGCAGCCAGGCCTGGGGGCAGACCTCGGCGATGTCGCGGCCCAGCTCCCCGAGGAACGGGAAGGTGCGCAGGGCGCGGAAGATACCGCCGATGCCGAGGGTGTCCCCGATGGTCTGGCGCAGGCCGTAGCGGGCGGGTACCTCGAAGTCGGTGCGGGTGGCCTCGGCCATGCCGATCTGCACGATGTTGATGACGAAGTCGGCGTCCGCCAGGGCCTCGCGGCGTTCGGCGTGCGCGGTGACGGTGGGGCCGGCACCGAGGGTGTCGGCGATGCGGACGGCGGCGGCGCGCGCGGTGGCCAGGCGTTCGGCGTCGATGTCGTGCAGCGCGATGTGCGCGGACTTCAGTTCGTCGAAGGCGAGGAGGTCCGCGAGCAGACCCTGGGTGAAGACGACGCTGCCGGCGCCGACGAAGACGATCTTGGGGGTGGTCATACGGGGGTTTCCTCGGTCTCGGGTAGGCGGGTGAGGGCTTCGTCCCAGGTGGGCTGGGCGGCGATGCCGCCGCCGGCGCGGGTGGACAGGGCGCCGCAGACCGCGGCGAGGCGCAGCGCGTCCGGCAGGGACATCTCGTGCAGCAGGCCGGTGATGAAGCCCGCGTCGAAGCTGTCGCCGGCGCCCACCGCGTCGACCGGCTCGACCGCGATGCCCCGGGTGGTGAAGAGGCGTTCGCCGTCGTGGCACAGCGCGCCGTCGGCGCCGTTCTTGACGACGGCGACCGGGCCCCGGGCGGCGAGCCGGGCGGCGGCCTCGGCCGGGTCCGCGGCGTCGGTCCGGGCCAGTCGGCGGGCCTCGGCGGCGTTGGGCAGCAGGAAGTCGGTGTGGGCCAGCACGGCGTCCAGACCGGTGGGCTCCCACAGGCCGGCCGGGTCGTCGTTGGTGTCGACGGAGGTGGTGGCGCCGTGCCGGTGTGCGGTGCGCAGGAGGTCCGGGAGCGCGGCGGCGAGCTGGGGCATCAGGAAGTACGAGGTGGAGTGCACGTGCCGGGCGGCGGCCAGCTGGGCGGGCGGCACGTCGTCGGCGGTGGTCGCGGCCAGGGTGCCGGGGGCGGTGAGGATGGCCCGGTCGTCGCCGCGGGTGAGGACGACGGTCAGCGGGGTGGGCCGGTGGGGGTCGAGCGTCAGCGCCCCGGTGTCGACGCCGTGGGCGTCGAGGCGGTCGCGCATGTAGCGGCCGGCGTCGTCGTCGCCCGCCCGGCCGGCGAAGGCGACCCGGAGGCCGAGGCGTGCGGCCCCGCAGGCGACGATCGCGCCGGAGCCCCCGACGGTGAGGGTGCCGGACGGCACCAGTTGTTCGCGCTGGCCGAAGGCGAGCGGGGTGTCGAGGGGGCCGATGACGACGTCCGGGTTGGCGTCACCGATGACGAGCAGGTCGAAGGTGTGCGGCATCACGGAGGATTCCTGCCTGGGTGGTGTGTCGGGGTGGCCCGGGGGTCAGCCCTTGAGACCGGTGGAGGTGATGGACTGGATGAACGCCTTCTGCGCGCCGAGGAAGGCGAGCAGGACGGGCAGCACGGTGATGACGTTCCCGGCCATCACGGCGGCCCACTGGGTGTGGTGCTGTCCCTGGAAGGTCGTCAGGCCGAGCTGGAGCGTGTACTGGGTGTCGTGGTTGATGGCGATCAGGGGCCAGGTGAGGTCGTTCCAGGTGCTCAGGAAGGTGAGGACGGCGACCGTGCTCAGGGCGGGCCGGGACAGCGGGAGCACGATCCGCCACAGCACGCGCAGCCGGGAGCAGCCGTCGATCCAGGCCGCCTCCTCCAGCTCCCGGGGCAGCGAGAGGAAGAACTGGCGGAGCAGGAACACCGAGAAGGGTGTGACCAGGGACGGCACGATCAGCGCGCCGAGGGTGTCGATGAGGCCGAGCTGCTTCATCACCAGGAAGGTGGGGATCATGGTCAGCTGGAACGGGATCGCCATCGTCGCCAGCATCAGGCCCAGCAGCAGCCGGGAGCCGGCGAACCGCATCCGGGCGAAGGCGTAGCCGCCGAGGGTGCCGAGCACCAGGTTGGCGGTGACGGTGACCAGGCTGACGAGGAACGAGTTGGCGAACCAGCGCGGGAACATCGCGTTGCCGAGCACGTAGCGGTAGCCGCCCAGGTCGAGATGGGAGGGCCACAGCGCCGGGGGGAAGCGGTTGATCTCCGCGTTGCTCATCACCGAGCTGAGGACCAGCCAGATCAGCGGCACCGCGAAGAGCAGGGCCATGGGGGCGAGCAGCAGGTGCCAGGGGCTGAACGGCAGCCGCGGCCGGCGGCGCCGGGTACCGGGCCGGGTGTCGGACGACGCCGTCTGCTCGGCGTGGGGCGGGACGGAGACGGCGGTCATGCGGAGGCTCCCTGGAGGCGGCGGCGGGCGACCTGGAGAATCAGGCCGATCAGTCCCAGGGCCACGGCCAGGACATAGGCGGAGGCGGCCCCGTATCCGGCGGTGGCGTTCTTGAAGGCCTGCTCCCAGATGAAGTAGACGATCACCGTGGTGGAACCGAGTGGTCCGCCCTTGGTGGTGACGTAGACGAGGTCGAACGCCTGGAGGGACTGGATGGTCTGCCACAGCAGCAGGAACACCGTGACGGGCCGCAGCGCGGGCAGGGTGACGTGGCGCAGGAGTCGGCGGCGGTCGGCGCCGTCCAGCCGGGCCGCCTCGATCAGTGAGACGGGCACGTCCTGCAGTGCGGCGAGGTAGATGACCAGGCAGAACCCGGTGCCGCTCCACAGGCTGACGGCGACGAGCACGGGCAGTGCCTGGGAGGGGTCGGTGAGGAAGCCCTGGGACGGGATGCCGAGGTGATGGAGCACGGCGTTGGCGGCGCCGAACTCGGGGTCGAGGATGAAGGAGAAGAGCACGCCCTGCGCGGTCGCGGAGACCACGAACGGGACGAAGTACAGGGTGCGGTAGAGGCCGACGAAGCGGATGCGCCGGTTGAGGGCGAGGGCGAGGAGCAGTCCGATCGCCATGCTGGCCGGCACGTACAGCGCGGTGTAGAGCAGGGTGTTGCGCAGGGCCTGGCTGAAGTGCGGATCCTGGGCGAGGGCGCGGTAGTTGTCCAGGCCGACCCACCGGCTGGGGGTGACCAGGTCGTCGGCCTGGAAGGACAGCAGCAGCGACCAGATGATCGGCACCACGCTCAGCCCGAGGATGATGAGGACGGCGGGCGAGACGAACGACCAGGCCATGGCGGCCTCGCCGGCGCGTCTGCGGCGCAGGGCGCGGCGGTTGTCCGGGGGCCGGGACACGGTGATCGGGGTGGGCAGTCGCGACATGAAGAGGGCTCCTCAACGCGGGATGATCAGTGCGGCGTTGGCGTCGGCGGCGCAGGCGCGCATCGCCTGGGCGGGACTGCTCCGGCCGAGCAGCACGGCGACGACGGCCTGTCCGAGGGCCTGGGAGATCTGCGGGTAGGCGGCGTGCACGGGGCGCACGCGGGCGGAGTCCAGGGCCTTGGTGAACACCCCGAGGCCCTCGGTGCCGCTCTCCTTGCGCTGCCAGTCCGGCAGGTCGCGGGTGCTGCGGCTGAGCGGCAGGCTGCCCGCCCGGATGTCCCAGCGCACGTCCTGGGCGGGCTGCATGAGCCAGCTGACGAATGTCTTGGCGGCCTTCTTGCGGGCGTCGCCGTTGTCGAAGACCGTCCAGGTGTCGGGTCCGCTGATGGTCATCGGCCGGCCGGAGAAGGTGGGCATCGGGACGACGTGGTAGTCGATCTTCGCCTGCTGGGTGTCGGGGAGCTGCCAGGGGCCGGTGACGGCCATGGCCATGCGGCCCGACATGAAGACCTGGTACATCTGCTCGCTGCCGGGTTTCGGGTCGACGTAGACGCTCTTGTCGCGGGCCAGTTCGGCGACGACCTCCAGGGCCCGGGTGCCGGTGTCGCCGAAGCCGATGTGCTTGCCGTCGGCGGCGACGACGTCGCCGCCCAGGTCCCAGATCATGGGCCACAGCCGCCAGACGGTGTCCTCGTCGCCGACGCCGGGCCAGCCGGTGCCGAAGCGTCCGCCGCCCGTGTCGGTGAGGGCCTTGGCGGTGGCGACGAAGTCGTCCCACCGCCAGCCCGCCTCGGGCAGCGGCAGACCGGCCTGCCGGAAGAGCTTCTTGTTGCAGACGACGGCGAGGGAGTCCAGCACGGCGGGCGCGGCCCGCACCCGGCCGTTGACGGTGACGGCCTTGCGGGCGGGCACCCAGTAGCCGGCCCAGGGGGTGGGGGCGCTCTTGACCATGTCGGTGAGGTCGACGACCTGGGGGCTGCGGGCGACGCTGGCCAGGTCGGAGCCGAAGATGTAGGCGATGTCGGGGTACGAGCCGGCGGCGAGGGCGGCCGTCACCTTCTGCAGCATCGCGTCGGCGAGCACGCCGCCGCCGAGTTCGACGCGGATGCGGGGATGGCTTCGCGTGAAGGAGGCGGCCAGGGACTCCAGGGCCTTCTTGCCGGTGTCGGTCTGGCCGTGCCACATCTCGATGGTCACGGTGCCGTCGGCGGCGACGCCGTCGTCGCGGTCCGCCGCGCAGCCGGAGGCCGCCGTGCCCGCGGCCACCGCCGTGGCCAGGCCTGCGCCGGCGCGCAGCACATCGCGGCGGACGGGCCGCGCGCTGCGGGAGACCGCTTGCATGGGTACCTCCGGTGGGAGCTGTGGGACAGGCGATGTCTGTACGGGGATGCGGCCGGCGTGTGCCGTTCGGCCGTGGAGTCGCGGCGGGGGTGCTCAGCCTCGGGGCAGGAACGGTCGTCGTACCGCCGCCGGTCTCGCGGGTACCGGAGCGCCTGCGGTGCCCGGCCGGCCGCGGCGGGTCACGCGGGTACCGTTCAAGGCCGGGCTCCAGAGCATGGTGGGCACGGCCCCGCCTCGGACGCCCGAGGGCTCCTGGCGACTCAGTCCGGGCTCCTGGCGCGTGGTCAGCTACCGGCTGGGCGTACCTCTGCCGCCGCGTACTGCGTATGCGGCGTTGACCAGGAGTTAAACGATCGTTCCGGGTACCTGTCAAGAGTCCGGCATGCTTGAACCTGCGTGAAACACTCGAGAAACGCGCATGATCGAGCATATGTGGGGTCGGATTCGGGCTCCGGAAAGTGGCCTGTGGCGGCTCGGGCGAGCCGCCACGGACCGACGTGGGACGGGGGCTTCGGCCCTGTGAGGACCGGCTAGCAGGTCTTGCGGACGTACCCGCTGCTGCCGGCGGGGGAGACGTCGAGGTCGCGCTGGACGATGCTCAGCGTGCTGCCCCACGACCTGCATGCCTTCGAGCGGCCGGAGTCGGTGTACTCGATCACGATGACGTGGTTGCCGAAGGCGCTGGTGTACTCGCCGCACTCGTCGTACGCGCCGCACTCCTCCGCCACGGCGAAGTCGAGGCCGTTGGCGGTGCGGTTCGCGGCCAGCTCGGAGGTGTTCTTCTGGGCGATGGCCAGACCGTCCGCATGGGCGCGGGCGGACAGCAGCTTGATGAACGCCTGCGCGTTGTTCGCGGTCAGCCGCTTGCCCGAGCGGGTGTAGCTGTCGTAGTTGTCCGGCTCGACGGCCTGGAAGCCCTTGTCGCGGCAGCCGTCGATCAGGGCCCCGATCTTGTCGGCGATCCGCTTGCGCTTGGCGTCGGTGCCGACGTCGAGGAGTGCCTCGCCCCAGTTCTTGTCGTAGACGACCTTGCCCGCGGAGTCGCGCAGCAGCAGGTCCGAGGCCCAGTCCTGCTCGGCGCCCGGCTGTGCCTGGAAGGCGTTCACGTAGCAGATGTTGTACAGCCCGGTGACCGGGGCGGCGCCGTGGTCGCGGGTGACGACCTTGACGCCGGACGGCGGGGTGTAGGCGCCTCCGATCTGGTAGTCGAAGCCGGCGTGGGTGGGCGGCAACGGCACGGCCGAGGCCTGCGACGCGGTCGCCTGCACGAGCAGCGCGCCGGCCAGGGCGGCGACGCCGACGGCCGCGCCGGCGACCTTCCAGGGGGTGGTGCTCATCAGGTGGCTCATGTATCGAGCTCCAGGGGAGAGGGCACGTCCCCGCCTCGGACGCGCGGGGGCGTCCTGGCGACTTGGGCCGGGCTCGCGGCGCGGGGCCTGCATACCGGCTGGGCGTACCTCTGACGCGGAGCGGGGCTCCTGCGTTGTCCGGGAGTAAAGCGATCGCCTGTGAGGATGTCAACGACAGTGCCGGATCCTGTGGCCCGGGCCCTGCCGGAGCGTCATGCACCGGACGGGGGGACCGAGTTCACGGTCACCGTGCCGAGCAGGGCGCGGCGCGTCGCGGGGTCGAAGTCCCCGGCGAGCGGGGCGGCCACGGCGGCGGCCGACAGGGCCACGGCCTCGACGAGCCGCTCCGGCCAGGGGCGCCCGGTGCTGAGCCCGAGGGCGAGAGCGGCGACCGCCGCGTCCCCCGCGCCCGTGGGGTTGCCCGCGACAGGGGCGGGCGGCCGGGCCCGCCACACTCCGTCCGGGGTGTGGGCGAGGAGCCCCTCGGGGCCGAGCGAGGCGACCACCGCCCGTGCGCCGGCTGCGGCCAGCGCGCCCGCGCCCGCCCCCGGGTCGTCGGCGCCGGTGGCCGCCGCCAGTTCGTGGGCGTTCGGTTTGACGACGTCCGGGCCCTCGGCGAGCGCCGCCAGCAGGGCCTCGCCGTCCGCGTCCAGGACGGTGGGCACGCCCGCGGCGCGGGCCAGGGCGACGAGCACGGCGTAGGCGTCCGCGGGCACGCCCGGCGGCAGGCTGCCGGCGAGGACGACGGCCCGCGCACCGCCCAGCAGTTCCCGGTACCGGCGGGTGAACCGCGCCCACTCGGCGGGAATCACCCGCGGTCCGGGCTCAAGCAGGAGCGTGGTGTCCAGGTCGTCGACGACGGCGACGGTGCGGCGGCTCTCCCCCTCGATCGGTACGAGGTGGTCGGTGAGGCCGGCCGAGGCGAGTTCGGCGCGCACGGCGGCGCCGGTCGGCCCCCCGGCGAGTCCGGTGACGGCGGTCCGCTCGCCGAGGGCGTGCAGGACCCGGGCCACGTTGACCCCCTTGCCGCCGGCCCGGTGGGCGACGGAGGGGACGCGGTTGCTCGCGTGGAGACGGAGCCGGTCGACGCGGTGGGTGACGTCGAGCGCGGCGTTGAGGGTGACGGTGAGGATCACTGCTGCTCCTTGGTCGGGTCGTAGGCATGATGCTCGAAGATGCTCGCTAGAAGCATTGATAGAGCAGTTTCGAGCATCTATTGTCAGGGGTGTCACGGTGGAACCCGGGGTCCGATCCCGGTCCGGGGCCTGTTGTGACGTCAGCTCGCCGCCCGCTGCGGGCCCGTCGTACGGCGGCCTCCGGGACCCGGTGGGACCGCCGGCCACCCTCGGCCGCTGCCACCGCCCGGGGCCCGCCGCCCCGATGGCAGTCCGCGCCGACCCGCCCGCGAAGCCGTGGCGCCGAACGCTTGTCCCTGACCGCGACCAAGACGAAGGGGTGCCCCCATGACCGTCCAGCCGCCCGCGCCCGAACTGCGCGTGGGTGTCGTCGGCGTCGGCCAGCGCGCCGGACTGGCCACCCTGGCCGACCGGCCCGGAACGGCCCGCGTGGTCTCCTGTGCCGATCCGGCCGCGCGCGGCCGCGACGATGCCCGCACGCTCTTCGGCGTCGGCGTACGGGTCCACGAGCGCTACGAGGACATGCTCGCGGACGACCTCGACGCGGTCTTCGTCCTCACCCCCGACGACCTGCACACCGCGCCCGCCCTGTACTTCCTCGAAGCCGGCGTCGCCGTGTTCGTCGAGAAGCCGCTGACCGTCGCCCTCGACGACTGCGACCGGGTGCTGGCCACCGCCGCCCGTACCCGCACCCGGCTCTACGTCGGGCACAACCTGCGCCACCTGCCGGTCCTGCGCACCATGCGCCGACTTGTCGACGAGGGCGCGATCGGGACCGTACGGGCCGTGTGGTGCCGGCACTTCGTCGGCCACGGCGGCGACTACTACTTCAAGGACTGGCACGCCGAACGCGGCCGGACAACCGGCTTGTTGCTCCAGAAGGGCGCGCACGACCTGGACGCGATCCACTGGCTGGCGGGCGGCACCGCCCGCACCGTCACCGCGCTGGGCGACCTGGCCGTCTACGGCGCCAACGCGCACCGCCGCACCGAACCGCAGGGCCCGCAGCGGGTGCAGGACTGGTTCGACGAGAGCGTCTGGCCGCCGGCCGCGCTGCGCGACCTCAACCCCGTCGTCGACGTGGAGGACATCAGCATGGTGCTGACCCGCCTCGACAACGGGGTGCTCACCAGCTACCAGCAGTGCCACTTCACCCCCGATTACTGGCGCAACTACACCGTCATCGGCGACGAGGGACGCATCGAGAACCTCGGCGACGGCATCCAGGGCGACGCCCCTGTGGTCAAGGTGTGGAACCGGCGCCGCTCCGGCTACCGGCCCGACGCCGACGTCACCCTCGGCGCCGAGACCGCCGACGCCGGCCACGGCGGCGCGGACCAGGCCCTCGTCGACGAGTTCCTGGGCTTCGTCGCGTACGGCGGTGCCACCGACACCTCGCCCGTCGCCGCCCGTGAGGCGGTTGCCACCGGCATCGCGGCCACCACCTCGCTGCGTTCGGGCGGCATCCCCGTCCAGGTGCCCGCCCTGGCCCCGAACCTCGCCGACTACTTCGCGCGCCACCAGCCAGGTTCGCGCGGCCCGGCCGCCCGGACCCCCTGACCCTCCCTTCCCGACTCAGCCATCCACCCACCCCCAAGGCCGCCGAGGCGCGTCCTCCCGCATACCAAGGAGCACCAGCATGTCGTTCATAGGCGAGGAGATCGCCCGCCAGCCCCGGACCTGGCTCAAGGCGGCGACCGTGGCGGCCGAGTCCGCGGATCTGCTGCCCCAGCCGGGCGAGCGGGTCGCCGTCGTCGGCTGCGGCACCTCCTGGTTCATGGCCGAGGCGTACGCCGCACTGCGCGAGCGGCGCGGCCTCGGCGAGACGGACCACTTCGCGGCCTCCGAGTTCCCGCACGAGCGCACCTACGACCGGCTGGTGGCGATCTCCCGCTCCGGCACCACCACCGAGATCCTGGAACTGCTCGACCGGCGGCGCGGCCGGTACCCCGCGGTCGCGCTGACCGCCGACACCTCCACGCCGATCGTCGACGTCGCCGACCACGTCCTCGACCTGTCCTTCGCGGACGAGAAGTCGGTCGTGCAGACCGTGTTCGCGACCACCGCGCTGACCGCGCTGCGCGCCGGACTGGGCGAGGCGGTGGAGCCGCTGGCGGAGGCCGCGCGTACGGCACTCGAAGCGCCGCTGCCCGAGGAGTGGGTCACCACCGACCAGATCACCTTCCTCGGCCGGGGCTGGGCGCACGGCATCGCCCGCGAGGCGTCCCTGAAGATGCGTGAGGCGACCCAGAGCTGGACGGAGTCCTACCCGTCGCTCGAGTACCGGCACGGTCCGATCGCGATCGCCGCACCCGGCCGGCTGGTGTGGCACTTCGGCCCGGACGAGGCCGGGCTGCGGGCGGACGTCGACGCCACCGGCGCGCTGTTCGTGGACCACCCCGAGGACCCGCAGGCCGATCTGGTGCGCGTACAGCGACTCGCCGAGGCCAGCGCCGTTCGCAAGGGACTGGACCCGGACCGGCCGCGCGCCCTGACCCGCTCCGTGATCCTGGACCGCCCCGCCTCCTGACCACGCGCCCGGCGCACAGCGGCCCCGGCCGTCCGGGGCCCCTCCCTCCGAAAGGACGTCATGCTCTGCCGCAGCGCGGACCTGATCGCCGAAGCCCATGCGTCGGGTTCCGGCATAGCCGCCTTCAACGTCATCACCCTGGAGCACGTCCAGGCCGTCGCCGACGCCGCGCGGCGAACCGGCCGGCCGGCGATCGTCCAGATCAGCCAGAACGCCGTACGCCACCACGGCGGCGACGTCATGCCCCTGGCCGCCGCCACGACCGCCGCGGCCAGGAACGGCGACGCCCGGCTCGCACTGCACCTCGACCACGTCGAGGACGTCGCCCTGCTGCACCGCACCGCCGAGTGCGGGGCCAGTTCGGTGATGTTCGACGCTTCCCGGCTGCCGGACGAGGAGAACATCGCCGCGACCCGCGAGGCCGCCCGCTGGGCGCACGGCCACGGCCTGTTCGTGGAGGCGGAGCTGGGCGAGATCGGCGGCAAGGGATCGGCGCACACCCCAGGGATGCGCACCGACCCGAAGGACGCCTCCCGGTTCGTCGCCGAGACCGGTGTGGACGCGCTGGCCGTCGCGGTGGGCAGCAGCCACGCGATGGTCTCCCGGACCGCCGCGCTCGACCTCGAACTCATCGCGCGGATCAGGGACGAAGTGTCCGTGCCGCTGGTTCTGCACGGTTCGTCGGGTGTGCCGCACACGGCACTGCGGGCCGCCGTGGAGCAGGGCATGACGAAGATCAACATCGGAACGCTGCTCAACGTCGCCTTCACCCGCGCGGTCCGGGCCGTGCTGGCCGGGCAGCCGGACCTGGTTGATCCGCGTCGCTACCTGGCACCGGCCCGGGATGCGATGACCCATGCCGTGGCCGAGTGCCTGACGGCACTGACCCCGCCCGACTCGCCGTGACGGTAAGGCCGTTCACTGCACTGCGGCGAGCTCCTTTCCGGCACCGTCACAGCAATCGAACGGTTCGGCGTGTTCGTGGCGCCGGACGACGGCCCCGACCACCCGGTCCTCCCCGGCGTCGGGTTCATCTCGTTCGCCGAGTTGTCCTTGCGAGCCACGCGGCCGGATCCTTTCCAAGCATTCGTCGACAGCATCGCGGCGGGACAGAAGCTGCATGGCCAGGTCACCAAGCTGGTCCCGTTCGGCGTCTTCGTTCAGGTCGCCGACGGGATCGAGGGACTGGTCCACCTGCGAGAGCTCACCTGGACGCCCGTGGAAACCCCGGCAGATGCCCTCCAGGTCGGCGACGACGACAAGTCCCGCCCGAGCACCAGGATCCAACCTCGGATGGTGAGGGCGGGCGTTGGTGGCTGGGCGCAAGCCACTGCCGCCATCGGTGCTCTCCGGGCAGCGGCACCCGCGCTGTTCGTGAAGATCGAGCACATCGGCTCAACAGCTGTCCCGGGGCCGGCGGCCAAGCCCGTCATCGACCTGATGGCCGCCGTCCACGACCTCACACACGCTGAGCCTCACGAGACGGCGCTCGCCGACCTCGGCTTCCACCCGCTCGAGAGCCGGCCTACCCGGAACCACGCGGGCGAGTACTCGCGAACCCAAACGGCGCCCCTTGTGCGGTGCGGACACACGTACGCCCAACTCGCCGCCGGTTTCGGCGTCGGGACCGCCACGGCGTACCGGTACGTGGCCGAAGCCATCGAGATCAGTGCGGCCCACGCGCCGGACCAGGCCGCTGCTGTCCGGGACGGCAGTCAGCATCCTGGGCCCGTTGAGGACATTTGCGGGCCGCCTGGCGGGCAGATCGTGGGGATCCTGAAGACGGCATTCTCAGGCCGGCCGCTTCTCGGCCGAACGCGGCCGCCCGCAGACCGAGTTCACGGCGCCGGAAGTCCCGCATGTGAACTCCGCGCTCAGAAAGTCCTGTTGGTTTCGTTGACACGTCGTGAGAGCACGCGTTTCACTCGACTCTCGTACATGGCAACGTTGTCAGACCCGCTCGGGGCGGACTGACAACGTTGCCACCGTCGGCGTTCGCCCTGTTTCGGCACGTCGGCACCTCATGTGCGAAGTGGGAACCGCTGCGGAGGCAACCGATGCTCAGAACCCAACGTTCAGCTGTGCCACCACACCGCAAGAGACTCCGTCAACGCCTGGCCGTGGTGTCCGTCATGGGCGTCGCCGTACTCCCGATCCCGGCGATCGGGGGCGCCCATGCCGCGAGCACCAGAACGCCGGCCCTGGTGAAGGACGCCGCGTCCCTGGTCAACCCTCTCATCGGCACCTCCGGTGCGGTGGACACCTTCCCCGGCCCCGACATGCCGGGCGGCATGGTGCAGTGGGGTCCCGACACCACGCCCCACCGCCCCGACGGCGGCGGCTACGAGTACAACGACAAGAAGATCTCCGGCTTCAGCCTCACTCATGTCTCGGGCCCCGGCTGCGGCGTCGCGGGCGACCTGCCCGTCCTGCCGGTCACCGGCGCGCTGTCCGGCAACCTCGGCAACGCGTCCATCGGTTTCGCCCACGGCGACGAGCAGACCGGCATCGGGTACTACGGGGTGACCGACTCGGGCGGCGTCAAGACCCAGCTGACCGACACCACTCGCGCCGGGCTCGGCAGCTTCACCTTCCCCACGGGGCAGCAGGCGAACCTGCTGTTCAAGCTCAGCGGCGGCGCCACGCAGGTCGACGGGACCCGCGTCCAGGTCGTGAACAGCAAGGAGATCAGCGGCTCGGTCGACAGCGGTCACTTCTGCGGCGCGGGCAACCGGTACACGCTGCACTTCGACATCAAGTTCGACCAGCCGTTCACCGCGAGTGGCACCTGGGTCGGCGGCACCATCAACCCCGGCGCGACGTCGCTGAAGGCGGGCAAGGTCCGCCGGACCGTGCCGCCGCGCACGTCCAAGACGCTCAAGGAGAAGCACTTCACGGTGCCCGCGAAGCCGTACCCGACCGTGCACAGGAGCGGCGGTACACCCTCCGGCGCGGCCGCCCAGCCGCCCACGACGGGCGCGAACGGCATGTATCTGACCTTCGACACCTCCGCCGACCCGACGGTGCGTGCGAAGGTCGGCATCTCGTACACGAGTGACGCCAACGCGGCGGGCAACCTCGGCAGCGAGATCAAGAACTGGAACCTCGACGCCGTGGCGAAGGCGAACCACGACGCGTGGAACGCGGTGCTGAACAAGATCCAGATCGGCGGCGGGACCGCGGACCAGCAGGTACAGTTCTACACCGCGCTCTACCACGCACTGCTGCATCCGAACGTCTTCTCCGACGCCAACCGCCAGTACATGGGCATGGACAACCAGATCCACAAGCTGGCCAAGGGGCAACAGGCCCAGTACGCCAACTACTCGGGCTGGGACACCTACCGGTCCCAGACGCAGCTGATGGCGATGGTCGAGCCCAAGGTCACCAGTGACGTCGTCACCTCGATGCTCAACGGCTACGACCAGACGGGCCTGCTGCCCAAGTGGGCCTCGAACAACGGCGAGAGCTACGTGATGGTCGGCGACCCGGCCGCCGGCATCATCGCCGACGCGTACGCCTTCGGCGCCCGGGGCTTCGACACGGCCAAGGCGCTCGCCGCCCTCCAGCACGAGGCCACCACCCCCAACAACGACCGCCCCGGCGAGTCGGTACGGGACGCGAAGGGCTACCTCCCGCTGGACGAGAACGACTACGGCTGCTGCAACTTCTACGGCCCGGTCTCCACCCAGTTGGAGTACGACTCCGCGGACTACGCCGTCGCCGCCTTCGCGAAGTCGCTGGGCAAGACGGACGTGTACACCAAGTTCGCCACCCGCGCACAGGACTGGATGAACGTCTTCAACCCGCAGACCGGCTACATGCAGGGCAAGAACAAGGACGGCCAGTTCGCGGGCGGCTTCACCCCGGGTACCTCCAACGGCTTCGTGGAGGGTACCTCGGCCCAGTACACGCCGATGGTCCCGTTCAACCTGAAGCAGCTCATCCAGGCGCGCGGCGGTGCCCAGGCGTACTCGTCCTACCTGGACAGCCTGCTCGACGACATCGCCCACCCCGGTGGCACCGACGCCGACCTGAGCAACGAGCCCAGCGTCGAGATCCCCTGGGAGTACGCCTACACGGGCGAGCCCTGGAAGACCCAGGCGGCCGTCCGCGACGCGCAGCAGAGGCTGTACTTCAACGCTCCGGTCGGCTCCTTCGGCAACGACGACCTCGGCGCGATGAGCTCCTGGTACGTGTGGTCGTCACTCGGCATGTACCCGGAGACTCCGGGCGCGGACACGTTGGTGCTCGGCAGCCCGGTGTTCCCGGTGGCCAAGGTGACCTTCGCGAGCGGCAAGTCGGTGCGGATCAACGCACCGGAGGCCGCGCCCGACGCGCCCTACGTGCAGTCGCTGAACGTCAAGGGCAAGGCGTGGCAGACCTCCTGGCTCACGTACCAGCAGTTCGCGGGCGCGGGCACGCTCGACTTCACCCTCGGGAACCAGCCCGACAAGTCCTGGGCGTCCGGCCCGTCCGCGGCGCCCCCCTCGGACACCACGGGCGGCGACCGGGTGCTGGCCGCGACCGGTCCCACCAGCGACGGACTCGTCCTCCAGCCGGGCGCGTCCGGTGACGCCACGCTCAAGCTGACCAACCTCGGCGGCAAGGCCGTCACGGCCGACTGGAAGGCGACGGCGCCCTCCGGCGTCACGCTGGACGCGGGGTCCGGCTCGGTGGCGGTGCCCGCTGCGGGCAGCGCCGAGGCGAAGGTCCACGTGACGGCGGGCCCGGACGAAGGAACGTTTCCCGTCACCTTCGCCCTGACCGACCACACGACCGGTGCGGCACTGAGCGGTGCGACCCTCCGTGTGGCCGTGGCCAAGGCTGGTGCGCTGTGGCCGTACGACACCAACGAGGGCGTCTATCCCGACGGCACCCACTTCTCAGCCGGCTTCGACGGCGGCGGCTGGGCGTACTCGCAGAACGCGCTGTCGGCGGCCGGCGTCACGAGCGGCTCCACCGTCACGGCCGACGGCATCTCCTACACCTGGCCGACGGTGAAGTCCGGTCAGCCGGACAACCTGGAGATGGCCGGCCAGACCATCCCCATGCCGGACGCCACGTCGGGCTCCTCGCTGGGCCTGCTGGGCGCGGCGGCCAACGCGCCGACCGACGGCAGCGGGGTCTCGGGCACACTGACCGTCACCTACACCGACGGCACCGCCTCGCAGGCGACGGTCGGCTTCTCGGACTGGACGCTGGGCGGCGGCGGCAGCAAGCCCCGTCCTGACGACACGACGGCCGTCGCGACGTCCTACCGCAACACCGCGAGCGGCGGCCGCGACGGCGTGAAGACCTACGTCTTCGCCACCAAGGTCCCGCTCGACCCGTCCAAACAGGTGGCCTCGATCACCCTGCCGGTGACCGGCTCCACGGGCACCGCCCACCTGTTCGCCTACGGCTTCGGCCACTAGAGCAGGGCGAGAGCGGGCCGGAAGGCATCCGGGTGGTGTGTCAGAACCCACTGACACACCACCCCGATCCGCCTGCGGTTCCCTGTCCCGCTCGCCTTCGTCGGCGGTCTGGCGGGGTGTCAGTCGAGGCTGTTGCCCCACAGAGACCTGTCGGTGCTCTTGAGGCTGGGGACGCCGCCGTACGTGCCGCCGTCGGCGGTGACGAGCGGGGCGGAGAGCTGGTCCTCCAGAAGTCCGTCGCGGACCCGCACGATGGTGCTGTCGTGGTCGGTCTTGCCGGGCTTGAACGTCTTCCCGTCGATCGCGGCCTTCAGGTAGTACAGGGCGTACTTGGCGTAAAGGTTGACCGGCTGGGACACGGTGGCGTCGATCTCGCCGTTGGTGATGTTCTTGAGCTCCCTGGGGATGCCGTCGTTGGACACGACGAACACGTGATTCCTGTCCTTCGGGCCGGCGAACAGCCCCTGCTGCTTGAGCACGTGGAGCGTTCCGGACAGGGCGAAGCTGGCCTGCATGTAAATGCCCTTGATGTCCGGGTGGGCTGACAGGTCGGTCTGGAGTTTCTGCGCGGCGACGGCCCCGTCCCAGTTGGTGGCCTCTCCGAACACCTTGATGTCCGGGTAGTTCGCCTTCATGCATGCGTTGAACCCCTGCGTGCGATCACGCCCGTTGCTCGATGAGAGGTCGCCCTGGAGCATCACGACCTTGCCCTTGCCGGCCAGCTTCGTGCCGAGGTACTTGCAGGCCTTCTCGCCGTAGGCGCGGTTGTCGGCGCGGACCACCATGTACACCTTGCCGGTGTCCGGACGGGTGTCGATGGTGACGACCGGGATCTTCGCCGCTTTCAGCTGAGCCAGCACTGGCGCGACGGCAAAGGTGCTCTGCGGGGCCATCGCGACGCCCTTGACGCCCTGGAGGATGAGTGTCTGCGCGTTGGCGGTGAGGTTGGCGATGTCGTTCTGCGAGTTGGTGGTCTTGAGCGAGAGGCCGAGCTGCTTGGCGTACTCCGGCGTGTACTTGATGTACGAGTTCCAGAAGTCGGTGTCGGAGCGCGGGTAGTCGACGCCGACCACCGGCTTGCCGCTCGACGTGGCCGTGGTGCCGGAGCCGCCGCTGCAGGCGCCGAGCAGCGCCAGTGCGGCGAGAACGGAAGCAGCGGAGCAGAGGACGGGATTGAGCCTCATCGGTACTTCCTCGCGCTGGGGGCTCGCTGGACACGCCGTGTCCGGACGAGACCAAAATCACCTCATTTGTCCAACCTACATGAACAAATATTCTAGTCGCGTCCAGTCGCCGCTGTAGGTCTTGATCGTCGAGGAATCCGCGCAGGTCAGCGAGGGGACCGAAGGTGTGCAGGGGTGGGCTCCTCCTGGCGGAGGAGCCCACTTCGGGGGATGTGTGAGGGGTTATTCCGTGCGCAGGCCCTCCGGGCGCATCATCCGCAGCAGCGGCGGCAGGCTGAGCAGCGTGACCACGCCGACCACGGCCGCGCCCACGCCGGTCATGGTCAGGACGCTCGCCCAGTCCATGGCCACCGGTGTACGGGTCATCTTCAGCAGCACCGAGCCGAGGGTGACACCCACCGTTGTGGCCAGTACGAGGCCGAGGCCGACCGGCAGGGCCGTCTGCCACAGCACCGACAGGCTCAGCGTGCGGCGCCGGGTGCCGAAGGCGACCAGTGCGCAGAGCAGCTTCCTGCGCTCGCGCAGCTGCTCCAGCTGGGAGACCAGCAGACTCGCGCCGATCAGTGCCAGCACGAAGACCGAGCCGACGAACAGGCCGGTGCGGATGGAGGTGTACTTGGCGTCCTCCTCGGTCGCCGACCAGCTGTAGGCGTGTGCCAAGGGGTCGATCCTGGCGGCGACGTTGCGTATGTACTCCCGTGAGTCCGGCACCGACGTGTCAAGACGCAGGTAGACCCCGTCGGAGAACAACGCGGGTGCGGCCTTGGAGGGCAGGGCGGCGGGAGTGACCAGCAGGCTGTTGGCGCTGTCCAGTGAGTCCTTGCGCGCGTCCACCACCCGCACGTTCGCCGGAACGGTCCAGGGCGCCTCGATACCGCGTTCGGTGGCGTCGCCGTACGACGGGTCGATGTAGAGCTTCCGACCGGGCTTCACCAAGGCGATCTCGCCGGCGTTGCTGGGGGAGGCGTAGTAGCTCCTCGTCCGCGTGACGAACACGTCGCCGTCCTTGCAGGAGGGAAGCTTGGCGAGTTCACGCAGGGCGGTGCAGTTACCCACGGTCATGCCGCTGGTGTTCTCCGGGTCGCGGCGCACGTCCCCGTACTGCAGGCCGGCCAGGGCAACTGCCGCCCGTACGCCCTTGGTGCCGGTGAATTCGCGCTCGACACCGGACAGCGGCTTGCGGTCGCTGAAGTCGACCTGCATCTGGACCCGGCCGGGGTCGTCGCCCGTGGCCTTGGTGTACTGGCTCTGCGTTCCCGTGAACAGCATCTGCAGAGCGATGGCTCCGGCCACGGCGACGGCGATGCCGTTGACCATGCGTGCGGCGGTTCCGCTGCTCAGCTGCAGCCGCCGTACCGCGAGCTGCCAGGACAGCGCGCCCTTGCCGAGGCGGACGACAACCGCCTCCACGACCCAGGGGAGCAGCGCGGTGATGCCGATCAGCAGCAGCAGCACGCCGCCGATGACGAGGTACTGGTTGAAGTTCCCGTTCTTGTGGCCCTTGCCGATCATCGGGTAGAGCATCGCGAGTCCGGCCAGCGGCAGCAGCAGTCGCCACCACAGCCGGCGGCGGCGCTGCTTGCCCGCGCGCACGACGCCCAGGGGTTCCACCACCACGCCGCGCATCGCGAGCAGCGTGACGAGTACGGCGGCGACCGGGACCGCCACCGCGACCAGCGCGGCGAGCGCGGGGGAGGGGTCGAGGTAGCTGGGCCAGACGCTCACGTTCAGCACCTCGGTGGAGCCCAGCGTCTGACGGCAGAGGAGGAAGAAGCCGGTGCCGATGACCAGGCCGAGCAGGGCTCCGGCGAGTGCCTCGCCCGCCGCGATCCGCCGGGTCATGTGGCTGTCCGAGCCGACCAGGCGCAGCGCGGCCAGCCGGCGGTCGCGGCGCTCGCCGCCGAAGCGGACGGCGGCGGCGATGAACACGGCGACCGGGGTCAGCAGTACCACGAACACGACCAGCACCATGAGCAGCAGCACGGGATCGGTCTTCCCGGGGGACGCGTCCGGTTTGCCATACTGGGCCAGCCGGTGCACCCCGGAGACGTCCGTGAGGTTCAGCCCCGAGGTGCCCGCGTAGTAGGCCAGTTCGTGGGAGCCGATGAGTCCGCTCTCGCCGATCGTGCCGGTGATCTTGTAGGGCAGTCGCTCCCGCAGCAGCTTGGCGCCGTCCGAGGCGAGCAGGTCCTTGAGCGCGGGGGAGACCACCATCTCGCCCTTGCCCGGGAAGCCGGCGACCCCCGGAGGCAGCGGCGCCCGCTTGCCCTCGGGCTCGACGAGCCGGCCGCGGATGTCGTCGTCGTGCCAGGTGGTGTCGGTGTCGGCGATCAGGAAGGTGTTGTCGGCCTTCGGCGGGGTCTTCTTGGAGTACGTGTAGTCGAAGCGGGCGTCCTCCACCGTCTGGCGGGCGGCGAACACGTTGGGCAGGGCGGTGCACAGCAGGAGCAGTGCCACGCCGAGGCCGACGCCGACGGCGGTGAGCGTCATCCGAATCCAGCCCTCGCGTCCGCCGGTGACGGCGAAGCGGGCCCCCAGGGCCAGGTCTCTGGCCCACTGGCGAGGACTCATACGGCGCGCTCCATGTCGCGGGACTTTCCGTCGCGGACGACGATCTCGCGGTCGGAGTACGAGGCCACGCGTGTCTCGTGGGTGACGAGGACGACGGCGGCGTCGGTCGAGCGGGCCGCTTCGGTCAGCAGTTGCATCACGCGTTCGCCGTTGGAGGAGTCGAGCGCGCCGGTGGGTTCGTCGGCGAACAGCAGGCGCGGTCCGGTGACCAGCGCCCGCGCCACGGCGACGCGCTGGCCCTGACCGCCGGAGACCTCGCCGGGCCGCTTGCCCTTCAGGTCATCGACCTCCAGGCGCTCCATCCAGCCCAGCGCGGTCCGCTCGGCGTCCTTGCGGGGCGTGCCGTTCAGCCGCAGCGGCAGCGCCACGTTCTCCACGCAGGTCAGCTCGGGCACCAGTTGGCCGAACTGGAACACGAACCCGAACTCGGAGCGGCGCAGCGCGCTGCGCTGGGCATCGCTCATCTTCGTCAGTTCACGCCCGTCGTAGGTGATCGACCCGGAGTCGGGCGGCACGATGCCGGCGAGGCAGTGCAGCAGCGTGGACTTGCCGGACCCGGAGGGGCCCATGATGGCGACGACCTCGCCGGGGTGGATGGAGAACTCGGCGCCGTCCAGCGCGAGGGTGGGGCCGTACGCCTTGCGCAGGTCGTGCGCGGCGAGCAGGGAACCAAGGGGAGAAGTCGTCATCGGGCTACAGCCTCACGAAGTTTGTCAAGGCGCGCGGCGGTCATTTCCAGCCAGCGCAGGTCGGCTTCGAGGTGGAACAGGGCATGGTCACAGATCAGCTGGTCCGCCAGATCGCCCTTGCGTTTGCGGTCGGTCAGGATCCGCATGCTGCGCAGGTGCTCCGAGCGCTGGGTGTCGAGGATCTCGGCGGCGTCGCGACGGGTCAGCAGCGCGAGGACGACCTTGGTGTAGAGGGTCGACTGGAGGTATTCCTCCGGCTTCTCCGGGGACGCGAGCCACCGCTCCACGTCCGTGATGCCGGCCTCGGTGATCGCGTACCGCTTGCGCTCGGGGCCGCCGCCGGCCTCGATCCCGTCGACCTCGACGAGGCCGTTCTTCAGCAGCCGGGACATCGTCGAGTAGACCTGGCCGTAGTGCAGCGGCCGGTCGTGACCGAACTTCTCGTCGAAGGCCCGCTTCAGGTCGTAGCCATGGCGCGGGCCGGACTCCAGGAGCCCCAAAAGGGTGTGACCGATGGACATGGCAGCACTCTACACACTGTGTATACACAGCATGTATACGCCGTGCGTATAGCTGATGGCGGAATGTACGACTGTGCAGGTGAGGGGCGTGCGAAGCCCGATAGTCACGATTCTGATACGAGCCGGGCCCGTGTCGCCCAGCCAGGGCGCCGGGACCCGGAAGCACCTCCGGGTCCCGGCGCCCTCACCGTCTTTCGGGGATGCGGTGTCAGGCGCCCGACGAGTGGTCCTCGAAGTAGAACCAGTTGTCACCGTTCTCCGCGGAGAAGATGTACTGGCCATCGTCCTCGTCCGTCTCGGCGACGACGATCGAGGACGCCTTGTCGTGGAGGGCGCCGTCCACCTTCCGGGTGTCCGCGTCCAGGGTGATCTGAGCCCCGGTGAAGTCCGCGTGCTCGTAGAGCGTCGCCTTCCACCCGGACGGCACGCGGACGGAGGAGATGCAGTCGTTCATGGACGGGTCGATCTTGTGACGTCCCTGGTGGAGCGTGGCGCTCTTGCCTTGATAGTCGACGTCGGCATATACGGTCACGGGCATGAGGGGTCATCTCTTCTCGTAGTGTTACCAAATGGCCACTATAAGTAGCGGGAGGGTTTGCGGCTCGCCGAGGCTGCCGGGCGGGGCTGCGGGGCGCGGGGCCCTCGTCGGGATGACCCTGGGTCTGTACCCGTGGACGGGCTACCGGCCGGTCAGGGAGAGAAGGGTGTCGCGTACTTCTTGTACGCGCGGGGAGTCCAGGGCGGTGTAGAGGGACAGCGCTTGGTGGAGGTGCTCCACGGCTCGAGCGTGTTCCCCTCTTTCCTGCTGGATGTGGGCTATTCCGGTGTGGGCGCGGGCCTGTTCTTCCTGTTCGGTGATTTCACGGGCCACTTCCAGTGCCGATGTGTGGGCTTGGAGGGCTTGGGCGTGTTGTCCTGTGCCGTGCAGGGCCTCGCCCAGGCCGTTGAGGGCGCCCGCTTCTCCGTAGCGTTCCCCGGTCCGCCGGAAGTTGGCCAGGGCCTGATGCTGGTGCTCGGCGGCCTCTTCGTACCGGCCCTGACGGCACAGCGCGTTGCCCAGGTTGGACAACGCGTGCGCCTCTCCGCCGGTGTGTCCGAGCCGGCGGAAGACAGCGAGCGCCCGCTCGAAGTGTCCGGCAGCGGCGGCGTGGTCGCCCAGCCGCGCCAGTACGATCCCCAGGTTCCCGAGGGCGCTGGCCTCCCCGAACGTATGGCCCGTCTGCCGGTACAGTGCCAGCGCCTCCCGGTACCGCTCGGTCGACGCCCGGTAGTCCTCCAGCAACTCCTGCACGATGCCGAGGTTGTTCAGCACGTCGGCCTCACCGTGGGCGTCACCGGCCAGGCGAAACAGTTCGACCGCCCTCTCGTGATGCTCGGCGGCCTCCCGGTACCGGCCCTGCAACTCGTGCAGCACGCCCACATTGGTGAGATGACGCGCCTCCCCAGCCCGATACCCGACGTCACGGCACAGCGACAGCGCATCCGCGTGGTGCTGGTGGGCGCTCTCGTAGTCCCCGAGCCGCCGGTGGACCGCGCCGACACAGGCGAGGACATCGACCTCACCACGGGTGTCTCCCACCGTACGGGCCGCCCGCAGGGCGTGCGTGTGAACGGTCAGCGCGTCGGCGAAATGCCCCGAGCGCTCGTAATGGCGGTGGAGCGTGGTGGCGATCCGCACGGTGTGCCGGGACGGCCCGGGCTCCTCGGTCCTGGAACACAGCGCCACCAGTGTGTGCTGCGCGGTGCGCAGCCACACGCGGCACTCGTCGGCCGTACGCAGCGGCGGCAGACCGGTGTCGGATACCTCGACGGCGGGACGCAGATGCCGTTCGGCGGGATACAGCACATCCATGGCCACCGCCGACGCCGCCAGGCAGTGGTCCAGCAGACGGGTCACGGCGGCGTCGCGCTCAACCGCCCCGTCGTGCCGGTTCGCGAGCTCCGCGGCGTAGACGCGCAGCAGGTCGTGCATACCGTGGCGGCCGGGACCGCTCCGGTGCACCAGGTGCGCACGGGCCAGGACGTCCAGGGCCCGCCGAGTCCGCTCCACGGTCTCGCCGGCCAGGGCGGCGGCCGAGTGCACCTCCGCATCGGGCCCCGGGTGCAGGCCCAACAGCCTGAACAGGCGTGCCTCATGCTCGGGAAGGCGGTCGTAGGACCAGGAGAAGACGGCCCGAACGGCAGCCCGGGGATCACCGTCGCCGGCGTCCAGCAGATCGAGACGCCGCCGGTGATCCCGCAGTTCCTCCACCAGGTGGGCCAGGGGTTCCAGGGGACGTGACAGCACCAGTTCGGCCGCCACCCGCAGCGCCAGGGGCAGCCGCCCGCACTGCTCGGCCAGGGTGGTGGCGGCCGCGTGGTCCGTGTCGACGCGCGGCCCGATCAGGTCGCGCAGCAGGGCGAGCGCCTCGTGCGGGGAAAGGACGTCGACGACCACGCGCCGCGCCCCGTGCACCGACACCAGCGACGACAGCGAGTCCCGGCTCGTGATCAGCACCTTGCACGTCGGGCTCCCGGGCAGCAACGGGCGGACCTGCGCCGCGGAGGCGGCATTGTCGAGGAGGACGAGCAGACGCCGACCGTCGACCGCGGTGCGATACCGCGCAGCCCGGTCGCTGAGCCGCAGTGGTATCTCCTGGCCGGGCACGCCCAGGGCGGTGAGGAACCCGGCGAGGGCCTGAGCGGCGGAGACCGGCTCGTCCGGATCGTAGCCTCGCAAATCGACGTAGAGCTGTCCGTCGGGGAAAGCCTCACGCACCTGGTGCGCCCAGCGCACGGCCAGCGCGGTCTTGCCGACGCCCGCGGTGCCGGAGACGGCGGAGACGACCACCGCCGCCCCGCCCTCCGTACCGTCCGGGCCGTCCGCGGCGACCAGGCGCCCCGTGAGCTCGGCCAGCTGATCCTCTCGCCCGCTGAAGGGGCGTACGTCCATGGGGAGTTGGGCGGGAACCGGGACTGGGGCCGGGGCGGGCGTACGGACGGCGACCGGCTCGGACCCCGCACCCGGCGACTCCTCCCGTCCGGTGCCGCGCAGCATCTCCTCGTACAGCGCCTGCAGTTCAGGACCCGGAGCCACGCCCAGCTCAGCGCGGAGCTGCCGACGGATCCCGGTGTACGTGTGCACTGCCTCGGCCGTTCGTCCGGCGGCAGCCAGGCCCCGCATCACCGCCACGGCGAGCGGCTCGCACAGCGGGTGCTCCGCCAGCAAGGGCTGCAGGACGGTGGGCACTTCCCTGGGCCTTTCTTGCCGCACCAGGATGCGGGCCCAGGCGAGCGCCGTCTCGACACGTTCCTGCGTCCAGGCGATCCGCGTGCGCTCCGCCCACGCCCCCGCCAGCCCCGCCAGCGGCACACCGCACCACAGCCGCAGTGCCTCCTCCAGGAGGTGTGCGCGGCGTGTGTCGGACCGGTGCGGCTCGTGCCCTTGCGCGACGAGCGAGCGGAAGCGGAGCAGATCGACGGCGTGCTCGTCCGCCTCCAGAACGTATCCACCGGAAGCCCTGCTGATGCGTAGCGGTGGCGGGGGGACCTCCGCCTCGCCACCGCCTGACGCCGATGCCGCGGCGGCGAGGAGCCGCCGCAGACGGCTGATGTGCGAGTAGAGGACCGACCGGGCCCCGTCGGGCGCGGCGGTGTCCCAGACACGGTCCACCAACGTGGTCACAGGGACCGGCCGGCCGGTGTCGGCCGCCAGCGCCGCGAGGACCGCTCGACGACGCGGCTGCCCCAGGTCGACCACGCGCCCCGCGACGCGCAGTTCCAAAGGTCCGAGCAGGTGCAGGTTCATCGTGCCTCACCCGGAACAGGCGGTGGAACGTCCGGCCGGTTGCTGGGCTCTTCGTCCGCCGAGCAGGAGCCGGGGTTCCAACGGCCCTCCGTCTTTCGCTCCGGGGCCGTCACGGAACGGCCGTCACAAGGTTTTCGCAAGGTTCACCTTAGATCCTCACCTCACGGGCCGTCAGGCGGGTCGCGGCAGCCGCCGCGTGCCGGACAGAACCCCGACGGCGGCCCGCGCAGAGCTCCCGGAGAGCGGCGTTGCCACCTGCCCTGCCGGCAGCCGCGCGCGGCGTGACCGAGCCGACGCAACGAGAGAATGGAACTGCATGCGCAAGATGATGTCCCGAGCGAACCGGACGGCCGTCGCCGTCGTCACCACCGCCCTCATGGCGTCCGGAGCGGTCGTCGCGGGGGCGACGACCGCCTCGGCGGACGGGTGCGTGGGTCCCCTGTGCGGCGCGGTGAAGAACAGGACCGGCGGCACGATGCACTACACGACGAGCCTCGGCGCGGGCCCGCACTACTGCGACGTGTGGAACTGGGGCGGCGGCACCGCGAGCGAGTTCAAGCACGCCAAGTGCAAGCAGGACTCGTTCGGCAACGGCACGCGGGGCGGTAACGGCACCGGCGTGGACGTCGACGCCTTCACGTTCGCCTCCCGCGGGTACCACGAGCGGTTCTCGCGGGTCGGTACCTGGCACTGGCGGCAGAAGGGTGTCTGGACGAAGATCCGGAGCGGAGAGATCGCCGACTGCGGCATCGGCGACAACAACGAGGTCTGGTGCACCGTGCTCGTCCAGGCCTGAGAAGGCCCCGGCAGGCGGTCGGCACGCACGTGCCGCCGCCTGCCGGCGTGACCAGGACCTTCAGCGGCGCGGGGCGATGGCCCCCCCCCACGCCGTCGAACGCGCCCTCAGCTCAGCAGTTGGGGTTGGACGAGATGCGGATTCCGTCCACGAAGCGCTGCGGCTCGTCGTTGATGAAGGACCTGTGGCTGTTGTTCTCGACGCAGTACACCTTGCCATCGGTCATGTGCACGTAGACCACGTCGTCGTTGCGCGTGTTGCGGACGAAGTCGCTCCCCTTGGAGCTGGTCAGCCACTGCCAGCCACTCGTGACCTCCCGGCGCAACTTGCCCGCCTGGTATGTCATTTGATGTGACGTCACCGGTAAGAGGGCACAGGACGACACGGCATCCGGTCCTGTCATGGGGGAGGGCCTCGCAGCCGTCGTATTCCTCGATCCGTACGGCGCGGCGCCCCCGGGCGGTGCGCGGTGTTCCGTGTCCGGCCCGGGGGCGGTTCTGGTGGGTTCAGGAGGTGGGGGCGACGAGCATGTGCTCGGTTCCGAGGTGGTTGGTGCCGGTGTCGGTGTACATGGTGGTCTCACCGTCGGACCAGCGGATGACGAGGTCGTCGGTACGGTTGTTACCGGTGTAGTCGCCGGTCGTCATGGCCGTGTCGTGGGTCCAGAGCTCGTTGGGGTTCAGGATGCGCTGCTCGGTGCCGAGGCCCGAGGTGGTGGTGCCGACGTAGTTGTCGAGTTCGCCGTCGGTCCAGCGGACCATGAGGTCCCATTTCTGGTTGCCGGAGAATTCACCGGCGGTCAGGAGTGTGGCGTCCTTCCAGGTGTCGTTCTTCGGCTTCAGTTGGTGTTCCTGGCCGAAGGTGCCGGCGCTGACGTTGGTGTAGAGGGTGAGTTCGCCGTCGATCCAGCGGACGACCAGGTCGGTGACGTACTGGGAGGCGTTGAAGCGGCCGGCGGCGATCTGGATGGCGTTCTTCCAGAGGTCGTTGGGTTTGATCATCTGGGTGCCGGCCCAGTTCAGTCCCTTGGAGCCGACGTCGCCGTAGAGGGTGACCTCGCCGTCGGACCAGCGGACCAGCAGGTCGAACTGGTTGGACCCGGTGAAGTCACCGGCGGTGATGGTGGCCGCGTGGGTCCACGTGCTGTTGGAGGCCAGCAGTTGCCGCTCGGTGTCGTAGCCGCCGTTTCCGTTGCCGGGATAGAGGGTGACCTCGCCGTCGGTCCAGACCACGATCATGTCGCTGTGGCCGGTCTGGCGGAAGTCGCCCGACGCCAGCAGCTTGGCGTGCTGCCAGGTGGATGCGGGTCCGGGCAGCCAGGGATCCTCGGACGGCTGGTACGGCGGTTTGTGGTCATCCACGTTCCGGTGCGCGGCGGCGTCGGCGAACAGGTCCTCGGCATCCTTGCCGTAGACCGGCGCGTACGTCACCCAGTCGTCGTTGGCGTCGTTGCCGCCGCCGTTGTACCCGCCGGTGTTGCCGATGACCTTGCCGGTGCCGGTGGTGCTGTTGTAGTCCTCGATCCACGGACCGCCGGAGACGCCACCGTAGAAGCCGGTGCAGGTCATACGCATCTGCCGGAAGCCCGGCAGTTGGGAGGTGCTGACGGGGCAGCGGACCGGTACATGGTCGGGGTTGACGCTGACGTCATCGGGATAGCCGATGACGGTGACCTTGTGGTGGTAGCTGGTGGTCGGCGTGAACGTCAGGGCTCCCGTGACATCCTCCACCTTGCCCCGGCTGTTGGAGGCGACCTGAGCGAAGGCCAGGTCGAGGTCGGAGACCGCCTTCTTGCTGTTCCTCTCGTAGCGCGGGTCTATGTAGAGCTGGGACACCGGGAACACGCCGTCCGGCTGCTCGGCGGCGGGCTTGCCGATGCGGTATCGCGGCACGAAGATGCGGTGGGTGGCCGACTTCAGGCCGAGGCCGCAGTGTCCGGCGGTCAGGACGATGTCCTTGGCGGCCGTGTGCACGACGCTGCCCGTGCAGTACGTGCTCTTGCCGCCCAGCGGCTTGCCGTCGAAGAAGAACGTGCCGATCATCGGGTGACCGAGGAAGTGCTCCGGGGTGGGGGTGCCCGATGGTGGCGGCCGGTGCGTGACGGCCTTTCCTGCGGTGATGCCGTGTTTCGAGGCGGCCGGAGCGGGATCCGGCAGGGTATCGACCGGGACGGCGTCGTCCATGCGCTTCGCCGTCCAGTACTTCTCCTCCTCACTCAGACTCGGCCCTGAGGGGGTGGCGGAGTCGCTCGGGTCGACGGCCCCCGCGACTGTCGACGACGGCGAGGGCGCGGGCAGCGTCGGCGGGACCTGAGGCCCGGTGCCAGGAGTCTCCGGTGAAGCGGAGGCCGTCGGTGGGGCGGAGGCCGTCGCTGGGGCGGAGACCACTGGTGACGGATCGCCTGTCCCGGCCGATGCCGTTCCGGCGCCGAGAATTCCTACACCCAGGCCCAGAGCAAGGGCTGGAATCCATCTGTATCTGGAACGCAAGAAGATGCCTTTCCGTCTTGGAGAGGGCCGAACGGTGAGCGGGCCCCGAACTACCCGGAACCCGCACATATATTCGTTCGAGTGACGATAATGTACTACTGAGTAACAACTGGCATGTCATCAAATAAGAGGACAGGGTGTAGCGATGGACCGACTCCGCAAGACCGCGTGGGCGGCACTCCCCCTCCTGCTCCCCTTCCTGGCAGCCGGGCCGGCCTCGGCGTCCCCGCCCGGGCCCTCGCTCCCGTTCGGAAGTGTCCGCTCGGTGCATCCCGGCGACACACTGACGGTCAACACCAAGGCCAGCGACGCCACTTACCTGGCAACCATCAACTCCCCCGCGTTCGTTGCGGCAGGGAAGCTGCGCATGATGTATCCGGTGCTGACCACCACCGTCACCATCGCCTGCGACACCCGGCCTGGCACCTACCCGGTGACGCGGCGTGGCGCCGGAGACGTGGGCCCGGACGAGCATCCGTTCCGATGGGCACGGGTGCGCGTGGAACCCGCCGACGAGGCGGCACGCCGCGCCTGCCGGAACAAGGTCAGGAAACTGCCCCCGCCCAGGCTGGAGGAACGCTGGGCCCCGGACAGAACGTGGCCCCAGTCGGAATGGGACGTGCGGACCTTCCGGGCCGGCAGCCGCATTACGATCACGGACAACGACGACGAGGGATCGGACGGAGACATCACCCTCACCTCCCGCGCCTTCACCGACCGCCCCGTCCTGCGCGGCGCCAAAGCGGTCCTGACCGCCACCACCACCCTGACCTGCGACTCCGAACCCGGCAACTACGTCGTCTACCGGCACGACGTCGACCAGACCGGCCCCGACAAGCCCTGGGCCCGACTGCGTATCGCCCCCGCCGCCCCCGGAAAGAAGTGCCTGGCACAGCAATCAAACGGGTCATCCCGCACCCCCACGCTGGCCTGGGCCGCCGGCGGCGTACTCCTCACCGCCGCAGCAGGCACCGCGCTCCTTCTACGGGCCCGCTCCCGCCGAACGACCTCCGCCTGAGCACGCGTCACCACTCGTCGCCATTTCGGGCGCGGCGGTCATCTCGGTGCCGTGGTCGACCGGACCGCGCAACGGCGGCGGAGATGGACGATGCCCTCAGGCGTCTCCGGAGGTACGGCAGGGCTCCGGCTGCCGACTCCTCAGCCTGTCGCTCATTGCTCCCCACCTTCCCCATTTCCGGACACGGTGAGAAACGTGCTGAGTGTGGAGAGTTCGACGTGGAGATCGTGCACGATGGAGGGATGACTGAGTCGTCCTTGCCTGGTGGGTTGGTCAACCACGTTGTGCGTGTCGGGTCCACCGTGCGCCGCCCCGCGTCGGCCAGGACCGGGTTCATCGGCCACTTGCTGAAGACATTTGAAACCAGCGGATGGACCGGTGCACCGCGCTACCGCGGCATCGACGAGGAGGGGCGCGAAGTGCTCACCTACCTCGAAGGGCACGTGGCCTGGGAACCGCAGCAGCCTACGGCCGTGTACTCCGACGAAAGCCTGGTGCGGGTTGCTCAGCTCGTGCGGGAGTTCCACGACGTGACGTCAGGCACGGAACTGGCCGGATCACACGAGGTCGTATGTCACAACGACCTCTCGCCCAAGAACACCGTCTATCGGCCCGTGAGCGGTGCCTTGCGTCCAGTGGCCTTCATCGACTGGGACTTGGCCGCGCCGGGTGAGCGCATTCACGATGTCGCGCACGTGTGTTGGCAGTATCTCGGACTTGGGCCAGGTGTCGGAGACACCTTCCAAACCGCGCGACGGTTGAGGCTGATCGCTGACAGCTATGGGCTGATCGAACGGAGTGATCTCGTTTCCGTGATCTTGTGGTGGCAGGACAGGTGCTGGCGTGGCATCGAAGCTGCTGCGGACTCCGGAAACCGCGCAATGGTCCGGCTCCGCGATACCGGGGCAGTGACAGAGGTACAGGAGGCGTATCAGTGGGTCTCTGATCACCGGGGCGAAATGGAGAGCGCCCTGCGTTGACCACTGATCACACGTCATGCGTCGAGTGTGCACCTGCTCCGACTGATGGCGCTCTGCTCGCCTCACGACAGCAGAGCTTGTTCGCGAAGAAGTTGGAACCCTGCGGGGCTGAACATCTGCCGTTCCAGCGTCGTCCTGGCGGACGGCGTCGAGGTCATGCGGAGCTGCCGACCGATGGAGCGGCGGCTGCGGCCGGCTTCCCGCAGCGCGTGGACGGTGGCGTGCCTGGCCCGGATGCGGTTGGTGGCCGCCGCGCACGGCACCATCAGCGGCGAGACGGTGCAGCACACGGCGGGGGCACACGGTCGCAGTCGACGAACTGCTGCGCTGCGCCGCGGCCGGACCGCGGGCGCGGTGCTGGCCCCGGTGGACCTGGACCGCGGAGCCCGCATGGTGATGGGGCTCCTGCACGGATTCCTGCTCCAGCGCGTGGCCTTCGGACTCACGGACACAGCCGGCTTCGCAGACGACCTGCAGACCGGGCTGATCTTGTGATGGGCAATGACTGCGCCAAGGTGGCGCCATCCGGCTCAGGCAGCGCGGCACACGCTCATGGGCCGGCTGTCTCCCGACTCGTCAGGCCGCGTTGTCGCGCAATGAGGCGATCGTTCGGCGTTACGACAGCGACAGGTACCGAGCATGCTCTCTCAGGCCAGGGCGACGGTGAGGGAGACGACCCAGCGGTGGGGTGAGATCGGTCGGGTCCGCGTGAAGCCGTGGTTCTCGAAGACGGCCATCGGGCCGGTGTGCAGGAACGAGCCCGACACCGAGCGGTCGTCGGTTTCCTCGGGGTAGCCCTCGACCGTGCCGCCGCCCTTGCGGGCGATCTCGGCCAGCGCCCCGCCGAGCGCGGCGTGAGCGACGCCGCGCTTTCGCCTTCCCTTTCCGGTGAAGAAGCACGTGATGCGCCAGTCCGGCAGTGTCACAAGCTCTTTCTCGTACTTCCGCTTGCTCTTGATCTCCGGCAGTTCGGCGGGGGAGCCGAACTGGCACCAGCCCAAGCAGTCGTCGCCGTCGAAGACGAGTGCGGCATGAGTGCGGCCCTCGCGGACTCGCTGTTCCTTCTCAGCCCGGTTCTGCTGGGAGGTGCGCCCCTTCCCGACTTTGACATGAAAGCCCATACACCAGCAGCCGCCCCACACGCCGTTGTTCGCCTCGACCAGCCGGGCGAACGCAGGCCAGGTGTCCTCGTCCAACGGCCGGACGTCGAGGGTGGTGGTGGATGTATCGCCTGTCGTCTTGTCGCTCACCGGCGCCTCCTGGGCATGCCGGTTCGGCGTTGCAGCCGCCCCGGCGCTTCTCCTCGATGGTCGCAACAACGTGACGCAAAAGGAGGGTCGGCCGCAAGCGGAGCATCGTGACCGACGTCGTCGGCCTACTCCTCGCAGTCCTCGTTGCCGTTGCGAGCGTAGCCGTGTTCCCCTTCGAGATCAGCAGGCAGCCGCACCCCGTCAGCGATGCTGTGCCGTACCTTGTCCGACCACGCCGGGCATACCGTCACCGCCACGCCCTGGCCGAGCACCTCAACCAGCTGGCCAACATCCCGCACGCCACCAGGAGAGCACTTCAAGAAAGCGCCTACCAGGCCCGGACGCGCCGGGCCGGACGCGCCGGATGGGACATCGCGGCGCTCGCGTGCCCCGGACGCCACGGAGGACGTTGACAGTGAGCGGTGACCGCCGGGGCGTGGGGCGCTACCGAGACTGCCCGCGGGTCTTGGCGCTGTCGTCCTGGTGTCTGGCGTGGTCGGCCGGTGGGCGCTGGGGTTCAGCCGGGGTGGCTACCCAGCTCGCCAGGAGTTTGAGCCGGTCTTCGTCGCCGGTGTCCGGCTCGGCGGTGTAGATGGTCAGGGCGTGCGCCTGGGTGGCGGAGATGGGCAGGTCCAGGGGTTGGTAGGTGAGTTGCAGGGACCCGGCGTCGGGGTGGTGGAAGCGCTTGGTGCCCCCATGGTGGATGCGCACCGTGTGGGCGGCCCAACGGGTGCGGAAGTCGGTGCTGAGGGTGGACAGCTCTCCGATGAGTTCGCGCAGCGCCTTGTCACCCGGGTACCGGCCGGCTTCGGCGCGCAGCAAGGCGGCGGTGATGTCAGCGGCGTCGTCCCAGGAGTCGACGAAGTGGCGGGAGCCGGGGTCGAGGAAGTAGTAGCGGCCGAAGTTGGGGCGGCCGCGGTCGTCCACGGTCTCGCTGTCGTAGACGGGGGCGAAGAGGGCGCGGGCGAGGGCGTTGGCGGCCACGATGTCCAGGCGGCCGTTGGTGACGAACGCCGCGGACAGAGTCATGGAGTCGAGTAGCCACTGGACGCGGGGCGGGATGTCGACGGCCTTGCGGCGACGCGGTGCGCGGCTGGCGGGCTGGGCGGCTTTGGCCAGGTCGAACAGGTAGGTGCGTTCGTCCTCGTCCAGGTGCAGGGCGTGGGCGACGGCGTCGAGGACGTCCTCGGACACGCCGCTGATGTGGCCCTTCTCCAGCCTTGTGTACCACTCGGTACTCACGCCGGCGAGGACGGCGACCTCTTCGCGCCGCAGCCCGGGCACCCGGCGCCGGCCGTGAGTGGGCAGGCCGGCCTCCGCAGGGGTGATCCGGGCACGTCGGGTGGCCAGGAAGTCCCGGATGTCGGAGCGGTTGTCGGGGCGGGAGTCCATGCCTTCCACGGTAGGCGCGGTCCGGCGCGGAGGGAGGTTGAACTTGTACCCCCCATCAACACGACCTTCCTCACGCCGTGACGGAGCGGGTTTCGTGGGATCGGCAGCCAGATGTCGATTGTTGTGGAGATCCAAGAAGTGAGCACCCGAGCAGCACCTTTGCGCCGCACCGGCGACGTGCGGGTCAACGGCCCGAAGGGTTTGCCCTCGCGGCTTCCGCTCGTGGTCCATGTGCTGGCGCTGGGCACGTTCCTGATGGGCACGAGCGAGTTCATGGTGGCGGGCCTGCTCCCGCAGATCGCGGGTAACCTGCACATGAACGTGGCCCAGGCAGGGCTTCTGATCACCGTCTTCGCCCTCGGCATGATCGTAGGCGCGCCGGTGATGGCGATGCTGACACTGCGGCTGCCCGCTCGGTGGACGCTGGTGCTGGCCCTGGGCCTGTTCTCCGCCGGGCATCTGGTGGCCGCGCTGGGTTCCGGCTTCGGACTGCTGCTGGCGGCGCGGTTCGTGACCGCGCTGGCGACCGGGGCGTTCTGGGCGGTGGCCAATGTGGTGGCCACCCGCGCCGCCGGGCCGGCCGCGAGCTCCCGGGCCGTGGGCGTGGTGGGTTCCGGCGCCATGCTCGCCAACGTCGTCGGCGTGCCGCTGGGGGCCTTCGCCGGGCAGTTGGTGGGTTGGCGCGGACCGTTCTGGGCACTGGCGGTCCTCGCTGCGGCCGCCATGGTGCTGATCGCCCGCCGGGTGCCGAACGGGAGCCGGCGCCGCCGTGAGGCGGTGTCGGTCCGGACCGAGCTGTCGGCGCTGCGCTCCGGCCGGGTCTGGCTGGTGCTGGCGGCCTGCGTCACCACCAACGCCGGGGTGCTGGGGACGTACACCTACATCGCGCCGCTGCTGACCGACAGGGCGGGTATCGCCGCCGGTCTCGTGCCGCTGGTGCTCGTGGGATTCGGTGGCGGCGCCCTGGCAGGCTTCCTGCTCGGGGGACGCCTGGGAGACCTTCGCCCACAGGCGACGATCATCACGGCTGCAGCCGCAACCGCTGTCACGCTGCTGGCACTCGGCCTGCTGCCCGGCTTTGCCGCGGCATCGGTCGTCCTGGCCGTCCTGCTCGGGTTCTTCGGGTTCGTGGCCACCCCGGTGCTGATCTCCCTCGCCGTCCGCTTCGCGGGCCGGGCCCCCACCCTGGGATCCGCGTTGACGGTCGCCGCGTTCAACCTCGGCACCGCGGCCGGCTCCTGGATCGCCGGGCGTGCTCTGGCCCTGCCGCTCGGTGCCGCCGGACCCGCCACGGTCGGCTCCGCCGTCGCCGCCCTGACCCTGATCCCCACGATCATCATCGCCCGTGCCCCACGAGGCCGCCGGACGCCGCCGCTCGACTGGTCGGCAGCCGAGACGCGATGAAACCCCGGGTGCCCCGGCGGGGCCGGGGAACCCGGGGGTTACGCCGCCCTCGTGGGCTCGCCGCACCCGAGCACCAAGACGGCAGGGAGCCGCCCGGCTCCCATGCCTTCCTGAATCAGGCGCCCAAGGCGCCGTCACACGAGAACGAGGAGATGCGCACATGCGCGGAGTAGTGATGTACACGGCCGGCGATGTTCGGGTGGAGGACCGCGAGGACCCGAAGATCGTCGAGCCCACCGACGCCGTCGTGAAGCTGACCGCGACCTGTATCTGCGGCTCGGACCTGTGGCCGTACCGCGGCATCGAGCCCGCCGACCACACCCTCATGGGGCATGAGTACGTGGGCGTGGTCGAGGAGGTCGGCTCGGAGGTGAAGACCGTCAAGCCCGGGGACTTCGTGGTCGGGTCGTTCGTCATCTCCGACAACACCTGCGAGATCTGTCAGGCCGGGTTCCAGTCCAAGTGCGTGCACGCCGAGTTCGTCCACGCAGGCATCGGCACCCAGGCCGAGAAGGCCCGCATCCCGCTGGCCGACGGCACCTTGGTGGCCACGCCCGGGCAGCCCGACCCGGAGCTGGTCCCCGCCCTGCTGGCCGCCTCCGACGTGCTGGGCACCGGCTGGTACGCGGCCGTCGCCGCCGAGGCCGGGCCCGGCAAGACCGTCGCGGTAGTCGGCGACGGCGCGGTGGGCCTGATGGCAGTCCTGGCCGCCAAGCAGCTCGGCGCGGAGCGGATCATTGCCATGTCCCGCCACCCCGAGCGGCAGAAGCTGGCCCGCTACTACGGGGCGACCGACGTCGTGGAGGAGCGCGGCGAGGAAGGCGTCGCCAAGATCAAGGAACTCACCGGCGGCCTCGGCGCCCACTCGGTCGTCGAGGCGGTCGGCACGCAGGAAGCGTTCATGCAGGCCGTCGGTGCCACCCGCGGCGGCGGGCACCTGGGTTACGTGGGCGTCAACTACGACGTCCAGATTCCCGGCATCGAGCTGTTCTTCGCCGGTATCCACACTCTCGGCGGGCCCGCCCCCGTGCGCCGCTTCCTCCCTGAGCTGATCCAGCTCATCTGGGACAAGAAGATCGATCCCGGCAAGGTCTTCGACCTCACCCTCCCCCTGGAGCAGGCCCCTGAGGGCTACAAGGCGATGGACGAGCGTCGCGCGACCAAGGTCCTGCTTACCCTCTGAGTACCGGGCCGACAACCCCGCTGTCGCCCTCCCCTCACCTCACAGGACGGAGAACCCACATGGCCCTGATCTTGGTGACGGGAGCCTCCAGCGGGCTCGGCTACGCGACGGCGACCGCGCTGGCCGGGGAGGGGCACGACGTGGTCGTCCACGCCCGCACCCCGGCACGCGTCACCGCGCCTGCGGGAGGGGGCCGGTGGGCGGGCGTGGCGACCGGGGATCTGGCCGAGACGGGCGAGATCCCCGGTGTCGCCCGGCAGGCCGCCGCGTTCGGCCGCTTCGACGCGGTCATCCACAACGCCGGCACCATGCACACCCCCGAGGCGGCCACCGTCAACACCGTCGCGCCCTACCTGCTGACGGCCCTGATGGACAGGCCGTCCCGCCTGATCTACCTGAGCAGTTCCATGCACCGGGGCGGTTCCACCGGCCTTGCGCGGTTGGCCGACGGGACGGCCTCCTACAGCGACAGCAAGCTGTGGGTGACCGTCTTGGCCATGGCCGTGGCCTCCCGGTGGGAGGGGACGGCCGCCCACGCCGTCGATCCGGGCTGGGTGCCCACCCGGATGGGCGGCCCCGGCGCGACCGACGACCTGGTCGCCGGCCACCGGACCCAGGTCTGGCTGGCCACCCGCGGCGACATCACGCCACCCACCGGCGGCTACTGGTACCACCAGCGCACCCAGGAGCCGCACCCCGCCGCACGCGACCCCGAGTTCCAGGACCGGCTCCTGCATGCTCTGGAGGAGCGCACGGGGCTTCGGCTCGACTGACCGCCGACCGCGGGTCAGCGCCCCTTGCCGGTCTCGGCTGAGGTGATGCCCAGGCTGGCGCGACGCATGGCCTGATACAGCGCGGCATCCTCCGGAGGGTCCGGCAGCGCGCCGCGGGCGGGGGCCCGGAAGGACTGGATCATCCACGCGACCAGACGGCGCCAGGCATCGGGCGCGTCGTCGCCGGTGGCACTCAGGACGCCGGCGTTGGCCATGAGCAGCAGGACCAGGTCCCGGCTGGTGAAGTCCTCGCGCAGGTCTCCGCTGTCCTTGGCGCGGGCGATGAGCTCCAGGAAACCCTGGTACGCCTCGGCGCGGCACGCCTCCAGGGCCTCGGCGCCGGGCAGGCTCATCGTCAGGACGTCGGCGAAGCCGCGGTCGGCGGCCTGCATCGCGCAGACCGTCTCGATGTAGCCGGTGAAGCCGCGCCACGGCTCGGGCTCGGCCAGGGCCTCGGCGGTGGCTTGCACGTAGGAGTTCATCCGGTCCGCGAAAACGGCCGCGACCAGTTCTTCCTTGGTGGGGAAGCGGCGGAACATCGTGGCGATCCCCACCCCGGCCTCCCGCGCGACCGAGGCCATCGACGCGCCCAGCCCGTCGCGGCCGAACACCGTGCGCGCGGCAGCGATGATCCGCGCCCGGTTGCGCTCCGCATCGCTGCGCAGCGGCTGAGCAGTGGTGCCGGGCGTGCTTCCGGCGCCGCCGGTGTGCTGGTCCCGAGGGGTCATGCGGATCAGACTAGCAAATCGGATAGCCCTATCCGATTCCCGTGTTACGCTCGGACGGTGAACCGGATGGGGCTATCCGGATAGGAAACGGATAGCTCTTTCCATTTCTACTCCACGGAAGGCTTCCCATGCCCACCATCGCCATCGTCGGCGCCGGCCCCCAGCTGGGGCTGGCCATCGCGCGCACCTTCGGCTCCCACGGCCACAACGTCGCCCTGATCTCTCGCAACCGCGCCAAGCTCGACGACCTGGCCGCCAAGCTGGGCGCCGACGGCGTCACCGCCACCGCCTTCCCCGCCGACGTCCTCGACCGCGGCGCCCTCACCGGGGCATTGCAGCAGGCCGCCGCGCACTTCGGCGGCATCGACGTCCTGGAGTACTCCCCGGTCGGCGGCATCGACTCCACCACCCTGACCACCCCGAGCGCGACCGAACCGGCGCACGTGCAGCACGAGATGGACTTCCAGCTCTACGGGGCCATCGCCGCCACCCAGGCGGTGCTGCCCGCGATGCGGAACGCCGGCGCCGGCACCCTGCTGTACACCACAGGCGCCGGATCCATCGACCCGGTACCTCAGGTCGGCAACGTCAACGCCGCCGCCGCGGCCCTGCGCAACTGGGCGATCAACCTGCACAAGGAGCTGACCGGCAGCGGTATCCAGGCCGCCCACGTCGGCATCGACGTGTCCATCGGCATGTCGGTCATCCCCGGCTTCCCGACGGCCCAGCCCGAGGAAATCTCCCCGGTCTACTGGGAACTGCACACCACCGACCGCGACAAGGCCGAACGCGTCTTCAGTCGCTGACACCATGCTCCGCCGCCCGGATCTCGGGGAACGACGCCGTCAGGTCCGCCCCGCGTCTGGAGCGCAGCAGCACCTGGCCGCCCACGTGCACGGCGAGCCGAGCGTGGCCGCCCCACTTCGGCTCCGCCACCCACCCGGCGGGCAGGACAGGGCTGTCCACGGCCCGCGGTCGGCATCGTTGCCGCGGTTCAGCTGGCTTGCGGTGTTCTCAATCCACCGCAGCGTCCACTCGACTCCGGCCTGCCACCCGGGCCCCTCGCCGGGGTACCGGCCTTCCGCGTCGGCGCGGAAGCCGACGGCGAGGGTACGCAGGTCCTGTTGCAGAAGACCTTGCGGCAGCTGGCCCGCAGGGCTGCGACAAAGCAGGCCTCAGCTGAGCTGCATAAACGCTCGATGGTGGGAGAGCGTGTGACTGTGTTCCGCGGGATCGACTGGGCAGAGCGGATCAGGAGTTCTTACTCCGTCGCGACCGGGGGCAGCGGTTCACAGGCTGCGTGCCAGGCAGGAGGGAGCGCGGCGACGCCCGTGCGCGCGGCGATCACCCCGCCGGCAATCGCGCAGGTGGTGTCGATATCGCCGCGTCCAGCCACCGTGAACCACAGGCCCTCGTGCAGGTCGTCGAGGTGCCCCGCCGCGCACCACAGGGCGTAAGGGACGGTGTCGGGCCCTGACATCTGGTAGCCGGAGCCCAGGACCTCCGCAGCGTGTCGGACCGAGGTGCGCTCCGGCATCCGGGCCGCGACCCGCACTCCCGACCGGACGTCGCTGTCGGGGAGTCGTTCGGCGACGGCCTGAAGGAAGTCCGACCTGGCCGGGCTGTGCCCGCCCCGGCTGCGGGTGGCCAGCGCCGCGGCAAGGGCGACCGCCACCGCTGCGGCGACCGCCTCCGGGTGATGGTGCGAGACCACGGCCTGGCGGGCGGCCTGCTCAGCGACCGCATCGAGGTCGGCGGAGTGCCAGGCGCCGAGCGGGGCGACGCGCATGGCTGCCCCGTTGCCCCAGGAACCTTGGCCGCCGAACTGGCCGGCGACCACCTCCTGCCAGGGCTCGCCCGCACCGATCCGGCGGAGCACGTCATGCATCGAGGCTCCGTACCCGCGGTGCGTGTCGTCGGCATAGGCCGCGGCGAAGCGCGGGGCGAGGCGGTCCTGGTCGACGATGCCGCCGCCCTCGGCGAGTTCCCGGACGAGAACGAGCGCTTGGGCGGTGTCGTCACTCCACCGCCACAGCGGTTCAGGGGGCAGCGTCCGCGCCTCCAGGCTTGCCGGACCGTCCCGGCGCAGGATGCCGAACCAACGGTCACCGAAGGCGTCGCCGAACGCGAGTCCGTACAACGAATCCAGCACAGCAGTAGGCACGGTGATCACCGGGACAGTTTCGCAGCACTACGGCGCTTCTGCGCTCCGTTTTTGCAGCGGACAGGCTTCTGATCTGGACATGGTGCTGGGCGGACCGCCCGCAGCGCCCGCTCCTGGTTTGCCCGGGGCAGCGACGACTGCGAACCCGGCGTGTCCACGGGCACCCGTACCGGGCCGGCTTGTGGCCGGCCGGAACCCGTGCGGCACGGTGTCAGGGGCCGTGCCGCACAGGCGGTCAGTGGCCGCTGCGCGCCATCTCGCTCTCACGAACCTGGTGCGAGGTGGTGCGCAGGACCCCGGCTGCGGCGGTGGCGATCGCGCACAGCACGGTCAGCAGCAGGAACGCGTGGTTCAGCGCCACCAGATGCGTCATCCAGCCGATGAGGGCCGGGCCGGAGAGCATGCCGAGGTAGCCGACTCCGGCGACCCGGGAGACGTTCGCTCCGGCGGCTGCGGCGTCCATGCGCCCGGCTGCGCTGAACAGTTGCGGGACGCAGCCGGACAGGCCCAGACCGAACAGCGCCCAGCCCGCGAACGCGGACCACACCCACGGCGAGAGGGCTGCGAGCGTGATCCCCGTCGCGGCTGTGGCCGCGCCGTAGCGCAGCACCGCCATGGGCCCGAAGCGGCCGGAGATCCGGTCGGCGAGCAGCCGCCCGAGGGTCATCGCCGCCGCGTAGGTGCCGTACCCGAAGGCGGCCGTGCTCGCAGGTGTGCCGAGGACGTCCTTGAGGTGCAGGGCGCTCCAGTCGTTCGCGGCGCCCTCGGCCAGCATGACCATCGCGGCCAGGGCCGCGAGGACCCAGATACGCGCGGGCGCCTTGCGCCGCTTCGGGGCCGGAGCCACCTGCTCCGCGACGGGGGCGGGGGTGGCCGGCAGCAGGCTGCGGGCCGAGGCCAGCGCGACCACGACACCTACCGCGCCCGAGGCGCCGAGCGTGACGGCCGGGCTCATCCGGACGTGCGCGGCGCCCGCCGCGATGAGCGAGGCGAGGACACCGCCGACGGAGAACGTGGCGTGGAAGGCCGACATGACGGGTCGGCCGTACGCCTTCTCCACGTGCACGGCGTGCGCGTTCATGGTCACGTCGAGGCAGCCGTTGAAGAACCCGAACACCAGCAGCGCACCGGCCAGCGACCAGACGTCCCGGGGCAGGCCCGGAAGGACCAGGGCCGCACCGCAGAGAGTCCCGGAGGCCGGGAGTACGACGCGCGCCCCGAGGCGGTCGGTCAGACGGCCGGCCGTCTGCATGCCGGCGAACGCCCCGAGGCCGAGCAGCACCAGCAGGCCGCCCAGCGTCGCGTGGCTGATGCCCGCGCGTTCCTCGATGGCGGGGATGTGTACCACCCAGGTGCCCATCAGGGTGCCGCACAGGACGAAGTAGACGAAGGTCGCCACACGGGCGGATCGAAGCGAACGTTCCATGCCGAACACCGTAACGAACAAAATATGTGTTTGAAAAGCGGCTAGATGAACAGTTTGATTGTTCGTTCATGGGTGGTGTTCAATCACGGTATGAGCAACGCAGACCGGCACGGGCTGATCGCGCAGGCCGTCAGGGACTCGGGCAGCGCCACCGTCCAGGAACTCGCCGAACTCACCGGGGCCTCCGAGATGACCATCCGGCGCGACCTGGACACCCTCGCCGCCCAGGGCGTCCTCGAACGCGTCCGCGGCGGAGCACGCACCCTGCTGCTGCGCGGCGAAGAGCCACCCTTCGCCCTGCGCTCCCGCGAAGCCGTCGACGCCAAGCTCCGCATCGCCGCCGAGGTGACCTCACTCATCGCCGACGGCGAGAGCGTCCTCCTCGACAGCGGCACCACCTGCCTGGAGATCGCCCGTCTGCTGCGTGAGCGGCCGGTCACCGTGATGCCTCTGTCCTTGCAGGCCATCCATGTCCTCAGCACCCCGCTCGGCCCGGCCACGCTCATGGTGCCCGGCGGCCGCCCCCGCGCCGCCGAGGGAGCCCTCACCGGCCCCCTCACCCTCGCCTCCCTGGCGGCCCTGCGCTTCGACACCGCCGTCATCGGCTGCTGCGGCCTCAGCGCCGCCGAGGGCCTGACCGCCTACGACCTCGACGACGCCGCGGTGAAAAAGGCCGCCATCGCCTCCAGCCGCCGCATCATCGTCGCCGCGGACGGCAGCAAACTCGGCCGCACGGCCCACGCCTACGTCGGCCCCTCCACTCTTTCGCACACCCTCGTCACCGACACCGCGGCACCCGCCGACGAAGCAGCCGCACTCGAAGGCGCCGGAACCATCGTCAAAGCCGTCTGACCCCAGCTTCCCCGCCCGCTCCTCCTCGAGCCCCGGCGTCTGCCGGGGCCAGGCGAGCAGGAGCGGCGCAGGAGATACCTCCGGCGAACCGGTCGAACCGGGCATGCTCAGGCGACATCGCTGGGTAACGCCCGGCCGCCGGTCAACTCACCGCGTCACTTCAGGTGTCGGGTGAAGAACCGGGCCGCGGCGTCCCCCGCGAACTGCGGGACGCCGGTGTGCCCGCCCATGTTGGCGTGCAGTGTCTTCTCCTTGGAGCCGAAGGCGTCGAACAGGTCCAGGGCCGCCTGCCGGTCGTTCCCTTCGTCGTCCCACTGCAGCAGGACGTGCAGCGGAATGGTGACCTGGCGGGCCTCCTCGAACATGGCACGCGGAACGAAACTCCCGGCGAAGAGAACGGCGGCCGAGATGCGCGGCTCGACCACCGCCAGCCGGGTCCCGATGGCGATCACGCCTCCCGAGTACCCGACTGGGCCGCCGATCTCGGGCAGCGACAGGAGGGCGTCCAGGGCGGCCTGCCATTCCGGGACCGCCTTGTCGACGAGCGGGAGGATGAGGGCGTCGATGATCTCGTCGGTGACCGGCTCGCCGGCTTCCACGGTCCGGCGCAGGTCGGCGCGTGCCTGGTCGGCGGCGCGCCAACGGGGCCTGTCACCGCTCCCGGGGAGTTCGATGGTGGCGGTGGCGAAGCCGTCCGCCGCGGCGTGCCGGGCTCGGGCCACCAGTCGGGGGTACGTCTTGCGCAGCCCGAGAGGAGGGGGGCTGAGCAGGATCAGCGGCGCCGGTGCGGATGCGGATCCGGGCGTCCACAGGATGCCGGGGATCTCGCCGAGGGTGAATTCGCGCTCGAGGACGCCGTCGTCGAGACGCTGTTCAGAAGTGAAGTGCATGGTCGTGCCTTTCGGGAGTGCCATGGAACGGCGCTCCCGGACGACCTATCGCCCGACCGTGAACCCCGGAGGGGAGCACCCATGTCGATACGTTCACGGGTACCACCTCCTCGCTCTCTTGCACGGCCTCCGGGAACCTAGCAGTGGCTGCCGTGGTTCCGCCAACGAATTTTCGCGGAGGCTCTGTGGCGGACACCACGGCGACCTGCTTCGAAGCGCATTTCGGGACCGCCCTACACCCGGCCGACCTGACGGTAGCGTGATCGACATGACGGCTGACGGCGAGACGGCGGAGGGCGAGGCCCTGGTTGGCGGCATGATGAACGCGGGCGCGGTCTTCCGCCACGGTGCTCTGGTAGAACGCCCGGCGCCGCGCACCGCGCGCGCCCTCCATGCCCATCTCCTCGCGCTCGAAGAGCACGGGTTCGACGCGGCTCCGAGGCCGATCCGTCTTACCGCGGAGGGCCGCGAGTATCTGACCTTCATCCCGGGCGACGTCGCTCTACCGCCGTTTCCGCGCTGGGCGATGACCGAGACCGCGTTGAGATCGGTGGGAGGACTGCTGCGGCGCCTGCACGACGCCAGCGCGGCCATCGCGGTTGACGCATGCGCCGAGTGGCCCCGGTCCCTGGCCGACCCGGCGGGAGGAACGATGCTGTGCCACAACGACGTGTGCCCGGACAACGTCGTCTTCCGCGACGGCCATGCCGCAGCCCTGATCGATTTCGACCTGGCGGCCCCCGGTCGAGCAGTGTGGGACGTTGCCATGACCGCCCGCTACTGGATTCCCATGCTCGATCCCACGTCCGCGGCAGTTGCCTATCCCGCGGGGCTGGATGCCCCGGCACGACTGCGGATCCTCGCCGACAGTTACGGCCTCTCCCCGCAGGAGCGCGCTGAACTGCCCGGCGTCATCGAACAGGCCACCGCATCCTGCCGGGCCTTCGTCGCTGACCGAGTGGCTGCCGGTGACCCCGCCTACACCCGGGCACTGTCCGAGCACGGTGGCTGGCAGCGCGCTGGGACCGCATCCAGGAGTGGCTGGCGGCACACCGCGAGTTGTTCACGGCTGCCCTGTGGAAATGAGGGGCTCAGAGGGCACGGCCCTGGCCGTCGGTTCTTCGTCGAGTGCGGCGACCAGGTGCATCTCGGACGTGCCCGGGTTGGCGAAGTACACCTCAACTCCGCACTCCCGCAGGGTGGCAACGACTGCTTGGGCACCGTTCATGTCACATCCCGTCCTCGTGGGGCGGCGGCTGCACGGTCGGATCGACACGGCCACGTCGGGCGAGGATGCGCTCCCTCGCCGGCCGGCAGCGCACACAGGAGAGAACGTCACGGCTGGCGCCGGAAACAGGTGCCTCGGCACGGGCCTCTCGGCATGCAGGCAGGGACATCCGGCCCCTGCCGACGTGATCAACACACGCGTTGACTGAGCATCATGCGCGCCTCGCCATGACCGGCCCGAGCGCGACGGCGACGCCCCGCGCACCACACCGCCCGCATCACAGCGGGCGACAGATGCGCAGGAGCCCGAAGACAGTCGGCCGCCCGTAGACCCAGGCGGCAGAACGGAGGGACGTCATGACCGACGCTCCGCTACGGTCCCACGCCTACCTCGTCGGCGGAGGCATCGCCTCCCTCGCCGCGGCGGCCTTCCTCATCCGCGACGCCCACTTCCCCGGCGAGCACATCCACGTCCTGGAAGAACTACCGGTCGCCGGCGGATCGATGGACGGCAGTGGCGAACCCGTCGGGTACGTCACCCGGGGCGGGCGAATGCTGGAGGAGGAGGCGTACGCCTGCCTGTGGAACCTCCTGGAGACGGTCCCGACCCTGACCGACGAGACGGTGTCGGTGCGTGAGGAGATCACCGCCTTCAACGCCAAGTGGCCCACCGACGCCAAGGCCCGCCTGATCGGCAAGGGCACCACGATCCTGGAGTCCTCCAACTACGGCCTCGACGCCCGCGACCGCCTGGAGCTGACCCGGCTGCTGGTCGTGCCGGAATCGGTGATCGGGGCCCGAAGGATCGAGGACTTCTTCTCCCCGCACTTCTTCGACACCAACTTCTGGGCCATGTGGCGCACCACCTTCGCCTTCCAGAACTGGCACAGCGCCATCGAGCTCAAGCGCTACCTCCTGCGTTTCATGCAGGAGTTCCCGCGCATGCACACCCTGGCCGGGGTGCGCCGCACCCGCCTGAACCAGTACGACTCGATCATCCGACCGCTGCGGGCCTGGCTGGAGGAGCACAGGGTGCGCTTCGAGCACGGTGTGCGGGTCACCGACGCCGATTTCACCACCGACGAGCGGGGCGCCCGGCGCGTGCGACGCCTGCACGTGGAGCGGGCCGGGCAGCCGGAGACGTACGAACTCGGCGACGGCGACTTCGCGTTCCTCACCATCGGCTCGATGACCGCCGACGCCGCCTACGGCAGCGACACCGCCGCGCCCGAGCTCGTCCGCGACAAGCGCGACGGCGGCTGGCGGCTGTGGGAGACCATCGCCGGCAAGGCCGACGACTTCGGCCGGCCCACGGCGTTCAACGGCAACGTCGACGAGGCGAAGTGGGAGTCCTTCACCCTCACCATGCGCAGCCCGCTGCTGCTGCACCGCATCGAGGAGTTGTCCGGCAACCTCCCCGGCACCGGCGCGCTGATGACGTTCAAGGACTCCAACTGGTTGATGTCCATCGTCGTGCCGCACGCGCCGCACTTCGAGGGGCAGCCCGAGGACGTCTACACCCTGTGGGGCTACGGCCTGTTCGTCGACCGCGATGGCGACTTCATCGGCAAGCCGATGGCCCAGGCCACCGGCCGTGAGATCCTCACCGAACTCCTCGGCCACGTCGGAATGTCGGACATCGAGGAGCAGGTCTCCGCGACGACCACGGTGATCCCGGTGATGATGCCGTACATCACCAGCCAGTTCGCCCCACGCACCGTCCACGACCGGCCGCTGGTCATCCCACACGGGGCGGCAAACTTCGCCTTCCTCGGCCAGTACACGGAGATCCCGGAGGACGTCGTCTTCACCGTCGAGTACTCCGTGCGCGGCGCCATGCACGCCGTCTACGCACTGCTCGGTCTCGACGAGCACGACATCCCCGGCATCTACCACGCCCTGGCCGACCCGCGAACCGCACTCGACGTACTCAAGGCCGCGCTGGCCTGAGCTCGCAGAGCCGCTCCGGCTTGCGCGGTTCTCGCAGCAGGCCGGAGTCCGACGACGGTCGCGTCCAAGCACCCCGGGACGTGGCGGGCGGTCCTCCGCGTGGGCCGGCCACTCCCTCCTGGCCGGTGGATGGACTCTCGGCCTGTGCCGGGGACCGTCGGTCCCTGCTTCAGGGGCTGGCCTGCCGCCTGTCGTGGAAAGGGTGTCCGATGAGTCTCCTACCCATCCGTCACAGCACCTCCCGTACGCCGTACGCGTCGGCCGGGGCGCACACGTTCGGCCGGCTGCTCGGCGCTGAGCTGCTCGTCCTGGCCGCGTTGCTCGTGACCAACACGCTGCTCGGCCCGGTCGGATGCGCGGCGATCCACTACCCGATCCCCGACGACGGGGCGCTCATGAGTCAGCTCGTAGGACTGGACGTCCTCGCGGTGGTGGTCGTCGCTCCGCTGGCCGTGTGCGCCGCCGTCCTCGTGCTGCGCCGGCACCCACTGGGCGGCGTGGTCGCCATCGCGCCGGGCGTGTATACGGCGTACATGGTTCCGCAGTACGTGCTGGGACCGCAGTACCTGCGCTACGACGGCGACAGCGAGGTGCTCTTCCCGCTGCAGCTGGCGCTGTTCGTGCTCGGCTGGACCACAGCCGCGCTCGCCTGGCAGCAGATCACTCCGGCCGCCTGGGCGCCGCCCGGCCGACGGGAACGCATCACCGGCGGCGTGCTGATCCCGCTCCTCGCGATCGGGACCTTCACGCGGTACGTGCCGGCCATCCTTGACGCCGCCGGCAGGCATCCGTCGGCGGCGGACTACCTGGAGGGCCCCGGCTACTTCTGGACCATCGCCCTGCTCGACCTCGGCGTGGGCCTGCCCGCCGCCGTCGCCGCCGCAGCCGGGGTGCGACACAGCAGTCCGTGGGCCCGCAAGGCCGCCCTGGTGCTGTCGGGCTGGCTGGCGCTGGTCGGCCCGGCTGTCGCGTCCATGGCGGTCAGTGCATGGTTGCGGGGAGCCCCCGGTGCCTCCGTCGGGCAGGCCGCCGCGATGGCGGTGCTCGGGCTGCTCTTCACTGCGCTCGGGCTCACCCTGCTCACCGCTGTGCGGTCGGCCGCACAGCGGGCACAGGACAACGACGTGCGGTGACCCGAACGCGTACGTGCGCTGCTCGACGCTGGCAGTCAAGACCTCGCCGGAGCCTGAAGACCAGCATCCGGCGCGGCCGGTGCCCCTTGCCCGGGGTTCGCGGGTCAACTGGTCTTGTGGCCCCACGTTGGCCCGACCAGGGCCCACTCCCTGTCCCACTGGTGGATGCGCCGACGGTCGAGGTACGTCCGGCCGACGCTTCCGATGCCGAACACCACGCCGCTCAGTGCGAGGCCCGCCGAGCCTCCGAGGAATCCCGCCTCGACGGCCGCCTCGGCGGGGGTTGGCGGCTGGGGGCTCAGCTTCCCGTGGCCGTCGATCCAAATTCTCACCGTGGAGCCGGCCTTCTTCCCGGCTGCCACCAGCGTCATGCCGCTGCGCGTGGAGCCGTCCGAGGTCGTCCAGCGGACCCTTGCCGAGGCAAGGCCTCTGCCCATCCCCGAAATCGCGGCACGCGGGACATCACCGAGGAGAACGGCGCGAACGGGGATCCGGTCGGCCCGCTGCTGAGCGAAGACCCGCTCGGCTGCATGGGCCGTCATCACACCGGCCGCCGTGCCACCCACCGCGATGAGTACCCATACAGCCAGCAGGAGCCATGCCTCGAGGACGTCGTCGCGTCGCCGGATCGGGTTACTCCGCCATCGCCACAACGGCACCCTCGTTCGCCTGCGCTTCCTGTTGGGGGGGCTTGCCCTCGTGCATCCCTCCGCACCTCCTCGTCGTCACACACGAAGGTGACAGCCGCGGCCTCGCCGTGACATGGGCCGATCGGGCCGAGCCCGGGCCGGTGCCGGGCCGTTCGGCCCAGTACACGCATGGGTCGCTGGTTCTGGTGCTCTCACGCTTACAGGACATCCACACCTGTCCGACTTCATACGGGAGGAGGCCGTCATGCGAACCGAACCCCTCGGCGCCGCAACCCTGGAAGCCTGCATCCGGCTGTCCGGGCCGGGTCGGCGGCACGCTGCAGCAGGTTCCATGCGATCCAGAACCGGTCCGCACGTGCGCCTTGCAGCGCGCGCAGCATGCTCGGGGATGTTCATGGCCGGCCTCCCGGCCGGGGCGTACGAACTGACAGGCCATCCGGCCTCGAGGCAGAGAGCAGCGAAGACGGCCGCCGCCCCCGTGTCGGCGAGGGCGGCGGCCGTGGCGCGAGGATCGTTCCTCCCCACTACGAGATTCGCGCGGAAGCCCTCGCGGCTCCTGGGGCGTGGGGGACCAGGAGCGCCGGGCAGCGGACGAGTCGGGCCTTCCAGGCCTGCGGCGGCGGGACCATCGGGGTCGTCCGCGGGCCGTGTGGCCGCTGACTGAGGGGGCTGAGGAGCAGAAGGATCAGTCGCGGATCGACCCACCCGCACTGGTCTGTAAGGAGCCTGAGCCATGCCCAGAACCACAGGAGGCGGAAAGGGGCCGGCGTCCACGGCGGCGCCGCCGCGATCATCTCCGGCCTCGGCGCCCTCAACGGCTGGACCATGCTGTGCGCCGAGATGCCGTACGCGGCGGCCCGCGACGGCCTCTTCCCGCAGGCTTTCGCCCGGCTGCGCGGCGACGGCGGCGTCCCGGCCTTCGGCATCGTCGCCTCGACGGTGCTGGCCTCGCTGATCACCGTGTTCAGCTACACACGCTTCGACGACGTCTTCACCAAGATCGTGCTGCTCAGCGTGCTGACCGCCGTGATCCCCTACCTCTTCTCCGCCGCCGCCCAGCTGTACTGGCTGCTGGTGCGCGGCCGGGAGAGTCTGAGCCCCAGCGGGTTCGCCCGGGATGCCACCGTGGCCGGACTCGCCCTCGCCTTCTCGTACTGGTCGATCCAGGGAAGCGGCTACCAGACCGTCTACTACGGCCTGTTCGTCCTGCTGCTCGGCGTCCCCGTCTACGTCTGGCTGAAGCGGGGCCAGGACACCTTCGGCGAGGTTACGGCGCCGAGGACAGCCGCGGCCGTGGACGGGCCGGAACGGGCACCCGAGACGCCCCCGCCGGCCCAGCGGCTCACCCGGGGGCTCCGTACCAGCCGCGTCGGCGGATCCCGGAAGCGGAACGACCTCCCCCATCACGACTGACGAGCCCGAGCACGGAGGAACTCCCGCCATGAACGCATTCCACGTCGACTCCGAGGCCGGCCCCCTGCGCCAGGTGATCCTGCACCGCCCCGGCCTCGAGCTCTCCCGGCTCACCCCGCGCAACGTCGACGCGCTGCTCTTCGACGACATCCTGTGGGCCAAGCGCGCCCGCGAGGAGCACGACGCCTTCGCCCAGGTCCTGCGCGACCACGGCGCCCGCGTCCACTACTTCGCCGACCTGCTCGCCCAGACCCTCGACGTCCCCGAGGCCCGCGACTGGCTCCTGGACCAGGTCGTCACTCCCGGCACCGTGGGCCCGGCCCTCATCGACCCGGTGCGCGAACTGTGCGCCGATCTCGACGGGGAGACGCTCGCAGGCTACCTGGTCGGTGGCCTCCTCAAGAGCGACCTGCCCCTCGCCACCCCGCACAGCCTGGTGTGGAACGCGCTCGGCGCCGACGACTTCGCCCTCGCCCCGCTGCCCAACCACCTCTTCCCGCGCGACAACTCCTGCTGGGTGTACTACCAGTTGTCGGTCAACCCGATGGCCAAGGCCGCCCGGCGGCGCGAAAGCCTGCACGCGCGGGCCATCTACCGGTTCCACCCGATGTTCACCGGCGTCGCGCCCGCACCCCTGCTCGACGGACCCGTCGGCACCCTCGAAGGCGGGGACGTCCACGTCCTCGGCAACGGCGCGGTCATGGTGGGCATGGGGGAGCGGACCACCGCCCAGGCCGTGGAGAACCTGGCCGCACGTCTCTTCGCGGCCGGTACGGCGAGCAAGCTGATCGCCGTCCAACTGCCCTCAGCCCGTGCGTACATGCACCTCGACACCGTGCTGACCATGGTCGACCGCGACGCGTTCGTCATCTATCCCGGCCTCGCCGACTCCCTGCGCTCGTGGACACTGCGGCCCAGCTCCGAGCGCGAGACCGGTTTCGACATCACGGCGAACTCCGATCTCGCGACCGCGCTCGCCGAAGCCCTCGACCTGGACAAGGTGCGGATGCTGTCGGCCCCCCAGGACATCCGCAACGCCGAGCGCGAGCAGTGGGACGACGGCAGCAACTTCCTCGCCCTGGCACCCGGGGTGGTCGTCGGCTACGAGCGCAACGTCACCACCAACACCTATCTGCGCAAGCAGGGCATCGAGATCGTCACCATCGCCGGTGCCGAACTCGGCCGCGGCCGGGGCGGCCCCCGCTGCATGAGCTGCCCCATCGAACGCGGCCCCGCCGCCTGACCCGGTAAGGACCCCATCATGACCGTCGACCTGCGAGGCCGCTCCTACCTGAGCGAACTCGACTTCACCGCCCCCGAGATACACCACCTCCTCGATCTCGCCCACGACCTGAAGGCGGCCAGGCGTGCCGGCACCGAACAGCCACAGCTGAGGGGTAAGCACATCGCCCTGGTCTTCGAGAAGACCTCCACCCGCACCCGCTGCGCCTTCGAGGTGGCCGCCGCCGATCAGGGCGCCCGCACCACCTACCTCGGCCCCGGCGACACCCACGTCGGCCACAAGGAGTCCATCGCCGACACCGCCCGCATCCTCGGCCGCATGTTCGGCGCCATCGAGTACCGGGGTTCCGCCCAGTCGATCGTCACCGAACTCGCCACCCACGCCGGCGTCCCCGTCTTCAACGGCCTGACCGACTCAGCACACCCCACCCAGAGTCTGTGCGACATGCTCACCATGCGGGAGCACAGCACCAAGCTGCTCACGGACGTCAGCTACTGCTACCTGGGCGACGCCCGCAACAACATGGGCAACTCCCTGCTGTCGATGGGCGCACTGCTCGGCATGGACGTACGCATCGCCGCGCCCAAGGCGCTGTGGCCGGAACCCGCGCTGGTCGCAGCCTGCCGTGAAGTGGCCGGCCGCAGCGGGGCCCGCATCATCCTCACCGAGGACGTCGAGACCGCCGTACGCGGCGCCGACTTCCTGCACACGGACGTCTGGGTCTCCATGGGCGAGCCGGCCGACACCTGGCGGGAACGGATCGAGCTGTTGCTCCCGTACCAGGTCAACGACAAGACGCTGGCCCTCACCGGCAATCCGGACGTGAAGTTCATGCACTGTCTGCCGTCCCTGCACGACCACAGCACCCGGCTCGGCCAGGAGCTGTTCGAGGCCTACGGCCTGAACGGCCTCGAAGTCACCGACGAGGTCTTCTCCTCGCCCGCCTCGATCGTCTTCGACCAGGCGGAGAACCGGCTGCACACCATCAAGGCCGTGCTCGTCGCCACCCTGGAGGACTGAACCATGCGCATCGTCGTCGCCCTCGGCGGCAACGCCCTGCTGCACCGCGGCGAACGCCCCGACGCCGCCGTCCAGCAGGCCAACATTGACCGTGTCGCCACCGCCCTGGCCGCCCTCGCCCACGAGCACGAACTCGTCATCACCCACGGCAACGGTCCGCAGATCGGGCTGCTCGCCATGGAGAGCGAGGCGGACCCCGCGCTCAGCGCCCCCTACCCGCTGGACCTGCTCGGTGCCCAGACCGAGGGCATGATCGGGTCCTTGCTGGCCCGCACCCTGCACGACGCCCTGCCCGGGCACCGGATCGCCGCCCTCGTCACGCACGCCCTCGTGCGGGCCGACGATCCCGCCTTCGAACGGCCGACGAAGTTCGTCGGCCAGGTGTACTCCGCGCCGGTGGCCAAGGCACTGGCCCGCAAGCGGGGCTGGCGCATCGCCAGGGACACCACCGGCTGGCGGCGCGTCGTCGCCTCACCCGCGCCCGAACGCATCCTGGAGACCGACACCATCCACGAACTGCTGAACAGCGGGACCCTGGTGATCTGCGCCGGCGGGGGCGGGATACCTGTCACCGCCGACCGCGACACCGGCGCACTGACCGGGGTGGAGGCCGTCATCGACAAGGACCTCACCGCGGCTCTGCTCTCCGAGGACCTCAAGGCCGACTTCCTGCTCATCCTCACCGACGTCCCCTATGTCTACGAGGGCTACGGCACCTCCGACCAGCACCCGCTGCTCGACGCCACCCCCCGGGAACTCCGGCACGGCGGTTTCCCGGCCGGCTCCATGGGCCCCAAGGCCGAGGCGGCTGCCCGGTTCGTCGAACACACCGGCGGCCTGGCCGCGATCGGAGCCCTGGACGCGGCCTACGAAATCGTCCACGGCAGGTCGGGCACACTGATCCGGCCGGACCTCACGGTCGGCTGACAGCAGCGGGACGCCCCCGCTCGGCACGTCTCGGCTCGCACGCCGCGCGGGCTTACGCCCTCCCTTTTCGCGACCGCGTCCGGCAAGGGCTGGATCGACGGAGGGTCGCCGACGCCGTCGCGCTGATCGCCGTGGCGGCAGCGGGCGCGGCTGCCGATCGTCCGTGACCACACCTGACTGCGCCGACCCGCACGCGGGGCCCATCGTCTCCGCTGAAGAACCACCGGCCCCTGCCCCGCAGAACCCCTGGACACGACGCTGGAATCGGGCCTCCCCGAGTCCCCTCGGGGCCTCGATTCAGGAGGTGGGGAACATGCCCGGGCCGAGGAGTGGCAGGGGTTCTTGTCCGCCGTGCTGGCGGTGTGGCGCGAGAAGTACCCGAGACCGAGGTTCTGGAGACCGTTGTGGAGGGCAGGGCCGCCACCGCCCTCGTCCGGGCCGCCTCCGCGGCGAGTCTCCTGGTCGTCGGCCGGCGCCTGTCCGAGCGCCCGACGGACGTACGTGTACACCTTCGCCGGGGCAGCCGGGACATGGCCGACCTGCTCGGCGGCAAGGGAGCCGACCGGGCCGAGACGACCCGGCCGGGGCTGCCCGTGTCGCGACGGGCCCTTGATCGAGGCGAACCGGCCGGCTGGCGGCCTGCTCCGGGACGGGTCCGCTCGGCGTGGCCTCAACGCTCGGCCGGAAACCACCGGGCGCGGGAAAGCGACGCGGCGTCAGCGGGTCGCGCTGCCCGCGACCCACTCGCTCCACGGCATGTTCCAGTCGCTGAGGCCGTTGTCCGGGGCCAACGCTGTCTTGTCCTCGGAGTTCTTGACGATCACGACGTCACCGATCAGCGAGTTGTCGAAGAACCACGCGGCGGGCTGCCTGTCGTCGCCGCCGCCCCTGACGTCCTTCAGGCCCACGCAGCCGTGACTGGTGTTGACGTGGCCGAAGACCGAGTCGGCACCCCAGTAGTTGCCGTGGATGAACGTGCCTGAGTCGGACAGACGCATGGCGTGCGGTACGGCCTTGATGTCGTACGCGGGCTTGCTGTCCTTCATGAGGCCGACGCTCGCACCGTTCATATGGATGTGCCTGAACTTCTCGGAGATGACCATCTGACCGTTGTACGTCGGGTGCTCAGGGCTGCCCGACGAGATCGGGATGGTCCTGATCGTCTTGCCGTCCCGTACGACGGCCATCGTCTTCGTCCTGGCGTCGACCGTGCTGATCTGGCTCCGGCCGACCTTGAACGTGACCGTCTTCTGGACGCCCTGGAGGTTGAGCGTGACGGTGACGGTGGAGCCGGGCTTCCAGTAGCTCTTGGGTCGGAAGTCCAGGCGGTTGTCGTTGAACCAGTGACCGACGCTCCGCTGGCCACTGCTGGAGCTGACCTGGATGCTCGACTCCACGGCGGCCTTGTTGACGATCGCCTTGCCGAAGGTGACCGTCACCGGCATGCCCACGCCGACGGTCGAGCCGTCCTCGGGGGAGAGATGCCCGATGACGTCGCCGGCCGGGGAAACCGTGGTGATGGTGGCGTTCCCGGTGGCGGAGCGACCCTTGGCGTCCTCGGCCTCTGCGGCGATCTGGTACTTGGTGGCCCGCTCCAGGTGACCGTTCGGCTTCCACGACGTGCCGTCCGGGGACAGGGTGCCCGGGATCTCGTCGCCGGTGGCGACGGCTGTCATGGTCACCTGGGTGAGCTTGCCGTTGCTGACGGTGACCTGGACCGGGTCGTTGACCCCGACGTTGTAGGCACCTTGCTGGGGGCTGATGTCTATTCGGGCGTCGGAAGCATCCTGGGCTGCCTTCTGATCCGCCCGCGCCTGCGATGCCGGGTGATCCACGACATTGTTGCCGCCGTCGGCAGCGTTACTGGTGCCGCCGACGGTGACGGCGAGTACGCCGCCGAGTACGCCGGCCGCAGCCGCTATGCCGGTGCGTCGTTTACGTGCCGTGATCAAACGCTTCTCCCATGCCGCTGTCTTGAGTCCTGGAGCTGGTTGCCGGAGTGGTGCGACGAACCCTAAGAGCTACTTATATCCATTTATCTGCTGCAAAATGGATAATTATGACGGATGTCACGGGCGGTTCCTGGGTGTGGTGAGGCCGCACTGCTGGCCCTCCCACGAGACTGCGACGGGGGCGCACGGCGCCGCGCCGGAGCGATCAGGCACCGCCGCAGCCCGGGAGTGGGATGAGAATCCCGTCCTGACTCCGGGTTCATCTAGGAACAAGGCTGTCCTAGTTGTTCCCTAGTGTCGTCACATCACGAAGGACCACAGGAGGGGACGACACCGATGGGTCAGACTGCACCCGAGGGCTACACCAGCGTTGCACCGTGGGTGGTCACCGACGACACCGGCGCACTGCTCGACTTCATCACCGGCGCGTTCGACGGCGAGGAGATTGCACGGGTGCCGGTCGAGGACGGCACCATCGGCCACGGCGAGATCCGAGTCGGCGACACGGTCGTGCTGGCCTTCGACCGCCGCCCCGACTGGCCGGTGATGCCCTCGCTGCTGCGGGTCTACGTCCCGGACGCGGACGCCGCCATGGCCGCCGCTGTTGCGCACGGGGCACAAGTGGTCACCGAGGCTGCTGATAGTGCGTGGGGGGATCGTGGCGGCAGGGTGCGGGACCCGTTCGGCAACATCTGGTGGGTGATGAGCCGGGTCGAGCACATCGCACCGGACCTGGCCTGGCAGCGAATGTCCGAGCCGAAGTACGCCGAGGCGATGCGCACGGCCCAGGAGACCCTGGACGCCTCGCTCAGCGGTCGGGAGACAGGGGTGGCCAGTGCCCCGCAGCGCCCAAGCCACTGAGATCAACTTCCGACCTGACTGCAGACGACGGGAGCTACAGACGCAACCAGTGACCGAACTCGGGAGCGGGGGCGCGCCCGGGTGGTACCGCTGGCCGCCCCGCCCTCGTCGTACACCGCGGCGCGCCGAGGGCGATGCGGGCAGTCCGGCGGGGCGCCCGTCGCTGTTCAGTCCCCGGCCCGTATCAGTCCGCTCTCGTAGGCGAAGATCACCGCGTGGATACGGTCGCGGAGACCGAGTTTGGTCAGGATGCGACCGAGGTGGGTCTTGACGGTCGTCTCGCCCACGAAAAGGCGGTCGGCGATCTCTCCGTTGGTCAGCCCCCCGGCGACCAGGGCAAGGACTTCCCGTTCCCGGTCGGTGAGCGCGGCCAGGCGGCTGCGCTGGGCGGGCACGGACGCGGGGGCTTGCCGGACGAAGCGGTCGACCAGACGCCGGGTGAGTGAGGGCGCCACCATGACCTCGCCCCGCAGCACCACCCGGACGGTCACCAGGATCTCCTCGGCGGGGGCGTCCTTGACCAGGAAGCCGTTCGCGCCGGCGCGCAGGGCCGCGTAGGCGTACTCGTCAAGGTCGAAGGTCGTGACGACAAGGATCCGGGGTCCGTTCGGCTGCGCGCAGAGGTGTTCGGTCGCGGCGAGTCCGTCCAGGCCAGGCATGCGTACGTCCATCAGGACGAGGTCCGGCTCCAGGGCGGCCACGCCTGCGATCGCCGCATCCCCGTCGGCGGCCTCGCCCACCACGGTGAGGTCGGGCTGGCTGTCGATGACCATGCGCAGTCCCATCCGGATGAGCTCCTGGTCGTCGCAGATCAGCACCCTCGACGACGACGGGGTGGGGGTCGGGCCGGTCATGGGGTTGCCGTGGCGGGCTCGGGTTCGGTGGGGCGCAGGGTCGCGGTGACCCGGTAGCCCCCGTCGGGTGTGGGCCCGGCGTCGACGCTCCCGCCGTACAGGGCGGTGCGTTCGCGCATGCCGGTGAGTCCGTGACCGCGGGAAAGCAGTGGGCTGGGGTGCTCCGGGGCGGCTCCCGCTCCGGCTGAGTTCTCCACCCGGACGCGGACCAGCCGCCCCGGCCCCTCGGTGCCCGTGTCCAGCCGTACATGGATCGTGGCGTCCGGAGGCGCGTGCTTGACGACGTTGGTGAGCGCCTCCTGCACGATGCGGTAGGTCTGCGCGGTGAGATCCGCCGGAAGACCGCCCCGCTCTCCACGAAGATCCAGCCGGGCGCGCGTGCCGCTCGTGTTGAGGCGCCCGACCAGCCGCCGAAGATCGGCCGAAAGGGACTCACCGGCCCCACCGTGATCTGGCCCCGGGCCGGGGCCGCCGGCTGGGGCGTCCGCCTCGGGGGTGCGCAGCACCTCAAGCAGCCGGCGCAGTTCGTCCAGGGCCTCGCGGCCGGTCGCGCTGATGACGTCGAGGGTGCGGTCGACGACCGTGGGGTCGGCGTGCCGCATCAGCCGGCCGCCCTCGGCGTTCAGCACCATCACGCTCACGCTGTGCGCGAGGACGTCGTGGATCTCGCGGGCGATGCGGGCCCGCTCCTCGGCGACGGCGATCCGGGCCAGGGCGAGGCGCTCCGACTCGGCGAGCGCGGCCCGTCGCTCGAACTCGGCGACATAGGCGCGGCGGGCACGGACGTACTCGCCGAACACCCAGGCCCCGGCCAGCAGGAGTCCCACGGCGAGCGGAGTGAGCCAGGCACCGCGGGCACCCGGACCCCCGTAGTCCCGCTGCCAGGCGGGAACCCACAGCAGAACGCAGGCTGCGGCACAGACCACCGTCGCCGCGGCGGCCCTGCGCAGGCCACGCACCGTGAGGGTGGCCAGGACCGCGGCCAGGGCGACGGCGCCGCGTCCCGGTTCCTGTCCCCACACCTGTCCGAGGTACTGCGCCCAGAACGCGGCCGTCACCAGGGCCGCGACGAGGACCGGCCGGCGGCGACGCCACAGCAGGGGCAGCACCAGGGCGGCGTAGACGCCCGCCTGTACCCAGACGGGCCGCCAGCCCGGCTGCGGGCGGATCACCGGGGGCACGGCCACCAGCACGAGCAGCAGGACGTCCGTCAGCCACGGATGTTCGCGCCGCAGGCGGGGCAGGGTCTCGATCAGCCGTTGCACCGTCTCACGCTACGGCCGGGGCCCGCTCCCCGGCATCGTCCTGGCGGGCGTCACCAGGTCCTCCCGCAGTCGTACGGACACCGGCCGGGGGTACGACGTGCGGCCACCCGGGGCGCTTCCACCATGGCCGCCATGTCGATCACCTCCGAGTTCCTCAGACGGCCCCTCATGACCGGTGCCGTGGCGGCCAGTTCACGGCGGCTGGCGTACGCGATGACCGAGGGCATCGGCCTGGAGGGGGCCCGGCTCGTCGCCGAGCTCGGCCCGGGGACCGGGGTGTTCACCGACGCGATCCTCGCCCGGCTCGCACCCGACGCACGGCTCGTCGCGGTCGAGCTCAACCCGGTGCTCGCGGCCCGGCTGTCGGTCACCCGGCGCGACAGCCGGCTGACCGTGGTCCAGGGTTCGGCCGCCGGGCTGGCCGCCGCGGTAGACGGGTCGGTCGATGCGGTGGTCTCCGGGCTGCCGTGGACGGTCATGCCGCAGGACCGGCGCGGGCACATCCTGGACGTCGTGACCGAAGTCCTCGCGCCCGGTGGCCGGTTCACCACCTTCGCCTATCTGCACGCGGCCTGGACTCCGCCCGCCCGCCACTTCACCGCCGAACTCGCCTGCCGCTTCGACCGGCTGGAGCGCTCGAAGGCTGTGTGGGCGAACCTCCCGCCCGCCTTCGTACACCGGGCCACCCAGAGGCCATGACCTCAGGCAGGCCCGCGAAGCGAGGACCAGCGCCAGGGGGCCCTTGTGGCCCAGCACCGCATGCAAGACCAGCGCCCAAAGTGCCACCTGGACTCACCGAGCGCCAGCTGAAACGCTCAGCCGCACCGCGTACCTCAGCAAGATCGTGTGACGAGTTCCAAGGAGATCCGCGATGCCCGACCGCCGCCAGGTTCTGTTCGTGACCGACCTCGCCTACCAAGCGCGGGGGCGGCGCTACTGCGACGAGGACATCTTCCTGACCTCCCGGCTGCGGGAGCCTTCGACATCGCCCTGTGCCATCCGCTGGATGCCGCCTCGCTGATGGACGCCTTCGACGGGGTCGTGGTCCGTAACAGCGGACCTGTACTGCACTACCAGAAGGAGTACGACGCCTTCCGGGACCAGGTCATGGCCCACGGGACCCGGATTTACAACCCGTTGTCCGGCCGGGGTGACATGGCGGGCAAGCAGTACCTGCTGGACCTGACCGCCGCCGGATACCCGGTCATCCCCACCATCGACCGGCCCGGGGACTTGGACCTGCTGCCCGAGGCCGGCCAGTATGCGGTCAAGCCGAAGGCGGGCGCGGACTCCATCGGCCTGACCTTCGTACCCCGGAAGCAACTGGGCGACCTCGCCTACGGCGACGTTCTGGTCCAGCCGCGCGTCGACTTCCGCTACGAAGTGTCCTTCTATCACGTCGACGACACTTTCCAGTACGCCCTCAACGCCCCCGACCCCGAGCGGCGCTGGGTTCTCGAACCCTACGAGCCCACCGACGCCGACCTCGCCTTCGCACGGCGCTTCATCGACTGGAACACGATCGACCACGGCATCCAGCGGGTAGACGCCTGCCGCACCCAGGAAGGCGAACTGCTCCTCGTCGAGCTGGAGGACCTCAACCCGTACCTGTCCCTGAGCCTGGTCCCCGAGCAGACCCGTGACGCCTTCGTGGAAAGCATGACGTCCTCCCTGCACCGGTTCCTGGACACTCCTCCCACCGGACAGCGGCTGCGGCACCCGCAGATGCCGGCACAGCGTGCCCAGCGCGCATGAGCCCGGGATCACGGGGTAGGCGGATGCCGCTCCGGGCGGGGGAGGACGGGGACCTGGGGAGGTCGAACGCGTCCTTCCCCGGACCGGAGCAGGGGCATGTCCTTGCCCATTGGTCTTGTCCCACGGTCTGTGTCAGCCGGCTGCGGCGTGTTCGGGCTGCTCACGATGCTGGGCTACAGCTTCTCGCCGAGGACCTGGGCGACCAGCGGTTCTGGCGGGCGGAGATGCCCGGTGCGGAGACCGGCGAGTACGGGCCGCTGGCGGACCTGGCCCGCAACAAGGTGAACCGGCCGAGTACGGGCGGATCGCCAAGACCCTGTACCTGCTCAGGGTCGTCGATCCGGTCGACGAAATCTGCCGGCGCCAGACGAACCGGCAGCTCACCGTCCAGGAGTCGCGGCACACGCTCGCCCGCGACATCTGCCACGGCAAGCGCGGACAGATCATGCAGGCATAGAGGACGGGGCAGGAGGACCAACTCGGGGCGCTCGGCCTGGTCCTCAATGCCGCCGTGCTCTGGACAACCCGCTACCTCGATGCCGCCGTCGACCACCTGCGGGCCCTGCCGCCCGGGGAGCGGGAGCATGACGTCCTCAACGAGGACGTGGCCCGGGCCTCCCCGCTGAAGCACGCCCACCTCAACTGCCTGGGCCGATACGGCTTCGCCGCCCGCCCGCCACGTGGGGCCTGCGCCCACTGCGTGACCCGGCGACCGTCCACCTCGACGAGGACGACGAGGGCACCGGCGAATGACGCGGCGTCAAGGCGCGCATCGGGTCGTGATCAATGAGCATCGCAGCTTCCGGGGCGGATGCCCGTCTGGGGTACGGGGCCCGGCGATCTGCGGCTGCGCCGTGTGGACCTCCGGCCGCGTGCCCGCCGGCCTCATGCTGCTCGGCGGCACGTCCCACAAGCCGCAGAAGCAGGGCTGATCCTTTCGGTCTCCCTTTGAGGGCATCCGCCGTGACCGAGGTCGCGGTGGATGCCTGGACGCGTTCTTCAGGGCGTGGGTGCGGTGAGATACCGCTGGACCGTGGGGCCGAGCCAGTCCACGATCTCGTCGCGGCCGAGCGCCACGCTCGCCGGGAACCGCAGCACGTAGCGCGTCAGCGCGAGCCCCAGCACGGTCGAGACGCACAGTGCAGCCCGCGCCTGCGCCTGCTCCGGCTCGTGGCCCAGTCGGCGGGCCAGTGGGATCATCTGCTCGCGCAGCACGCTCTGCATGCGATCGGCGGCGGCCGGGTCGGTGGCGCCGACCCGCATCAGCGCGGTGAGCTCCCCGTTCTCCTCCCACAGGGTGAGGAAGTGGCGCACAAGCGTACGGCCGATCTCCTCGCGTGGTTCGAGGGACAGGCCCGGCAACCCGGGATCGATCGCGACGGCCGCCGCGAACAGGCCCGCCTTGTTGCCGTAGTAGCGCATCACCATCGACGGGTCGATCTTCGCGTCGCGCGCGATGGCCCGGATGGTCGCCTTCTCGTAGCCGTCCGCCACGAACCGCTCGCGGGCCGCGTCGAGGATCGTGGCGCGGGTGGCGTCGGAACGCCGTGCGGCCTGCTGGTTCTCCGTGGTGCCGGTCATGCCAACAACGTAGACCAACGGGTGTTGACAGTCCAGAGCTGCGGCTCTATGTTTGCCAACAATGTTGGCCAACGATGTTGACCAACAAGCGTTGGCAAGGTTGCAGTCGCTGGAGGCCTTGGTGTCGCCCGCGATGCCCTTGAGTGACCGTCAGATCCCCTCGATAGCGAGCGTCGCCGGACCCAGTACGGCGGTGGCCGGCCTCAGTGCCGCGGGGCAACCGACAGCGAGAGGAAGTACCGAAAATGGCCAAGCTGCAGAGTCTCGACCCGAATACGCCGATGTTCGCGCAGTTCAAGGAGAAGACCGGACCCATCGTCCTGGCCAACACCTTCGTCGTCCCGAAGGAGGAAACTGAAGCGTTCCTGGCCCTCTTTCGGAGGCAGGCGGAGTTCATGAAGGCTCAGCCGGGATTCGTCTCCCTGCAGATGCACAAGGGAACGGCGGACAGCCAGCTTCTGATGAACGTCGCGGTCTGGGAGTCGACCGAGGCGCTCGCCACGGCGTTCGGCAGCCCGGAGTTCCAGCGCATGGCGGCCGAGTTCAGCGACGACATCGCGTCGTACCCCCACATATTCGAGCAGATCAACGTATGACACGGCAGCTGCAGCCAGAGAGGGCAGCCGGAGAAGCCCTGCCCTCCCCCCCCCGGCAGTCACGCATCCATGCACCATGCGCAGTTCCTGGCCGACATCCTCGGCCTGAGTGTCGACGGCGATCCTGCATGCCAAGAGATCGGGCAGATCTATCGCAGTAAGCACACCATGGGCCGCAGGGGCGCCTACTTCCGCGACCCCGACGGACATCTCATGGAAATCCTCACCCCGGGCGGCGCCGGGGCGTGAGGCCGATGGTGGCCCAGCGGATCACGGCTTCACTGGTGGTGGCGGGATCGCGGCAAAACCGGCATCGGCGAAGACGAACCGGCAGGCCGGCACGGTCAGTGACCGAGTAAGGCGATCTTTCCCCCCACCGGCGCCGGTCCGCGTCATCTGGCACGTCATCGACCACCCCCGCTATGCCTGCCGCATCCGCCGCTGAACCCCTGCCCCACCCCAGGCTGAACGTCAAAGGAGAAGAACGATGTCGCTGAAGAACGTCAACACCGTCCTGGCCACCGTCTGCGCCCTGTTCGTCCTCTACCTCGGGTTGTCCTTCATCCTGGCCCCGGAGGCGTCCACTCAAGGCGTTGGCCTGCCGACCTGGCCCGCCGGCAACGGCGACGGCTTCCTCATCATGAAGGGCACCCGCGAATTCTCGATGGGCCTGGTCATCGGCATCCTCCTGCTGACGGGCCACCGCCGCGGCCTGGGCTGGGTCCTGCTGATGGAGGCCGTCGCCCCGTTCGGCGACATGATCAACGTCTTGGCCCACCACGGCCCCCTCGCCGCCGCGTTCGGCATCCACGGCCTGACCTCGGCGCTGATCGCGATCACCGGCCTGCTGACCCTCCGGGAGACCAGTAAGGCTCACAAGGCCACCGCCCCGGCGCCCGCCGCGCAGCCCGCCTGACAGCTGTATGCCCCCCGAGGGGTGGCTCGGCCACATGGCCAGTTGACGGTGGTTGAGTGCGTGAGCGATGGCGTCCAGGTCGGCTTGGCTGAACGTGCGGAGGTCGGCGCCCTTGGTGAGGTACTGCCGAAGCAGCCGGTCGGTGTTCTCGTTGGTGCCGCGTTGCCACGGGCTCCGCGGCTTGCAGAGGTAGATCGGCATCCTGGTCTCGGTGGTGATGGTTGCTCGGCGATCTCCCGGCCGCGGTCCCAGGTGAGCGTCCGCCGCAGGTGGGGCGGGATGCCGAGGAGGCGCCTGGTGAGGTGCGGGGTGACCTGCTCGGCCTTGATGCCGTCCGGCAGCGCAACGATGGCCGTGTAGCGGCTGATGCGCTCGACGAGCGAGGCGACCGCCGAGGGCCTGGTGCCCATGACGAGGTCGCCCTCCCCATGGCCGGGGACTTTTCGGTCCTCGGCCTCGGCGGGGCGGGCGGTGATGGACACCAGGCCGCGGATGATGCCCCGTCCGGTAGGCCGACGGGCGATCTTCGGGCGGCGCATGGGCCGGCCTGAGCGCAGGCTCTGAGTGAGGCTGCGGTCGATTCCACCCGGTCCACCGGCCCCGAGCCTGCGGTAGGCGTAACGGACGCCGTCCACCTCGACGAACTGCGTGGGCGCGGTGTGGTGGGTCACTGGGGCCACGCTCGTCAGGCAGCCGGCCGAGCAGAGCACCGAATCCATGACGCGACGAAGCCGCTCGCCTGCATCCCCCGTGGCGAGCGGCTTGTGCGTAGGCGTGCAGAGATCGAGGTCGGCGGCGGCGACGTACGCGTCCTAGGCCGCTGGACGACACCGGCATGGCGCCGGCGGCGGGATTCGAACCCGCGTCCCGCTCTTGACAGGAGAAGTAGCCGCTGCCTGCGCACCTGCACGTCTAGGAAGGTAGCGCAGGCCGCGCTGTGGGTGCACGCGACTTTGTCCCGACGGGAGCCCCACGACAGGGTGGTGGCGGCCCCGTTCCACCTCGGCGGACAGGTGTCGCCCTACTCGGTGTGCTGTCTGGGGAGATTGGTCAGGGGCCAGCGGTGGGTGGTCTCGGCGCGGGCGGTACAAGGTTCGTCCTCCCACCTGGTGCCGCCGTCACGGGGTGGCCCAAGCTGGCCTGCATGGATTGGTTGCCACTGCTCTCCACTCTGGCCGGGGCCGGGATCGGCATCGTCGCTACTCTCATCGCCGATCGGAATCGGTGGAAGCGCGAGGATGTCAAAGAAGCCCTTCGGCTGCGGCTCGACATCTACACGCAATACACCACCACCGTGAAGGTCCTCGGCGAGACCCTGCGAGCCTTGGCCGAGCGAGAATACCCTTCCGATGACGAGCGGGCGCTTGTGCTGCGCGAAGCCTTTCGGGATTCAGAGATAGCCATCGCATCAGAACGCATGTGGCTCATCGCGCCCCAATCCGTCGTCAAGGCATCCAACAGCGTGTTCCACTGTCTGCGCCGCATCTGCTCCGGCTACATCGACGGCACTGTTGTCAGCAGCCCAGAGGATCGCGCCCGCTGGGAGGCACGCGGCAAGGCGGCCGCCAAGATGCGCAAGCTCATGCGTGAAGATCTCGGCGTCGGCCCACTCACCGAACGCCACAGCCCTCTCCTCAACGACTACGACAACCCCGCCGCGCAGTGATCGGCACGGTGGCACCAACCTCGCTCGCTCGCCTCTTGGCCGGTCGCCGCCACGAGCGGTGCCTGCTTCGATGTGCGGTGCCTTGCCGTATGGGGCGAGCGATCACTGCGGCATCGACGCTGTCGCGCTGTTCTGAGGGCAAGGCCCCAGATGCGATCAATGGCGCCCAGAGTCGATCCGAAGGGGACGGCGGTGGTCACCGCGTATGGGCGGACGAACCTGACGCTGCGGTAGCCCGGCCCGCTGTTCGGTGTGTCCAAGTCGGCTGCCGCGCGGATCATCGGGCATCCCACCACCAGGTCGTCATCGACGCCGATACCCGGCTCGTCGTCGCCGTCGGCCGGCCCCTACCCGACCGGAACGACTCCAAAGCATCGGAACTGTCCGGAGCCAATGCCGATGCAGCACCATGCGCTGGTCGAGGACGGCGGTGAGCAGGCCACAGGGCCCGTTCCAAGGCGGGGTGGATCTGGGTCAGCAGGCCGTGAAGCCGGTTGGCGACCCTGGTGGTTTCGCCGGCCAGGTCGTCGTCGAAGCCCACGATCATCTCCAGCTCGGCGATGATGAACGCATCCCTCGCGTCCGTCTTGGCCTCACCTTCCAAGGCGATCGCCGCCAAGCAGTGTGCCGTTCACGCCCTGCCGACTGGCGGTACGCGGGAAGTGGCGATCGACTCGCGGCGGCAGGAGCAGCCGTCGCTGACGGATACGCAGGTCGTGCGGCTCGTGCGGCTCGTGCGGCTTGGGCGGCGGATCGAAGCGCACTTCGGCCGCCCTCAGGACATCGAGTGGTGCCTGGTCGACGACGGCTTCCACATCGTTCAGAGCCGACCGATCACGACACTGTTCCCCATCCCGGAGACCGGCGACCAGGAGAATCACGTCTACGTCTCCGTCGGTCATCAGCAGATGATGACTGACCCCATGAAGCCCTTGGGGCTCTCCATGTGGCAGCTGACGGCCATGGCACCCATGCACGAGGCCGGCGAGAGGCTGTTCGTCGACGTCACCCAGCGCCTGGCCTCGCCCGCGAGCCGCGCCGGCCTCCTGGACCTCATAGGAAGAGGCGATCCGCTGGTCAGGGACGCGCTGGAGACCGTCCTCGACCGTGACGATTTCGTCCCGTCGCTCCCCAACACGGGCCAGGGCCGACCGCTGACCGGCGGCGCGTCCGCTCCGGTCGAGACCGATCCGGCCATCGTCACCGAGCTGATCGAGCGCAATCAGGCATCCATCGCCACCCTGGAGTGCGCACGGCGAGGACTTGTCCGGCCGATCGCCGGGCCTGCGCAGTTGTGGACGTGGCGATGCAACGAGTGTCATGATCACGCTGTCGTCGGGTGGTGTGGGCCCAGTGCGCAGGGGAGAGACTGTGAAGCTGTACCTCGCCCTGCCTCTTGTCCTGTTGGCGCTGCTCATCGCCGCCTCCGGTGTTGCGGCGGTTATCAGCGGCTGGGTGCTTCCCATGAACCGGCGCCATGTTCGCGCCCCGCGGATCTATGGCTGGGGTCAGTTGATGGTGGCCTTTGCGCTGTGCCGGCAACTGGTCTTCGGGTTGGGGATCAGCGATTCCGGTGCTCGGCCGTCGGGAACTCTGATCGGCGCCGCGATTCTCCTTGCCGGCCTCATCGTCATGATGGTGGGTCAGCTCGCCGGTGGTAACCGGAATGACGGCGGCACACCGTTGGCGTCATCCTCGTGCAGGTCTACGGCGTCCCCTCCACGTGACAGTTAGCGCACTGCCCTGACGCGTCAGGGACGCCATCTTTCCGGCGTGCCGAGCGTGGTTCACTTCGCCGTGCCCACTGCCTGATCGGTCCCCTCCCGCTCGCTGCGCGACTGGGAGGGGCGCCGACGCCGGTCTCGTACCGGCCACAGGAGGACATATGCGGTGGAGGCGATGACGAAGCCCAGGCGGATCAGGCCGCGGGCCGCGTCACCGGGAACTGCGAAAACCGTTCCGTACAGGGTGATCAGGCCGATCCAGCTCCACCAGGGCACCAGGCGCCGTTGCCCGATCACATCCCACAACAGTGTGCCCAGCAGGACGGAGGCGGTGTAGTACGTGTAGACACTGGGGTCCAGGGCGATCCGGGCGTTGGCGCCGAGCAGGACGACAGCGGGCCAGCGGCCTCGCCAGACCGCGACGCAACCCAGCGCCAGCCCCATCGCAGCCTGTGCGGGCCGGTCCCAGGGAGGGGTTCGTGGATCGTTGACGCCGAGCCAGTGCAGCGCGGACGCAGGCTGGTTGGGGATGGTGAACTCGGCTGCGTCGAACGACTGCGGGGCATTGAGCAGGAACGGCAGCCAAGCGACCGCGACCAGAGCCGTGCACCACAGTCCCGCGCGCAGCCACTGCCCTCTCGGCAGTGCGAGCAGTAGCGGCAGGAAGGCCAACGCGGTCGGTTTGGAGTCCATGGCCAGAGCCAGGAAGGCGCCCGTGGCAGCGGGGCTGCCAAGGGTGAGAGCGCGTACGGCAAGGGCGGTGAAGAAGAGTGCCAGAACGTCGTCCAAGTGGCCGAAACGGACAGCGACCTCGATCCACATCGGAATGAACGCCAGGCCCGCGATCAGCACCCGTTGCCGCAGCCGCTGGTGATTGGTGCCGGTGCCCAGGAAGTGCCAGGCGGCGCTGCGCCCGGCCACCACCAGGATCAGCAGACCGAGCAGGGACATCACGCCGGCGGCCAGGAACTGCCCGACGGACTCGGGGAAAGGGTTGAACAGGCCCGCCGCCAGGAAGCTGAGGGGACCCATCTGGAGTTCGGGGTGGTGGGCGTACAGATTCAGACCGCCGTCCGCCCTGCCCGAGCCCGCGTAGATCAACTCCCCACCAGTACGCAGGTAGTGCCATGAGAACCCCCCGTGTGGCTGGACCACGCCGAACCAGAGGATTGTCCATGCGGCAAGCAGTACCAGGTGTATCCGCTGGCTGATGGCCGACACGCGTTCTCCCTTTCGGTTCTCGTCGTCTCATTCGGTTTCGCTGCGTCATGCGTCCCTGTTTGAGATGGCCGCAAGGCAGATCAGGTTGTCGGCGTGAGGTAAGAAGCGGTCGCCTGGTCCGCCGAGCCGGGCGGGCTGCGGGTCGCGAGAATGCGGCCGGAGACATCGGCAGTCGCTTCACGCCGAGTCGGAAAACGTGGTGGCCGAAGGGCTTCCGACCCCGCTGCCACGATCAGCCCTCGGGCCCACGGCCCTTGTTCGCCTTACCAACGCACTCGGCCCCGCCCGGAGCCCGATCGCCGCTGAACTCGCTCCTGGGCCAGACTCGGGCCGCCGTTCTCCACATCATCGGTGAGCACCCCGGCTGCTCCACCGCGTATCTCGCCACCTTCGTCGGCAGCGCACTTCCCAGCGCCGACGAACGCGCGACCACTCTGCGCGCAGCCGAACTGATCCGCACCGCTCGGCATCGCAACAGGCTCTGACCTTGGTCCTTAACCTCTGCACCTCCCCGGTGCTCCCTTTTAATGGGGTGATCACGGCGGCCTGATCAGACACACTGGTTCGGTGCAGCATGATGAAGAACAGCCGTTGTCCGGCGGCAACGTCAGTGATGGCGTCGTTCGAGTCGGAGATACCGTCCGCCGTCCGGCCGGACCGTGGACTCCCGCAGTGCACGCCTTGCTCACCCACCTCAACGAGGTGGGATTCCGTGCGGCGCCCCGTCCTTTGGGCATCGACGACCGGGGGCGCGAGGTCCTGACCTTCGTGCCGGGACATGTGGTCTGGCCCGACCGGTTCTCTCTGCTGGAATCCGTCCGGCAACTGGCTCGCGTGGCACGACTGGTCCGGGACTTCCACGATGCGGTGCAGGACTTCACGCCACCACCCGACGCGCACTGGCAGGTGCTGATCCCCGCCGAGGGCAGCGACATCATCGCCCATCACGATCTGGCCCCATGGAACCTTGTGGTCGCAGACGAGTCCCAGTGGGCGTTCATCGACTGGGACACCGCCGGCCCCGGTTCCCGCCTGTGGGACGTCGCGTATGCCATGCACGGGTTCATCCCGTTGTCCGCGCATCCTGACTGGCAACGCCGCGACGCGGGAGACCGACTGCGAGTCTTCGCCAACGCCTACGGCCTCGATGAAGCCGAACGCCGTCGGCTGGTCCCTCTGCTGGGGCGCCGTACGCGTTCCATGCACGACTTCCTGCGCGACCAGGCCGCCCGGGGTGTCCAGCCCTGGGCAACTCTGTGGGCCGCAGGCCACGGCGATGCCTGGCGAAGCGACGCCGAATACATCGAACAGCGCGAAGACCAGTGGGTGCACGCCCTGCTCGCCGACTGAGGCACTTCCGCCCGCTCCTCGCTCCCAATGCCGAACGGTGTCTCGAACCGGATCGCTCACCCGGGCATTCACCGGACGCTGAGGCGGCCCTCGTCTGATCATGTGCTCCGACCAAGGTGCACCGAACAAGACGAAGGCCGTGAGGGTGAGCGTGCTGCCCGAAGCTGTCCCGGTGGAAGCGTTCGCGGAAGGCTGGATCGAGTCCGCCCACGCCCGCTGGCGGGCGATCACCGGAGCCCACCTGGTGCCCCTGGTCCGTGCGGGCGCCCGGTTCGAGAACGGCGTTCTGGTCGAGCGCCCTGAGCCTGTGGTGGCTTGCCCGTCGAAGCGTCAGAAACTCACTGGCCCAGCGGATTTACGAACGGTGATACTCGACGCTCATGACGCGCGATGACCTCACCGGAGACCCCCGGTAAACCCGGCGCTGCGTCGGGTTCTGGCACGGGCCGACGCCCCGGAACTGGTGGAACTGCTGGCCAGCGGGATGTCCGGCGCGGATCTGACCACGCTGCTGCTGGAGGTGTTCCGGCGCCGGGCGGACCGGCTCTCGCCGACCGCGGTGATGCGGCGCTATCGCAGCGACCGGTTCGTGGCCCCGGCGCCGGTCGAGTTCACCGCGCTGCGCGGCACCGAGGACGTGTTGCTGTCGGCGTTGCCCGACGGCTTCGAGGTCCTCGTGCTCGCCCCGGTCGTGCCGCCGGCCGGGCATTCCGCCGTGGCGACCGTGGATCCGCGCAAGGTAGTCGCGACCGTTCGGGGCAGCGAAGTGGCCGCCGACCCCACGAACGCACTGGCGCTGGAGGCAGCGCACCGGCGCTCGCTGGCCCTGGCCGCCGATCCGCGTTCGAGTGTGCCAGCCCGGCCGGCGGCGAGTCAGCGGGTCACTCGCTCCCAGAGCTTCAACGACCCGGGAATGCTCGCCCACTTCCAGATCTTCGGCCTGGTGACCGCCGGCCGGGACACCGGCAACCGGCTCTTCGAGCACCAGCACCTGGCGAGCACCTACGGTTCGCAGCGCGGGCCCTGGCCGCCGTCGGAGCGCAGGGCACACGGATCAGACTGACCTTTCTGGAGGACGCTGCTGGTCCGACGCTCGAGCGGATCCGCCACGACCTCGCCGGGCTGCCAGGAATACAGGTGTGCGGGGACCCCGACCGGGCCACAGTTACTCACCTCCGACCACATTCCGGGTCAAGCTCCCACTGGCTGAGCGGTGGCATGGGCAGTGTGCTGGTCCCTGTGGCGGACTCGGGCCACTGTTGGCTGCGCGTCGTCGACGGCCCGGCCTCATCCCCCGTCCCCCTGGAAAGCGCCAGGGGGAGGGACGCTACGAAGCGTTTCCGTGTGCGCTCACGGCTTCCAACAGCGCGGTGACGGTGGCGTTGTACGGCGTGGGAATGCCGAGGCGGGCGCCCGCGCGCACCACCGCCCCGTTGCGGGCGTCGTATTCCAACTCACGGCCTGCCAGGCGGTCCCACAGCATGCTGCTACCGGACTCGGGCGGCATCGCTCGCAACCGGGCGATGACCTGGTCGGCCAGGTCATCGGGAAGGCGTGCGCCCGACGCGGCGGCGACCTGCCGTGCCTCCTCCACCAGCGCCCGTCCCAACTGGGCGATGCGCGGATTGGCGAAGACCGGCATCCGTTGCATCGTCAGCGCGGTAACGGCACCGTTCGCCGCGTTCAGGCACAGTTTCGTCCAGGCAGCGGTGACAAAGTCGCCGGTTGGCGAGACCTCGATACCGCTGCCCTGACACAGCGCCGAGAAGTCGGCGCCGTCACCATCCTCGGGCACGGTGAGCCGTGGCCGGCCGAACAGCCGGATCTGGCCGCGGCGCTGTGACTCGGCCGAGATCTCCACCACGGCCGGAACGACGTGGGCGGCGCCGACCAGCGGCGCGACGCGCTCACGGTGCTCCACGCCGTTCTGCAGCACCACGACCCGGGTGCCCGCACCGCACAGTCGGCTGAGCCACGGTCCCACTGCGGCCGTCTGGTAGGCCTTGGTCGCCAGCACCACCCACTCCACCGCCGAGACCTCGACGGGGTCGGTGACCTCAGGAACAGACGTCTCAAGAGCCGACCCGTCGGGGCGTACGATGCGCAACCCGCCCAGCGGCGAACGCACGCAAGCGGTCACCTCTATCCGCCCGGTCGCCATCAGCCCCGCGGCCACAACGCCGCCCACCGCCCCCACACCCACTACCGCAACCCGTGTCATATCCGCCGAGCCTACCCCGCACCAAGATCGACGCGAAGAATGCTGCCGCACAAGGGGAGGTACATAGGTGCGCACCGTGACGCAGGACGTCCGCATACGCAGCTCGCATTCCTGATTCGACGTCAACTCCACGCGGAATCTCCGACATGGGCAGCCGTGCCTACCTCATGTCCGAACCGAAGTGGGCGGATAGTGCTTTGAGCGGAACGATCGCGCCGGGGCTGCTGCTGGCTCATCGCCGAGTATCGAATCGTCAACACCTAGGGGAGAGACCTGATGCGGTGCTGCTCTGCGCTCCTTACAGTAACGGCGCCTTCGAGGAGGGTGTCAGTTCGGCCTGGCCGCGCTCGCGGCGGTACAGGATGACCAGGCCGGTTTCTCGGTAACTGCAGTCCGCGATCACGGTCGCCTTGCCGACGGCGGCCTTGGCAGGACCCGGTCCTCCAGCGGCAGGCTTCCACGGCCGGCCCTTGCGCACCGGGTCCGTGCCCTCCCGCCACAATGCTGTGATCAGCTTGCTGAACTGACGCGGGCTCAGTCCGGTGAACGAGGCGGCCACAGGTGAGATGATCTTGGCGTGACTGGTGTGATCACGGTCGGAGTCATCCTGGACACCGTGTGCCGGGTCATCCAGCGGCTGGGACCCCTTCTCGCGATCGAGCCCGCCAGCCGCCCGGCGGAGGCCGCAGACCGGTGCCTGGATCCAGCGCCTTCCCCGGCGGTGACGAGGGTGGTCTTTGTGGACACAGTGGAGGATGAGCGTCCGCCAGCCCGCCCGATGAGTTCGTTCGTCTGGTTGCGGCTGAGCTGCTCCAGCGGTCCGTCATCGTGTCGGTTACCACCACCGTCATCCCGGCAAGTGCACCGCCGGCCGGGACCCCACCGGAGCCCTCGTCGGCCTCGGAGGTGTCTTCGCCGGCTGTGGGTGGGGGAGCGGCGCCGGGTTCGTCATGTTCACCCCGGCCGCTGTGAGTCTGTCGATCAGCCCCGGACAGTTCGTCGAGTTCGGCGACAACGGCGGGTGCTTTCTCGGCGCCGATGCCCGCGACTTGCTGCAGGGCGTTTGCGTCGGCGGCGCGGATGTTGTCCATGGTGACGAAGTGCCCGGTGATGCGGCGGGACATGGAGCGGCCCGTACCGCGGATGCCGAGCGCGCACAGCACCCGCGCCCTTGGCGGGGGGGCTGGTTGTTTTCCCGCCCGGGCCCGGGGCAACGATCGGGCCGGTTCGGCAGTCGTAGGGAGTGACACACATCGGTCTCCTGCACTCGCCATCAACTGCCTTCGCGCGCGGTGCGGTTGGTAGCAAGGCCTGTCATCCCTGGGAGGATTCATGAGCCGCTTCGCCGCACCACTTGGCGACAGACAAAGCGGCGGGCGCGACATCGCCCCGCCCATCGCCGCCGCACGTGCCATACGGCGCAAGTCCGTCGGTCGCGCCACAAACCGCGGTGTCGTGGTGGGGGCCGTTGCCGTTTTGCTGGCGGGGGCCGGCGCCTCGGCCGATGCCGCGTCCGATGGCGCGCCCAGCGACCCGGTGGTGGTCAGCGGTGCCACCATCAACTCCGGACACGACGTCATCGTAGGTATCACGCACAGCGTGCAGTTCTCGGTCTCGGTCACCGGATCGGATGACTCCGGTCTGGCTTTCGCCGATGTGGATCTGAAGGGGCCGCACGGCGGTTTCTACACCACCGATGCGTTCTGCGAGACCGCGACGGCATGCACGACGGCGTTCGCCGTCAACCCTCACCCGGCTCCGGGCAGCGACGACCCAGTGGACCTGGCCAACGCCAACGCGGGAACATGGTCAGTCGACGCCTTGGTCGACGCCAACGACGGCGATTCCGCTTTTGCCCCCGGCGTGGGGTCCTTCGGCCTCAAGCGTGCTGCGCGGCTCACAGTCAACGCCTCACCGGAACCGGTGGCCAAGGGTGCTCGTATCACCATCACCGGCAAGCTCGTGCGGGCCAACTGGGACACCTACCGGTATGCGGGATACGCGGGCCAAGCCGTGAAACTGCAGTTCCGCCCGAAGGGAAGCAGCACCTACACCACGGTGGCCACGGTGAACACCAGCGGCACCGGCACCCTTCGCACCACGGTCAAGGCAGTCAAGGACGGCTACTGGCGCTGGAGCTTCACCGGCACCAACACCACCGGCCCGGCCAAGGCCACCGGCGACTACGTCGATGTGCGTCCCTGATCCGGCAAGCACCACCATGAGCGACCGGTGGGGCCCGGCCTTGGAAAGATCCGGCACCCCCTAGCTCCACCTGGACTTCCCAGTCCAGCCGCAGAGGGGCCACGCCGCAGGCGGGGGCCCCTCTGCGCGAAAGGAGGTCGATCGGTCCGTTCATGCGGCCGACCTTCGATTCCTGCGAGCGGACGGCCTGCTGGGTTCGGACCGCTGTCTGGCCGCCCTCGTCGGCCAGGTGCTGCGCGCGCTTCTTCAGGCGCTGCAGAGCGTCGTCGAACGGGCGCCCGTGGTATCTGATGTTCGTGGCAGGCTCGGGCGAAGTCCCAGTCGCAGTCGAGCGGCACCGCGCACAGCCGTGCCTCCTCGGCCGACGCCACGCCTTGCAGCACGCGCTGCAGTGTGTCCCGCACCAGCGCTTGCTCGTCCGGGTCGACGAACAGTGTGGCTACTTCAAGCAGACGGGGGTGGCCGGCCAGGTTGACGCGCTGCAGCTGTGCGTCCCGCTCGTCGTTCCACCATCGCTGTAAGACATCCGCGAACGTGCTCAGCAGCAGCCGGGTGAAGCAGGTAGTGAGGTTGGCCGTCGTGGAGCGCCGTACAGGCTCGACCTCGTCGGAATCGTCCTCCGGATCGGAGAACTCGACGGTGCGCGGGTCGAAGTGCTGTCCGTGCAGGGGGTCGCAGCGCTCGTTGAGCAGGGCGATGTCAACGAACTCGGGGAGTACCTCGAGGACGGTGTGCACTGGACGGCGAGTTGATCCGGGTGTCGACGTCGAACAGGCGTTGGCGGCTGCCCTCCAGGGAGAAGAGAATCCTCCAGGGAGAGGGGAGTCCTCCAGCCGTCTGCAGTCCGGCCCCGCCGGGCGATGGTGCTTCCTTTAGGGCGTCGGTCGCCCGACTGGATTCCGGCGGTCCGGCGATGGCCCGATCGCCGTCGACGCCCAGGACGACGTGGAGGTGGACGAAGCCGTTGCGGATCTCGCCGGCGCCGGTCAGCTCGCCGGGCAGGTCGTACTTGGTGATGATGTCCTTGAGCGCGTCGCCTTCGGGCATGGTCGAGACGGTGAAGGGTCCGCGGCCTGGCCCGGGCCTCCTCGGCGATCAGGTTGAGCGTGCCCAATTCGTCGGCCGCCCCCAGTGGCCCCGACTGCTCGGCAGCTCCCGCTCATTGGCCAATTCCGGTGATGTTCCTTTCCTGCTTCTGCGCTCATGTCGATGACTCTGATCGCAGCAGTGCTGGGCCGTTGGTCAACCGTCGGCGAGGCGTTGGATGGTGGTGCTCAGCCAGGCCTGGAGGTTGGCGGGGTCGCCGAGTTCGGAACGCAGGATTCGGCGGCGGGTCGAGACGCCGAGCACGAAGGCGTCGATCGCTGCGGCTCGGCTGCGGGCGTTCGCCTCGTCCAGACCGCTGTCGCGGAGGTAGCGGTACAGCGGTTCCAGCGAATGCGTGTCGAGGAAGGCGGCCAGCGCCTCCGCTGCCTCCGGGCGTTCGCCGGACGCGCGCTGCAGTACGAGCAGCGGATCCTCCCCGAGTGGACCGAACCAGCGTTGGACGATGCTCGCCGCGAGACGCGAACCCAGCGCGGACCGCTCGCCGTCGAAGGAGTTCGAGACCGGGATCTCCACCCGGGTCGCCGCCAGGAAGAGCCCATCCTTGCCACCGAAATAACGGGTGATGAGGTTGGGCGACACACTGGCCGCGTCGGCCACGCCTTTCACCGTGACCGCCGTGTACCCATGCTGGGCGAACAGACGTCGCGCGTGCTCCAGGATCCTGTGCCGGGTGGTGTCCGCATTGCGCAAGCTCATGTGTACGAGCATACACATTATGTGTACGCTGATACACATGGAAAAGGATATCCGGGAACGACTCCAGCGGACGCGGCGCGTCACGACGCCGTGGAGTGACGACGCGACGCGCGGCATCCGCAGCGCCCGCCTCGACGAACTGCTCGAACACTGGGCGAACGGATACGACTGGGGCGTGCACGAGCGCCGCATCGGCGCGTTCCCCTGGGCTACCGTGCGGGCGGGCGACACCGATCTACGAGTGATCCACCAGCGGTCCGCGGATCCCGGCGCTCCGGTCGTCGTGCTACTGCACGGCTGGCCCGACTCGGTGCTGCGGTTCGAGCGCGTCCTGCCTCTGCTCGCGGACATGCACGTGGTGGTTCCGGCGCTGCCGGGCTTCCCGTTCGCGGCCCCGCTCACCAAGCCCGGCATGTCGGCCAACCAGATCGCCGGGATCGTCGCGGATGCTCTCGACGAGCTCGGCTACTCGCGGTACACGGTGTCCGGCGGCGACGTGGGCGGCACCGTCGCGGAACTCCTCGCAGCCGAACACCCGGACCGCGTAACCGCGCTGCACCTCACGAACATCGCCCCGCAGCGTGCGCTCACCGCCGACCCGGCGAAACTCGCGCCGGACGCGGCGGCTTACCTCGGCCGGACGGCGCAGTGGTTCCGGGCCGAGGGCGGATACATCGCCGAGCAGTCGACACGGCCGAACACGCTCGCTGTTGCCCTTGGCGACTCACCTGCCGGCCTCGCGGCGTGGATCGTCGAGAAACTGGAGTCCTGGTCCGACGATTCGGCCTTCACGACGGACGAACTCCTCACCTGGGTCACCGCATACTGGATCACCGGCACGATCGGCACCTCCTTCGCCACCTACACCGAACCGGCCGCCATCCCCGACCGGATCGACACCCCGACCGTACTGTCCGTGTTCCAGCGCGACACCAAACCGGAGCCGCGGAGCTACGCCGAGGCGTTCCTGAACCTCTGCGACTATGTGGAACACCCTGCCGGCGGCCACTTCGCGGCCTGGGAGCAGCCCGAGGTGTACGTCGACGACCTGCGTCGCGCGGTCAAGCTGAGCAGCTGAGACGGAGCCGGCGAGTGGCCGCGCGAGCGGCCTGCCCGAACGCTTTTTCATGGCCGCCGCGAGGCGCTCGGTGTTCTCCACGCCCCCACCGGCGTCGAGCCGCTGCTCGGTGGCTGCGGAGGCGGTCGGAGCGGGGGAGCGCATACAGCAGGGCATCCAGCTCGCTCCTGCGCACAGGCACGTTGATGATGTCGTCGACTCCGGAGGTCAGCGCCCGGACCGAGTGGTCGTAGTACGCGCCTCACCGGGCGTTGTCGAAGCGCAGCTCGTGGCTCAGGTTGCCATATTCGACGTGCCTGTAGACCCGCAGCCGCTCGCACAGGCCGGGGAGATCCTGAGAAAGCCGCGTCTGAGCTCTACATGACAAGTTGAGGGGAATGCCTGTGGTGCGGGTCGGCCGCTGCCCCTGGTCCTGCGCGGCGAGGGCCGCACCCTGATATGCCGTTCGAGGTGATCTGTGGATACCTCGGATGCCTTTACCGACCATGCCTGATCTGGTGAACTACCCGCGAAATTAGTTAGGTTGCCATCACTTCACCGGACATCCGCAAGGGAGCGGCAGCCATGAGCCAACAGCAGAAGACCTTCCGTGCTATCGAGATCGGCGACGGAAGCGACGAGCGATGGGCCACCCATACACAGGCTTTGTGGCCGCTCGCGGAGGAGTGGATGACCGAGGAGAGCCGGACCTCAGAGGGCGCGGACCGTGCTCGGAGGCTGTTCGAGGAGCACATGCCGGAGCTGGTCCCCGTGCTCGATCGCCTCGCCGGTCAGCTCGACCGGCCCGAAGGAGGGACCTTCCTCACCCTGGCGACCTTGCGACCGTTCTTCTCGGGCTGCACCCAGATCGGTGACAGTGGCACTCTGCTGCGCAACTACGACTTCAGCCCCGATGAGTGTGAGGGCACCATTGTTTCCTCCCACTTCCTGCGACCGGTGATCGGAATGCAGGATGCCGCCTGGGGCTTGCTGGACGGGATGAACGACGCCGGGCTCGCGGTCTCACTCACTTTCGGTGGGCGATTCGTCCACGGCCCGGGCTTCGCCATCCTCATCGTCCTGCGCTACCTGTTGGAGACGTGTACCACCGTTGACGAGGCAGTCGGCAAGCTGAAGTCCATACCGATCGCAATCCCGCAGAACGTCACCCTTGTCGACCCCGAGCAGGCACGGACGGTGTTCGTGGGGCCGGATATCTCACTGACTGAGGCAACAGACGCCTGCGCTGCCAACCATCAGCACATGCCGGTGCCCGACGAGCAGGAGCAGTTCTCCCGGACCCAGGAGCGGCTGAGCGCCATTCGCGCAGCCGGCACGGATGTGGCGGCGATGCTGAAGCCGCCGCTGTACCAATCCGCATACGACGAGGGCCTGGGAACCGTCTACACCGCCCATTACCGGCCCTCCGAGGGCCGCGTGACCTACTACTGGCCGGGCGAGTCCTGGGAACAGTCCTTCGGCGACTTCGCTCCGGGATCCCGCACCGTGACCATCGGCCAAGCTGGCTGAGAACTCCTCTTGGCCTTGATCCGAGGAACGCCAGCCAGCGGAACCCCGACGCTTTTCTACGAGCTGCTGCAGCAGGGAGACCTCGAACAGCAGACGCTTGCCGTGCTGCACCACGGCGTTGCCCGCCCCCTCGATGAGGACGGACGACCGAGGGCCTTCCTCATCAACGGCCCGATAGCGAAGAACCTCGAGACGGTCCGCAGCCAGCTCGAGCTCAACAGCAGCGGCGGCGGCCTGTACGAGGCGATCCTGGAACTGCCCACCCGCCAGTTCACCGTGATCGGTCCTGCGCCACCTGCTCGGCTACCCCACCAAGCGGATCGCCCGCTACATGGGCCTGGACCCCCGCACCGTCGACTACCACGGCCGGAGGGGCCGAATCGAGAGCCCCTTTTTTTGCGGGCCCCGGCGGCGTGCTGGTGAGCTCGGCAGACGGTGGAGTCGATCGAGACCTTCCATTCGATGCTTCCGTCGGCATTGGCCGTGACCTGCAGCTTCTTCAGACTAACTGGCGCAGTTCGGACCGTGCGGCCAGCGGTGTGGCCCGGTGGTGATCCAAGCCGTGAAGGCCGGGCGGGCTGCAACCAGGTCACGCCCAGGGTGCTGCGGTTGCCAGCTGTCCATCGAGCCAGTGATCAACGCGTGGTGGGCAGCGTCACCATGCCCTACACCGAGGACGGAGTACTGTTCGACGACTTTGTGGTCTACAACAGCCAGGATTGGCAGGCGGCATGCTGAGGGTCGAAGAGCTGGAGGCTCTGCTTCCGTCGATGACACGGTGGCGTGTGCCTGGGGGGCGCAGGGTGAACTGGGCCGCCCTCGAGGCGGGCCTTGGGGCGGGGCTGCCCTCGGACTTCCGCTTTCTGGCGGAGGCGTATCCGGTCCTGGTCGTCGACGACTTCCTGGTGGTGTCCGTCCCCCGGCCCGGTGCCGAGGCGTCATGGGCGTCCGCGTCAAGGGAGGACGAGATCCTTCAGGATCTGTTCGAGATGGGCGACACCGAGGGGTATGTCCCCTTCCCGCAGCCGGGAGGCCTGATCTGCTGGGCGGAGTCCAATGCGGGAGATTCCTTCTACTGGAGGACGAGTCCCGTGGACCCGGACGCATGGCCGGTGGTCGTCCGCGGAGACAACGGGGACTGGTCGGAGTATCCGGTCGGTGCCGTCGAGTTCCTGGTCGGCGTGTATGGGCGCACCATCGACGTGCCAGGCATGCCCAGGGACTTCCCCAGCGACTACCCGAAGGCGCTGGGCCTGAGCGACCGCACCGACTGATCGGCAACAGATCCGCATACGATACGCACCTGGGTGAAGGTCAACGAGAACAAGGCCCAAGGCGGAACCATCACCGCATGGCGCGGCAAGAACGCACGTCATTGACCACGACCCTTTCTACGTGATCGTCTCAAGCTTGTCCCGTAACCACCTGTGTGGGATCAGGCTTGGTTGCGGTCCGGTGAGGCTGCGCACTCCAGCCACTTGACCACCACGTCGTGGGACACGTCCAAGGCTGGATCACGACTTCCATCAGGTGCGTATGCCGGAGACCGGTCTGCGCGCAGTGACAGGTGGGCGCAGTACCAGGCCCGCTTGGCGCCCGCTCGCTCCGCGTCCGTACCGGTCCGCAGATAGTTGAGCAGTGCCGTCATGACCCGGCGCCGTCCGAATGCGTAGAGCGCCGGCTCGACGAACCAGCGGCAGAAGCTGGGGTCCGGGTCGTAGACGGCTGCGGCCATCAACGGCAGGAAGAACTCCTCGGGCAGACTGACGCGGTCGAGAAGTGGCTTGCGCACTGCATGGGCCAGGTGTCGCGCCCGTCGGTCATCCGGCACGCCGGCCGCGTAGTCGAAGTTCAGCAGGCGAGCCACCTCGGTTGCTGATGACAAAAATGTGGGTGCTTCTGCCTCGTATCGCTCTTCGTCGGCCATGGGCATCATTTTGGGCCTGATCCCGGACCAAGGAGAGACGCTGGTTGCTGATCCGTGGACCATGGCTACCTGCTCAGCGACCTCGCCTCGGCTGAAATCCATCACAGTGTGGCTGGAGTGATCACGGCGTCGGTGCCGTCCTGGACAGGTCCCTCTACGGGGCTGAGCCCGCGCTGCTTCGGCAAGTTGGTAGCCGCAGTACGACGTGATCAGGTTGCAGATCGACGCCGCGGCCGGCCCTGGAGCTGTCGCTGGACGATCGCGGCGCCGCTGTTCGGTATCTCCAAGTCGGCCGCAGACCGCATCATTGATCACCTCGGTCCGCTATTGGCGCTCCGGCAGCGGAGCCGGTTCCGCAGGGACACCGTCCTCATCGCCGACGGCACCCTGGTTCCACGCGCGACCATTCGGTGGCCGAGCAGTCGAAGAACGAGGCCGGGAGGAATCCGGCGCCGAAACCGCCGTCGGAGAGACCGTGAACGCTGCCGCGCCGCCAAGGTTCCTGATGAGAGGGTCTTCGTCACCAGACCAGAACCGGCCAGGGCCATGGTGCTGCGCGCACTCGCTCCCCGCTGCCGATCGCCTGGGCGACCGGGTTTCCCGGCGGGACAGCGAACTGGCGAAGCTGGCAGAGTTCAGGGTCCTGGCGATCTCGCGATCGGCTGCCCAGTACGACGAGATCGAACGGCTGCGCTCACTTCTGACGCGACAGGCCGAGGCAGGTGATGTGGTGACCCGCCTCAGGCCGCGGGCGGGGGATGCGCCGTTCGGGACTTGCAGCTGACTTCCGGTTGACGCGATCTAAGCAACCGCTTAGTCTGCGGCAGAGGCTTGCGCGAGCACGCCTCAATACCGCCTAGCACTGCTCTTGGAGTCTGCCGTGACCGCACTGTTCTCCGTTTCTGGCAAAACTGCGCTGGTCACGGGAGGGTCCCGCGGTATTGGCCTGATGATCGCCCGCGGCCTGGTCGAAGCCGGGGCCCGGGTCTACGTCAGTTCCCGCAGTGCCGCGGCGTGCGAGGAGGCCGTGCGTGAGCTCTCCGCGCTGGGCGAGGCGGTCGCCCTGCCCGCTGACCTGTCGCGCGAGGAGGAGTGCCACGGGCTTGCCACGGAGATCGGCGAGCGGGAGGAGCAGTTGCACGTCCTGATCAACAACGCCGGCGCGAGCTGGGGTGCGCCACTGGATGAATTCCCGGTCAGCGGCTGGGACAAGGTCATGGACCTCAACCTGCGCAGCCCCTTCCTGCTGACGCAGGCCCTGCTGCCGCTGCTGCGCAAAGCCGGCTCCCACGACGATCCGGCCCGTGTGATCAACGTCGGCTCCATCGACGGTCTTCACGTAGGCGCTTTGCCGGCCTACTCCTACGCGGCGAGCAAGGCCGGACTGCACCACCTGACGCGCGTCCTGGCCAAAGAGCTCGGCCCGCAGGGCATCACCGTCAACGCGATCGCACCCGGCCCGTTCGAGTCCAAGATGATGGCCGCCACACTGAAGGCACAGGGGGACACCGTGGTCGAGTCCGCTCCGTTGCGTCGGATCGGGCGCCCCGACGACATGGCCGGCGTGGCGGTCTACCTGTCCAGCCGGGCCGGAGCGTACGTCACCGGCGCGGTGATCCCCGTCGACGGCGGCATCGGCACCACCGTCTGACGCCTGCCTGTTCCCGTTCTCACCGTCCCCCCCGATCGGAACCGCCCCATGGACTCCCTGCTGCTCTCCCGCCGAGACCTGGACTTCTTGCTCCACGACTGGCTGGACGTCACGGCCCTGACCCGCCGGTCCCGTTACGCCGACCACGACCGGGACACCTTCGACGCCGTGCTGGACCTCAGTGAGGCCATCGCGACCCGGCACTTCGCCCCGCACAACAAGAAGAACGACGCCGAAGAGCCCCGCTTCGACGGCGAGCGGGTGCACATCATCCCGGAGGTCAAGGAGGCCCTGCGGGTCTTCGCCGAGGCCGGTCTGACCGGCGCAGCCATGGACTACGAGGTCGGTGGGCAGCAGCTGCCCACTGTGGTTGCCAACGCCTGCATGGCCTGGTTCCAGGCCGCCAACGTCGGCACTGCCGCGTATCCGTTCCTCACCGTCGGCAACGCCAACCTGCTCCAGGCGCACGGCAGCAAGGAGCAGGTCGAGGACTACGTGCGGCCCATGGTCGAGGGCCGCTTCTTCGGCACCATGTGCCTCTCCGAGCCGCAGGCGGGTTCCTCGCTGGCCGACATCACCACCCGGGCCGTGCCGCAGGACGACGGTACGTACCGGATCACCGGCACCAAGATGTGGATCTCCGCCGGCGACCACGAGCTCAGCGAGAACATCGTCCACCTGGTTCTCGCCAAGATCCCCGGCGGGCCGGCGGGCGTGAAGGGCATCTCGCTGTTCATCGTGCCCAAGTTCCTCGTCGAGGCGGACGGGGGCCTGGGGGAGCGCAATGACGTAGTGCTGGCCGGTCTCAACCACAAGATGGGCTACCGAGGCACCACCAACACCCTGCTCAACTTCGGTGAGGGCCGGTACACCCCGGGCGGCGCTCCGGGCGCGGTGGGCTACCTGGTGGGCGAGGCCCACCACGGGCTTGCGTACATGTTCCACATGATGAACGAGGCCCGCATCGGCGTCGGGCTGGGCGCCACCGCGCTCGGCTACACCGGCTACCTGCACGCTCTCGACTACGCCCGCACCCGCCCGCAGGGCCGCCCACTGACGGGCAAGGACGCGAACGCCCCGCAGATCCCCATCATCGAACACGCCGACGTACGCAGGATGCTGCTGGCCCAGAAGAGCTACACGGAGGGCGCCCTCGCGCTCAGCCTGTACTGCAGCCGCCTGCTCGACGAGGAGCGCACCGCCGAGCAGGAGCCCGAGCGGGCCCGCGCCCGGCTGCTGCTCGACATCCTGACGCCCATCGCCAAGAGCTGGCCGGCGCAGTGGTGTCTGGCCGCCAACGACCTCGCCATCCAGGTGCACGGCGGCTATGGCTACACCCGCGAGTACAACGTCGAGCAGTTCTACCGGGACAACCGCCTCAACCCCATCCACGAGGGCACCCACGGCGTCCAGGGGCTGGATCTGCTCGGCCGCAAGGTGGTCATGAACCGCGGCGCAGGACTGAAACTCCTCCTTGAGACGCTCGCTGCAACCGCCGCCCGGGCCACGGCGGTCGGCGGCGAGGCGGCCGAACTGGCCGCCCACCTGGAACAGGCCGCGGCCCGGACCGAGCGGACCACCGCCACGCTGTGGTCCACCGGAGACCCCGCCACCGCCCTGGCCAATGCCTCCGTCTACCTCGAAGCCCTCGGCCATGTGGTGCTGGCCTGGATCTGGCTGGAGCAGTTCCTCGCGCTGGGGGACGACGCGGATGACTTCCACGAGGGCAAGCGGCAGGCGGCCCGGTACTTCTTCCGAGTGGAACTCCCGCGGACCGGACCGCAGTTCGACCTGCTCGACAGCCTGGACCGCACCGCAGGGGACTGCCGGCCCGAATGGTTCTGACCCACAGGCCCGTCATGGGCGCGGACGAGGGCCTGGCACTCCCGGGCCGAAGGTGGCCGCGCAGCCGAGTGGGTAGGTGCCGGACCCCTACGTCCGCTCTTGCCCGAGCGGCGCCACCGGCCGTGCGCGTCTGGCATGATCAGCAAACGGGGCCTGCACGTGACCAGCCTCCGCGGGCCGGCCAAACACAGAAGCCACCGCTCGGCTCGATCTACCACTCCGCCCGCCTCGTCCTGGCCGCCTGCGCTGAGGAGACGCCGCGCGACACCGCCCGGGCATCCCCGTGGCAGCCGAGGCGTTCGAGGACCGGGAACGGCTGCCCGCCCAGGTGTTGAGAGGAGTGGCACCGCCTTTTGGGCCGAGGCTCAGAATCGCGCCCCTGGCCACCGGCGAAGGGGCCACCGCCGATGCGCAGTGTGCGCACGGCCCAGGATCAGCCCGGGGCGACTCCCGGTCGTGGGCGGAACTCCTCTGCCACCACGCACGTCACCCGTTCGGAACGTACTCTCTGCCCAGGGCAGGTCGGAGCACACCCAGGAGTGTGAGAGCCACATGACGGAAACAGGTGACTCGGTGGGCGAGGCGGCCGAGATCCGGCGGTTCCAGGAGCGGCTCGGGCTGCCAGGACTCGTCGACGTCCACACCCACTTCATGCCCGAACGCGTGCTGCGCAAGGTCTGGGGCTACTTCGACTCCCTCAGCCCCGTGACCGGCGGCATCGAGTGGCCCATCACCTATCGCCATGAGGAGACCGAACGCCTTGCCGTCTTGCGAAAGTTCGGGGTCCGTGCCTTCACCGCGATGCTCTATCCGCACAAGCCGGGCATGGCCGAATGGCTCAACCAGTGGGCCGCCGACTTCGCCCGGCGTACCCCCGACTGCCTGCACACCTCGACCCTTTTCCCCGAGGCGGGCGTGGAGATCTACGTCCGGGAAGCGGTCGAGGCGGGCGCACGGGTCTTCAAGGCGCACCTACAGGTAGGGGCGTACGACCCCGCTGACGAGACCCTCGACCCCGCCTGGGGTCTTCTCTCCGAGGCGGGGATCCCCGTAGTGATGCACTGCGGATCCGGACCCGCGCCCGGCAAGCACACCGGACCCGGGCCGGTCGCCCGCATGCTCGCCCGGCACCCCCGGCTGCGGCTCGTCGTCGCCCACATGGGCATGCCGGAGTACGAAGACTTCCTCGACCTCGCCGAGCGGTACGAGGAGGTGCGGCTTGACACCACGATGGCGTTCACCGACTTTGCCGAGCGGTCCGCGCCGTTCCCGCAGCGGGCGCTGCCCCGGCTGGCCGACCTGGGCGAGAGGATCCTGCTCGGCAGTGACTTCCCCAACATCCCTTACCCGTACGTCCATCAGCTGGCGGCCCTGGAGCGGCTGGGGCTCGGAGACGCCTGGCTGCGGGGCGTCTGCCACGACAACGGGGCACGGCTGTTCGAGCTGTGACGGAGGCCGTCTCACCGACCGGGGAGCACGGGGCAGGCGACCGGCGTCGGCGACGAGGGCGAGAACGACATCGCCCCGCAGCGGGCCGTGGGCGGTGGCGCGGGCTGCGGCGACCATCATGGCGGCGATGCCGCCCTTCATGTCGAAGGTGCCGCGGCCGTACATCCTGCCGTCGCGGATCCGCGGGTCGAGCGGGTCGCCGTCGTAATCGGCGAGGCTGACGGTGTCGAGGTGTCCGTTGAGCATGAGCGTACGGCCGCCGCCGGTGCCGCGGGCGATCGCGACGAGCGAGGGCCTGCCAGGGCGCTTCTCCAGCCTGTGCACCTCGAAGCCACGCTAGGCCAGCCACGCGCCGCAGAAGTCGGCGACGGCCCGCTCACCGGCCCCACCGGGTACGAGATCGGGGTTGACCGAATCGATGGAGATCAGTCCGGCCAGCAGGCGGCCGGAGTCGGAGTCCGGGGAATCGGCTGGTGCTGAGGTCGAGGGGGTCTCGGGGAGCATGAGGGACCTTCCGAAGTCCTGTTACCGCCTCAGGGGTCAGGGACGGGGTGGCGACGACGCACGCCGACGGGTGTCGCGCGTTCAGTTGGCGATGGCAGAGCGCGGGTTGGCGGCCGCGCCCTCGGTGCTCAGCAGGACGACCACCGACGTCGTGTCGAGGCCCAGTGCCGTACGACGCTCTTCGGCGCCCACGCCGGTGAGCACCGCGCGGAGACCGGCGAGCGCGGCGGCCCCGCAGGGGCCCGAGGAGACCCCAAGGGCGGCAAGATCACCGGCGGCGCGGAGGCTGTCGGCGTCTTTGATCGCGACCGCGGCGTCCAGGCCGCCGTGCAGATGGGGCCAGGCGATGCTCGAAGGGGTGCCGCAGCTCGCACGGAACCGATATGTCCTAACCGTCGATTTCGAGCACCGTGCCGTACAGTCGGTCCACCTTCAGCCGGATGACCACCCGACGCTCGGCAACCAACTCTTCCAGGAACGCGGCTTCGTCCTCGGGCCGCCCGGCCTTCGGGATCATCCCGAGCAGTTCCCGCCCCACCGCGTCCCCAGGAACCGTCGTGCTCTCAGAGACCTCGGTCTCGCCTTCGGCGACAGCAAACGACCACACATCGCCGCCCGGCACATGCAGCGCCGCACGGGGATTGCGCCGCAGGTGCTGGACTTTGACCCGGTCGGCCGTGGTCGAGAACCGCACAATGCGGGCTTCGGGGTCCCAGCTGTACACCATGGTGGTCAGGTGGGGGTGGCCACTGCGCTTGATGGTGGCGAGCGTGCCGAACTGCTGCTGGCCAAGCAAGCTGGAAAGGGCTTCGTCGGACAGTGAGCGAGGCGCTGGGCGTTGAGTCATGAAGTGATCAACGTCCCTCGCCGTCCAGCAATTCCATGGACTCCATAAGCCCAACGCCCACTTTCGCAACAGGCCCGAGCCCGAACGTGAGCACGAGCCCGTTCGCGAGCCCGGCCTGGGACCCATTGAAGAGCTCGAACACGAGCCCGTATGCGAGTGCGCCCGCGAACCCGCCCACGAGCGTCATGACGGAGAAGGTGCGACGGTCCCCAGCCAAGACCGCGCCTGGTCCCACTGCCTTGTCCAGATCGGGGTGCATCGACCTGAGCCCTCCCATGAACCCGTCCGCGAGCACGCCCGCGATCCCGACCAAGCCGCAAGATCGCGGGCTCAACTCAGTTTGCAGCGGTCAGCTAATCACGTGGGTCCGAAACGGCGTTCGGATACGGTGCCCGGATGGCTTCTCAGCGTGCCCTGCTGCCGCGCTCGACACCGGCCGCCTCGGGGTTGTCGTCCCGGTCGATCGCCGCGCTGCTGGATCGGCTCGAAGCACGATCCGTCGAGTGCCACTCCCTCATGGTAGTACGCCACGGTCACGTCGTCGCCGAAGGCTGGTGGGCGCCGTACTCTGCCGAACGCCCGCACCTTCTCTACTCGCTGACCAAGTCGTTCACCTCGGTCGCCGTGGGGCTCGTGATCGCCGACGGGCTACTCTCGCTGGGCGATCGAGTGGTGGACGTATTGCCCGACCACGTCCCAGCCGACGTCTCGGAGCAAGGCAGCCGCATCACCGTTCACCACCTGTTGTCCATGACAGCGGGGCGTCTCACGGACAGTCTCGCCGAGGCCTGGGAACTGGAACCCGACGACTTGGTGAAGGGCTTCTTGCGCTTGCCGTTTGCCGCAGCCGAGGGAACGCGGCACGCCTACGACAACTCAACCACCTTCATCCTGGCCCGGATGGTGGAACGGGTCACGGGCTGCGCTCTGCCGGAGTTCCTCGACGAGCGCATCTTCAAGCCGATGGGCGTCGACCACGCCGAATGGGACCGGGTGAAGAGCGGTGCCGCCTTCGGATTCCATGGACTGCACCTCACGACCGAGGCTGTCGCCGCGTTTGGGGAGCTGTTGCTGCGTGGAGGCCACTGGGGTGACCAGCAACTCATCCCGCGCGAATGGGTTGAGCTCGCGACCAGACGGCACATCGACTGCGTGCCGTTCAAGGACGACGGATCGGACGACGCCGACTTCTCCTGTGGTTACGGCTACCAGTTCTGGATGTCGCGTCACGGGTACCACGGTCATGGTTCCTTCGGACAGCAGTGCGTGGTGGTCCCGTCGCACGATCTCGTGGTCGCCGTGACTGCGCAAGGGGAGGCTCAGGACGTGCTCGACGCCATGTGGGAGTGCCTGCTGCCCGGCGTGGGCCATGCGGGAAGTGCCCTGGAAGACGAGATCCTCGCCGATCGGCTGCAGCGGCTGTCTTTGCCGCCGGTGCCGGGTTCGGCCATGCTCAGCCCTGCTCGGAGGGTCCCCCGAGAAGAGCGGGCGCTGATCATTCTGTTCGGAGTTCTTACTGGGGTCGGCGGCCGGTGGGCGCGCCGCCTGGGTCGTCCAGCATCGCGATGCGGGCGGTGTTGCGTTTGCCGACCGGCTCACGTTGCGCCTCGAAGCCGTGGGCGAGGGCCATCACGATCTCCAGCCCGTGCTGTCCGACGCGTCCGGCATCCGCGGACCTTGCCAACGGCAGCACTGGATCGGAGTCCCACACGACTACCTCCACCAGGTCACCGGTGATCCGCAGATCCATCAGGACCGGGCCCGGCGCGTACTTGCAGGTGTTGGTGACCAGCTCACTCACCACCAACTGCGTCACATCCATGGCGCGCTCGGAGACCGGCAGCCCGTGCTCGGCCTGCACCCGGGCAAGGAAGTCCGCAGCCAGATGGCGTGCCTGAGCGATGCAGGTGCCGTCCCCGTCCAAGGCCACCGTGGTCTGTATGGCCTGCGCCTGAGGCGTCACGCCGTCCTCACCCAAAGGCACTGATTCCATGCCGGCCGCCTTCGCCACCACGTCCACACCCCGCGCGCGTACCCGCATCTGACCGGTACAGCTCCTCGGTCCCTGTGTCGGCTCTGTCACATCGGGGCATGATCCGAACCGTTCAGGGCAGCACTCGGGGCGAAGTTTCAGGGTGGCAGTACCACCGGCATGGCAGCGGGACCAATGGCGGAGAACGAAGGAGCCGGGCGGACACCGCAGCCCGGTGGGCTGCAAGTCGTATCCGCCACCACCGACGGCATCCGCGTGCTGACCCTGGCCGGAGAGATCGACCACCACACCAGCGACGAGCTCAGGCAGGCCCTGGACCTCTCCGACACCGTCCGGCCCCGCATCGTCATCGACATGCGCCAGATCGCCTTCATGGACTCCAGCGGCGTCAACCTCTTCGTCACCGCACACCGGGCCGTCACCGAGGCAGGAGGATGGCTGCGCCTGACACCTCGGGATGCTCGCCGCTGCCCGGACCGACTGCGAGTCCACGATCGCCGCACTCGGATCCGGGCTGCGGCCAACCTTCGCGCGCACCCGGTCGCGGGGCCGGTGTGGAGCTCGGCGACCAGACCGGCCGCCTGCCAGCGTCGGGCGAAGGCGTGCACCCGCCGGCTCTGGAATCCGTCCCACCCGGACACCGCACAAGCCGGCACTCGGCAGGAGGAACACCCGCCAGAGGGCGCCTGATCAGCCGGTTACGGAATGCGCGGAGTCGGCGCGCAACAGCTGCTGTTTCGGCACCCTCATCGCCCGGTCCGCTCACCTTCGCGCCATCCGGCTGCACACCGCCAGGAACCCGCATTCGAACCGACGGCCCATCGATCGGGAAGCGGATGGCTTCTCAGCGCCGACTGGGCAAGCCCACGCAACAGGCGCGCCCAGCCTGCCGGCCAACGGTCCTGGTGGCACGGGCTGCGCAGAACGTTTGCCCTTCGGGGAGTCGCGGGTGGAGGCGGGAGTGTGCGACGGTGGGAAGACCCGAGACCGGCCGGCACCCGCGGGTGCCGGCCTTTCGGGGAGCCGGGCGTTGCCCCCATCCAGGGCACCCGGCCCCCCGCCATCGTCGTAGACCCCCTCTCCTCGGGGGTGCTTCGCCTTTGGGCTCATCAACCCCCGGAAGGGGGCGCGCCCAGCATGAACATCATCACCACCATCGACGGCACCTCCGCACGCATCACACTGCGCGGGGACATCGACTTCGACACCCTGCGCCCGCTGCGCGCCGCCGTCGATGTGCTGCCGGCACACGTGACCGACCTGCTGTGGGACCTGCACCAGACGCCCTTCATGGACGTCGTCGGCCTCCACCTCCTCTTCGACCACACCCCTGTTGACGGCCCGGACCGCCGGACGACCGTGACAGGCCTGCGTGAGCAGCCGCTGCGGCTGCTGCTCCTGGCCGCCGACCTCAGCCCCGACACCTTCGACCTTGCCCGCCTGTTTCCCGATACACCGCCCACCGACTTCCAACAGGCGGTACCCGAGCGGCCCTGATGAGGGCGCCGGACGCCACTGCTGCAGTCCCCTTGGGAAAAGACACGGCCGCGTCAGCACACGGCAGTCGGCGGCGGGCCGTGCGCATGTGCGGACAGATGGGCTGCGCCCGCGTGGCCGGAGCAGCGATGGCTGCGCATGAGCTTGACATTTGTCGTCCAGCATCGAGCTCGGAGCCTTGGTTGACGTCAGTCCCATGCGTTGAAGAGCACTCCGCCCAATGTCGTGATGCCGTAGAAGCGAACTTCGCGCCATTCGCCGTGGGTTAGGAGCGAGGTGTCGATGTCCGAGAGCGACAGAGTGAGCTGCGCGCCGTCAAGCACTGCAAACCCCAGGTCGGCAAAGAAATGGGCCCACGGTGGCGGTGCGAGGAACTCCTCGGTGTACCAGTCCCGGCGTTCCTGTGCGAATGCGATCCAGGGGTGGTGGACGTGGCACCGGATGATGCACTCCTGTGTCCTCGATGACCGTCGCGGTATGGAACGTACGGGGGTACGTCTGTTCCTCCATCGCGCCCACATGGCCTTTGGCCGCCCGGGCCGCTGCATACAGCGCTGCCCGAAACGCCCGCTGGTCGGTTTCCGGTAGCGGCCCGTCCTTCGGCTGGAGGAAGCCCGTGGCGCCTCGCGGCAGTGTGAACGCTGCGTCCTTGTCTACGGCCATGTGACTCATTCTGGCGAAGACAGACCCCGCCGACCTCTGGCTGGTGCTCTGAGCTGCTGTTTTATGCAGTTCGCCAAGGCTTCGTCCCTCTCCTGTGGTGGGACGGGCGAGCATAGGCCTCGCCAGTGGCGAGGACCCGGCCCACATCGTGCCGGATGGCCGGACGGCGGTTCTTCGAGCCGGGCGGCCGCCCGGGACCGGGACGCGTCGGTTTGGGTGCAGCGGCCGGGGAGCTGGTCTTCGTACGGAGGTGGCTGAACCGTCGCCGCACGCGGGCGGGCGTGAGCCTGATCGGTTCGGCAGGCTTCTCCCAGGGCTGCCGCAGGTCCGCGGCAAGCGGACGGGCCAGCCGTAGCTGGGCACAGACGGCAATCACCAGGCATGTCCACCGATCGGCCGCCTCCGGATTGCGAAGCCGCGGTTTTGTCCCCCCGAGGGTCTGCTTGAACAGGCGGAGCTGTTCTCGATCGCCGAGCAGATCATCAAGCACGCGCAGGGCGCGGCCTTGCCCGGGACGGTCCTGGCCGAACTCGACGTCGCCCTCGCCCACAGGAGGTGACCGCAGCGGGAGCAGGCGGGGCGGCGGCCGGTGATGCTGCTGCCCGGTTCGTCCAGGAGCGCGATACGGGCGGCGATGCGTTTACCGACCGGCTCCCGCTGTGCCTCAAAGCCCTGGGCGACGGCCATCACGATCTCCAGCCCGTGCTGGACCACCCGGCCCATCGGCGGCCCGGGCCACGGGCAGCACCGGGTCGCTGTCCCATACCACTACCTCCATCCCAGAATTCGTTGACGGCGGTGTCCCGCAGGGTCACTGAGCGCATGGTTCCCTGGAAGTTGTCGACCGTGGAAACGGTGAATTCCGGCAGGGGTACAGGTCTTCCACGCGGTCGTTCCAGGTGTCGATGAACGGCTCCCACGTTCTCCGGCCGGTGCCGGTGCCGGTGCCGGTGCCGGTGGAGTCGGCGTCGGCGGTGGACGTGCCCACCTTGTCGCTCGGTCCAGGGAAACGCGGTCTGCTGCTCATGTGTCCTCCGCGCCGATGAACATGTCGCTGGCCCGTCTGGCTCAGCGGGCCAGTAGGCCCTGGATCGCCGCCGCGATCTCGTCGGGTGCCTCCTCTGCCATGAAGTGCCCCGCTCGGGTCAGCCGGTGGTCCAGGTCCGGCGCCCACGCCTTCCACACCCCGGCAGCGTCGTAGCCCAGTTGCGCGCCCCAGTCCTGCTGGACGACCGTCACGGGCATGGCCAGCTGCGACCCGGCGTCGAGGTCCGCCTGGTCGTGTATGACGTCGATGCCCGCCGAGGCCCGGTAGTCCGCGACGATCGACGTCACTGCCGCGGCGCTCGCCCGCAGGTATTCGGCACGCACCTCCTCGGGTATGGCGGTCGGGTCGTTGGCCCAGGCCTTGAGGAACGAGCCGAAGAACGCGTCCGCACTGCCCGCGATCATCGCCTCCGGCAGGCCCGGCGGCTGCGCCATCAGGAACAGGTGGTAGCCGACCGCCGCCGAAGCGCCATGCAGGACGTTCCACATGTCGAGTGTCGGCACGATGTCGAGGATGCCTAGGTGCGTGATGGTTTCAGGGTGGTCCAACCCCGCCCGGAAGGCGACCAGGGCGCCCCGATCGTGGCCGACGAGGGCAAAGCGCTCGTGGCCGAGCGCCGCCGCCAGGGTCACGACGTCGGCGGCCATGGTGCGCTTGGCGTACACATCGGGGCCGATGGCCGGCGGCTTGCCGCTGGCTCCGTAGCCCCGCAGGTCAGGACAGATTACGGTGTGCTCGTCGGCGAGCCGCTCGGCGACGTGTCGCCACATCAGGTGGGTCTGGGGAAATCCGTGCAACAGCACGACCGGGGTGCCGCTGCCTCCGACGGCGGCAGCCAGCTCCACACCGTCCGCACCGGGCAGGCGGATGTGATCGAAGCCGGGGATGGTGAGCGTCATGAGGGACCATCCTTTCGGGTCGGGGACGTGACCGGATCAGCTTGGGCGACGCCGATCAGCAGCCGATCAGTACGGTTGGGCGCAGCCGATCCCCGGCACGGAGGATGGGGACATGCGAATCGACGTGCTCGGCGTGGTGCGGGCCCTCCGTGACGACGGCAGCTCGGTTGACCTGGGCGGGCCCCGCCATCGAGAGGTACTCGCCCGGCTCGTCGCCGCTGAGGGACGGATGGTCACCACCGACACCCTTGTCGATGACCTGTGGACCGATCCGCCGGCCCGCGCCGTGGGCGCTCTGCGTACGTTCGTCGCCGCGCTGCGCCGCGCCCTCGAACCCGACCGGCCGCCCCGCGATCCGCCGCGCGTCATCGTCACCGAAGGTCCCGGCTACGCGCTGCGCCTGCCGCGCGAGGACGTGGACGTCCATCGGTTCCAGGACATCCTGGCCCGAGCCCGCCGTAACCCCGACGCGGTGACCGACCTCGGCGCGGCACTCGCGAGCTGGCGCGGACCCGCCTACGCCGATGTGACCGGCTCCGCATGGGCGCAGCGCGAGCGGACCCGGCTGGAGGAGTTGAGGTTGGAGGGGGTGGAACTGCGCGCCCGCATCCTCCTCGACTCCGGGGGAGGGGCCGATCTCGTCGCCGAACTGGGTGCCCACGTCGCCGAACAGCCGTGGCGCGAGCCGGCCTGGGGGCTGCTTGCCCGCGCGCTGTACCGCGCGGGCCGCCAGGCCGACGCGCTGGCCACCCTCCGCCGCGCCCGCGCGATGCTCGTTGACCAACTCGGACTCGACCTCGGTGCCGGCCTTCAGCGCCTGGAGGCTGACATCCTCAACGGGTCCGCGCTACCCGAAGGAGCATGTACCACGTGGACCGGCCATGGTGTCCGGCTCGGCCCGCGCACCACCGTGGATCTGGCCCGCACCCTCGCACTGGCGGGTGGCGACGCCCTCGTCCACTCGCGGCGCGACCGCCTCGCCGCCATCCTGGCGGCAGAACGCACGGGAGACCTCTTCCTGACCGCCCGGATCATCGGAGCCTACGACGTGCCCGCCCTCTGGAGCCGGGCCGACGACCCCGAGCAGTCCCGCGCCGTCGTCGCGGCTGCCGAGCGCACGCTCACAGCGCTCGGCTCAGACGGCCCCGCCGACCTGTCCGCCCGCCTCCTGGCCACAATCGCCACCGAGAGCCGCAGCGCCGATCTGTCCGGGACCGAGCTGAAGCGCGCGCGGCAGGCGGCGAATCAAGCCGCGGTGCTGGCACGGGACCTGGCCGATCCTGCCCTGCTGGCCTTCGCCCTCAACGGGGTATTCCTGCAGTCCTTCACCCGCCCCGGGCTCGCGGCGGCACGAGACAGGACCGGCGCCGAGATCCTCGACCTGGCCACCCGGCACGAGCTGCCGAACTTCGCCATACTCGGCCGACTCGTCCGCCTGCAATCCGCCTCGGCCCTCGGCGACCTCCACGCCGCGACCTCGCACGCCCATGCAGCCGACCAGCTCGCCGTCACCACCGAAGCGCCCCTTGTCTCCGTCCTCACCGGGTGGTTCAGGGCCCGGGTCACGGCCGCCCGCAGCACCGAACCCGGCGGACCGACCGCCGCCACGGCCGCAGCGCACTACCGCGCTGCCGAAGACGCCCTCCGGACGGCCGGAATGCCAGGGCTGCACCGCGGCCTGTTCCCGCTCGCCCTATTGGGACTGCGTCTGCTGCACGACCGGCCCGCGCCCACCGACCCGCACCTCGACTGGGGCCCGTACCGACCCTGGGCGCGACCTCTCGTGCTCCTCGCCCAGGACCGGGGTGAGGAGGCCCGAACCGCCCTCGCCGCGGTGCCCGAACCACCGCGTGACCACATGCAGGAGGCCATGTGGTGCCTGACCGCCCGCGCCGCCGTACGCCTCGACGAGCGCAAAATCGCCACGCACGCCGCGGCTGCCCTGCGCGATGCCTGCGCAGAACACGCCGGTGCCGCTAGCGGAATGCTGACCCTGGGCCCGGTGGCCCGGTACCTGGCAGAGGCGGAAGCATGCGCCGGAGCGGGGTAAGCGACCCAGATCCGCGGACCCCGAGCGCGTCCGCGCTCACCCCACCCCCACGGTCCGGCGAAATCAGGCCGCCATGACGTTCAGGGACATCCGCCGCCCTACGCCAGGCGGTCGGTGTTTCGGCGACGGTCTCGACGCCACGCGGCCGCGACCGCCTGCCTGCCGCGCGACGGGCTCGGCTTCGTCCTTCCCGGCGGTCACCAGACCGAAATCGTTGCCGACGTTCCGCCCAAGGAGTGCGATAACCCTGGCTTCCCTGCGACTTGCCCCAGCCCTCGGCCACCATGGGCTGTCATACGCGCGCTGGGCCGGTTGCGCGTCGGCGGGGCCGCCGCGCTCGTGCCGGTATCGGTGCGGCGGCGACGTCATGTGGGGAACGTCGGCGTGGGAGACGTTGACGGCCTGCTGGCCTGCTGGCCTGCGGAGATGTTCTCCCAGCGGGTGCGGTAGGGGACACGCACGGTGCCGCCGGCACCCTGGTGTCCCCTATCGGCCCAGCAGCGCACGTCGGCCTCGGCCAGGGCGTCGATGATGCCGAGGGTACGGGCGGCCTTGATGTCGTGCTTCTTGTGATTCCCGGAGCAGTACGGCCGGTCGGCGGCGACCCGGTCGATGGGAAGCAGAGTGCCATCGAGGATGACGAAGGCCTTCGTGCGCAGGCGAGGGTAGCCGCGTCGAGGTCCGGGGCGACGACTGCCAGGACCTCGACCGCCTCGGCGATGTAGCGGTAGACGGTGGCGATCCCGACGCCGAACCCGGCTGCGAGCTGGGCATAGGTGTGGCCGCACCGCAGGTGGACCAGGGCCAGCAGGGCCTGACGGACCGCGCTCAGTCGGCGCCACCGCGTGCCCCGCTCCCGGCGTCGGGTGGCCAGCAGGCGGGAGATATGGCGCAGGGTGGCTGACAGGTTGATCTCGGTAGGCGACTCCCACGGAAACGCACAGGTCAGTCGAACATGGCGCAGTTGACCGCGTCCATCAGGGCCGCGCCGGTCTGGTGCGCCTGCTTGATGAGAGTGGACGTGGCAAAGAAGAAGGCGGCCGTGCGATGGCCGGTGGAGTCGGTGACGTTGTAGGTCGCATAGCCCGGGACGACGCCGACGTGGTCCCAGACCGTGCCACAGTCGGTCTTCGCCGTCTCGATGCCCAACCCGTAGCCGAGGTCGTCCGGGTCCCCCGGCCCGCTCTCCGGCACGGTGGTGCGCATCTCGGCCAGTTGGGCGGCGGGCAGCAGGCGGCCCGACATCAGCGCGCCGTAGAAACGGGACCAGTCACCGGCGGTGGACACGATCGCGGCATCCGCTCCGTCGGCCGTGACGTAGTCGCCGGTGACGTCCACGTGGTCGTCGTGCTGCGGTCCGGCGTAGTTCCTGAACTCGTCGGGGACGTCCGGTGGCATGTGGGCGGCGTCAGGTTCGTAGCCGTGCGCGTGCCGGTCGTGCCAGGCGGAGCCGGTGGCGTAGAAGGTGTGCCGGAGCCCCAGGGGTCCGGCGATGCGGTCCCGTACCAGCGCCGCAAGGTTCTTACCGGTGGCCTTCTCCAGGACGGCGCCGATCGCGATGTAGTTGGTGTTGCTGTACGACCACTCGGTGCCGGGCTCGAACAGTGCCGGGTGTCTGCTCACCAGGCTCAGGATTTCCGTCGATGTCCATAGGTGGGAGTCCCGGCCGGTGAGGGCCGGTGCGAGGGCGGGGTCCTCGGTGTAGTCGAACAACCCGCTGGTGTGGTTGAGCAGCATGCGCAGGGTGATCGCTCTGCCGTTGCGCACCTGGCCGGGCAGCCACTTGTCGACCGGGTCGGCGAGGGCGAGTCTGTGCTCAGCGACCAGTTGCAGGACGAGGGTGGCCATCACCGTCTTGGTGTTGGACGCTTCTCGCACCTCGTCGTCCGCCCTGAGCCGATGGTCCTTCTTCGTCCAGGCGGCCTGCTCGGAGATCTCGATGGGTCTGCCGTGACCGTCGTCCACCCGCACGATCACCCCAGGCACTCCTTCTTCCACCAACTTCCGCGCCAACTCCCGCAGGTGGGCGCGTGTCTCCGCAGTGCCGTCCTGTCGGACCGCCGAGAGCGTCCGAGGGCCGGCGGCCGCACTCTCGCGGACCGCCGCACTCTCGTGGATCGGGTTCGCACTCGACGGGGTCGCAGCGAGGGGCACGACGAGGGCCGCGGACACCGCAACTGTTGCTAATGCGCGTAACCCCGTCAGTTGCGGGCGCCGTCGAACACGCATATTCACACGCAATTCATGCTCCTTCGAGAATTCGGGAAGGCGCCGTCGGGCGCGATCGGGTACGGGGAGGAGAACACGGGATTCCGCCCGGTGAGTTGTCGCCCGGTCCTGGGGTGAAGCCGGCTCCGGCGGGCCCTGCGCAGCCCTGGGGAATCCTTCGGAGGATAGCCGAAGGCAGGGTGAAAAAGATGAGTATCGGTTACGCAATCGTGTTTTCCTGGGTGGAGTCCGCGAAACGAGCGGCTTCAGTGAGTTGTTGAGCTCGACCTCGATGTCCTGTGACGACCGGCCGGCTTCACCTGCGGACCACGAACCTCATCGAGTCAAATTTCTCCACGGTCCAGTTCCGTACCCAAGGTCGTGCGAGGCTCGGGCGGCCTGGCGGCGATCTCTCGTGTTTGTGGCAGTGGCTGTGAGAGACAGCGAGCGGTTTCAACTTGGGTGACCAGAATGCGAGTTGGCGTGGGGGTGGTGTCCGGGAACAGGTGAAGCTCCTGGTAGATGGGTTGTCTTCAAGATCAACCTGTCTGTCTGGAGTCACCTGCCAAACGGCACCGAGGGCAAGGACTACGGCACCCGCCCGAGGGCGATGGCCCACACGGTCTTCACCGCCGCGCTGACCGGCGCAATGGCGTATGACCGCGGTGCCACTCTGCTCCGCGTCCTCGACCTGAGATCCGATCCCGCTCGGCTGCTGGCCGACCACGGCGTCTGCTATCCACCCGCCGACCCCGGCGCCGTTCTGGAACCCCTCTACCCCGACAGACTCGCCGAGGACTACCTCGCTCTCACCTTTCCCGGCCACGCTATCGCCGTGAACATCCTCCCGCCGCATGGGCTGCTTCCACGGCACAGGCCCTCGGCGCCCGCACCGCCCAGGGCCAACCACCCGCCCACATCGGTCGGCTGATCACCTTCCTAGCGTCCGCGGTTGCCCCCGGACGCTGGCCCCATCTGGCCCCGCGTCTAGAACCCTTGTTTGGGCTGATCCCGCTCTCGCCGTCGCGGCGGGCAGCGCCGCCCTCACCGCGCTCGCGGACGCAGTTGACCTCGATCCTGCCCTCCTCTCATCCGTCGAGGCTCACTTCCCGCCAACAAAGAGGCCATTGCCCTCCTTGAGGACCAGGTGGCGGCAGAGCACGGACAGGTACGAACCAGTGCTTGCGGTGGTGCTCGGGGATCGCGGTGTCACCTGCTGGAGCTAGGGCGCTGGAGGGCGGCTGCGGCGGACGAGCAGCGGGCCGCAGACCTCTAGCGGCGGCTGGCCGCGGCCCGGCCCGCAGCATACGAACGCGGCTTGTCCGCGGCGTTGTCCCATTTGGGTGTCAGCCTGTCGCACCTAGGCAAGCCGCAGGAAGCTCTCAAGGCCGAGCAGGAAGCCGTAGAGATCTGCGAAAGGCTGGCTCGCAGGACGATATGGCTCGACCGGGCCGGGCTCCTCCAACAGGATCTGATATGTGTCCCGACGGAACTCGGGATCCGGGAACAGCAGCCCCCGGCCTTTTCAACCGCATGTCTCCGCCCCGACCATGGTGTTCCATCGGCCGTCAAGCATCCAGGTATGCCTGAGCGTCGACAACCGTCTCGAAGACCCTCAGAACCTGATCTGCCCCCGTCATCTCCAAGACGCGCCGCAGAGATGCCGGGACACACGCCGGCACCAGCACCACGCCGTGGGCCTCGGCTTCACTGCGGGCCCAGAGCAGGACACTCAGCCCAGCCGAATCACAGAGCGGCATACCCGTCAGCTCCACGATGACGAAGCGGCCGGCGCCCGCGGCCGCCCACCGTCCGCAACGGATCTCACCGAACCCGTCGGTGCCGCCGGAGCGGCCGAGAGAGCTGAACCAATACCGGGAATCAGGCGGCGACGAGCTCCTGCTCGCGGTCCGGCGTTTCGACCTTGGGCTTCTTGTTCGGCAGCGAGAGCCGGAAGACCTTGTGCCACGCGGAGAACACCTGCTTGGGCAGTGGCCCGGTGACGTACTCCAGCTCGTACTTTTCGAACAGGGCGCGCACCTTCACCGCGACCTCGGCGTACCGGTTGCTCGGCAGGTCCGGGAACAGGTGGTGCTCGATCTGGTGGGAGAGGTTGCCGGTCATGAAGTGCATGGCCCTGCTGCCGCTGATGTTCGCCGAGCCCATCATCTGGCGCAGGTACCACTGGCCGCGCGTCTCGCCCTTGATCGACCGGCGCTCGAAGACCTGCACGCCCTCGGGGAAGTGCCCGCACATGATCACCGAGTGGGACCAGATGTTGCGGACCAGGTTCGCGGTGAACGTGGCGGCGAGCGTGGGGAGGAACGACGGGCCCGACAGCAGCGGGTGGATCACGTAGTCCTTGAGTACCTGCTTGCGGATCTTGCGGCCCACGGCCTTGGCCCGCGCGCGGAACTCCGGGTTCTTGCGGCGGCGCTTGTGCAGGTTCTTGCCGAGCTCGAGGTCGTACGCTGCGATGCCGTACTCGAAGAAGCAGGCGTTGATGAAGTTCCACAGCGGCTGGCCGAGGTGGAAGGGGTGCCACTTCTGGTCCTCGTCGACGCGCATGATGCCGTAGCCGAGGTCGTTGTCCTTGCCGATCACGTTGGTGTACGTGTGGTGCAGCTCGTTGTGCGAGTGCTTCCACTGGTCGGCCGGCGAGACGTGATCCCACTCCCAGGTGGTGGAGTGGATCTTCGGGTCCCGCATCCAGTCCCACTGGCCGTGCAGGATGTTGTGGCCGATCTCCATGTTGTCCATGATCTTCGCCACGGACAGACCGGCGGTGCCGATCACCCACGCGGGCGGGAAGATCGAGAACAGCAGCACGCCCCTGCTCACCAGCTCGAGCTTGCGCTGCGCCGAGATGACCTTGCGGATGTAGGCGGCGTCTTTCTCGCCGCGGCCGGCGATCACCTCGTCGCGGATCGCGTCCAGTTCGCGGCCGAGCTCCTCGATCTGCTCCGCGGTCAGGTGGGCGGTGGGGTCGATGGCGGTCAAGGTGCTCCTACCGTTCGATGTCGCAGGGGCCCGCCGCGGCGGACACGCAGGTCTGGATGAGGACGCCCGGCTCGGCCTCGGTGATCTCGCCGGTGCGCAGGTCGCGGACCGCGCCCGCCTTGAGCGGCGTGACGCAGCCGAAGCAGATGCCCATGCGGCACCCGGAGGGCATGAGCACACCGGCCTCCTCGCCGATGTCCAGCAACGGCGACGCGCCGTCCGCGTCGACGGTCTTGCCGGTGGCGCTGAACGTGACCTCGCCGCCGTCGCCGGCGACGACGATGCTGGGGCGGAAGCGTTCGGTGTGCAGGCGCTCTTGGACGCCGTGCTCGGTCCAGTGCTCTTCGGCGGCGTCGAGCAGGCCCGCGGGCCCACAGGCCCAGGTCTCGCGCTCGGCCCAGTCGGGCACGAGTTCGCCGAGACGGGCGATGTCGAGCACGCCGTCCGTGTCGGTGTGCACCTCGGTGAGCCGCAGCTTCTTGTCCGCGACCAGGTCGTGCAGTTCGTTCCGGAAGATCACGTCTTGCGGCTGTGGCGCGCAGTGGACCATGACGACGTCGTCGAACTCGATGTCGCGCAGCATGCCCATCACGGGCGTGATGCCGCTGCCGGCCGTCAGGTAGAGCACCTTGCCGGGTTTGGCCTGCGGCAGCACGAAGTCACCGGTCGCCTGGTCGAGCTGGATCAGCGTGCCCGGCTGAGCCCTGCGGACCAGGTGGTTACTGACCTTGCCGTCCGGGATCGCCTTCACGGTGATCGTGACGCGGCCGTCCTGGCGGTTCGTCGGCGAGGTGATGGAGTAGGCACGCCACAGGCGCACCCCGTCGACGTCGACCCCGATCCGCACGTACTGACCGGCTGTGTGGCCGCGCCAGCCCCGTCCCGGCCTGATAACGACAGTCGCCGCGTCACCCGTCTCGGGGTACACGGCCTCGATGCGCCCACGCAGGTCAGCGCCCGCACGCAGCGGGCTGACCAGGTCGAGGTAGTCCGACGGCAGCAGCGGCGTCGTGACCATCTCGAGCAGTTTCCACGCCCTGCTGCGAAGGGCTGCACTCGTCATGACTCCAGCTTGCTGTGCCTCAGGGGGTAAAGTCCTGACCGCAGGATGTGAATCTGGTCGGCTGAATTGTTCGCAGGGAACAGAAACGTGAGCCATGCAATCCAGAGGGCCAGCGAACTGGCCCTGGATGAGACGACGGTCACCGCACTGCGGGCCGTACTGAAGACCACCGCCGACGAGGTCGTCCAGGCGATCATCGACGAGGTCCCTCCCTACGCCAACGCCCTTTCGGGCCGCATGGGCGGCACCATCCGCCGAGCCGTCCGCACCGCCCTGGGGCACTACCTGGACCTCGCGAGCGGGAATGCCACCGGCGGTGACGCCGGTGACGCGGCCTACGAGTTGGGCCGCGGCGAGGTGCGCGACGGCCGTTCGATGGACGCCCTGCTCAGCGCCTACCGCGTCGGCGCCCGCGTGGCCTGGCGATGCCTGGCAGCAGGTGCCGTACCCGCAGGTCTGCCCGCCGCCGAGGTCGCCAAGTTCGCCGAGCTGACCTTCGCCTACATCGACGAGCTCTCCGCCGCGAGCGCCGCGGGCCACGCCGACGAACTGGCCGCGCGGGGCAGGGCCCACGAGCGCCACCTGGAACACCTGGCCCGCGACCTCCTCGCCGGCGCCAGCCCGGACGTGCTGCTGGCCTCTGTTCAACGGGCCGGCTGGCAGCCTCCGGTTTCGCTGACCGCGGTCCTGCTGCCCGCCGCCCAGGCCCGGCCTGCCTACCGTGCGCTCGACCCGAGCACCCTCGTCCTCGACGATCTGCCGGACGCCACCGGTGTACTGCTCGTCCCCGATGCCGACCGATCACATCTCTTGCGGCAGCTGACCGACCGCACCGCCGTGGTCGGGCCGGCCCGGCCATGGACTCGTGCGTCCGCCTCCTACGCACGAGCCGTACGCGCGCGCTCCCTCTCCTCTGATATTCGCGACACCGAGGAGCACCTGCCCGAGCTGCTGCTGAGCGCCGACGTTGACGCGTTCGCAGACCTGCGTGCCCGGGCCCTCGCACCGTTGCGGACCTTGCCTGTCGCGACCGCACGGCGGCTGGAGGAGACGTTGCGGGCGTGGCTGCTGCACCAGGGCAGGCGGGACGAGGTGGCGGCGGCGTTGTTCGTCCATCCCCAGACGGTCCGGTACCGGATGTCGCAGCTGCGGGAGCTGTTTCCGGATCTCGCATCGCCACACAGGGTCCTTGAACTGACGCTGGCGGTCGGTCTTCGGGCCAGCTGACGGGTATTCGGCCGTCCACGATCACGTCCGCGAGCGGTCCAGGAATCGTGCCTCGTTCTCGGTGCCATCAGCTGGCTCATGCGGCCCGGGCAGGACCGGTATTGGCGAGCTGAGACCGGGGGTTGATGTGAAGACCAGCCGCGGCCTTCACGTTGCGTCGGGCGAGCGCGATCATCACGTCCGGGTAGTCGCCGCGCACCGTGGCGGCGATCTGCGGGGCGTGCTTGGACTTGCTCCAGTCCGTCAGCACGGCGGCCGCCACCGTCAGGTCGGGGTTCTCCTCGGCCTGGACGCTCTTGATGGTCTCCTGCAGGTCTGTCAGCGCCTTCTTGTCGGGTCCGCTGACCTTCAGCGGCAGGATCACCTGGTCCGCCGCGACCAGCCCGTTGACGTGAGCTTCCCCAGTGAGGGCGGGTCGTCGATGATCGTGATCTCCACGGGCGTCACCGAGCGGCGGATCGATGCCCGCAGCATTCCGTCCCGGACGTCCTTGCCGTCGAAGTGGACCAGGTCGATGTCCGGCGCGAGCCAGGCCCCCGCGGGCGCGGGGAAGACGGACGGGAAGGCCGCCGCTTTTATGCAGTTGGGACCATCCCCGCGGACGCGGAGAGCAGCCCTCACCGGAGGTCGGCACGGAGATGGTGATGGGACCATCCCTGCGCAGGCGGGGCGTAATGCCGACCGGCGGGCGCCACGGCGCCAGGTCGCGATGCTCCTTCAGCGTGTCGTCGGTCGTTGCATAGAGTGCTGTCGCGAGGGTGTCCACGTCGTTCGTCACAAAGCGATCTTGGACACCCTCGTTCTCGTCTCCGCAGGCCCCCCTTGGAGCACACCACCAGGAGGAACCAGTGTCATACCCGCAACTGCTCACCCCCGAGGAGAGGCTCGCCGACGCGAAGAAGCTGTTGAGCCTCCCGCGTATCGTCGTGATCTGCGGCTCCACCCGCTTCATGACCGAGATGAACAAGGCCGATCTGCGGGAGACCAAAGCTGGAAAGATTGTCGTCAAACCGGGCTGCGATTTGAAGTCGCCGCACGAACTTTGGTCCGATCCTGTCGAGGCCGAGGCGCTGAAGGCTCGACTCGACGATCTGCACCGGGCGAAGATCCGGCTCGCTGATGAGGTGCTCGTAGTCGGCGACTACATCGGCGACAGCACCCGAGCCGAAATCGCCTACGCCCGGTCGCTGGACAAGCCCGTGCGGTTCACGCACCCCGAAGTCGACCCTGACGCCTGACCGCCCGCTGCCTCGGGGGAGCGTACTGCGGGCGACATGCTGCCCGTCCACAACGATGCCGCTGGTGGACCCAAGAACCCGGACCGTCGAGGGCGTTCCGGTCCGGATCCCGCAGTTTCGGTCCCTGTGAGCTGGTACATCAGCTGTCTCTCATTGAGCCCTTTCCAACCTCACTCGCCAGGCTGGCGGTTGGGCTGACAGACAGATGGCTTCGCATGCTTGTCTGCCCGTCCGGCGTCGACGTGTCCAGCTCTGCCCTGCGTTTCCTCGCCGCCCGTCTGAGAGAACACCGCCGCGCTCTCGGAACCCGATGGCGGCGCCTGAACGCAGGACGACAGGCTCTGCTCACCCTCGCCCACCTGCGCAACGGCCAGCCCCACTCCGTCGATCTCGACCCTGGACCACCAGGCACGGATCGCCTCTGTCAGCCCGTCCCGATCGATGCGCCATCCGCCCGCATCACCCTCGACCACCGCCAAGAACGTCATAGCCAGGGTCTACCAGACGTCCGTGACACAGCGGCGATCGGTCGTGTCTCAAGTTGGAATGGGCTCACTGAACACACCAGTGGCCCGCTGCGACAAGGCCCTGCCCGGCACCTCGAGGATCGGGTGCGTCATGCCGTACATCCCGGAAATGGTGTACAGCAAGAGGGGTGAGTTCTCCGAACTCGCCAAGCACATCGAGTACGCGCAGAACACCAAGCACCTGCCCGGCAAGCACGGCACGAACAAGTACCTGACACGCCTCACGGACAAGGCGAAGATCAAGAAAGACTGGAACACTGTGCCCGTCCAGCCGGCACCGGCCTACGGGCAAGGAGTGCGACGAGTACCCGTTCGCCTCCACCTGGCAGGGTGCGTCCACCGGTAGCGGCCACTTCAGCTGGCGCATGATCCCCGCGGCACAGAACCGGAACGGCGGCAAAGCCCTCGGGAACTTCTACCTGTACAACCGGATCATCGAGAAAGATAAGTTCCTCGTCTGGATCAAGAACTAACAATCCGTCGATCATCCGGGATACCGCATGAACGAGGAGGCCGCGCACGGGCAACAGCTCGTGCCTGTGCACTACCACCAGTTCAGGATCAGAGATGAGGACGGCTCCGTCGGCCCCGACCTGCCTCCCGACCACAACGGATTGGCCGAGGTCCAAGACGGCATCGCCGCAATCCTCACGGGCATCCACACCGGCGACGTCGACGTCACCGTCACCTTCCACACCGGCGCCCTCCGGCCCGAGGGCGCCGACTCGGAGGAGATCGTCGAAGTCTCGCTGCACTCCGCATCGGGAGAACTGCTGGTGCGCGGCCTGATGGCCGACCTCGACGAGGAGCTGCCCGAGCTGTCCTTGGACGGCCCCGCGCGACTACCCGCTGCGTGTCCACGCGCGGGGCCGGGACACCGCCGTCGGCCTCGCCCCGGACGACGTCACTGAGTGGTATCTCATCCAGGTATGGCCCGCACCGGCCCGGGAGGCCACGGTGCTCCGCCAGGCCGACAGTTACGGCGCATCTGTCCGAGCACGGTGACCACCACCGGCTTGGTTCAGCAGCTCTGATGACGTGAGCCCCGGAGACCAGTCCGGGGCTCACTGCCGTCTGGTTGCTCGATCGGCCAGGGACCGGCGTGGGCGACGGACGCCGAGCTTCTCGCGGCGCAGTCTGCGTCCTCGGCTGTCGCGTATTGCTCTCCGCATGAGGGTCCCTGGTGACCGTCTGTGGTCGTGCCGACAAGTTGGCGGACAGGGGGAGAGGCTGTCACCGCAGCTGTCCAGGCCCGGGCAGGCGTTGAACGAGGCAGCCCCCAGTCCGAGTCTGGGACGCGCGGCTATACCCCTCCAGCTACTTGACGCGGATGTCATGCAGCGGTCGGAGGCGCGACAGCTGGTGGGTTGAGGCGGGCGAAGCCTTCCTGGCGCTGGTAAGGGAAGTACGGGTAGGGCGCTGTCTTGCCGCTCGCCGCATCGAGTTTCGCCATCTGGTCGGGCGTGAGCGTCCAGCCGACGGCACCGAGGTTCTGGCGAAGCTGGTTCTCGTCGCGGGCGCCGATGATGACGGAGGAGACGGTCGGTCGCTGCAGCAGCCAGTTGATGGCGATCTGCGGAATGCTTTTGCCGGTCTCCTGCGCGATCTCGTCGAGGGAGTCGACCACACGGTAGAGGTGTTCGTCCTCGATCGGTGGGCCGTAGTCCGCGGTGTGGTGCAGTCGGCTGTTGGTCGGTAGCGGCTGGCCGCGGCGGACTTTGCCGGTGAGCCGTCCCCAGCCGAGGGGGCTCCAGACGAGGGCTCCGAGGCCCTGATCGAGCCCGAGGGGCATGAGCTCCCATTCGTAGTCGCGGCCGATGAGGGAGTAGTAGACCTGATGTGCGACATAGCGCGGGTGGCCGTATCTCTCCGCGCTCGCGAGGGACTTCATCGCCTGCCAGCCGGAGAAGTTGGAGATGCCGAGGTAGCGGACCTTCCCTGCTCGTACGAGATCGTCGAGCGTGGACAGGACTTCCTCGATCGGCGTGCCGGCGTCAAAGGCGTGCAGCTGGAAGAGGTCGATGTAGTCGGTGCCGAGCCGGCGCAGGGCGTCCTCGCATGCGGTGATCAGGCGCGAACGAGAGGAGCCCGCATCGCCTGGGCCATCGCCCATCGGCAGGCTGGTCTTGGTGGACACGATCACCTGGTCCCTGCGGCCTTTGATCGCTTCGCCCAGCACCTCCTCGGAGGCCCCGCTGGAGTAGACGTCGGCGGTGTCGAACATCGTGATCCCGGCGTCGAGGCAGATGTCCACGAGACGGCGTGCTTCGTGCGCATCGGTGTTGCCCCAGGCACCAAACAGCGGCCCTTGGCCGCCGAAGGTGCCGGCGCCGAAACTCAGTGCGGGGACCTTGAGGCCGGATGCGCCCAGCCGCCTGTATTCCATGACTGTTCCTCTCTCGCCGCCCGTAACTAACTAATGGGCTTGGAGTTCCGTTAGTGTGGAGCCTCAACGTAGCAGGCGCGAGTGATTAACGAAACTGGAGTCCCGTTATGGGGTTTGAGGGTGCGGATCCGGGGACCGTCCGTCCTGGAGGGCGCACGGCGCGGGTGCGGTCGGCGGTGCTGCAGGCGGCTGGGGACGCCTTGGCGGAGCATGGCTTTGCCCATCTGGACCTCGCCGACATCGCGCGCCGGGCCGAGGTGGGCAAGACCACCGTCTACCGCCGCTGGGGAACGGTGACCAGCCTGGTGGCCGATTTGCTGGTGGACATGGCCGAGCAGTCACTGCCGCGTACCGAGACCGGCTCGCTGCTCGGTGATCTCAAGGCCAACGCCCGGCTCGTGCAGCGCACCTTGGCCGACCCTCGGCAAGGAGCGCTGTTCAAGGCAGTTATCGCCGCCGCCACCTGCGAGGCGAAGACAGCCGAGGCCCTGCACCGCTTCTACGACATCCGCGTCAAGGAGTGGGCCCCCTGCGTCCAACAGGCCATCGACCGGGGGGAGGTGCCCGAGGGCACCGATGTCCACGAGGTGATCCGTGCTGTCTCCGCCCCCCTCTACTACCGCCTGCTGACCAGCAGCGACCGCCTCGACGAAGCCGCTGCAGACCAGGCCGCCGGGGCCGCAGTGGCTGCAGCGCGTGCGGGAGCGTACCTGCGGGGCGACGAAGGTCGTGCGTGACCGGCTTCCCGCATCCGTCGCTGAGCGCGGGTCACCGTGCGTGATCCCCGGGGGCATAGCGTTTCCAGGTTCCTCCGGCCTCTTCGGCGAGACGGGTGGTGTGGTCGTCGTTGTAGCCGAGCATCCGGGCGATCACCGGGGCCGGGGCTTGGAGGACAAGGTGGCGGATCGCCGCTGTGCGCCCTGGCCGGGTCGGGAAGCCCAGTTGGCGGAGCCGAGGTGCCATGGCTTCCGGGGTCATGGGCTGTCCGGCCCGGCGGCCGGGGAAGAGCCATCGGGCATCGGGGTTGGTCGCGGTCTTGGTGTTCGGTCGCTGCCCCAGATAATCGAGCAGCATTCCGTCGAACGGGGCGGGAACGGGCGACGGTGGGTCGCCGAGCCGGACGAGGACTTTGCCGTCCTCGTGCTGGACGTCGTCGCTGCTGAGCCTGGTGATCCGCGTAAGCGGCTGGGCGTAGAGGAGGACAAGGACGGCGGCCACGCGATCCTGGAGCGGGATGTCGTAGCCGTTCACGAGATTTCGCAGCAGCGCGAGCCGTTGGTGCTGGGTGAACGGAGCGGGATTCGCCGTCGAGCGGTGCGGGATGGTGACGGTCAGCATGTGCTTGGACTGCATGGCCCAGCGGAGGAAGGAGTGGGTGAGGCGCCGGGCGGTGTAGCCGCCTGCGTACCAGGTGTCGACATCGGCCTGGGTGCAGCTGGCGAGGGCGCGTCCGCGCTGGGCGAGGTGGTCGAGGAAGTTGATGGCAAGGTAGAGCTTGTTGCGGGCCTGCTGAGTCTGGCTGCTGGTGAGCGGGCCACGGCCGGCCAGGGTGCGGAGGCGGCATTGGATGTGCCAGGTGGCGAAGAGGTCCAAGAGCTTGCGGTGCTGGGGGTCGCTGACGGTAGGCAGTTTCTCGGCGAGCCACCGCTGGAACAGCAGCAGATGCCGGTCGGCCGGCGGCAGGACGTCGCACTGCATGAGCAGGTCGCGCAGGTAGGCGACAGATCGCCACGGCGTGAGCCGGCTCAGTCCCTCGTGGGTGAGTGGGACTTGGTTGCGGGCCAGGGCCCGCAGGTTCTGCTGGACGTGCGGTTGGTTGGTCCAGGTCGGCCCGCCCCAGGGGCGTTTCATCTGTCGGAGCGTGTCGAACAGCGGGAGGAGTTCGGGCCGGATGCGGCCGGTGCCGTCGTCGAGGAGTTCGTGGAGGCGCTCGGCCAGGACGCATCGGCCGCAGATTCCGCGGCGGTAGCGTCGTGCTTCCTGGCCGCACTGTCCGCAGGTGAAGTCGCCGAGGCCACCGGCGCAGTCGGTGCAGAGCCTGCCGCCGTCCGGCGCGAGGCCCGGAGTGAGCCGCTCGACACCGCAGCCTGTGCAGGTTCCGTAGGTCTCCAGGGCCTGGGCGTAGCAGCCCGCGCAGAGGTAACCCTCGGGCCAGTGGGCTGCCCCGAGCCGAACGGCCCGGCGGCATCGCGCGCAGAACAGGTCTTCGGCGCGGACGCGAGTGCGGCTCATCCTTCGGGCCTGATGCGGGCGCGCTTGGGACGGACGGCCGACAGGTCGACGGCTGCCTCGCCGACGGCGACCTTGCGGATGACGGCGTTCTCCGCCTTGGTGGCGATCAGATCGGTTGGGGTGCAGTCGAAGATGTCGCAGAGCGCGGCCAGCACCGGCAGCGACAGCCGCTCGGGAGTGCCGGTAACCAGGCGGTGGACCTGCGAGAGGGAGAGGTTGATGCCGCGCTCGGCAAGCGGCGGGGCGAGCTCGCTGGTGGTGAACATCCCGGCGGTAGCCATCTTCTCGCGCAGTCGCCACTGGTAGCTGACCTGGCGCTTCATCAGGCCCTCCTCGCAGGCTTGAGCGCGGCCTCGACCGTGGCGTCCAGGGCGCGACGCAGGGTGCGGGTGCGGAAGTCGGAAGACACGCAGGTGTAGATGGAGGTGGTGGACGCGTGATCGTGGCCGACCTGCTGTTGCACGAACAGCGGATCCCAGCCGTCCTCGATCAGGTGGGTGACGTATGACCTTCGCAGCGAGTGGAAATCCAGGACCGGGTCCAGGCCGAGGTCGTCGCGGTAGGCGGCGAAGCGGGAGTCCAGCCGTTGCAGTCCGACCCGCCGGCCGCGTTCGGACGGCCATAGAGCGGGCCCCCCGTCCGCATGCCGCATCGCGGTCCTCACCTCGCTGATCCACTGGTCGACGATCTCGACCGACCACTCCCACACGGTCAGCACGCTGCGGCGCTTCGGGGGCGAGCCCTTCTTCGCCTTGCCGTGGCGGACATAGCAGACGCCGTACTCGCCGAACTCCGCCCCTTCGGGGTTGCGGCCGAAGTCGGCCGTGTCCAGCATCCGCGTCTCGTTGCGCCGCAGCCCATAGGCGTACGCAGTCTTGAAGAGCATCGCGTCGCGGAAAGCGGGCAGCCAACCCTTGCGGCCACGTCCGCGGATCCGGCTCACCTCGTCGTCGGCGTGGTCGAAGAACGCCTGTACCTCATCCCGGGTGAAGGCCCGTTTCGGGGTCTCTGCCTCGCACTCCTGCATGTGCACGGCGGTATTCCACTCGTGACACACCTGGATCGGATGGGTGCCGAAGCGGCGTTCACACTCCGCCGCCCAGCCGTAGGCCGGGTCGGTGGCGTAATCACAGAACAGACGCACCGCCACCTGGTAGCCGCGCAGCGTCGAGCGGACACAGCCACGGACGGCCCGCAGGTCACCGAACCACTCGTCCGCCAGCATCGAGGACCAGCTCCACGGAAAGGCACCGCGTGCGCGGCGAACGCCCGCACCTTTCGCTCGCGGCCGTTGATGGTCGACAGCGCGAGGTTCCGGGCCAGCTGCTAGGGGGTGTTTCGAAAGTCCCGCACAGCACCCACGGCGCCCGGCACGCACTCTCGCCGCACCGGCCAAAAACCCAAGTACGTCCAGTACGAGGGCTTTCGTCCGGCACGCCGAGAGCACGCACCGGACACCGCGGGCACCGCACAGGACTTTCGAAACACCCCCTAGTTGCGTCAGCCGTCCAGCATCGCTTCGAAGACCTGCTCCTCCGGCCGCAGCAGCGGCACCCCGTCGGCCAGGTGGAGCCGTGCGGCCCCAGGAGCCACCCCGTTGTCGCTTGCCAAATTGTCACGCTCCGTAGGTCGCATTCGCCGCGAGAATCTCGCATCAGATGCGAAGTGCGGAGCGGAACAGCAGGTCAGCCATCCGATCGAGTGAACCGGAACGACGTGGCCCCGGCCGGTCAGCTACCGTCCCAATAGACCCTGACGAACCGCTTACCTACTGATCAGCAGCTTTTACAGAGCCTGCTTCACCAACGCGGCGCAGGACGCCGCCAGTTCGCATCGGATGCGATACGCGCCGGTTCCCAGATACGCGTCAAAGGGGCAATGAGTTGATCTTGAGGTGTCCCGGCGGGATGTGGGCTGCGAGTCCTCGATGATCCCGCAGACGGTCACGGGCTGGTCGTCGGTGCAGTCATCGGCCCGCTGCCGGGTCTCGGCGAGTGTCTTGCACAGGGCTAGCAGCTCGATGACGGTGGTGCCGATCTCGGCGATCCGGGCGTCGAGCAGGCAGCGAACGGTGGCGAACGGCGGGGTGCCGCCGTTTCGGATGGCGAGGACGTCGCGGATGTCGTCCATGTGCGGGCCGAGGGCGCGGGCTCGGCGGATGAAGGTCAGCAGCTCGATGTCGTGCTGGTCATGGGGCCGGTAGCCGGCCTCGGTCCGCTCGGCGGCGGGCAGCAGGCCCCGGGCCTCGTACCCCCATACCGCCTTGCGTAGTGACCGTAGACGCTGTCTATGGATGTCTGGTAGACACTGTCTATGGATGTTGAAGGGCCCCTGCGGGAACGACTGGTCGATGCCGGCGTAGAGCTGGTGCTGTCTGAAGGCACCGCTTCGGTTGGTCTTCGGGAGATCGCCCGCCGGGCAGGTGTGTCGCACGGTGCGCCGCGGCGCTACTTTCCGACACACCGGGCGCTGTTGTCGGCCATCGCGCGCAGAGGCTTCGAGGAACTGGGCGCGCGGTCCGCCGCAGCCACGGCAGGGACTGCCGTGCCGCGTGATGAGTTGGCGGCGCTGGCGCGGGTGTACGTCACCTACGCACTGGAACGGCGCGCCATGTTCGAGTTGATGTTCCGTCACGACCTGCTCGACAGCGGCGAGCAGAGTGGAACTCCGGGCGGGCCTCGGCTGAGGGAGGCGACGCTCCCGATGTTCCAGCGCGTCACCGAGCTCGTCGCTCGGTGCCGGGCACAGGCGCTGGAGCCTTCGGCGGCAGTCACTGCGGCTGCCCTGTGGGCGAACCTGCACGGCATCGCCCAACTGTGGTCGTGGGGCAGCCTGCAACTCGCCCTCGGCGGCGAGGGTCCCGACAGTCACGACCGGTTGATCGAAGCTGCGCTGGACGCCCATCTCGGGCCGATGGCCTCATGACCGGGCGGCTGCGACGCTCGGTCCCGCTCATCGTCAGCGTGGCCGGGGCGGTGATCGTCGCACTGGACGGCACCGTTCTGCTGGTGGCGCAGCCCAGCCTGCAGCGTTCGCTCGCCGCGAGCCCGGCACAGATCCAATAGAGGAACGAATTGATGTATGAGCACTTGAAGCGGCTGACCGGACCGGTGCTGCGTACCGCGGCGCGGCTCGAGGCCGTGGGCCTGGAGAATGTGCCGCAGTCGAACGGCGTCATTCTCGCGTCCAACCACCTGTCCATCGTGGACTCCACCTTCCTGCCGCTGGTGCTGGACCGACAGGTGACCTTCATGGCGAAGGCGGAGTACTTTGAGGGAGGTTCCTGGCCGACGCGGATCGTCTCGTCCTTCATGCGGGGCAGTGGGCAGGTTCCCGTTGACCGCGAGAACCAACGGGCGGCGGTAGCCTCGCTTGAAGCGTGTCTTCGGGTGGTGAAGGACGGCGGCGTCTTCTGTATCTACCCCGAGGGCACACGCTCCCCGGACGGCCGGCTCTACCGGGCCAAGACGGGCGTGGCATGGCTGGCTCTCAAGTCCGGCGCGCCCGTGGTGCCGGTGGCCATGAGCGGCACCGATCGCGTCCTGCCGCCCGGGCGCGTGCTTCCGCGTCCGGCCAAGGTCAAGGTCACCTTCGGCAAGCCCGTCGACCTCTCCCTGTACGAGGACTCCGCCGCTGACGCTGGTGCCCGAAGGGCTGTCTCTGACCTGATTGTGCAGGCTATAGCGGAGGTCTCCGGCCAGGAGTACGTGCCCGCCTACGCGGCGAGGGCGAAGGAGCGGGGCTGACCTGGCCCTGTTCTCTCCGAAGCTACGGCGAAGTGACAAGTAGCTCTCTGTGATCAGCGTGGCGCGCGGTCAGGGATAGCGGGGCGGTCCGGGGACCTCGCCGACCTGGAGGGCAGCGAAGTCGGCGTGGGCCTGTTCGACGGCTTCGGGGTACACGTCGCGCTTGGCGTGCTCGGCGAGCGCCCGGTAGATGCTGGCGACGGAGGGGTTCCGTCCCTTGCGCTTGCCGGTGGGGGTGGTCAGGTCGGGCTGGATCTGCTCAACGGACTCGCCGCCCGCTCGGCGCCGGAGCACGGTGTGGAGCATGTCGTCGGTGACGACCGGCGGCCGGCCACCGTGCTTGCCCTTGCGGGCCGCTCCTTCCCGACCGGGCCGCCCTGGGCCCTGGATCCACTTGGGCCTGAAGTCGGCATCGATGAGAGGACGAGCACCAAGATGACGTATCAGGGTCGACACACTGCGCCGGACAGGGTGATCTCGGAGAAGGCGCAGACGGACGATGCGGGACCGCCGGCGGGGCGGGAGCAGGACGGTTCCGCCGAGGAGTCCCTACGGGTGCGGTCGTCGGAGGCACGGAGTTCGTGGTCCGGCTACTGCGTGCGGAGCGGCCAGATGCCCCGGTGGCGCTCGTGGTACCGGCGATGGGGGCGCGGGCGCGGTTCTATGCTCCCTTCGCCCGCGGGCTGCACGAGGGCGGCCTGCACATGGAGGTCACGGACCTTCGTGGCCAGGGCGAGAGCACCCCGGTGGCGCGTCGCGGAGTGGCGTACGGGTACCGGGAGATGGTCGATGACGACCTTCCCGCGGTCGCCCGTGCGGTCTCCGCCGCATTCCCGCGTTCGCCGGTGGTACTCATCGGGCACAGCCTCGGCGGCCAGCTCGCGCTGCTCAGCAGCGCGACCGAGCTCACCGGGGTGCACGCCGTCGTGCTGACGGCGGCCGGGTCGGTCTGGTGGCGGGGGTTCGGCTCGGTGCGTGGGCTCCGCAACCTGGTCGGCAGCCAGCTGTTCGCGGCGCTCGCCACGGCGCTCGGCTACTGGCCCGGGGAACGGCTCGGCTTCGGTGCCACCCAGCCACGGCGCCCCACCATCGTCCGCGCCCACCAGCACGCCGCTACGACCGGCCGAAAAGGGGGCAGCCCCACCAGGACGAACCGGACGATCACGCCCTCGGTCGATCCCGAGGCGGACTGACCACCAAAATCCACCTCGCCTGCGACGGCAAAGGACGCCCGCTCGCGATCCTGCTGACGCCCGGCCACGCCACGACAGCATCTGCGTACGCCCGCTACTCGAACGCATCCGCGTTCCCCGTACCGGCCTGGGCCGAGGGGCCTTGACCCGGAATCTTGGACACGGGCTATGCGGCTTGGGCCAGGGTAGTTGATGTTGTGTCGAGTGCCGTCTCGTAGGCGATGGGACTGCGGTGTCCGAGGCGGGAATGACGGCGTCGGGTGTTGTAGCGGTTGAGCCAGCCGAACGCGTCGAGGCGGGCCTCGCGTTCACCGGGCCAGGTCTTGCGGCCCTGGAGCGTCTCGCGTTTGAAGGTCGCGTTGAAGGACTCGGCGAGCGCGTTGTCCGCGCTGGAGCCAACCGCGCTCATGGACTGTCGGACGCCGGCCTGGCGGCAGGCGCCGGCGAAGGCTCGGCTGGTGTACTGGGCGCCGTGGTCGGTGTGCAGGACCGCCCCGGCGAGGCTGCCGCGGGTCCGCTCGGCAGCCTCGCCGGGGCGTCAATGGCGAGGTCGATGACGGTGGCCACATACAAGAACTTCCCGCCGTTCAACGGGAGATAGGTGATGTCGCCGACGTACTTCGTGTTCAACTCGCTTGCCGTGAAGTCGCGGCCGATCAGGTCCGGGGCCTTCACCGAGACCGGGTCCGCGATCGTGGTGCGGTGCCTGCGACGCAGCCGCACGCCTGCCAGGCCGATGCTCCGCATCACCCGCGCGATCCGCTTGTGGTTGACTCGCTCGCCGTCGTCGCGGAGTTCGGCGGTGATCCTGGGGACGCCATAGGTGCCGTCCGACTCGCGGTGCACGGCCCGTATCCGGGCGGTGAGGCGGGCATCGGCCGCCTGCCGGGCGGCCCGGTCCGCGGCCGTCCGGCGCCAGTAGTAGAAGCTGGAGCGGGCGATGCCCAGGATGGTGCACAGCCGCTTCACGCCGTAGCGGCGGTGGTGGTCGGCAACGAACTGGAAGCGGTTCACCAGCGCGTCTCCCCGGCGAAATACTTCGCCGCCTTGCGCAGGATCTCGCGTTCCTCCTCCAGCTCACGGACCTTCTTGCGCAGAGCGGCGTTCTCCGCCTCCAGCGGTGTCGGCGGCTCGGCCGGCGCCTCTGTCCGGCGTCCCCGCGGCCGACTCACGCCAGCCGCCCGCACCCAGTTCCGCAAGGTCTCGGGGTTGATTCCCAGATCGGCAGCGACCTGCCGGATCGTCGCATCCGGCCGCGACTGGTACAGCGCGACCGCGTCCGCCTTGAACTGCGGCGGATAGTTCTTCATGACCGCGAGATGTCCGTTCTCAGATCCTCAGGACCCAGTGTCTCGTGTGTCCAAGGTCAGGGGGCAAGGCCCCGCGGTGCATGCCCCCAGGCCCAGGACAGTGCGGGAACGAGCGCGGGCGCTTGCACGGCGACGAGGACCACAAGACTGGAGCCGAAGAGGGCGACGGTCATGGCGGTGCGGTTGTCAGGGACAGGGAGGTGGCAGCGCTGACGCCCCGTTGGAGCCGGCCGACTCGCTGTTCGACTGGGCCGCCCAGCAGTTGGCGTTCTTACAGGCCAGGGACGTTATCGGGCATCCACCTGTTGCCAGCCGATCGCTGTGATGCGGGCGGTCTTCGACGTCAGCTCGGCCAGGCCCTGTCCCTCGAACACATCGGTGATCACTGGGCCCCTGTGCGCGCCCAGAGTAAATTCTTCGTCGCTGGGCACGAGCTCCCGGCTGGACCGGTATGCCTCCTTCACCAGCGCCTCCTGGTTGTGAGAGGTGGGGAACATGGCGAGGACGCCGCCGTTGGCCATCCGCAGGGCGTACACGCTCGTGTCGGCCGGGGTCTTGGCGAAGAACCGCTTGGTGGCGATGCCGTCGGCAGTGCCGTTGGTGCTGCTGTCGCGGTAGGCCTTGACGGCCTCCTTGACCAGTTTCGTGGAGGCGAGGTTCTTGCCGTCCTTCGCGCCTCCAGTCGCGTAGAGGTCTTCGAAGGCCGCCGGGACGTCGGCTGCGGCGAGCGCGCCCACTTTGTCGGCAGGGTTGGCGGCTTCGGCGAGGCCGTGCGAGTCGAAGGCGAGCTTGGGCAGGGGCTGACCGTCATCGGCCCACAGAGACATCACCATTTTGTAGGTGTCGCCGACTTTGTCGAAGATCAGCATCACGGAGTCGTGACCGGCCTCGCTGGACTTGGCCTGGACGGCGAACCAGCTGCCCTTCGCCGGGATCACGTACCGGCGGTCCTGGTAGGAGAAGGGCTTGCTGTAGTCCTTCTTGTCTTTGTCCGACCAGGTTGGAGCGAGGGCGTAGGTGGCCTTGTCCATCGCGTAGACCTGGCCGGCCTCGACCGTTGCCAGGAGCTTGCTGTCCACGACGGCGTTGGCCTGGTTGTTGACCTTCTCGTAGTTGTCGACGATCTTCTTGGCGGTCGTCTGGCTGACCACACCCTCGCTGGTGGCGCTGGAGCTTGGACTGGGGGTTGCGCCGGTATCCGAACCCGCGCCGCACGCGGTCAGAACAAAGGCTGCTGTGGCCACTACGGCTGCCGCCTGCAGACGCGGCAGCCGTACGCAGCGGGTCGTGTATCGGGACATGAGGTAGTGATCTCCTTGGAATACGCTTGCGGGGAAGGCGTTGGCGACTGATGCAAGGCCACTGCTCACCGGACGGTCCGACGCAAGGCGCCCTGGCCCCAGTCAGCTCGGGGCAGCTCGTGAACGCGTTGCGTGCGCACCTCGTCTCCGGAACATCTCTCGGCGATGCTCGTGCTCCTCATGCGTCTCCCCGGTCCCGTCTGGCCGCTGACGGTCTCCAAGACACATTAGCCAACCTGTACAGACACGATGCGAGTTGGGGGCGGCAGCGTTTCGATTCCGGATAGCCTCTCGCCAAGGCAGGCGCAGCCGTCCGGTGCCGGTGCCGCGCCGAGACAAGGGCGCCCGGTCCTTCATACCTGGCGACCCTCGTCTACAGCACCAATGCCTCCGCACCCGAGCGGGGAGTGGCCGCGCACATCAAGAAGGCCTACACCAACCCCGGCGCCGCGAAGCCGACCAACCGCAACAGGAAGATCGGCGGGCAGGAGCCGGCCGACCCGTGCACCGCATCGCACTGTGGCCACGAGATACGACAAACTTGCGGTCCGCTATGCGGCGACCGTCCTCGTCGCGGCCATCAACGAGTGGCTGTGACCACACACGCGCACCGCCTTTTCGTTAACCCGTTGCCCAGGAGCCAATCAGCCAGCTAGGTTCACCCAGCCGCCTGCATTGGTGCAGGCTGGCGCCGTCGACGAGGAGGTGTGGAGCACATGCGCAGGAGTGCGCAGGAGTTGAGCTCGCGTACTGACCTTTGCCTCCTCCTCACGACGGAGACACCTTGTTCTTTCGCGTCACCCCACTGACCGACCCCGCTCACGGGCCGCACGGCCGGCGTCTTGCCTGGTTGGCGTCGGACGCGGATTCCATCCCTGCCGGGACGGCCTTTCTGCGCCTGTTCGATGGCGGACAAGAACACCTGGCCGAGCTCGACCTCCGTGTTCATCCCGCGGAGCGCCGCAAGGGCGTCGGCTCCCGGCTCCTCAACACCGCCGTGGCCACCGCCCGGGACAACGCCCGACGCTGCGTCGTCGCGCAGGCAGAAGCCGGATCGCCCGGCGACCACTTCCTGGCAGCGCGAGGTTTCCGGAAGGTCCTCACCTTGAGGTTCACCCGCTTGCCACTGGCTGACGTGGATACCGCCGTCCTCGCCGAGATCATCGAGCGTCCGCATCCCGGCTACCGGCTGGTGTCATGGCAGGGAACTGTCCCCGACGACGTCGCCCAGACGTTTGCCGCCTCACGCCGCGCCATGGACGACACGCCCATGGATGACACCGACTACGGCACCGTGACCTGGGACGTGGACCGCGTGCGGGCCGCGGCGAAGGCCGTCGAACAGCGCGGCGACCACCTGCACACCGTCGTCGCCATCGATGCCTCCAACGGCTCGATCGCCGGGTTCACCGAACTCGTCATCCCCGGCAACGGCACAGGTGACGGCCAGCACTACGGCACCGGCGTGCTGCCCGAGCACCGCGGACACGGCCTCGGCCGATGGATGAAGGCCGAGTCGATCCGACAGGCCCACGAGGCCTATCCGCACCTCGGTGGCCTCCTGGCCGACACCGCCGACAGCAACAGGCACATGGGACAGATCAACGACGGTCTCGGCTACACACCCACGCACACCACACACCAGCATCAACTCGACCTTTAGCAGCGAGCGGACGGGCCGGACCGGGGCATCGCGCCGCCCGGCCTGTCCACGCTATCGATACACGCCCTGGCCGGGAATGCGTATGGCCTGCCCGCGCACCCCGAGTGATCCAGCCTCACAGAAGCGCTTTGCCGCCAACCAGCACCAACTGAGCCACCTGAGACAGGGGCTTCTGGCTACATCAGAGGGCTGGGAGGTTGTCTCAAGGGGGAGGACTGGCCGCGTGGTGCTGTCGATCAACGTAGCGTTCCTGCTGGCGGTCATCATCTACTGCCGGCTGCGCCGCCGGACCCAGGCCCGCAGCCGCAACGACGAACTGCTGACCGTGATCATCGTCATGGCCTTCGGAGTTCTCATCGCCCCCACGGCCTTCGGCCAGGGGGTGCTCCACACCGTGGGGCAGCTTGCGGACGGGATCACCCGGTCAGGCCATTGAGAGCCGGAGCCTGCTCCCCGGCGGGGGTGTCGAGCCGGGCGGCACCGTCGGGCGTGAGGTCAGTATGGATGCGCTTGAACCGGACGGGGTAACGCCATCGGTCAGCGGCAGCGAGTACGTCGACTGCGGTTGGCCGCTCCCTGCCAGGGCCTGTCCGGTGAGTCAGGAGCGGGGGCGTCCACCCCGTCCCGGCTGTCACGGGGGGATTTAATGCCCAGGTGGTGAACTGGACGCAGATGCACGACTGCTACGAGGACGTCGATCGCGTCCCCGCGCTTCTGGAACGGTTGGAGCGCGAGGACAACCCCGAAGCGTGGGAGGAGCTGGGATATCGCCTGGTCCTCGAACACGACCTCGTCTTCCCTGCCAGTTTCGCCGCTTTGCCGAGCTTGGTGCGTCTCGCATCGAGGAGCGCACGGGCGCGTGGACTGGCAGGGGAGATCCTGCGCCGCGCGGCAGGGCACCATGGCTGCGACGATCTGCTGGCGGACTGTACCCGCGCGATCACGGAGTTCCGCGAACTGCTGGACCAGCATCTCCAATCGTGCCCGGAAGACTACCTCGCGGCCTTCCTCGATCTGCTTGCGGCCAAAGGGGAGTACCACTGGAGTGCCGTCCTGGGGGACTTCACGGACGACTTCTACCACCTGGCCTGCCCCCACTGCGCCGTGGACGTGACGATCGCCATCGGGGACCGCGGGCGCTATTCAGCGATCCGGGACTGGAACCTGGGGGACGTGGACCGCCGCGGCCTACGGCCGGCGACCTCCGATGAACTGTCCGGCAATGGCCGGTGGATGTACGAGACTGCCCTGCGCGACGGACACAAGGCGCTCGCCGACGGAATCGCCCACCTTTTCGGCAAGGCCGAATGTCCACATTGTGCCAGCGTGTTCAACATCGCGGAGGAGTACGCATCCGCCAACCGCCCCGTCCTGCGGTAGGCCAAAGCCAATCGCGAGAAAGCAGGGAGGCTCAGGTGCGAAGCCACAGCCGGATCGCGGTGACGATCACTGTGCCGTGGAAGACGTGGGCCCGTTTGTCGAACCGTGTGGCCACGGCGCGGAAGCATGTGAGGGCGTTGATCGTTCGCTCGACCTCGTTCCTGCGGGCATAGCGCGCCCCGTCGAAGCCGGCTGGCCGACCGCCCTTGCTACCACGCTGCTGCCGATGGACCCGCTGGCCGCGGCGCTCGGGGATGGTGTGCCTGATCTGCCGACGCCGCAGATAGCGACGGTTGCGGCGGGAACTGTACGCCTAATAGTCACCTGGGTTGACCGTTGGGCCAGTCCAGACAGGGGCCGGGCAAGGCAGCGTCCTTGCCGAACAGCGGCACCTGCGTCACGTCGACCTCCGTGCGGATGCGGTGGGGCCGGGCCGGGCCGGGTGCCGCCAGCGTCCGGCGCTGTCCCGGGCGATGTCGATGGCCACCTCCATCACGAAGTCGGGCTGCACCAGGCGGACCTCAAGCATGCGCTGTGTCCCCAGCCCGCGGATTCTCTGTGGAGTTCAGCGTGTTGAGCCGAGCGCGCTCAGGGGCACCGTCATGGCTGGCGCACATCTCGGCCAAGCGGTGCCATCGCTGCGGATTCAAGGACCGCCCGCTGCCCCCTTGCATGTTCTATGCCATACCCCATAAGTTACCGACAGGTAGTCCGTCCGTTGGTGGAGGGCCACGTCGCCGTCGGGAGGTGCTGGGCAGGTGAGTCCGCGCAGGAGTGACAGCCGTGACCGGATGATCCTCAGTGCTGCCGCTCTGCTGCGTGAGTACGGCGCGAGCGCGACCAGCATCGATCGGGTGCTCGCCCACAGCGGAGCTCCTCGCGGCTCGGTGTATCACCACTTCCCCGGCGGGCGGACGCAGCTCATCGACGAAGCGGTGGCACTGGCGGGGGACTTCATCGCGGGGCTGATCGACGCTGCCATGCAGGCGGATGATCCGGTGGCGGCGGTCGACGCGTTCTTCCTGCTGTGGCGTGACCGACTCGTGGAGAGCGGCTTCAGGGCCGGCTGCCCGATCGTGGCGGTGGCCGTGGAGACCAATGATGATGCGCCCCAGCTTGCCCGTTCCGCCGCCGCGGTCTTCGCCCGCTGGCAGGAGGCCCTCGCGGCCCTCCTCCTGAGACACGGCCTGAGCGAGGAACGCAGCCGCCGGCTCGGTGCCTTCATCATCGCCGCGGTCGAAGGTGCGGTGATCATGTGCCGGGCCGAGCAGAGCACCGCCCCGATCGAGGCCGCCGCTGCCGAGATCCACGACCTGCTCCTTTACGCCCTGCGAGACCGCCCCGGCGCCGAATCCGGTACTCGGCCGTAGCCCGCAGCCGCCCAGCCGCCCAGCCGCTTCACCTGCATATCTCGAAGGAGTCGCCATGCCCTCGCTCGACCGTCAGGACAACGTCTTCGTCCTGGACCTGGGAGACGGTGAGAACCGCTTCCACCCTGACTGGCTCACCGCCGTCAGCGCCGCGCTCGACGAGGTGGAGAAGACGGAAGGCCCTCGCGCCCTGGTCACCGCAGCCACCGGCAAGTTCTACTCCAACGGGCTCGATCTGGACTGGCTGTTCGCCCACGCCGACCAGCACCAGGACTACGTAGTCTCCGTCCATGAGCTGTTCGCCCGGATGCTGTCGCTGCCGGTGATCACCGTCGCCGCGCTGCAGGGGCACACCTTCGCCGCCGGCGCGATGTTCTCCCTCGCCCACGACTTCCGTGTCATGCGCGCCGACCGCGGCTACTGGTGCCTGCCCGAAGCGGACATCAACATCCCCTTCACCCCCGGAATGGCCGCCCTCATCCAGTCCCGGCTGGCGCCGCAGACCGCGCACGAGGCCATGCTCACCGCCCGCCGCTACGGCGGCACCGACGCCGCGGCCGCCGGCATCGTCGACCAGGCGGTCGGCGAGGACGCCGTGCGCTCCACCGCCATCGAGATCGCCCAGGCTCAGGTGAACAAGGCCGGCGACACCCTCGGCACCATCAAGGCCCGCATGTACGCCCAGGCCCTGGCCACCCTGCGCGACACCACCAACCCGCTCGGCTGAGCCGGCGCCTCACCCACCCCACCAAGCCGCGCCCCGGGCAGTCCCCCCGGGGCGCGGGCCGTCCCCGCCGTCCACCGCACGAGGAGACAAGGCCGATGACAGCCGACACCGCCTGGCACAAGAGCGCGTGCATCCTGTGCGAGAACAACTGCGGCATCCAGATTCAGAGCGACGGCCGCCGCTTCGCCAAGATCCGCGGCGACAAGGAGTTCCGAACAGGACGTACCGAAGCCGATGCAGGGCTTCGTCGGCTTCCTCCGCCAGGACCTCGACGCCGTCACTGCCGGACTCACGCTGCCGTGGAGTTCCGGTGCTGTCGAAGGGAACGTGAACCGGGTCAAAACGCTCAAGCGAGCGATGTATGGCCGGGCCTCGTTCAGCCTCCTCCGGACCCGCATCCTGATCCGCCCATGAGATGGTGGGGCCGCACACAAGGGGCGTGCACCCACGGACTCCTGCATGCCTGAGCGTGGTCTCGATTCGTCCTGGCTGCATGCGTGGTGTCAACAGGTTTCACAAGGTGTGAGCCAGCTGATGGAATCCTTCGAGGAGACGCATGGCTACCCCGCGGGGGACAACGAGGTGGCGCCGGCCGACGATGAGACGCGGGCCGCGGCCACCCTCCTGACGAACCACCGGTCGGAATGTGCGGCCCTGGTGTCGCTCTTCGCCGTGATCGGCAGCGTGTCTCTGCCCGACATCGGCAACGGGTACTTCATCCACCCGCCCTCTATCGTGACGGCGCACCTGGACGAGTACGGCGAGGTTCCCCTCGAGAATGGCGATCATGGAATCGTCTTCGGGAGCGACGGCGGCGGCAATCTCTTCGCTCTCGCGGCCAACGGCACGGTCCACAAGTCCAGGACTGCATTCTGGAACGAAGAGTTCTATGCCGTGGCCGCCAGTCTGCGCGACTTCCTTGAGCAACTTCGCGATGTCATTGATCAGTTCGCCGCCACGGGTCACCCCGGGACTCTCTGAACTTCACGCACCGCCTGTCCACACCCGTCCTTCGTGGGTTCACGGAACCGCGGCCAGAACCCTGAAAATCCCCACGGTCGCTCATCTTCCCTAGCGCGTTGCCGATTCGACGAAGGAGACTCAGGCCTTCACCCCGCTCGCCAGCAGGTGGTCGCTCTGCCGGTGGCCGGGTTCGGTCGTCATGTGCCCTGGGAGGCGGGGAACACATCGTCGACGGCGCGGCGGAGGGTTTCGCGGACGGCCTTGGCGTTACGAGGCTCGGTCAGGCATGCCATTACTTCGTGATCATTTGTTGCTGCCGGCGAAGGGGCAGCGTCTGAACGGGAAGTGGGGATCGGTCCACTCGGAGGTCCTGTTCGAGAACACGGTGGCCGCGTCCGCGCTCTACAACGAATCGTGATGGCAGAGGTGTGTGAGGCGCTGGGGCTGGCCTCCGAGCGGTGCACCGTCACGCCGGGCTGCCGCCCGGTCATGGAGATCGCCGGGGTGCCGCACGAGCTAATCCGCTGGACCTCCCGTCGCAGCGACCAGATCGCCCCCTGCCTGCCCGAACTGGAGCACGAGTACGTCACCGCCACCGACGACGACGGCAACCTCAAGTTCGCGCCCGAGATCTCCGAGCGGACTCGGGCGAAGCTCAACCAGGTCGCCGCCTGCAAGCCCCGTCCCGCGAAACCGCTGCCCCGCTCCCTGACGCAGCTGCGCGAGGACTGGCGGGACAGCGCGCGGGCCTTCCTCGCGGCCGGCGCCGACCTCATCGACTTCCTCCTCGAGTGCGCCCGCGCGGCAGCCCGGGCGATCTGGGCCCGAATCGCCGCCGTCGTCGACGTCGGCCTGGCGGCCGTCGCCATCACCGCCACCGTGTTCGTAATGCACAAGGGCGGCTGTTTCCACCACCGTCACTTGCTCGCCGAAGCCCGCCGCCACCTCGCCCTCGTCCAACGCGGCCAACGCCGCGAACCCGGCCTGGACGAGACGATCGTGAGGATTGCGATCGCCGCGCACTGCACCGACATCACCGAGGCCCGACACGAGCGCGGCGAGGAACCCGACTACCGCCTCTACACCGCCCGCTGGGCACCACCCGGCCCATCACCCATACGGCGCCGACCGAACGCCGCTCCCGGCCACGACGCCGACCGCGAGCCGCCCGCCGACCCCGCCGGACCACTCCTTCCGCTGGAGCCGGGGGAGTTGGACATCCCGCGCAGCCCTTGCGCCACGACCGCGCCGTCATCGCCAGCATCGTGCTGAGCGCCCGGCTGCGCACCGCACGTCGTACGGGCCGCGACCCGTACGACGTCTTCGCGCACCAGCTCGAACACGTTCTTCGCGACGGTCCAGATGGGGCTGCTGGAGGCGTTCGGCGACCGGCTCCAACTGCTGTCGGCTGCAGCCGAGATGGGGCACACCAGTGCCCGGACGAGGGTGGCGGCGATGATCGCCACCGGGGTCGACGGCGTGATCACCGACGGCGGCGCGCTCGAAGCGCTCGGTGAACGGCCGCCAGTGCCGGTTATGCTGCTCGACTCGCCGGAGGGGCCCTCCGACCTCGTACGCATCAACTTCGACCTGAGGTCGGGTGCGGAGGCGCTCGCCACGCACCTGCTGGAGCTCGGCCACCGTCGCATCGGCTACGTGCAGGCCGACCGTCCCACTCCCACCCTTGCGCTGCGGCACCGGGTGTTCGCCCGGCGTGTGCATGCGGCCGGCGGGGCGGTCCTCGACACGCCGTCCGAGATCACCATCGAAGCGGCCTCCGGGACGATGCTCAAGCGGTGGAGCGAGTGGGACTCGGAGGGCGTGACGGCCCGCCTGCCGAGTTCGAGAGCGGGCAGCCGGACGCAGGTGAGCGCCGGCTGCAGCAGCGCGGCGGTGGGCAGATCATCGAAGGAGGCGAGTGCTGTCCGCCCCGGCACGGAAACCTCCAGTGGTTCGGGCCTCGACGAAGCGGTGACTTCTCCGGCCGGGCGATCAGGCCGGTGCTGTTTAGGGCGTGCGGTCCGACGGCTGTCCCCGACGACGTGCGCTTCGACCCATCCGCGTCGCCGGAGAGCGAGCTGTCGGGTGCCGCGCCGCGGTGGTCGGTTCCCGCAGGCCTGCTCCTGAAGGGCGGCCCGGCCGGAACCGGCGGCTCTTGGTCCTGCTTCCGGACAGGCGCCTCTGTTTGCTCAGGGCGATGCGATCTCCAGAACGACCAGTCTCCAGCCGATACATCCTATGTATCTGGATTCGCGGAGCCGGTTCTGTGAATGGAGGGCGGAGTTGCGGCGCTGCAGCCCTCTAGACATCCTATCTGTCACCTGACGATGATGGCGCTGCAGTCGGCGTAGGCCGATGGCGCCGCGCTTCCCACATGAGTAGAACCGACCACTGCCCGGGAGATCTGCTGTGACCCGTACGCCCCGACCGCAGCGAAGAAGCTTTCTCAAGTTTGGCGGTGCGCTCGCCCTCGCACCGCTGGCCGACGGCCTCTTCGCGGGACCGGCCGCCGCTGACAGAGCAGGGCGAGCAGCTGTGCAGTGGCCCGCTCTGTCACGAGAGGCGCTCACATACTCCGTCCCCGCCGCGGACTGGGAATCGCAGGCCCTGCCGATCGGCAACGGCCGACTCGGTGCCATGCTCTTCGCCGACCCCTACGAGGATCGCATCCAGTTCAACGAGCAGAGCCTGTGGGGCGGGGTCGACAACTACGACAACGCCCTCGCCGGCCAGCCGGACAGCACTTTCGACACCAGCATGACCGGCTTCGGTTCGTACCGGAATTTCGGTGACGTCGTCGTCGCCTTCGGGTCCCATGGGTCCCGGCCGAAGGTCACGGCCCCGGGGGGTCCATACAGTACCTCCTCGTCGGAGGGCCTCGACAAGTCGTACGACGGCACGCCGAGCACCAAGTGGTGCATCGAGGGGCCCGGTTCGAAGGTGCAGTGGCAGGTCGAGCTTCCCGACCCCGTCGAGGTTACGACCTACCGGCTGACCAGCGCCAACGACGTGCCGGAGCGCGACCCGCAACAGTGGACGTTCTCAGGTTCTACCGACGGTGCCACGTGGACCACGCTGGACAGCCGTACCTTGACGGCACCTTTCGAAAGCCGTTTCCAGACAAAGGAGTTCACCTGTGCCGACAGCGGGTCGTACCGCTTCTACCGGTTCGGCTTCGTTCCCAAGGCGGGGGTGAGTCATTTCCAGGTGAGCGAGATCGGTCTGTCCGGCGTCGATCTCGTCGGCGGACCGGTGTATCTGTCGTCACCCAGCGGGCACTCCGAGGGATCCGGCGGCGGCACCGGGTCCCGGGCCACGGACATCTCCCGCTCGGTGGACCGCGATCCCGCCACGGTCTGGCGGGTCGGCGACGCCGCGAAGACGGTCGTCTGGCAGGCCGACCTGTCCAGCGCGGTCGCCGTCACCTCGTACACCCTGACGGCGGCCCCGGACCGGCCGCGGGACGACCCCCGGCGGTGGATGCTCCAGGCCTCGCAGGACGGGCAGGCATGGGTGACGCTCGACACGCAGAACCCCGCGGCGCCCTTCGCCGGGCGCGGCGAGACCCGGACCTTCGGCATCGCCAACACCACGGCGTACCGCGCCTACCGGCTCGCCTTCACCCCCGGTGAGTCGTCCACCGGCTTCCAGATCGCCGAAATCGTCTTGAGGGGCGAGGAGTTCGACAGCCGCACACAGCGCACGTTCGTCGACTACCAGCGTGCACTGCACTTCGGCGACGGTGTTCACGTCACCCGCTTCGGCATGCCTGGGCAGCGCTTTCGGCGGGAGTCCTTCGCAAGCCGCTCGGCGGACGTCATGGTCTTTCGGTACACGTCGGAGAGCGCACGGGGACTTTCCGGGACGATCTCCCTGGCATCCGCGCAGGACGGGGCCCCGACGACCGTCGACGCCGGTGCCCGGCGGCTCGCGTTCCAGGGGGTCATGGGCAACGGCCTCAAGCATGCGTGCGCCGTCCGGGTGGTGCACACCGACGGCGACCTGACCGCCGACGGTTCGGCGCTCGGTTTCACCGGCTGCACGACACTGACCCTGCTGCTCGACGCCCGCACCGACTACAAGCTCGACGCCGCAGCCGGGTGGCGCGGAGCTGATCCGCGGGCGGCCGTCGACAAGGCGCTCGACAGGGCGGCCAAGAGGTCGTACGGCGCGCTGCGGCGCGAACACACTGCCCAGACACGCGCCCTCATGAACCGGGTCTCCGTCGACTGGGGCACCTCCAAGGACGCCGTCGTCGCCCTGCCGACCGACGCCCGGCTGGCGCGCTATGCGGCGGGCGGCGACGATCCGACCCTTGAGCAGGTGATGTTCGACTACGGCCGGTACCTGCTGATCAGTTCCTCCCGCCCCGGCGGCCTGCCCGCCAACCTCCAGGGCCTGTGGAACGACAGCAACGCGCCCGCCTGGGCCTCGGACTACCACACCAACATCAACATCCAGATGAACTACTGGGGAGCCGAGACCACGAACCTGTCGGAGTGCCACGAGGCGCTCGTCGAGTTCGTCCGGCAGGTCGCCGTGCCCAGCCGCGTGGCGACCCGCAACGCCTTCGGCAAGGACACGCGGGGCTGGACCGCCCGCACCAGCCAGAGCATCTTCGGCGGCAACGCGTGGGAATGGAACACCGTCGCGAGCGCCTGGTACGCCCAGCACCTGTACGAGCACTGGGCGTTCACCCAGGACCTGGCGTACCTCCGGACCGTCGCGCACCCGATGATCAAGGAGATCTGCGAGTTCTGGGAGGACCACCTCAAGGAGCGCGAGGACGGACTCCTCGTCTCGCCGAACGGCTGGTCCCCCGAGCACGGGCCGCGCGAGGACGGCGTCATGTACGACCAGCAGATCATCTGGGACCTGTTCCAGAACTACCTCGACTGTGAGGCGGTGCTCGATGCCGACCCCGCCTACCGCGCGAAGGTCGCTGACCTGCAGGCGCGCCTCGCGCCGAACAAGATAGGCAAGTGGGGGCAGTTGCAGGAATGGCAGGAGGACATCGACAGCCCCACGGACATCCACCGCCACACCTCGCATCTCTTCGCGGTCTACCCCGGCCGTCAGATCACCCCGAGGACAGCCGACTTCGCGGACGCCGCGCTCGTCTCGCTCAAGGCGCGGTGCGGCGAGAAGGAAGGGGTTCCCTTCACCGCCGCGACGGTGTCGGGCGACAGCCGCCGCTCGTGGACCTGGCCCTGGCGGGCCGCGCTCTTCGCCCGCCTCGGTGACGGGCACCGCGCCCAGATCATGCTGCGCGGACTGCTGACGTACAACACGCTGCCGAACCTGTTCTGCAACCACCCTCCCTTCCAGATGGACGGCAACTTCGGCATCACGGGCGCCGTGGTGGAAATGCTCGTGCAGAGCCACGACGGCGTCATCCACCTGCTGCCCGCCCTGCCCGACGGCTGGAAGGCCAAGGGTTCCTTCACCGGGCTCCGCGCCCGCGGCGGCTATGAGGTCAGCTGTGACTGGCGGGACGGGAAGGTCACCTCCTACAGGATCGTGGCCGACCGCGCACGAGGCCGCGGGAAGGTCACCGTGCGCGTGAACGGCGTCGACACGAAGGTCAAGCCGGTCAAGGCCTGACGGGGATGTAGGCGCTCCGGACAGCGTCGTGACCCCGGGCGGCGGGTCCAAAGCCGGTGGACGGCGGAGAGAGGCGGACGGGCGGACGGACTGGCCAGGGCGTGGACGGTCCGGTCGGCGCTGAGGAGAAGGGTGGTGTCGGCACGGACGGCTGGCGGGGCGGGCGTGGCGGCGGCTGCACACCGTGTGCATGGACGAGCCCCCAATCCGCGATCTCGTCGCCGGGCACGTCGGCGAACTCCGCGGGTTCACGGTCCGACGGCGAGCCGTGCAGTGCGTGCCCCTCAGGAAACGACGGACTCGGCTGCGCGCCACGAGGCTGCGGACTCCATGCCCTTGCGGGGCCAAGGGGTGCCGCGGCCCGCCGTGGTCGCCGCCAGTGGCGACGCCGTAGCCCTCTCTCCGCGGTTTGGAAGGCGTCGGTCGGACCGGTGCCGTCAGCGGCCCCCTTCGAATGCGCGAACATCGGCCGAGTCGATCGCGCACCGCGGCCAGTCGGATTCACCGCAGTCGGTGCCGCGTGCATCCGGAGGTGGCCGCGAAGACGATCGCGGCCAGCGACTCCCTGTCGCCGCACCGACGTCGGACACCGCTCGACAAGAGGGGCGATCGCCGTACTAGGGTGCGTTTCAGAAGTGGATCTTGATGTGTCAAGATCCACTTCGTGGGGCGGCACGATCTGACGAATGCACAGTGGCAAAGCTGGAGCCCTTGCTCCCGGTCGGCAAGAAGCCTGGACGGCCACCGGTGCACACCAAGCGGCAGTTGATAGACGGCATACGCTGGCGCACCCGCGCCGGTGCTCCCTGGCGGGACGTACCCGAGCGGTACGGCCCGTGGGAGACGGTGTACGGCCTGTTCCGGCGTTGGCAGCAGGACGGCACCTGGCACCGCATCTTCGAGCAGCTGCAGGCCCAGGCCGACGCCGAGGGACTCATCACCTGGGACGTCTCGGTGGACTCGACCATCGCCCGCGCCCACCAGCATGCGGCTGGTGCCCGCAAAAAGGGGATCTGCAGATCGAGCCACCAGGTGGTGTGTTCATCCAGCCTGACGATCACGGGCTCGGACGTTCCCGGGGCGGACTGACCACCAAGCTCCACCTGGCGGTCGAACAGGCCCAGCAGCCGATGTCGCTGGCCATCACGGCCGGACAGCGCGGCGACTCCCCGCAGTTCCAGGTGGTCCTGGGCCGCACCCGAGTGCCTCGGCTCGGGCCGGCCCGCCCGTGCAGCCGGCCGGACAGGGTCCGCGCCGACAAGGCGTACGGCTCGCGCGCGCACCGCGCCTACCTGCGTGAGCGCGGTGTCCGCTGCACGATCCCGGAGAAGCGCGACCAGATCACCAGCCGCAAGAAGCGAAGTTCCCGCGGTGGCCGGCCACCGAAGTTCGACGCGGCCGAGGCGTCCCGGATCCGCGGGAGAAGAGAGGCATACCGCATTGATCGAGCGCTGCGGGGGGAAGTGGCAGTGCACAGGTCGTGGGAGTGCGTCGGGTGGTGATCTGCCAGCCGAGAGGCTGGCGGTGGGCCGGCCGGGGCAGGTCGGCATGATCGAGGTCGGCGGAGGCGCAGGTGGCCTGAGTCATGCTGATCGCCTGCGGCATCGTCATCCGGACTCCAGCGGGATGGGCTCGTGGGTCGGGTCCAGCGAACTCCGGGTGGCGGCCGAGGTGGATCATCTTCTCCTCGGCGACCGACGGATCGAGGTGCCCAGGCAAGGCAGGCTCATCGTGGTCTGGAAGTCCCCATCCACGGGTCGCGGGGGGATACGACCGCTCATCGTGGCTGTGGGGCGCGATGGCTCGGAACTTTCCAGGATGGGCCCTCACGACAGTATGGACAGCTATACCTGGGCGGAGTTGAGCGGCCAGGTGGAGTGGTAGCTGCGAGTCTTCCGTATGCGCGGTCGTCCTGCTGCTCAGGGGCCTGCCGGCGGCGGGGTCGGCACGCGCTGCCGCAGCCGAGCGCGGCCTACCACCGGCGTGGGCTCCAGCGGACTGCGGTGCCTCAGTGCCTGGCGCCGCTGAGCCGAGTGCGGCAGCGGGTTGACGACCGGCCCGCGGTCCTGATGGGCATGGAACTCGTAGGACCCGCTGATCACCGTCAGCGCGTGATTGATCGTGCGCGGCTCCGGGCCTGCGGGTGAAGCCGGTGATCATCCACGTCATCAGGGCCACGGTCACGGCGAGTTGGGCAGTGGTCGGTAAGGCTGCGGGCATGGCAGGGGCCTCCGGGGCGGGAGGAGAAGGTGGTGGTGGGGCCGCTTATTCGGGCTTGGGGGGTCGCTGCATCAGTTCGGCGACGGCCTCGTCGAGGGTGACCTTGCCGTTCAGCAGGGCGGTGACCACGGTCGTGATCGGCATGTCGATGCCGTGGGCGTGGGCGAGGTCGAGGATCGCCTCGGCGCTCTTGACGCCCTCGGTGGTCTGCCGGGTTGCGGCGGCGGCTTCGTCGACGCTCAGGCCGTGCCCCAGGTGGGTGCCGAAGGTGCGGTTGCGGGAGAGCGGGGAGGAGCAGGTGGCGACCAGGTCGCCCATGCCGGACAGGCCGGCGAGGGTGGCCGGTTCGGCGCCCGTCGCGGTGGCCAGCCGGATGCTCTCCGCCAGGCCCCGGGTCATGATCAGGGCCCTCGCGTTGTCTCCCAGGCCCATGCCGGTGGCGATGCCGACGGCGAGCGCGATGACGTTCTTCAGCGCGCCGCCCATCTCGCAGCCGATCACGTCGGTGGAGGTGTAGGGCCGGAAGTACGGGGTGTGGCAAGCGCGCTGGAAGCGGCGGGCGGTGTCCTCGTCGGGGCAGGCGACGGTGGCGGCCGCGGGCTGCCTGGTCATGATCTCGCGGGCCAGGTTCGGCCCGGAGAGCACGGCGACCCGCTCGGCGGGCACACCGGTCACCTCGCGGATGATCTCGCTCGCACGCAGATGGGTGTGTGTCTCGATGCCCTTCATGAGCGAGACGACCACTGTCTGGGGCGCGATGTGCGGCGTCCACGCCGCCAGGCACTGGCGCAGGGACTGGGCGGGGACGGACAGCACGAGGAAGTCCGCGCCGTCCAGCGCGGTCGCCGGATCAGTCGTCGCGGTCAGCGAGGAGGGCAGCTCGAGGTCCGGGAAATAGCCCGGGTTGCGGCGCTGGGAGTTGATCGCGTCGGCGATCTCGGTGCGGCGGGCGTGCAGTACGACGCTGGTGCCGGCGTCGGCGAGGATGGTCGCCGCGGCGGTGCCCCAGGACCCTGCGGAGAAGACCGCCGCACGGGCGGGGCGGCGCTCGCTCACTGCTGGGTCCTCTCGTCCGGTGCCCGGCCCTCGTCGGGGTGGCCGGGACCGGTCATCGTATCGGCCGCACGGCCTTCCGCAGGGCGGCGCAGCGTCAGCAGGACCGCGCCGACCGGGCAGCGATGGGATTCTGCGGGTCGCGGTGGCCAGCATGTTCTGCCCCTCGGCGTCGCCGAACTCACGCGTGAGGGCGCCCCTGCGGGGATGAGTGCGCAAAGGCCCCGGCTGGACGGGGGAGACCAGCCGGGGCCGTAAGGCGGTGGCGTGCGGAGGGCGGTCGCCTCTCGGCGGAAGGCTCCATGGGGCTTCAGCCGGACGATCGTCCCCATGGGCTATGGGTGAGGCCCGGGGACACTGTCCCCTCCGCGAGCCACGTGTAGGTGAACGGTCAACTGTGTCGGGTTGTTCCCGCGCCCCCGGACTGCTCCTGTGAGCTGGGGAACATTTCTATGGGGCCAATTCGTCGCCATGTCTTACCAGAATGAATCGGCCATGGCCGTCCACATCGCGGACGTACTCCTCCCCGACCAGTCCGTGACCACCAGGATGCTGCGGGAATACATCGAGTTCCTGCGCGTCGAACTGGGCTTCCCCGAGGGGGACACTCTCGCACCGGACTTCGCGGGCCCGGTCGAGCTCTAGAAGTCACCAAAGACGCCGGGGCGGGTGTTGCCGACGGCTCCCAGAGAGGTCCCACGGCCGCAGGCCGACTGCCCCGGCTGGCCAGCCTCGCACACCAACCGACGGGGGCGGCGGCCCCACCGGCTTCTCACAAGACGACGCACGCACATCTGCAGGTCATGACGGTCGGAACGGCGGAGCCAGGTCATTCGGCGCGGGAGCCGCCGTCCTCAAGGTAGCCCAGAAGGTCAAGCGGAGGATTAAGGACCGTTTCAAGGAGGAAGTACGGTCGATCCTGGACGAGGAGGAAACCCAGGAGAGCCAGTCGTAGCAAGACGCGAGCGTCCGCCCCGAATGGGGGCGGGCGCCTCGCCCGGAGCGCGGCCGGAGGCTCGGCATCCGCGCTCGACGGCCGAGACGGGGGTGCTGATTCGTAGGCGCTGACCCGCACGGGCGCCTACGAATCAGCTGTTGCCGTGGCGTTCCGGCCTGTAATTCACACGGTCAGCCGGACGCCGCGGACCGGCTGGCTTGGTCCAGCCGAAAGCCGCTCAATTGCTGGAGGGGACACGCGACGGCAAGCGGACCAGCTGTCACTTCAGTTTCACCGCGTCGCCGGCGGACACGACTCGCGCGGTTGTCGTCGTGCCGGAGAAGTACCAGCGCCAGCTGCCGGCCGAGGTGGCCGTGACCTTGGTGCTGAGCTTCCCGGCGTCGCCCGTTCGAACCGTCTTCACGGTGCGGTAGTGGGCTGCGCCGGCTGCCTTGAACTGCAGCTTGACGTTCTGCCCGGTGAACCCGTTGTACTTCAGGTCCTCCCAGTTCGCCCGGGTCAGTTTGCCGGAGACGGTCAGCTTGGCACCCTTGGCGACGGGCTCGGGTGAGGCGTCCGTGGTGAGCTTGGAGGCGCGTTTCATCTTGAACTCGGCGATGTGGTCGGCGATCCAGTAGTCACCGTCGTTCGCCTTGACGGTGGCATTGACCTGCCAGACGCCCGCGGTGTGGTTGACGTCCTCCGGCAGGCTGTCCGGAAGCCACTGCGGGGCGATGGTCATCGTGGCCGTGCACACCGAGGTGGTGGAGCTCTTCTTCACGCACTTGGTGTCGGTCCAGTCGCCGAAGTCCCAACCGTTGCTCTTGTTGAAGACGCTGACGTGCGACAGACCCTTCACCCCCGAGTTGTCCTTGATGGTGATGGCGATCGGGTAGGTGACGCGCTGGGACGTGCCGACGATGACGTTCTTCCCGCTGTTGACGGCAGCGGCCGTGACGCGGATGTCTCCCCTGCCTTCCGCGTGGGCGCCCGTGGCCGTCAGCAGCGTCAGAGCCGCAGCCGCACCGGCAACAGCCCACGCCGCTCTGGCCGTTCTGTTTTCCATGATCCCTCCCCATAGGTGTGAGGGGAGAGATTACACAGCGAGCGGCTATGGATCGCACAGGCGTTCCCGCGAGGCCCTGGTGTCAGAGGTCGGTGGCAGGATCGTCCCGCTGATCCGCTCACAGACGGGGGACGTTGTGACGAGTAGGTACGAGTGGCCGCGCGGTGCGAGCAGTGAGGACTCCACCGCCCTGGTCTGTGGCTTCGCGAGCGCGGGTGGGAAGTCGACCCGACGGTGTACATGGCCGGCTCGCGAGGGCCGACCGTCCAGATACGACGGATCGGGGCAGCCTGGCAGGACGGGGAAGGGACTGCTGATCCTGCCGGGTGAGGTGGTGGAGTACGACGGGGATCAGATGCGGATTGCCGCCCGGCCGCTGCCGACGAACTCCGTGAGGGGCTCGCCTGGGTCTACCGGCATCGCACGCTGGCGTCCATCGCCGTGACCTCACACACGATGCTCCTCTTCAACAGCATGGTGAGCACGGTCTCGTGGTCTTCGCTCTCCATGAGCTCAAGATCGGGGAATTCGGACTGGGGGCCACCTACGCCTTCGCGAGTGTCGGCGCGGTAGTCGGCGGTGCGCTTTCCGGACGCGTGGCCAGAAGGCTGGACGTCGGCGCCACTCTGATCGCCTTCCGGCCTCTCGCCGCCATCGGCTGGCCTCTGGTCCTGGCCGGGCGTGGACCGTGGGCGCTCGCCTCCGTGTCGCTCGCCTTCTTCCTCATGTCCCTGGCCATCGGTATCGAAAGTCCCGTGGAAATGAGCTGCCGCCAGACGGTGACACCTGACCGGCTGCGCGGGCGGATGAACGCAACGATCCGCTCGATGAACTGGGGGATGGTAGCGGTGGGGGCGCCACTTGGCGGCGTACTCGCCGACCAGGTCAGCTGTCGCTTCGCCTTGTGGATCGGGTTGTCCGGAGCAGTCGTCCAGGCACTCGCGCTGGCAGCCTCTCGTACCCGTGGGGCCCGTGCTGCCGACGAGCTCGATTCCTCGACGGGCGATATGGCGCGTCAGGGCGCAGAGCCACTGGCGGGGAGGGCGGGCCCGGTCTGATCAGCGTGCGGTGGCGCCGTCGTGGCTTTGTTCACGAGATCGACAGCACATGTCGACCACTTCGGGAGGCACGAGAGTCTGACGCTGTTCGATGGCTTTGCCGATGACAAGGAACCGCGCATGCCGGTGAGTTCCGACAGCGGTTCCTGCCCAGCGAGCCCGAGGATGTCAGTGAGTTTTGACACCGCCTCGGGGCGCTGAGGTTCTTCCTCGGTGCCGTGGTGGTGGCCGTCCTCCGGCTCTGTGGGCGCTCATGCGATTCCTCCCGGGGGCTGTTCGCGTGTTGGGACCAGTCGGGGGCTGTGCGGGCTCGGCCTGCTGGGCGGTTGATCGGTAAATATGTAGCGTGTTGCTGAGGGCGTCGGGGATGCTGCCTCGGTGCCCCTTACCGAGCTGCCTCAACTGCTTCGACCTCGTGCTCTGAGGCCGGGAGATCTCGTCGTCATCGCATCGCTGTCCGGGCCCCTCCATGCCGCTTACGAGCCTGACCTAGAGAAGGCGGTAGTCGTGCTCCAGCGGATGGGATTCCGCGTGCGTCGGGCACCGCTGCTCGAAGCAGGGCGGAACCGCTGGTGGAGCGCGGCTACGCCAGCGGAGATCGCCAGGGAATTCAATGGTCTTCTGCGTGATCCTGAGGTGCGCGCGATCGTCGCGCATGATGGCGGCCAGACGGCGTTCGGCTACCTCGACATGATCGACGTCGAGGCGATCATGGCCGATCCCAAGCCGATCCTCGGCTACAGCGACATCTCGCTGCTGCATCTGGTGCTCTATGCGCGCACGGGTCTGGTCGGGTTCCACGCCGACGTGGCCACCCCTGGACTCGACGGGCACTGGCAGGCCGCGCCCGCAGCGCGCCAGGCGGTGCTGGAGAAGCTCTACTCGACGCTGCTGACTGGTACGGAGCCGATCGGTGCGCTGCCAGCCAGCCCATCGTGGGAGTGCTGGCGTGCCGGTCACGCCGAAGGCCGGCTGATCGGCGGGGTGATCAATCGCATCGTGCTGAACCAGGCGACGTGTTACGCGCTGCCGCTCGAATGGTTCGACGGCGCGGTGCTGTTCTGGGAGGAGTTGGGCGGCCAAGCATCGTATGTGTGGAGCTATCTGCAGGTACTGCGGCACGCTGGCATCCTCGATCGAATCGCCGGCATGGTCGTGGGCATCCCGACCGCGATCGACGGACTCGACTCGCCCGACGCGTCCCCGACCCTGCGAGAGATAGTTCTCGAGGTCCTCGGCGACCGTGACATCCCGGTCCTGGGCAACGTCGAGGTCGGACACGCCGGCCCGAATCTGCCGATGCCGGTCGGCATCCGCGTCGCCCTCGACACGCAGCAGCGGACATTGTCGCTGCTCGAACCGGCGGTACGCCCGCTGACGGTGACTGGACCGGTCGGCTGAGCAACGCGAATCGGTCGGCGAATCGGCGCCTGTCGAGGAAGGGCCCGCTGTGATCGTCAGCCAGCGGCCTCGGCCCTGGCCCGGGTCTGGGCGAGGCGGAAGGAGTCGGTGCCGGTCTCGATGATGTTCCCGCCGAAGGTAAGGCGGTCGACGATGGCCGCGCAGAGCCGGGGATCGGTAAACGTTTTGGTCCACCCTCCAAAACTTTCGTCGAAGGCGATGGCGACGCTGTTCTTTTCCTCTCGCTCGGTTAGAACCCGGAACAGCAACTCGGCGCCGCGTTTGTCCAGTTCCATGTATCCCAGCTCGTCGATCGCGAGGAGATCGACGCGTCCGTAGCGGGCGATCGTCTTGGTCAGCTGCTTCGCGTCGGCGGCCTCCACCAGCTCGTTGAGGGCAGCACTTGACCTGCTCACCGGCCAGACGGATCGTCACGTCCCCGCAGTCGACCTCCGCTTCGGCCCCCGGCCGGTGGGGCTGCGGCACGAACGCCTTCGCGATGCCCCGGCCCGCCGTGATTCGGATCTCGGCACGACGCTCCGCGACGTAGGCACGGACGATCCCGTACGAAACATCGACCGCTCCGTACTCAGCGACCAGCCGGTCGAAGATCCGCTTGGCCGTGTGCTGCTGCTTCCGCGGCGCTGTGAGATCCGCCTGCAGCATCTGATCGACCAGCCCTTTATAGGGGTCCAGGCGCGTATTGCGTGGCGGGAGCTTCTTGCGCGGCTCCGGCCAGACCGAGGCCAGCGCCTTCCGTACCGTGCGGAAACCCACCCCGTACTTGTGCTGCAGAGCCCGGTTCGGCAGCCCCGCCCGGGAATCACGGCGGATTGCCGCGTACAGATCGACTTTGGACGTCGGAGGCGTCCATGCCCCCTCACCACGCAGAGCACTTCGATGCTCCCACCGCAAGCACCCAAGTGGTGGCAAAGCTCGGCGATACCGCTCTCCGATGAGACCGGGTGGTGTCGTCGCTGACCGACAGGCGGTGTTGCTACTCACGCACACGGCCAGTTCGATTGCCAGACGGCTAGGGGGTGTTTCGAAAGTCCCGCACAGCACCCACGGCGCCCGGCACGCACTCTCGCCGCACCGGCCAAAAACCCAAGTACGTCCAGTACGAGGGCTTTCGTCCGGCACGCCGAGAGCACGCACCGGACACCGCGGGCACCGCACAGGACTTTCGAAACACCCCCTAGAAGAGGTCGGCCGAGGTGCCCTGGGTGAGGTTCTCGAGGATAGTGCGCAGCCACGGGCTGCGCACGGCTGGTAGCCGGACCAAGGCGTGCTGGAACGTTCCCCGGTCGGCCCGCAAGAGGTAGTTGGGGAGCAGGGGGAGCGGTTCGTCACGGAGTACGTCTTGGGGTATGCGGCCTGACGCGGGAACCGGCAAGTACGGCTGGGGAGAGACCAGCCACAGCCACACCCCCAGCGGCAGGGGCACCAGGTATGCCGACGCAGTCGGGCTGGCGGGGGTCCAGGTCTGACCTGTCTGGGGATGGACCGGTACGAGGAGGATGTCGACGCCCGCGTCCGGGGAGGGCTGCCCCGGTCCAGCCAGGACGGCGCGCCGCTTCAGGGGGCCTGGCGGCAGCAGGGCGTCGAGCGCGCGCTGGAACACGTCCGCGGTCAGACCGCCCGGGACCTTCACCGGCTGCCCTTGGGAGGCAACCAGCAGGTGGGCGAGCGCCTGGCCGGCTGCCGCCTCCCACTGCGGGCTCCACGACCAGTAGTGGTTCGACCCCATCCGTCCTCCCCACGTGGCAATCGGCTCGACCGGAGAAATTTTGTCCCCCTTCTCTGCCAGCTCCGCCCAGGACAGGGGTGCAGTGTGGATACCGTCAACGGGGACGCGGTGCACGGCGTCCGTGCTGAGCCGCACCGCCTGCCAGAGCGAGCAATCGTCGACCCTGGTCGCCACAGGGAGGCTGCATGTCTGACAGGCCATGTTGGGTCCGTCGGCTCCGTCGAGGCCGCAGCAGGCACCGCCGCGCTTCTCAGGAATCAGCCGGGTTCCACGGATATCACCGGGCGCGATGACACTCGCCCCGGGCGTGCTGTCGGACAGGGCGTAGACCGGTGCGTAGATGCCGCGTGCCTCCGCCTCGCCCGGATCGATCTCGTCCCACATCCGCCATGGCCCTCCCCAGGGGTCGGGGTCCACGGCAAACGTCCCGGACTCCATGAGCACCGGAAGCTGGATCCCGTTCCCGTACTTCTGACGGGCGTGGACTGGCAGTGAGACCTGGGACAGCGGGGTGGTCAACTCGGCGCCGCATCCCGCACACACGAAAACGAACAAATGTCCTCCACCCGGGAAACAGACGCATCGTCGCAGCTCGCCGACAGTCAGCCAACATGTTTTCTCGTCCGTTCCGGGAACGGAGCCTGCCACCGTCGTGGCGACGGATTTATGAGTGCAGCGCGCGGGTGGGACTGCGGTTGCCGGTTGAGCGGCCGTCGTGATTGCCGGCGGGGGTGTCAGGGTGTGCTGTTGAGGGCGTTCAGGAGTGGGTCGGTGGCGAGGCGTTGTCGTGCCTGGTGGAGATGGACTCTTACGGTGCTGGGGGTGATGCGCATCTGCTGGGCGATACGGGTGGTGGGGGTTGCCCAGTGCCCACAGCCAGGTGACCTGCCGCATACGGCAGGGAAGGCGGTCGAGTGCCTGGGCCAGTGCGGCGTGGTGAAGGTTGTCGACGCTGGTGTCTTCGGCGCTTCGCTCCGTCTCGTTGCTTTGCAGGGGTTGGCCGGTGGTCACCTCGAGCCGGAAGCGTGCTGAGGCGAAGTGGTCGGCGACGAGGTTGCGGGCGATGGTGACCAGCCAGGCTGCGAAGTCGCGCCCCTGCCACGTGAACGTGTCCAGGCGCTGAAGTGCGCGGGTGAATGCTTCGCTGGTGAGGTCCTCGGCGATGGCTTTGCCTCCGACCCGATAGTAGACGTACCGGTAGACGACGTCGCAGGGCCGGCGCCGGCGCCCGGCGGTGGCCGCAGAAGAGGAGCAAAGCGGCAGCTTCGAGCCGGTCGGGAAGCCGGGGCCGTCGCGGACGCGCTCTTTGGGGCCTGACTGCTGAGGAACGCCGTCGATGGGCTTGGAACTCCTAATGAAATGATCTTCGAGGTGGTTGGATCACTCCTGGACCGTTGATCTGGGGGTGCGGGGTGGCTCGGCCGAAGCCGTGGGAAGTCGACGACGAGCTGTGGGCGGTGATCGAGCCGTTACTTCCCAAGGCGGAGCGGCGGACGCGGCATCCGGACCGGCTGGTGTTCCAGGGCATCCTGTTCGTGCTGCACACCGGGATCGCCTGGAAGCACCTGCCGCAGGAACTCGGCTTCGGATCGGGCATGACGTGCCGGCGCCGTCTGGCCGAGTGGACTGAGGCCGGGGTGTGGCCACAGCTGCACGAGGTGCTCCGCGCCAAGCCGCGCGGTGCGAACGCCCTGGACTTCTCCCGGGCGGCGGTCGACGGCTCCCACATACGGGCGTTGAAGGGGGAGCCAAGACCGGACGAAGCCCTGTTGACCGGGGCAGGACGGGCAGCAAGCATCACCTGATCACTGACGCCACCGTCATACCGCTCGCCGCCACCTTGACCGGGGGCAACCGCAACGACGTCACCCAGCTGATCCCGCTCCTCCCAGCCGTGCCGGCGGTACGCGGCAAGCGCGGCCGGCCCCGGCGCCGCCCGGACGTGGTCCTGGGCGACCGAGGCTACGACCACGACGAATACCGCCGCCTGGTCTGAGGTCTCGGCGTGAAGCCGCTGACCGCCCGCCGCCGTACCCAGCACGGCTCCGGCCTGGGCACTCAACGCTGGGTCGTCGAGCGCGGGTTCGCCCATCTGCACTGGTTCCGCCGCCTGCGGATCCGCTGGTAGATCCGCGACGACATCCACGAAGCCTTCCTCACCCTTGGATGCGTACTCATCTGCTGGCGGCGCCCGCGCTCACTTTGAGGAGGACTGGATGGTGGCGCTGCAGTCGGCTTCCTGCGCGGTCATGAGCTCGTCGCCATGCTCGAAGGCCCATGCTCCGAAAGCGTCGATGGGGGCCAGCAAAGTCCGCCCCAGGGCGGTGAGTTGGTACTCAACGCGCGGTGGTGCTCCGGGGAGTGCCTGGCGGTCCACCAGTCCGTTGGACTGCAAACGTCGCAGCGTCTGGGTGAGGACCTTGGAGCTGATTCCCCCGATCTGTCGGCGTAGTTCGACCGGGCGTCTGGGACCGTCGCGCAGTGCCCAGAGCACAACGGCGTTCCAGGTGTTGGAGAGGAGGTCGAAGGCCAGTCGGGCACGGCAGTCGGCGAGGAAAGCGTCGGTCGTCACATACCAAATGGTGCCCGACAAGCCCTCTAGCGTCGTTGCGAACGGTCCAAGCAGGTCCTGGGAGGGAATGCGTGATGAGAATCGGCGTACTGGGCACGGGCAACATGGCGGACGCGCTCGCCACCCACTGGGTGCGGGCCGGGCACGAGGTGGCCATCGGAGGACGGGACGTGCACAAGGCGGAGCGGCTCGCGAGGCGCCTCGGGGACAGCGCGAAGCCTGCCAGTCTCCGGGCGGCGGCCGAGTTCGGTCAGGTGGTGCTGGCCGCGCTGCCCTTCGGCGCGGGGACGAGCGTGGCGCGGGAACTGCGGACTGCCCTGGACGCCAAAGTGCTGATCGACTGTTCCAATCCGGTCGGTCCGGGCTTCCTGCTACTGACACAGAGCGGCCTCTCGGCGGCGCAGCAACTGGCCGCAGCGGCACCGGGAACTCATGTGGTCAAGGCGTTCAATCTCTGCCACGAGGACGTGTGGCGCATGTCGCCGCCCATCTTCGATGGGCGACCGCTGGCCGTTCCGGTCTGCGGAGACGATGAAACGGCCCTTGCGCTCGTACACCAGTTGGTGCGGCATGTCGGCTGCGAACCCGTGGCCGGCGGTGGTCTCGAACGAGCGGGACTCCTGGAAGCGACCGCCGCGCTCTTCATCGGGCTCTGGGTCGGCGAGGGAGCCGATGCCCAAGCAATCGCACCCCCGCTGGCTTACGCCGCCGGACCGAGAGACGAGGAATCAGAAGAGACCGAGAGGGCTTTTCGTTAGGAGTTCTTACGGCAATCCGTTCGCCCGGCGTCTTCCCGGCCACGTACGGTCTGGACATGACCAGGACCACGCCGGCCAGACCAGTGTCCGTGGAATCCCTCTTCCCGGACCTGGCCGCCCACCGGGGGCGGACGACCCGGCTGCACCCCAGGCCGGGGCGGCCCGGCATGCGCGACAGCCATGTCGGGGGGCCGATGCTGTGGCCGGACGGCGAACCGTGGCCGGTCTGCCACGAGCCCCACCAGCGCGAGACCGGAGGGTACGCACCGGACGAGATCCGCAGCGCCCGGGCTGCGGGAACCTGGCCGTCGCCCCGACCGTGGCCCGACGCTGAAACGTCTGGGCAAGACGGACCGGTACCGTTCGTGGGGCTCGCCCAGTTCTTCCGCCGGGACATCCCGGGCCTGGCGGCCGGGCCCGACGACGCGGACCTGGTGCAGCTCTTCCGCTGCCCGTTCACCCACGGCCCGTACCGGGAGCGCCGCTACCGCCTGCGGTGGCGACAGGCCGCACAGACCGAGCGCGCTAGACACTTCCTCGTCACCCCTCCCGAAGTGCCCCTGCTCCGATGGGAACACGAACTCCCCGAGCCCTGCGTCCTGCATCCCGAAGAGGTGGACACCTATCCCTGGGCGGAGGACGACACGCTGCCCGCCCCACTGATCGCCCGCATCGACTCCTGGGACGACGCCCAAGTGACGGAACACGGCCCCGGCGCCCCCAGCTACCAGTCCGACCTTTCGATCCCGCCCGGATGGCGGGTCGGCGGCTTTCCCAGCTGGGCATCGACGGGCCCGATGGCCATCGACTGCGCGTCCTGCACGACTCCGATGCAGCTGCTGCTGACAGCCGAGGGCAACGAGATGGACGCCAACTCGCACAGCTGGGTGCCGCTGGAAGACCGCAACCCGCTCCTGCGAGGGAAGGCATCGATCCAGGGCGGTCGGTCGGTTGCCCAACCCACTCGTCTCCGCTTCGGACGGGACCGGGACCTGCACGTTTTCACCTGTCCAGCCAACTCCGGACACCCGCCCCAATGGGTGCTCTCCTAGGACGCTCCAGGGTGACGGACTCGGCCAGCGAGCCAGCCGCTGCAGGCTGCCGTTGCACGGCATGTGCAGAGCCCCGTTCCTGGCTCTCGCCATCGACGTGGGCCGCTTCGTCCAGGACCTGCTGGACAGCTCGGGCTGCCTGCTCGGGCTCGACGAAAGGGCGGAGGACAGCCCGATATGGCCCATGACGCGGACCCGACCTCGGGTTGGACTTGGCCTTCGGCGCCCGCATCGGCACCGGGGTGCCGGCCTGGGGCGGGCAGCTTGACGGCCAGCCGAGAGGTGAAGTTGGGGAAGATGACGGCGTCGTACTACCGCCGCCCCACCCCGTACGGCTCCCGCTTCGCGCACCTGCCGGCCCAGCAGCGCGACTTCGCCACCGCTGAGGCCCGCACGGGCTCGGCGGGGTGCTCAACCACCTGCACGGTGCCTGCTGCAAGTTCATCCCGGCCCGCCGCCCCCGGAGGGCCTGCCCGCGGGCGCGCCTATGAAGACAACCTGCGTATCAGTACACGTTTCAGCGGCAGAGGGCACGGATGACCTCGGCGACTGCGTTCAGGACCGCCGCGCGGTGCTCGGAGGCGGTCCCTCGCAACGCGCTGTGGGCTACGAGCACGGCGACAGCCGCACCAACGGTCACGCTGGCGACTACCGTGAGTGAGTAGATGATGACAAGAGTCATCTGAGTTCTCCTTTGGGCTGCGCCAGCTCCCGCAGCAGGCGCAGCCCAAGAGCAGCGTGCTGCCCGGCCGGTGTCCGTACTCTCCGGACAGAACGGACCTGGTCCGGCATCCTGCTGGTCAATGACATGTCCGGGGGCGTGACGACCGGACGGACCGGACTATCGACGGGTGCGGGGAGATGTGGGTGTGAGTGCCGCGGTGATGCCCAGTGATCCGGGTCGAGCTGCCCTCGCCCATGCCTTGCGGGACCTTGAGATGCAGGCGGGCTATGGCTCCGATGAGCCGAGGCGCTCCCGAGCCCAGGCCATCAAGGAAGCCAATATTGCGTGCCGCGAAGCCAGGCTGCCGGTTCTGAACAGCAAGACAGTCAGCGACTGGTTCCGTCTGGGCCGCGTGGCTGGTGACTTCGAGCCGTTATGGCGGCTGGTCACCGTGCTTCTTTGCTGGAGCGGCCGCTCAGCCAGTGCAGCGGAGCGGGGGGTCTGGAAGCAACGGTGGGAGTTGGCTCGGGTTGCCGAGCCCCGGCGGCCGGATCCCGTCTCCGTGGCGCCGCCACCTCTGGGGTGGCTTCGGGGAGAGGTGGATCCGGTCGGCGACCTGGAGGTGCATCCGGCAATCCAGGCTCGTGGCAAGGCACCCGGCCGGGCCGACCCGCTGCCGGTCTACGGAGCACGCGAACATGATCTACAACTGCAGGACGTGATCGGGGCAGCTCAGAAACGCAGCCGCCTGTTGGTCCTGGTGGGCGACTCGTCTACTGGTAAGACCCGCTCGTTGTGGGAGGCTGTGCGACGCCTGCCCGATCATTGGCGGATCTGGCGGCCCGCAGACCGGACTGCCCTGCTGGCCGGCCTGGAACGACAGCCGTCCCTGGCCCGCACAGTGCTGTGGCTCAACGAGCTCCAGCGCTACCTGCTCCCACACAACCGGCCCGAGCCCGGCGAACAGACAGCTGCCTCGCTCACCACACTGCTGGACGAGGCGGACCGTGGCCCCTTGCTCGTCGTCGGCACCCTTTGGCACCAGCACCACACCACCTTGATCCAACCGCCCTCCGACGTCAGCGTCCCCGACTTGCACCAGCAAGCCCGCGCACTGCTGAGCCGCGGCACGACCCTCATCGTCCCGCCAGCTTTCACCGCTTCTGAGATCACCGCACTTCGTGGCCAAGCGGACTCGGACGCCAGGCTGGAGGAGGCACTGGGCTACGCCGACGGACGCATCACCCAGTACCTGGCTGGTGCCCGCGAACTGATACACCGCTTCGACCAGGCACCGTCCGAGGTCCAAGCCGTGCTGAATGCCGCAGCCGATGCCCGCCGCCTCGGCGTCGGCGACGATTTGCCTCGTGCCTTCCTGTACTCGTCCGCTGCCGTCTACCTTGACCCCCACCACTGGGCCGCCCAAAGCGACACCTGGCGCGCCGCCTGGTTTACCCGCGCCCTGGACTACACGGGGCGGCCATGCAAAGGCGTCCCGGGCCCGCTGACACCTACTCCGCCCCCGCCCGGTCAAGGACCCACCGAACCGGACGCGCCGCTGCGCCTGGCCGACTACCTGCTGCAGCACATCACCGACATCCGCCGCTACCTCTTCCCGCCCGAAGGGTTCTGGGACGCGGTTGCCGCGCACTACCGCGGGAACACTCTCTCCGCACTGGCTGAGGCCGCTGAAGCACGCTTGCGGTTGCGTATCGCCGACCAGCTATATCGCCAGGCCGCTGATACGGGGGATACCAGTGCGCTCGGGAAACTGGCCCAGATCCGCGATTGGATCGGGGACCGGGAGGGTGCCGAGCAGCTCGCCCGGCAGGCTGCCGGTGCCGGTGACACCGAGGCACTCTGGTCCTTGGTCCGGGCGCGCGCGAAGGATGGGGACGAGTCGAGCGCATACCGGCTCGCCCAAGAGGTTGGTGAGGCAGGAGACACCTTCCGGCGGGCCACCTGGCTGGCTGACGCACTGACGAGAAACCCAGATGGTGTTGGGCGGCTCTTCCTGCCGTTGGGCTGGTGGGTACCCAAAGAGGTCAAAATGCGTTCAAAACTGCTCGATGCCGACACCCATCTTAGGCTCAGTCTCTGGCTCGCCCCCTGGCGACCAACCGGTCCGAGGCAGCGCGACATACGCACGATGCTGGACCGGCTGGATGAAGGGGACCAAGAGGGTGCGAAGCATTTGTTTCTGCAGTGGATCAACACCGGAGACGTCTCCGTCCTGGAGTACTGGCAGCGCAAGCGCGCTATGCTCAGCCGGGATCGCCTTGCGCGGGTGTACGTCCGCAGGCCGAACCAGATGGACCTGCTGAGCCCGAGAGCACAGCAGTGGGGGCTGAAAGCGGACGGCAGCCCAGAGCAGCCCTGGCGATGACAGCCGTCGGCTGGAGCACGCCCTCTTCGCCAGACGCAACAGCTTCCGCTCCAGCGGACAAGCAGCGTTGGCAGTGGCCGCGCGCAGGCTGACCGGAACTGGGCAATGGGCCCGCTGGCCCCAGCCTCCGCCGGGGCCACCCGACTGGGCGCGTCGCGCTGAATGGCCTGTGGGGCGCCACGGCTCGCGCCCTCGGCGGAGAGTTCAGCATGAACGTCGCCATCAGGGCGGACATGCCCGCCACGGGTTGGCGTGCCGGCCGCGCCTCACACCGGAGCAGGTCCGCCTGGACGTCTCCGCCACGGTCGGCCGCGTCTCCACCCAGCACTCGGCTTACGCAGACGGTGAACTGCAACGCCCCTGTCCCCCTGTCCGCCAAGGACATCACCACCGTGCGCAACGTCGCCTTCTTCACCGCTCGCCCCCGCCAGGAGGCAGCAGCGTGGCCGTCTCCGCTGCGAAGGCCGTCGCGAGGTCGGTCAGCCGGGGTTGCGGGAGCAGGCCCTCCGGGGAGAGCAGGTGCGCCGTGAAACGGTCGGCCTCCAATAGGGATTTCTGGCTACATCAGAAGGCTGGGAGGTTGTCTCAAGGGGGAGGACTGGCCGCGTGATGCTGTCGATCAACGTAGCGTTCCTGCTGGCGGTCATCATCTACCTCCGGCTGCGCCGCCGGACCCAGGCCCGCAGCCGCAACGACGAACTGCTGACCGTGATCATCGTCATGGCCTTCGGAGTTCTCATCGCCCCCACGGCCTTCGGCCAGGGGGTGCTCCACACCGTGGAGCAGCTTGCGGATGGAATCACCCGGTCAGGCCATTGAGAGCCGGAGCCTGCTCCCCGGCGGGGGTGTCGAGCCGGGCGGCACCGTCGGGCGTGAGGTCAGTATGGATGCGCTTGAACCGGAGCCGCGGTGAAGCGGTGGCGGTGGATGTCGCGGCCTTCGAGTAAGGGCGGCCGGGGACTCACTGCTGGGCGCGGTTCCGGTATCGCGGGGCGAGTGTGCTGGTGGACGAGGAGCGGAGCCCGAATTCCGCCGCGGCGATGCGATCCACTGCCTCGCCGTCGACCAGTCCGGGCACGCACACGACCTCGCCGGTTTCCAAGGCCCTCAGCGAAGCGGTCACCACGTCCTCGACGGGCATGCCTCCGTCGTCGTGTACTCGTGCTACGTCACCGGCTACCGGATCCTGGCCCTGGGTGAGATGGAACTCGGTTGCCGTCAGCCCGGGGCACAGTACCTGGATACGAACCGGCGCACCGTCCAACTCTGCGGCGAGGGTTCGGCTGAAGGTGACTACGTACCCCTTGGTCCCTCCATAGACCGCCCGCACCGGCAGAGGGTCCGGCGGAAGCGAACCGGCGAAGGCGAGGGTGGAAGCCACATTCACCACGGCGCCGCGGCCGCGTGCCAGCATGCCTGGCACAGCTGCACGAGCGAGTCGGGTGAGCGCCACCACGTTCACGGCCATCACCTTCTCCAGCAGTGCTGTATCGGTCTCGGCGAAGGGGCCGTAGCCGTTGATGCCCGCGTTGTTCACCAGCAGCTCGACGTCGTCCTCGGCGGTTCGCCGGGCAACCCGGTCCAGGTCACCGGCATCGCTCAGATCCGCGACGACGGTTTCCACTCGTACGTCGTGCTGCCCGGTCAGCTCCGCGGCAAGTGCGCGGAGACGCTCGGCGCGACGCGCCACCAGCACCAGATCGTGACCATCCGCAGCGAGCTGACGTGCGTAGGCCGCACCGATGCCCGAGGAGGCACCGGTCACGATGGCTGTTCCCCTGGCGGGAAGGGAGTCGGGATGGATGGTCATGAAGTCCTCCGTGTATTCGTGATTTGATCTAGGCGTCCCTCAGGTGGACACCACCAGGGTCCAGGGCCGTCGCCGGCTACGCGGCGGGGATGTTCCTGGCTTCGGCAGTGATGATCTTCAGGGCCTCGGTGATGCGGTCGTGGTGGGTGCGGTGGGAGACCACGCACACGCGCAGGGTGTAGCGGCCGTCGACCACCGTGCTGGAGAGCACGATGCGCCGGTGGCCGTTGATCCGCTCCAGCAGACGGCGACTGGCCTCATCGGCCCGCTCGGCGGCGGCCCGACTGCCGTCGGTGGGGCGGATGCGGAAGATCACGGTGGACAGGTCGGGGCGTTGGGGGACCTCCAGCTCCGCTACGCCGGACAGTGTGGCGTGGACGTGTTCGGCCAGGTCGAGTTTCTCGTCCAGGGCCGCGCGGAAGGCGTCCACCCCGTGCAGGTGCAGGGGAAGCCAGGCCCGCAGACCGCGGATCTCGTGGGTCAGCTCGGGCCCGAGCCGGCCGGAGTCCGGGACGCTCCCCGCCGCCTGCATGTCCTGGAGGTAGCTGCCGGTGCCGTCGTGTGCGGCGTGCAGGGCGGCGAGGTCGCGGACGACCAGGGCGCCGGTGCCGAACGGCATGAAGAGGGTCTTGTGCGGGTCCAGGGTGATCGAGTCGGCCTTCTCGATACCGGTGAGGCGTTCTGCGCCGCGTGAGGTGAGCCGGAAGAAGCCTCCGTAGGCCGCGTCGATGTGGAACCACACGTCCTGGCGGCGGGCCAGGTCGGCCAGCTGCGGCAGCGGGTCGATGGTGCCGGTGTCGGTGGTGCCGGCGGTGGCCACCAGCAGGAACGGCCGCAGCCCGGCGTCCCGGTCGGCGCGGATCATCGCGGCGGCGGCGTGAGGGTCCATCCGCAGGTTGGGGGTGTGCGGCACGGTACGTATATGGGCCGCGCGGATGCCGGCGAGGCGGGCGGCCTTGGCGACGGAGTGGTGGGCGAAGGCAGTGGTGTAGACGGTGCCGCCGGCGAGATCCTCGCCGAGCCTGTCGTGGCGGGCGGCGACCGTCGCGGAGAACGTGGCCATCGAGCCACCGCTGGTCAACAGGCCGCCGCTGCCCTCCGGGAGGCCGCACACCTCGCGGGCCGTCCAGCGGATCACACTCTCCTCCAGCGCGGCGAGCACCGGGGCTACCGAGGCCAGGCCGCCGTAGCGGTTGACAGCACGGTTGTAGAACTCGGCGAGCGCGGCCGAGTACAGACCGCTGCCCGGGATGTACGCCAGGTGGCCGGGCCCGGCCGTCTCCAGAGCGCAGTCGGCGGCCTCGTCCAGGCGCGCGAGCAGAGCCTTCAGGTCACCGCCCCGGGCGGGCGGCGGCGCCAGGAAGGACTCCGCCAGGTCGGCCTCGGCCTGCGGGGACAGAGGGCTGGTCGCGGGGCGGGCCGCGAGGTTCTCGGTGCGGTCGACGACACGGTCCAGGACGAGACGGCCCATCTCGGTCATCGCGGCGCGGTCGGGTTCCAGGGGGAAGGGGTGCATGAGGCAGTCCGGTGTGCGTGAGAGGGGTAGGAAGGCGGCGGGTCCGGCGTCATGGCCGGAGCGCGTGACCAGGATGCGCCGCCAAGAGCGGCACGCGATGGCGCAACCAGTGCCCGGATGGCCATCGGGCGCAGAATTGTTCGCCGATGTGGCCGTTACGCTGCATTTCATGCCACGCCCCCTGTACGACCGCATCGACCGGGCGATCCTGGACCACCTCCAGCGCCACGGACGCACCCCCAACGTCGACCTCGCCGAGGCCGTACGCCTGTCACCCTCGTCCTGCCTGCGCCGCACCAAGGCGCTGGAAGAGGACGGGGTCCTGGCCGGCTACCGCGCCGATCTGGACCGCGACCGCCTCGGCCTGGGGCTGACGGTGTTCCTCTCCCTCAAGGTCGAGCACTCCCGCACCACCTCCCAGGTCGTCGAAGAGGCACTGAAGGCGATCGACCACGTGGTCGCCTGCCATGTCGTCTCCGGCGACGCCGACTTCTTCGTCGAGCTCGCCGTGCCAGACCTGAGCACCTTCGAAAAGGTGCTCACAGACCAGATCCTGGCCATCGGTCCCGTTCGCGACGCCCGCAGCACCTTCTGCATCCGCACCGTCATCGACCGCGGCCCGCTACCCCTCACCTCCTGGCCTGCCCCACGTGCATGACCGGACGACACGGCTCACCTCAACCGTGGCACGCGGACACGGAAGTCCGTCGCTCGACCGCGAGATACAGACTTGTTCGCCTGATCGATGACGACATGAGACACATCTGAGTATCTGGAGAACCGTCCCACTTAGCTTATGTGCTGTTGAGCTGTCCACGGACTATCGTCCAGCGACCTGGTCGACGTGCACTTCCGGCCCCGCATCCCGGTGCTGGCCCGGCCTGCGACGCCGACGGAACCCTCCGGATCCGAGGCACGTACGGAAGCCAACCTGAGTCGGCTACGGAAGGAGAACACCGACCTGCGCCGCACTCTCGCTCTGTACGAGGAGGCGATCCGCCAGCTGGCCCTCGAAAACGACGCCCTGCGCAGCGGCGGCACCGTTCTTCCACTGCCCAACCGCAGCAGGCCCGCGCCACCCGGGACGTCCTGAATCCGACACCCCCCGCAGGCGCCTGGCGTGGATAAGGTCGCTGGGCGTGGCGCTCAGCCGAGTACCGGTGATCAAGGGGAGTTGATCAAGCCGTGCGTGCCGACGGCGTGCTCGTTCCCGCCCGGGTCGCGTCCGCGCCCCAGCTGGCCAGCAGTCGCAGAGCCTCCGCCGACGGGGAGTTCGGTTCGGCGTGGTAGGTCACCAGCATCTGCTCGTGGGCGTCGGCCTGGTGGAACGACTCGAGGCGGAGATCGAGTTCGCCGACGAGCGGGTGGTGCAGGCGCTGGATACCGTGGCACCTCTCCTTGACGTCGTGGGTGGCCCACAGCCGCCTGAACTCCTCGCTCTTGACGGAGAGTTCGCCCACCAGCGCGGACAGTCGGGGGTCGTCGGGATGGGAGCCGGCATCCATGCGCAGCTGAGAGACGACGTCGCTCGCTTTGTGCTCCCAGTCCACGAACAAGTCGCGGTACTCGGGCCTCAGGAAGACCAGCCGCGCCCAGTTCCGCTCCCTCGCCGGCAGCTCGGCCCAGTCGCCGAAGACCGCCGCGGCCATCCGGTTCCAGACAAGGATGTCCGAGCGCCGCCCCACGAGGATCGCCGGAACACCGTCCATGGTGTCCAGCAGCGTCCGCAGGGGGCCCCGCACCTGCTGGGCGCGGCCGGCCGGCTTCTTCTTGTGCTGCTTCGGCTTCGCCAGGTGTGTGAGGTGGGCGTGCTCGGCGTCGCTCAGCCTGAGCGCGCGGGCGATGGCGTCGAGGACCTCCGGCGACACGTGCCGCCCGTTGCCCTGCTCCAGGCGTGTGTAGTACGCCACGGACACCCCGGCCAGCTGCGCCAGCTCCTCGCGGCGCAGCCCCGGCACCCGCCGGTACCGCCCGTAGTCCGGCAGTCCCACGTCCTCCGGCTTCAGCCGGGCGCGTCGGGTGCGCAGGAACTCACTGAGCTCGGCACGCGGGTCCAGGGCGCCGGCGGCCAGCTCGTGCACCGGTTCGGGGTATTCGTCCATGCCTCGAGTATCCACGGTCGCACGCACACCTTCCTGACCCAACCAGTGGTAGGCACCGCGCACGTACGCAAAGCCGTGACCTGGGTGGATGCCGGATCGTCCAGCACGCTGGCCACTGTGCCCGGCTGGAAGACGGCCGGGGCGTGGCCCGGATCAAGAACGGAGTACATCCCATGAGCGCAACACAGGGGATCGAGTCGAGGACGCACCAGAGCGAGACGGCTGCGGAGGTGGTGGGCCGCCTTCGTGCGACGTTCAACACCGGTGTCACCCGCCCACTGGACTGGCGCGTCGACCAGCTGCAGCGGCTGCGGGCCCTGCTGGTGGAGAACGAGCAGGAGCTGCTCGATGCGCTCTGGGCGGATCTGAGGAAGAACGCCGCCGAGGCAAAAATGCAGGAGATCGACTTCACCGTCGCCGACATCGACGAGGCACTGGCGAACCTCGAGAGCTGGCTTGAGCCCCGCCCGGTCGAGGTTCCCGCCCACTTCGGTCCCACGACCACGGCCTACACCACGTACGACCCGCTCGGGGTGGTCCTGGTGATCGCTCCGTGGAATTTCCCGCTGCACCTTCTCATCGACCCCATCATCGGCGCGCTGGCCGCCGGGAACACCGTGGTGGCCAAGCCGAGCGAGATGTCGGTGCACACCTCGGCGGTGGCTTCCCGCCTGCTGCGCCAGTACTTCGACGCCGATGTGCTCACCGTGGTCGAGGGGGGCGCCGAGGAGACCACGGCCCTGCTGGCGCAGCGTTTCGACCAGATCTTCTACACCGGTAACGGCACGGTCGGCCGGATCGTCATGGCCGCAGCCGCCAAGAACCTCACCCCGGTCACGCTTGAGCTCGGGGGCAAGTCGCCGGTCTTCGTGGCCCCCGACGCCGACGTGGACGAGACCGCGAAGCGGCTGGTCGGCGCCAAGTTCGGCAACGCGGGGCAGCAGTGCATAGCCCCCGACTACGTACTGGCCGATCCGGCCACCGCCGCCGCACTGGTTCCCGCCCTGCGCGCGGCGGTCGACGCCCAGTTCGGCACCAGCCCGCAGACCTCAGCCGGTTTCGGCCGGATCATCAACGAGCGGCATTTCGACCGGCTCACCCGTCTGCTGGATTCCGGCCGGGCGGCGGTGGGAGGCCAGCACGACCGCGACGACCTGTTCATCGCCCCGACCGTGCTCACCGATGTCGACCCCGCATCGCCCATCATGCAGGAAGAGATCTTCGGTCCGATCCTCCCCGTCGTCGAAGTCGAAGACCTCGATGCCGCCATCGCCTTCATCAACGAACGCGACAAGCCCCTCGCCCTCTACGCCTTCACCACCTCCGAGGACATCAAGTCGCGCCTCGTGAAGGAGACGTCCTCCGGCGGCGTCGCCTGGGGCCAGCCGGTGATACAGCTGCTCATGCCGGGACTGCCTTTCGGCGGCGTCGGCGAAAGCGGCATGGGCCGCTACCACGGCCGGTACTCCCTGGAGACGTTCAGCCACCTCAAGGCCGTCGCGGACGTGCCGCTCAGCTAGGCCCGCGCTTTCGTGGAGCAGGCGGTCCGATAGGCGATCGGCCGGCGGAAGTGCCTCAGGCCGGTGAGCATGAGGAGCACTGAGATCGCTGTTCCCGCCACCGCCGAAAAGCGCGTTCCAGGTGAAGCCATGTATCGGTCCTTCGCGGGGGCGCGTCGAGGGAGTCGGTCGCGGCGCGGCCTGCAGACACCGATCCGTACCGACTCCGGCGGCGGACCCATGACTTCGTCACCTGGCTGACTGCTGATCGTGTGCAAGCAGCGAACGCCCGTACTCCGGCAGGCAGTTGCGCTTGACCGGCGCCGACGCCGACGGCATGCGGCTCTCACCGCGTTCGCCGCCAACACCACCAACACCCCGATCGCGGTCATGGAACCGCGTCACCGTCAACGGGCCCGCGCCTGCCCAAGGACCGCATCCGCGCCTCCGCCGGGACACGTGGACCCCCTGCGTCGCAGGCTTTACATCCCGTTTCACTCCGTATTGCAGAAAGAAACCCATGACTGTCAACGTTTCAGAAGTGTCGCCCGTCCCGTCGCTTTTCTCCCCCGTCGCCCTTGGGAAGATCGAGCTCGCCAACCGCATCGTCATGGCACCGCTGACCCGGGTCCGGGCCGGCTCCTCCGGCATTCCCGGGGACCTGATGGTCGAGTACTACCGGCAGCGGGCGAGCGTCGGAATGATCATCACCGAGGGCACCTACCCCGACCACGCGTCGCAGGGGTATGTCGGCGAGCCGGGCATCGCCACCGACGAGCAGGCGGCCGGCTGGCAGCGGGTGTTCGAGGCGGTGCACGCCGAGGGCGGCCGCATCGTCCTGCAGATCATGCACGCCGGCCGCGGCACCCACCCCGACATCAACGGCGGCCGCCGCATCCTCGCCCCCAGCGCGATCGCCATCGACAACAAGACGTTCACCGAGAAGGGCGAGCAGCCCTACCCCGTACCGGAAGCGATGACCACCGCAGAGATCCGGGCAGCCCTGGAGGACTTCGTCGCCGCGGCCCGCCGGGCCATCGAGGCGGGAGCGGACGGCGTGGAAATCCACGGCGCCAACGGCTACCTGCTCCAGGAGTTCCTCTCCCCGGCGGCCAACCAGCGCACCGACGAGTACGGCGGCTCGCCGCACAACCGCGCCCGCTTCGTCGTCGAGGTCGTCACGGCGGTCGCCCAGGCCGTCGGTGCCGAGCGGGTCGGGCTGCGGATCTCGCCGGAGGTCGACCTCGGGGACGTCTTCGAGACCGACCGGGACGACGTCCTGGCCACCTACGGCACCCTGATGGACCAACTGCGCCCGCTGGGCCTGGCCTACCTCTCCGTACTGCACACCGAGCCGGGCGGCGACCTTGTACAGGAGCTGCGGCGGCGCTTCGACAGCAAGCTGATCGTCAACAACGGCCCCTTCGGGGGGCAGACCACCCGCGAGCAGGCGCTCCAGCAGATCGAGGCCGGCCACGCCGACGCCGTGGCCGTGGGCCGGGCCCTCATCGCCAACCCCGACCTGGTCGCGCGCTGGCAGGGTGGCCACCCGGAGAACGAGCCGCGGCCGGAACTGTTCTACGGGCCGGGCGCCGAGGGCTACACCGACTACCCCTTCCTCGAAGCGGCTTGAGGCCCACGGTCACGCCTGTCCATGCGGCAGCCCCACGAACGCATGGACAGGCGCCCGACCGGCGACACTGTGCCCGCCCCCTTTGAGCGCGCGGTCACAGCGGCGATCACCGGCTTGAGGACCGTCGGGTCCGTCAGGGCGTTGACGTTCCGCAAATTCCTGGTCAGCAGCCTGCGTTCGGCGACCTCGGCGAGCACATTGCTCTCGTGCGTGGCCACCGCGGCAGCCTTCGGCCACAGCTGACGCCAATGACTGTTTTCCAGCGGCGGCCCACCCTGGCCTTGCCGATCACCAGTTCTCCGCCACCCCGCAGGACCGTGCCGCCGCCTGCCTCTTTCACCTGACCATTCTTCGAAGGAAGCTGCCATGACCACCGCGTTCGACCCGATCGACCTGGGCGGCAAGACGCTCGCCAACCGCATCGCGATGGCGCCGATGACCCGCAGCCGCGCCGATGCTCCCGCCGCCACGGCGACGGAGCTGATGGCCACCTATTACGCCCAGCGCGCGAGCGCCGGCCTGATCATCACCGAGGGCATACAGCCGTCGGTGGGCGGCCAGGGCTACACCAACACCCCCGGCCTGCACTCCGCCCAGCAGGTCGACGCCTGGCGGAAGGTGACCGACGCCGTCCACGCCCAGGGCGGCACGATCTTCGCGCAGCTCATGCACACCGGCCGGATCAGCCACCCCAGCCTGCTGCCCGACGGACTCCACCCCGTCGCCCCCTCCCCGGTCGCGGCGGCGGGCCAGGTGTTCACCTACCAGGGCCCCCAGGACTACGTCACGCCCAAGGAACTGGACCCCGACGGCATCGCCCAGACGATCGCCGACTACGCCGACGCCGCGCGCAACGCGATCGCCGCCGGTTTCGACGGCGTGGAGATCCACGGGGCGAACGGCTACCTGATCCACCAGTTCCTCGCCCCCAACACCAATCTGCGCACCGACAGCTGGGGAGGCGGTGCCGCAGACCGGGCCCGCTTCGGTATCGAGGTCGCCACGGCGGTCGCGGAGGCGATCGGCGGCCACCGGACCAGCTTCCGTATCTCTCCCGGCAACCCCTACAACGACATCGCCGAGACCGACCCGGCCAACGTGCTGGAGACCTACGCCACCCTGATCGCCGGACTCGGCCGGCTGGGCCTCGCCTACCTGCACCTGGTCGAGAGCCCGGACCGCGACCTGACCGCCCGGCTGCGCAAGGACTGGCCGACGGCGTTCATCCTCAACCCCTTCACCCACCCCGAGACCACAGGCCCCGGCGCTCTCAACCACATCGAGGACGGCACCGCGGACATCGTCGCCTTCGGCGCGCTGTTCCTGGCCAACCCGGACCTGCCCGCCCGCCTCGCAGCCGGCGGCCCCTACAACACCCCCGATGCGGCCACCTTTTACGGCGGCGACCACCGCGGCTACACCGACTACCCGACGCTGCCCGCCGACAGTGCGTGAACCGAAAAAGGTCATCGCCGGCGAGTGCGGAGGCAAGACGCGGCGTTTCAGGCCGCAGGCCACCGGCGTCCCTCTGGTCCTGACCTATGCGCCTGGTGGCGGCACTCGCCGCCTGCCACATCTGGCGGGCCACCTTGGGGAACCGGCAGCTGAGAGAAGAGCTTGAGGCCGCGACGGGCGGCGCTCGCGGCGCGGGCGATCCCGGACACGGTGCCCTGCGTATCGCCGCGCAGGGCACCATCGAAAGCTTGGACGACGCGTTCGCGACCGCGTCGGAGCACGGTGCCAGAACCGACGCCACCACTGGTCCAGGGCCCTTCACGCCGGAGGGCCCTGCCCCATGCCCGCAGTGGACAACGGACAGAACAAAACCCCAACCATAACTTCGGCTCCGCCGCCCACCCGGCGGCCAGCACAGGACTGTCCGCGGCGACGCTCAGCATCGGCTTGGGCAGCGACCATGTCATGCGGCGATCCCTTCCCCACCGACGCCCGGGAGCCCGGCAGCGAGCGTCCGGTCGCCCGGCAGCCGGCCCTAGTCGAGGATGCCCAGGGCCGTGTCCGGTCGGCAGTGGACGCAGGCCGGCACCCGCTGGCGCAGTGCCTCCATAGCCTGCTGCCGGGTGACCGGGCGGCAGCGTCCGCTCTTCGCGGCCGCCCAGCAGCCGCCGGTGTGCACGGCGTCGACGTTGGTGCGGTTGAGCCCGTACTGGATCAGCCACTCCGGCGGAGGTGGCCGTCTCTCTTCTCCCTGGCGCCGCTCCGCCTCGCGTCGTTCCTCCTCGGCGATCCACCGGTTGATGACCCGCAGCTGCCGCATCGCCTGCTGCTCGACGACGCGCCGGGCGAAACGCAGCGCCTCGAGACGCGAGAGCGGCTGTTCACCACTCATCCGCTGCTCCCGGGGTGCCGTGTCTCCGCTTGCCCATAAATTCGAACAAATGCTCTAATTGCATTATGCACCGCGTCGGCTACCTCACCGACGCCCAGGAGCGCATCCTGAGCTGCATCCGCCAGCACATCGCCGATCACGGCCACGCGCCGACGATGCAGCAGATCGGGGCAGCCGTCGGCATGCGCAGCAGGGCATCGGTGCACTACCAGCTCATCGAGTTGGTGGCGAAGGCCGCGATCGTGCGCGAGCCGGGACGGCTCAGCTCAACCGCCACCGGGCTGAGCAGAGCCCGGGCCGGCCGCTCGATGGCCGGCGGTCGGCGGCGTGTCTGTTCTGGATGCGGGCCCGCCGGGGGCGGTGCGCTGGGTACGGGTCAGCGGGCGATCGAGATCGCGAAGGGTGTGAATCCGGTGGACCGGATGACGTGCGGGACGAAGAGGATCGCGGCCTCCGTGGCGCGGGCGGTCTGGATTCCGCCGAGGTCGGTGATCCACTCCGGTTGCCAGCCGAGGTCGCTGAGCAGTTCACGGACGGTCTGCTTGGCCTGCGGGTTGTCGCCGGAGAGGAACGCGGTTGGCGCCTGGGTGAGCGTGGCCGGCGCGGTCATCACCGGGAAGAGCATGGTGTTGAGGGTCTTGACGACGCGGGTCTCGGGGAGCGCTTCCTGCAGTTGCTCGGCGAGGCTTGAGCCGGGGTAGATCAGGTCGGCGGGCAGTCCGTCCGGTCCGTCGGTGGTGGCGTTGGAGACGTCGACGAGGATCTTGCTGCGCAGTTCCTCGCGCAGGGCGGCGAGCCGCTCCAGCGAGCCTGCTCCCGGGGTGGCGTTGATGACGATCTGGGCTGTCCGGGCGGCGTCGACGGCGGCGCCCGGCGCGCGGTCCGCCACGGTCACCTCATGCCCGGCCCGGGTGAGGGCTGTGGCCAGGTTGCCGCCGACGCGGCCGTTTCCGAGAACTGCGATCGTGGTCATGATGATGTGCTCCTTTACGTGGGTGCGGGCTGTGGTGTCCGGTCAGCGTGAGAGCGTGGCGACGGCCTGGGCGTGGACGCCGGGCGCGGCGGCCAGGAAGCTCTCGCTCTGCGGGGTCCAGGGGCGGCCCTGGGCGTCGGAGATCTGTCCGCCGGCCTCGGTGACGAGCAGCGCCCCGGGCAGCAGATCCGCGCGGGCCCCGGCGAACTGCCAGAAGGCGTCGATGCGGCCAGCGGCCACGTTGGTCAGGTGCAGGGTCGCGGGCACGGCGGTGCGGACGACGAGCGCGTCGAAGAGCATCGCGGTGATCGAGGAGCCGACGCGCCGCACCACCTTCTCGTCCTCGTCCGGCCGGGCCTGGCTGGTGGCCACGATGCTCAGGCCGAGGTCCACAGTCTGGGAGATGTGCAGCGGCCGGCCGTCGAGGTGGGCGCCCGCGCCGGTGAGCGCCGTGTAGGTCTCGCCGGTCAACGGCAGGTGGACCGCGGTGAGCACCGGCTGGTTCTCACGCACGAGGGTGGCGGTCACCGCCCACTCCGGCAGGGCGTGCAGGTGGTTGACGTTGCCTTCGGCCGGGTCCACGACCCACCATTCGCCGGGCGGCAGCGCCCCTCCGTCCAGTTCGTCCTCCACCGACCCGGCGTCCGGACGCAGGCGCGTGAGGCGGGGGCGCAGGATGTCGAGGGCCGTGTCGTCGTTGGCGGCGAGCGCGCGCATCAGCTCGTCGCGACTCCGGTAGCGGACCACCTCGCCGAAGCGCTCGCGCAGCGCGGAGCCGGCCGCGCGCACGGCGATCGCGGTCTGGGCGAGCAGGTCGGCATCGGAGGCGGCGGCGTCGGTGGTCTGAAGCGTTTCGGGCATGGTGAACTCCCTTGTGAGTAGCAGGTGATGAGGCCGTCGGGCCGTACTGTGCGCTCTGTTCGGCGCTCTGGTTTCGAAGGTATACAGCCCCTTGATTAACTTCAAATGCATGTAAAGCACGGCTAGGATTACTCGCATGCAATTGGATTTGAATCTGCTGGCCTCGCTCGACGCGCTGCTGGAGGAGGGCAGTGTGGCCGGGGCGGCCGCACGCCTGCATGTCACCGCCCCCGCGATGAGCCGCAGCCTGGGCCGGATCCGGCGCACGACCGGGGATCAGATCCTGGTGCGCACCGGCCGCACGATGACCCCGACGCCGTACGCGATCGCCGTCCGGGAACAGGTGCACGAGCTGCTGCACCAGGTCCAAGGGGTGCTGGCACCGAGCCGTGAACTCGATCTGACAACGCTGGAGCGCACCTTCACACTCCGCTGGCACGATTCCCTGGTCGCCTTGAGCGGCCCCGCACTGCTCTCGGCCGCACGTGAACAAGCGCCGGGCGTGCGATTGCGTTTCGTCGCGGAATCGAGCATCGACACACCCGAGTTGCGGCGCGGCGAGGTCGACCTGGAGGCGAACGCCAACCGCCCGAGCGCGCCGGACATCCGTGCCGAGAACGTGGGCGAGACCCGCCTCGTCATCGTCGTGAGGCAGGGGCACCCCCTCACCCGTGCGAGGACCGTCACCGCAGAGCGGTACGCCGCCGCTGAGCACGTCACCGTCTCGCGACGTGGAAACCTCAGCAATGCCCTCGACGACGCCCTCGCACGGCTCGGCCTCACTCGCCGCGTGGTGGCGACCGCGCCCACCGAAGCGGCCGCGCTGGAGTTCGCGCGCGGCTCCGATCTCCTGATCAGCGTCCCCGAAGCCACCACGCGCCCAGCGGTCGCCGACCTCGGCCTGGCCGTGCTGCCCCTCCCGCTCGAAGTGCCGTCGGCACCGATATACCTGTCATGGCATCAGCGCTACGACACCGACCACGCCCACGCCTGGCTGCGCGGGCTGGCGCGAACCGCGCTGGCCACGGGCGGAACGTTGTCGTAGTCGGCGCCCTCCGGCCGCTTCACCCATACGTCCACGCGGCCGCCTCAATGTCGCACGGCCGGCCGCTGTGCGGACCGGCATCAGAGCCTGTGGTTCACGATCGCGGGTCTGTGGGCCCTGCTCAGTCGGTCGGCTCGTGGCCGGTGAGCAGGTCGAGCAGGCCGGCGGGGGCGTTGTCGCCGAAGATGAGCTGGTGGTTCTGGTCGGATTCGGCGGCGAACCGGGCGCTGCGGGGGAAGAGGGCCTGCTCGTACTCCGCGAGGGCGGCTTCGGTGTCGTCGGGGTGTGCGGCGATGGCCTTGCCGAGTTCGGCGCCGTCGAGCATAGCGAGGTTGGCGCCCTCTCCCGCGAACGGTGACATGAGGTGGGCGGCGTCGCCCAGCAGCGTCGCTCCCGGAACGCGGTCCCAGCTGTGGTCGATCGGTAGGGCGCTGATCGGGCGCAGGGCGAGGGCGGCCTCGCCGTCAGTGATGAGTGCGGTGAGTTCAGGCGCCCATCCGGTGAATTCCGCCGCGAGCTGGGCCGCCGCCGTTTCGGGACTGGCGAGGATGGCGGCGATCCAGTCCTGCGGCTTGTTGAGCGCGACATAGGTGTGGAGAACGGCGTTGGCCTCCCGATGGCCGAGTATGCCCTTGCCGGCCGTGACAGCGAACAGGGAACCGTCGCCGGTGGCCTTGGCCGCTGCGGGGTGGCGTCGGTCGGCGTCGTACAGGTAGGTCTCGATGAACGACGTGCCGACGTACTCGGGCTTGGCGTCGGAGAGCAGCGGTCGGACCCTCGACCAGGCGCCGTCCGCGCCCACGAGGAGAGCGGTCGTCACGGTCGACCCGTCGACGAACGCCAGCTCGTGCCTTCCGTCTCCGAGGGAGCGGACGCCTGTGACCTTGTGTCCCCACCGGATCGCCTCGCCGGGCAGCGAGTCGAGCAGGACCCGCCGCAGGTCTGCGCGGAGCACCTCGGGGCGCCCGCCTGTGCCGTCGTCGGGCTGATCGAGCAGGACCGCGCCGCGCTGGTCGAGCACGCGGACGGCCTGGCCGCCTTCGTGGATGATCGTGCGGAACTCGTCGGTGAGGCCGGCCGCTTCGAGGGCGAGCTGCCCGTTGTACTCGTGGATGTCGAGCTGGCCGCCCTGGGTGCGTGCGTCCGCCGATGTCTCGGCCTCGTAGATGGTCGCGGGGATGCCGTGCAGGTACAGGACCCGGGCGAGGGTCAGGCCGCCGAGCCCGGCGCCGATGATCGTGACGGGAGTGGTCATGGTGGTTTCCCTTTCGACTGGACGCGTTCTATGCGGGCACAGTGTTCGCAGTAACGGCGCCACGATAGCATTACTGCGAACAGCGGACGCAGTAGTGTGGAGGGAAACCCGATGGACGACGCGCACACGGTGGTCTGGAACCGGCCGGAGCGAGCCGCGAAAGGCCCAGCACCCTCACGTACCCGGGCGGAGATCACCGCCGCCGCCATCGCCATCGCCGACGCCGAGGGCGTCGAGGCACTGTCCATGCGGCGCGTCGCCAAGGAACTGGGAACGGGCACCGCCTCGCTCTACCGCTACCTGGCATCCAAGGACGACCTGCTCGATCTCATGCTCGACGCCGTGGTGGCCGAAGACGGCGACTTGCCTGCCCCCACCGGCGACTGGCGCGGCGACTTGCGGACACTGGCCCATCGCTCCCGGGCCACCATCCACCGGCATCCCTGGATGACCTCCCTCACGGCAGGGCGCCCATCACTTGGACCGAACTCCCTCGATGCCACCGAACACGCACTCGCCGCCCTCGATCCCCTCGGCTTCGACATCGACGTCATGATCACCGTCGTCGATACGCTCCACGCTTTCGTCCGCGGCTACGCCATCGGCGAACTCGCCCAACAGGAAGCCGTCCGACGCTCCGGAGTCGGCAACCAGGAATGGATGGACGCCCACAAGCCCTACCTCGACAAAGTCGTCAAGGCCGGCCACCATCCACTCCTCGCCCGCGTCATTCGTGATGCCGAACTTCCCCACGCGGCCGACAGTGCCGAGCGCGGTTTCCAACTGGGACTCGAACGACTTCTCGACGGCTGGGAGGCCAACCTCCCAGTCCGGCCCTGACGATTTGACAGCGCCAACCGGGGGGCGGGGAACTCCGCACCCGGGCACCGGCCTCCGCGCGCCGCCCCCGACACAGCGCGATTCCCACGAGCCAGCATCAGACAACGATCGGGGTGACGAGCTCCGTGCACCACACTTGTCGCATCCACCAAAGCACCCCGGACCGGACCGCCCCTGAACTGCGGAAACTCCAGCCACATACTCGGGACGCCCAGGAGAAACACAGGCGACTTCGACTGCTCCGGCGAGGACATCGAGCGGGACTGGGTGGCGCACGGGCTGTTGGAGCCACACCAAGCGGGTGCTGCTGACCTACGAGCAGGTGCGCGCCTACGAACTGCCCGCGACCGAGGGCAAGCGCGGCGATCCGGGGTGGCCGGCCTTCGCCCGCCGCTACGGCTTCGACCCCCGCCGCCCGGTGCAGTAGGAGGCGAAGGCGCTGGAGCCGGCCGAACTCCGGCGCCGGGCCCTCGCCGCCGTCGACCCGTACGCCGACCGCGACGTCCTCGCCCGGCAGATCGACCGCGAGGAAGAGCGACGCCGCGCCCTGGCCGCCTTCCTGGACGGCTGGGACGCGGCGGGGCGGAGGAGCACGGTCGTAGCGCTGGACGGGCGCCCGCAGACTCAGGCGGGGTGCCGGTGCGCGGTGCGGGCGTATCGCAGCACGCTGTCGAGACACCAGCCGAGGTGCCGGACGACCGCGGCTGACGCGCCCGACCCCATGCGAGGAGGCCCTGCACCGTGCTCCTGCCGCTGGTGCAGGGCCTCCTCCCCGTACGTCCGCGGTGGATCCGCCATTCCCGCACACGCTGTCATGTCCCATGCTTCGCGCTCCTGGTGCGACGCCTCACCCCCTGTATCTGCGGATGGCTTGCAGCTGTGGTGCGGTGGTTTCCTGCGCGAACACGAAAAAGATTCGCTCTTTCGAGTGAAGAGGGTGTTGCCCGGCGTTGAAAACGCCCATGAAGGCGGCATTCACGATGCCGACGAACGGTGACGGCGATGCCCCGCCGGCGGAGATTCCGGCGGGGCGGTCGTCGGCAGGGTGTCGTTCTCATCGGCGAGGTGCCGCTGTCGGCGTCGCCGCCGGCCGTGTCGAGGATGATCGGACTCAGGTGGGGGCAGGCAGATCGGCTCCCGGTTGCATGCGGGCCAAGATGCATGCGATCCGCTGTTCGAGCCTTGCTCGGCACTCCGGCCACTCCGCTGCGGTGATGGAGAAGATCGCAGAGTCACGGAGCTGGCCGTCTTCGCCCGGCGCCCAGGAACGGGACCAGTTCCGCAACACGCCCTCGAAGCGTGCGCCCACCCCTTCGATCGCGGCCCTTGAACGGCTGTTGCGTGCGTCCGTCTTGAGGTCGACGCGCGCCACCTCCCAGTTCTCGAACGCGTGCCGGAACAGCAGGTGCTTGGCCTCGGTGTTCACGCCCGTGCCCTGGGCTGATGCCGTGAGCCAGGTGAAACCGACCTCGATCGCGCACAGACCGCTTCTTGTCGGCCACGGCCGCGGATCCCAGTAGGCCGTGGCCCCGACCGCCCGACCCGAGGTCCGATCCACCTGCGCGTAGGGGGCCAGCTTCCCGGCAGCGGCTCGGGCAAGCTGTGCATCGATATACCCCTCAACCTCGGCTGCCGTAGGTACCCACGTGAACCGATATGAGCTCCGGTCTTCTTCTGCGGCTGCGGCCAAGTCCGCCGCATGGCGGTGTTCCAGCGGCTCCAGGCGCACGAGCGTGCCTTCCAGAACCGGTCCCTCAAGCGTGAAACTCATTGACTATCCATCAAGTGTCGGCACGATTGATCGTGTCCAGGCGCCAGGCCCAGGCCCGCAGCGTTCCAGAGCCTTCGCGGCATGTCGCGCGAATTCGGCGCGGAGCAAGGTCGGAACACTGAAATGTGAGGTCAGTCGCCGACCACCTCGCTCACGGCGGCGCGGGCGGCGGCTGCGTCGACGAGGTTCTTGCCGGTGGCGAACGCGGCGACCAGGGCCTGCAGGGAGAGGTTGTTGACTGCCCGCGGGTAGCCGCGCGAGGTCGTGTGGATCAGCGTGAGGGCATCCTCGGTGAACAGCTGATCAGGACGCCCGGCGATCTTCAGGTGGTGGGCGACGTAGCTGGTCGTCTCGGTCGAGGTCATGCCCGGCATGGTGTAGCGCAGGGCGGTCCGCTGTTCGAGTGCCGCCAGGACGGCGAGTTTCATGGTGCGTCTGAGGGTGGGCCGGCCCACCAGCAGGCAGGACAGCGGGGAGTCCTGGTCCATGCCCTGATTGGTGAGCATGCGGACGGTCTCCAACTGTTCATAGGACATCAGGTGGGCCTCGTCGATGACGAGGACAGGGGTGCGTCCGCGTTCCTCGCGCTCGGACAGCAGGGCCTTGGTCGTCTGGACGGTCAGCCGCTAGCCGAGGTGGGCGGGCGTCTGGCCGAAGACGTTGACGATCTCCTCGTGGATGCCGCGGACCCCGATCATCGGGTCGGCGATGTAGACGACGGTGTACTTCGACGGGTCCAGTGTGTCCAGGCAGGTGCGGACCGAGACGGTCTTGCCGGCGCCGACCTCACCGGTGACCACGCCGATGGAGCGTTCGGCGATGCACCAGGAGATGCGGGCGACGGCCTGATTGTGGGAGTCGTGGCGGTGCAGCATGCCGGGCGCCAGGTTGCGGCCGAAGGGCATGCGCTCGAACCCGTAGTGGGCCTGCAGTTTCTCAATCACGCGAGTCTCCTGGGAGTTGGCGGGCCGGGGGCTGGCTGAGGTCGACGGCGTGGGCGGGCGGTCCGGCCAGCGCCGCGTAGTTGATCTTCTGTCCGAGGTGGTTGGAGTGTGCGTTGTCGACCAGGTGGAGGCAGTCGATGCCGGTGGTCACCTTGGGTTCCTCGGCGGGGACTTCGGGCCCGGCCTTGGGATGGGAGTGCCGCTCGATCTGGAACGGGGTGCGGTGTCCGCGTCCTTGCTGTCGAGGCGGACCCGCAGGAAGGTCAGGTCGAAGGGGTCGAAGACCAGCTCGACCTTGTGGCCGACCAGTTCGGGTTCGACCTGGTAGCGGTTGCCGTGCAGGGAGACGGTCGAGGGCTTGGCGACTCGGCGGTGTTCTGACCAGCGGAAGGCTTCGGCGAGGTCGGCGGGCCGGGGGACGGGGAAGGGGGCGCCGGCCATCCACCGCTGGAGTGGTTCCTGCTTGGTCTCGCTGTGGACACGGCGGTGGTAGATGTTCTCGACCCACGCGGTGCACAGGCGGTTCATCTCCGCGAGGTCATTGATCTCGCGGCCGACGTCGCCCTTGTCGGAGGCGATCTCGACGGTGAACTCGCCGTTGACGGTGCGGAAGAACCTCTCAATCTTCCCGCGTCCCTCGGGGCCGGGGGCGGAGTGAACCAGCTTGACGCCGAGTTTCGCGCAGGCCCTCAGCAGCCAGGAGTCGACGAAGGCACTTCCGTTGTCAACGTAGATGTACTGCGGGACACCGCGGGCGGCCAAGGCCGGACGCAGGGCGGCGGCCAGGCGGACGGTGTCCTCCGCGAACCCCCAGCGGTGTCCGACCACCGCCCGTGAATGGTCGTCCAGGAACGCGAACAAGTACGTCTTGCGGCCGTCGATCCGCGGCCCGTGCAGCGCGTCACCCACCCACAACTCGTTGGGCCGGTCGGCCTCGAACCGGCCGAGGGCGTCGGTGGGCCTGGCCGTCCTGAGCGCGACCAGGCCGGTGCGGTGGAACATCCGCTGCAGGGTGCGTTCGTCCGGCGCCCAGCCCAGCTGGGCCCGCAGAATCCTCCTGACCTGCGCGGCCGTGCGGTCCGGGTTCTCCTTCTTCAGCGCCATCGTCAGCTCCACCACCTCGGGCGGGGTGCGGGGCTGGGACTGGCGCGGTGAGGGCACCAGCGCGTCGAACCCGCCCTGGCGCCACTCCAGGATCCACCGGTCCAGCGTCCACCGGGTGACGCGCACCGGCCGGCCGTCGGCGTCGATGTGCTCCTGCTGGGCCAGCTTGCGCACCAGAGCACCGCGCTGCCGGCTGGTCAGGCCCGGGTCGGCGGCCTCACGGATGAGCATGTAGCGGAACAGACCGATCCGCCGGGCTCTCTCCGTCCGGGCTGCCTCGTCGTCATCTCTCTTGGGCACGTCCACCTTCCTGATGTCTCGTCACGGGCATGGGCCCGCCGAGGCTCTCAGGAACAATGCGCCAAAGATCAGAGGCAGTCGGTGTTGATCGGCGATCAAGGCCAGCTCGGCGACAGCAGCTGGCCCCGGCTCGCCGCGGAGGCCAGCTGCCACGGCGACACCTCGCCGACGTCCACCCAGCGAGAGGCTGCGGCCCTCCGGGGACGCCCCCGCCGAAGGCCCCGGCGCCTGTACGCCGACCGGGGCTACGACTTCGACAAGTACCGCCGCCTGCTACGCAAGCGCGGCATCAAACCCCTGATCGCCCGACGCGGCGTCGCCCACGGCTCCGGACTGGGCAAGGTGCGCTGGGCGGTCGAGCGTGCCTTCGCCTGGCTGCACCAGTTCAAACGGCTCCGCATCCGCTACGAACGACGCGCTGATCTCCATCAGGGCCTGCTCGAACTGGCCTGCAGCCTCGTATGTCTCCTCCGCCTACGAAGCTCGTCTTGAAGCAATCAGTCGGCTACGCTGAACCACCCTGGCCGAACCTCGGTCAGAAGCGGTTGCAGCGATCGAACTGCGGACCGCATGTCCTGATCCGTGACGTCAACAGGCTCCGGCAGGCTCAGCCCGTACCTGCGCAGCCGCCAGAAGTCGAAGACTTCGCTCCCGTCGGCTGCGAAGTCCACATCGACCTCAGTGCCGTTGTCGCTGACGAAGCGGCACCCTGCTCCATGAACCTCGTAGGAGTAGGTGCCGATGTGATCACTCCGGCTGATTCGGCGTGAACGGGACAGGCCGACGACGTCCGCCAGTCGCTCAAGCGAGGGGATCGCCACCCTCATGGCCTCATCAATCGCGTTCAGAGCGCGGACGTAACCGAGCACGATGTCTCGCGCAATCCCAACCCGTTCCATACGGCGTCATGCCCCCTTAGCCCATGACTGAAGGGATTGTTCCATGCGGCCGCCAGCGCCTCCGTAGGACGGCATTCTGAAACGATCAGGCGTGCCTCTGGCTGAGTGTCGCTGTGCGTTGGACTGAGCTGGTCTCGTGAGATCGGTTGGCGCCCCTGCGGGAGATGGTCGGGGGTCGGGGTCAGGAGAGCAGCAGTACGGTGCCGGTGGCGGCCATGACGGCGGTGGTGCCGCCGTGGATGCCGTAGTACGCCTTGGCGGGTCCGCCGCTGAGCTTGGTGATGATTGCGTCTCCGAGCGTGACGAGTGAGCCGGCCAGCATCATCCAGCCGTGCAGGTGCGTGCCTGCGCCGAGCAGCGCGATCAGAAGGAAGAGGCCGTAGCCGATGTCGCGGCCGGCCAGGACGGAGAACCAGGCACGGAAGGCGGGGTCCTCGGTGCGGGTGCCGGGGATGCCGAACTCTGTCGCAACCTGCGGGACCCACAGGTTTCGGAGGCCGACGAGGATGATCCCGACGGCGATCGCCCAGGTGATCACGGTGGCGGCGGTGGTGACGGCGGTGGGCATGGCAGGTGTTCCCCTCTCGTGACGGCGCCGACCCCGTGCCGTGCGCCGCTCGTTCTGCTAGCAATGCTAGGCATAGCATTGCTCTCATGTCTAGCAGTGCTAGAATCTCGTCTCGTGTCCTCCACCAGCAATCGCCGCGAGCGGGAGCGCGCCCAGCGCCACCGCCTGATCCTCACCGTGGCACGCGAGTTGGCCGAGGCCGAGAGCTGGGACGCGGTCACCACCCGCCGCCTCGCCGAACGCGTGGAATACAGCCAACCCGTCCTCTACAGCCACTTCAAGGACAAGGACGCCATCGTCGCGGCCGTCGCCGAAGAGGGCTTCACCGAACTGGCCATACTGCTGCGCCGTGCCCGCACTGCCGCCCGGGGAAGGGACCCGCAACGCGGCCCGCGCGCTGTGTGCCGGGCCTACCTCCGCTTCGCCGTCGAACACCCGGCCCTCTACCAGGCCATGTTCGTGATGCCCACGCAGCTGAAGTTCGCCAGCGACGACACACCGCCGGCGCTGCTCGCAGCCTTCGACGCATTCGTGGAGGCACTGCCCCAGGACACCGCCGAACGCGAGGCACGCGCCGAACTGCTCTGGGCCGCGCTCCACGGCATCTGCGCCCTGTCGGCCACCGGCCGCGTCGCGGCGCAGGGCGAGAAGACGCGCCTGGACCTACTCATCAACGGAATCGCCCCGAAAGACTCCAGATCAACGCCTTCGGGCGGTCAGAGCAACGCAGCGAGTCTGTCCCACCCCTGAGCACTGGAGCCGGCGAAGGCTCCCAGCGGCCGGACAGGTACCCCTTTGAGCGGGGTGCTGCCCTGCAGTGCATTCGCCTCTGGGTCACCCGACCCCTGCCCGGTGCCTTCGCCCGGGTGAACTTCCCCGGTACTGGCGAACCGACGTCACTGCTCCCGCGTCGACCAGAGCATGAAGCCGATCAGGGACGGACACGTCGCGGAACCGGGGCTTGTCGTCGTCGACGTCGCGGCCGCGGACGACGCCACCGCTTTCGCTTTCCCAGAGGCGCTCGCCCGCCTCTGGGCGACCGCGACTGGAGACCGGCCAACCAGGGTGCCCGGTGACCCGGGTGTACGGCTGCGCTGCTACCTCGATCTGCGCCAGGAGCTCCCCGCGGTGGCCGGCCCGACCACGAAGCCGACCACGGTGTAGAGAAGGCTCATGACGAGGTGGCGTCCTCGCCGAACGGCGGTACCTGCGTTACGTCGACGTAGTGCGGATGCGGTGGGGCCGGGCGGGGTGCCGCCACCGCCCGGTGCTGTCCCGGGCGATGTCGATGGCCACCTCCATCACGACCTCGGGCTGCACCAGGTGGGCCTCGAGTGTGCGCTGTGTTCCCCATCCTGCCGAGAATGTCCATCCCTCCCAGAGGTGCGCTCCTGCCGGTGGGGTCAGCGGGTCGGCCAGGTGGCGGCCGGTGGCCTGGGGGAGTGCGGTGCTTCGGCCGACGTATAGCAGGCGGCCCGCGGCATCGTAGCGGCCCAGCAGCACTGTCCGGGGCGCTGTGAGGGAGCCGGTGACGGCGCCGATGATGGCCTCGGTGGTGACCCGAGGTCGTCGTCGTTGATGAGCCAGCTCAGCAGCGCGCTGAGCAGGCCGGCGACCAGGGCGGCGAGGCTGGCATCCTCCTTGTCGCCGACGACCACTGCCGGCCGCTCGACAACGCCGCAGCGATCCCGGCACAGCGCAAGGCCCGCCGTGAGTACGCGAACCGCGTCAACGCCCTCCCGGCTACAGCGGGAGCGTGATCAATCTCAGCGCCAATCACGGTTCGATTGATCCCCGTGGCCGCTTTCGTAGACATGCGGGGGACCACCCCCACGGGCGCGGGGATGGTCCCGCGGGGGCGACCTGAACAACGTGCCCGGCGTCCTGCTCCCCGCGCCGGCGGGGAGGACTTGTCGAGCGAGTCGATCTGCTTCTCGGCGTGCGGAACACCCTCGCGTTCGCGGGGAGCAGGCGGGCGGGTTCGCCGTCCAGGCTGGGCACAAGGGACCATCCCCGCGGGGGCGGGAAGCAGATGTCAGCTGCGGACACCTGGGCTCCTCGGGGAACCGGTGACAGTTGCATACGAGAGCCCACCAGTACTGAGGCAGGACCAGGACATCGCCCTCGGGCATGGAACTCTTCGATCTGGTGTACGAGAAAGAGCCCGTCGACCGGGCCTTCCTGGAAGCGGTGATCGACAGCGTCGTACTGCCCGTTCTCGGCCACAGGCGCTCCTGAGTACACGCCAGGGGGTCTGCCCATGTGGCCCCCGGCTTGCCGGCGGCTACCAGGGGACCGGTGTTCCGTCCCAGGAGAAGAACGCGCCGGAGGGCCCGTCGTCGGGCAGCATCGCCAGCCGGACGGCACCGGCGGCCGCCTCGGCCGGGTCCCCGCCCGCAGCCGCGGCGGCGGCGTTCAGATCGGTCCGTCGCAGGCCGGGTGCCAGGGCGTTGACCTTGATGCCGTCGTCAGCAAGGCTCTGGGCGTAGAACACGGTCGGAGCGTTCAGGGCCACCTTCGACGAGCGGTAGGAGGCGAAGGCACCCCGGTACCCGGAGTGCTCGCTGGCCGCGGCCGCAAGCGACCCGGTCCCGCTGGAGACGTTCACGATCCTGGGGTGGGCGGAGCGCCGCAGGGCCGGCAGGAGGGCGTTGGTCACCGTGACCACGCCGAAGACGTTCGTCTCATAGACGCGACGGAAGGTATCGGCGTCCTCGTCCTGCGCGCCCCTGCCCTCAGCGGGGGAGACGCCCGCGTTGTTGACCAGGACGTCCAGAGTGTCGATACGGTCCGCCACCGCGGCGATACTCACAGGATCGGTGACATCGAGGACCAGAGGCCTCGCGTCACCGCCGATGTCGGCGACGGCACGTTCCTCCGTCATGGACGCCGGCGCCTGTGCCGGGGCGTGCCCGCTGGCTCCCGTCAGCCGTACTTCAGGCGCTGCCGTCATGAAACTGACGCCCTCGGGGCTTGGACCAGCCGAGGAGGGCTGGACCGGCGGCCCGTCTGACCGATCAGGATGCGATGTCGGTTGCACGACACGCACGGTGCAGGGGTCGACAGGGCTGTTCTGTAGCAGGGGTCGCACACCGGTCCCTTGGGCCAGAAGACCTTGCCCTTCCCGATCCGGCCGCACAGGGCACATGCGCACTCTTCGCGAGGGCGGCATGTGTCGCAGTGGAACGTGCCGAGGCCACCGTTGATGTGGTGTCCGGGGCGGACCCGTTCACAGATGGCGCAGGTCTTTTCGTGTCGCTTGTAGCACCGGTCGCAGGTGTCCCCGTCACCAGCCCAAGCACCTTTTCAGGGGCAAGTAGCTAGGGGGTGTTTCGAAAGTCCTGTGCGGTGCCCGCGGTGTCCGGTGCGTGCTCTCGGCGTGCCGGACGAAAGCCCTCGTACTGGACGTACTTGGGTTTTTGGCCGGTGCGGCGAGAGTGCGTGCCGGGCGCCGTGGGTGCTGTGCGGGACTTTCGAAACACCCCCTAGCGGTGGCCGTCTTGTTCTCTTCCTTCGTCGCAGCGATGGCCTTTTGGCGTCCCCGCGGGACGGCGGCGTTCAGATCGGCTGGGGTTGGGAAGGCGCGGTTGGCAAGGGTCATGCGCCGCAGTCCCATCAGGAAGTCCGCACCATGGCAGACAACGCACAAGCGACAGCCGTCCCCGGCTGGGTCCTGAAGTTCATGGACGCCATCGACACCCTGGAGTTCGGCAAGGGCTTCGCGCCACTGACCGACAGCACCGACATGTACTTCGGCACCGCGCACATCCACGGTGTCGAGGCCATCAAGGAGTTCTTCGTCAAGATCGACGCGCCGCTGGTCATCAGCCATGAGGTACTGGAGTTCTGGACCGCGGGCGACGGCGTCCGTCTGCTGCGCGGTGAGGCGGTCATGGCCAAGAAGAGCGAACCGGAGCGGGTGGTGCGCGCCCCCTTCATGCACATCTTCTACCTCGACCAGGAAGAGCCGGTGCGCATCCGGACGATCCGGGTCACCGCGGGCCCACTGCAGACCGACGCCGTGATGTGACCCGGCTCAGGGCAAGGCCTCCGCGAGGTCACGGCTTGCCGGTCACCGCGCAGAATTCGTCGATGTCGCGGGTGCGGCCCGCGTCCGCGGGGTCGGGACGCCGACGCGTGAGGGGAACGATGCCGGGTTCGAGCAGTTCCAGACCATTGACCAGTGGCCTGCTGTTGAGCAGGTCCAGCGGCGCGTCCATCGGATGCCACTCTCCCTCTGGATCGAATCATTCGACGGGTTGACCCACACCCGTGCTTGCAGGGCGAGGAACCAACCAGAGTACGCATTTCAAAGGGGTCAGATATGAACTCGGTGCACCACCGGACCGCCACTGTCGACGGCTATGAGATCTTCTACCGCGAAGCCGGCCACTCCGACGCCCCCGTGATCGTCCTGCTGCACGGCTACCCGACCAGCTCGTTCATGTTCCGCGAACTCATCCCGCTGCTGGCCGACGACTACCACGTCATCGCGCCGGACCACCTCGGCTTCGGCCACTCCGACGCCCCCCTCGTAGGGGAGTTCACCTACACCTTCGACGCCCTCACCGAACTCACCTCCGGACTGCTCGACCAACTGGGCCTGGACCGCTACGCCCTCTACGTCCAGGACTACGGCGCCCCCATCGGATGGCGCCTCGCGCTCCAGCACCCCGAACGGATCTCCGCCCTCGTCACCCAGAACGGCAACGGCTACGAGGACGGTTTCGTCGAGTCGTTCTGGAGCGACGTCTGGGCCTACGGAGCGAACCCCGGCCCCGACACCGAACCCGCCGTCCGCGCCGCGCTGGGCGTCGACGCCATCCGCTGGCAGTACCTGCACGGCGTGCCCGACCCGAGCCTGGTCAGCCCGGACACCTGGGAGCACGACTTCGCCCTCGTCTCCCGCGAGGGCAACGACGAGGTCCAGCTGGCGCTGTTCCGCGACTACCAGAACAACCGCCCGCTCTACCCGCTGCTGCACGAATTCCTACGCACCAGCGAGGTCCCGGTGCTCGCCGTGTGGGGCCACAACGACGAAATCTTCGGCCCGGCGGGCGCGCGGGCCTTCGCCCGCGACGCCAAGGACGCGGAGGTGCACCTGATCAACGGCGGTCACTTCCTGCTGGAGAGCCACCTGGACGTCGTCACGGGTTACCTGCGCGGCTTCCTCGGACGGGTGCTGGGATAAGCAGGGTCGGGGACTGGAAACATGTGAGGATCCAAACCAGCGAAGCGACCTGTTGTCGGCATACACGTCTGTGTGTTCAGTCAGGTACGGCCGTACCTACACATGAGGCTGTACGCCCTGGCGATGGCTTCCCGGATGGGTGAGCGTCGAGCGGGGTCGAGATCAGGGCCTGCCGATACGGGGGTAGGCGCCGCCAGCGGGTGCCGACCTGTCGGCGATGCATGGCGAGTTGCTCGGTCAGGAAGCGCAAGGGTGAGCTGGACAGGTCGATCGCGGATGGGTAGGCAGGCACGACGACGCTCCTGGTCAAGCGAGTGATCTGGGCTGTGAACTCGCCTACCGAGAGGTTCACGCCTTTATGCGGCCAGGGTGCAGCCCACCTCACCGCAGCCGGCGCCAGGTTGGGCGATGCATATATCGATCAATCCTCGTTGGGCCGCCACAGCCAGCGCAGAGCGTCCGGCAGCAGGACCCCGCCGTGGTTGGGGCTGTGTCCGCCGTCTCCCAGGACAAGGCGGAAGTCGTAGCCCGCTTCAGCGAGAGCGGCTGCCACGCGCAGGTTTTCGGCGAGCCAGTTCCACCGTGGTGCATTCCAGTGCAGGTCGCGGTGGCCGCCTTGCATGAAGATGCGCAGCGGCTTGCGGGGGACGCGGGAGATGAGGTCTGGGTAGGGATTGCCATCCGGCATCTGCGCGAAGCTGGACAGGTATCCAATGACGTGGCGGAACTTGTCCGGACGCAGCCACGCGGCTGTAAAGGCGCAGTTGCCGCCGCTGCTCCCGCCACAGATGCCCCACTGTTCGGGCGACTGGGCGATGGCATAGCGCTCCGCAACCTGCGGGATGATCTCGGTGAGGAGGAAGGTGACGTACTGGTCGTCGAAGGCGTCGTACTCGTTGTTGCGGTTCTTCGGATTCTCCGCGTTGGGGAAGACGCCAGGATCGACGAACACGCCGATGGTGACGGGGATGACGCCGCGGTGAATGAGGTTGTCCAGGACGATCGCGCCGCGTACCTCCCCTGCGGGGTCCAGGTACCACCATCCGTCCTGGAACACCAGCAAGGATGCCGGTTCGGCTGGGTCGTACTGTGCAGGCACGTGGATCCAGAACTTCCGGAAGGTTCCGGGGTAGACCTCGCTGCCCCTCCACTCGAACTCGACCGTCTCGCCGGCGGGCACGCCCGGCTGTAGGGCGGAATCGGGGCCAGGGACGTAGCGCACGTCCGACTGGTCGATCGGAAGTGGCTGGTAGGGCATCTCGATGGTCACGGGGAGCAACCGTAGGGCGATCACCACCCTTGGTCGCAAGGGATTTTCATCCAGACGCTCCACCTCGCAGCTTCAGTACGAGGTTGGAAATGGCTGTGTGCCACGAACAAGAGGAGGGGCTCAATGTAGGAGAGCCGCTGCGATTGATGCTGTGCAAGAGATGAGGGATTTGGCCCTTCGGAGCCGCCCTGCGGGGGGAGGCTCCAAACCGCCACATGCTGCGGGAGCGGCGACGCGACCGTGGTGAGCGATGTGGAAAAGCAATTCTTTGAAGTGTCAGGTAGGGATCAGGAAGACGAGCGCGAGCGAATCACTGACGACGTGTCGTTATCCAACTCAAGTGGCATCAAAACCGGGGCGATGGCTTTTGCTTCGGGATGAGTCTGGCGGATTCCCGTTCACCGGCCAGGCGGTGTCCGGCATGGAGGTGACGTGAGCCTGATCTGCTGCTCTTGTACGGAACGTGGGAAGTCATGCCCCGACACTGCATCTCGGTGGGGTGCGAGAGGGAGCGCTCCAAGCGGCGAACACCGTGAGGAGCTGAGTACCGGCGCGGGGCATGTCGGCGGACCGGCCCGTAGTAGTGCTGAAGCCCCTGTAATGGGGGTGGAGCGAAGGGGCCGGGTCACTCGTGACTGTGGGAGTTTGACCAACCGGACGCTCTCCGGGAGGAGCCGATGAACCAGTTGAAGTCACCGGAGAAGTCCTCCCTGATGCGCTGGATCCGCAAGAAGTACAAGCGATTTCGGTCGTTCAAGGCAGCCCACAGGTGCTGGCAGCGCATCACCAGCCGGCATCCCAGGCTCTTCGCCCACTGGGCATGGACACCGTGTTTCTGGTGATCAGAGTGACAAGAGCGGAGTGACGGGAGACTGTCACGCTCCGTTCCGTGGGAGCCCGGGGGTGGACTCCCTCGGGCCACCCGACCAGTGCTGGAGAGGCTCCGTCTCCGTCGGGACGAGCCCGTCGGCCTTGCCCACGACGATCGGGCAAGGCACCCAGGGAGCGGACGGCGACGGGGCCACGCCGGTATGCGCGTCGGCGTGGGGCAACGGATAGGGATGGCGTCTGTCTTTCAGTCACAGCGCGGGACGCATGCGGCATCCACCAGCGCTGACGCCGCCTGACGGGCGGAATCGGGTCAACGTTTCCGTCCGCTCTGTCAGTTCATCCCCACCGGCCCTACGATTCGCATGCTTACGCATCAAGTCGCCGCCTGCTCATCGCTCTTCGCACGTGCCCTCCTTGCATCAGTCACTGACATAGGAGCACCATGCGTCTCAAGAGAATCTCCCTGGCCGCTGCCGCCGTCTCAGCCGCGTCCGTCATGGGTGTCGTCATCCCGGCAGGCTCCGCGAGCGCGGCCCCGGCGCCCACGCCCACCGCGTCCGTGGCACCCGCAACGTCCCGCGCCGCAGCCACCGTGGCGGTGTACGTGTGGGGGACCGACGTGGCCGTCCGTGCTTACGAGTCGGCCAACAACTGCTTGAACCGCCCGTCCACCAGCTGCCGTCTGCTGGGCCGCGTCACTCAGGTCAGCGGTCAGGCCACCTGCCAGAAGCAGGGGCAGTCGGTTACCGCCGAGGGGACCACGAACGACTGGTGGACCTTCCTCGACCCGAACGGATCCGTCCCGGGTGGATGGGTCAGCAACATCTACATCCGGGGCGGACACAAGATCGATGGCGTCCCCGACTGCGCCTGACCGTAGAGCCGCACGGTTGTTGATGTTCGGCGGTTGGTTTTCGGTGGTTGGTGTTTTGGTTTCAGTGGGGGAGCGGGCCTGGTGGCGGCGGGTGGGCGGGTCGTTTGCTGAAGTTGTGGTGCCGGTTTGGCACTTCAACCCCGTACAGGTGAACGTGCTCAGCTGATGATGCGCTGACCACGGGTTCTCGTCAGTCCGCAATGGACGGTCGACAGCGTCAGACGGCCGGGCACTTCTCATGCCACCTTGATGACAACCTTGCCCGAGGTGTGACCGTTCTCGACGGTGGCGAGGGCGGCCGGGGCGTCGGAGAGCGGATGGACCGCGGTGATTACGGGCGCGAGGAGTCCGTCGAGGGCCAGCCGGGCCGACCGCTCCAGGTTCTCGCGGTCGACGCGACGCTCGACGAAACGCCCACCGAGATCGGGCACAGACATATCACCCACAGCGATGACGTTGCGGGGATCCTGGGCCAGCGGAGCGACCGTCCGCAGCGAGGTGCCTCCGGCCAGGTCGACGATCCCGTCGAAGCCGTCCGGAACCAGCTCGCGTGCCGCGGCGGCGACGTCCTCGGCGGTGTAGTCGATGAACCGCACCCCGATGGCCTCGGCGTGATCGCGTTTGGCGGTACTCCCGGTGCCGATCACACGCAGCTCGCGCCCGACAGCCAGCCGGGCGACGGCGAGGCCGACCCCGCCCCCGACTCCGTTGACCAGGACCGTGGCACCGGCCGGGAGGCTGAGCTGGTCGAGCACGTCCACCGCGGTCGTCCCGGCTACTGGCAGCGTTGCCGCCACGGTCGCGGACAGGCCCCCCGGGATGCGTGCGGTGTTCGGCGCGGACAGCACCGTCGTCTCGGCGTAGGTGCCGCCACCGGTGAGTGCGAAGCCGAAGACCGCGTCACCCACCTCGAGCCCGTTGACGTCCTCGCCCCGGGCGAGAACGGTTCCGGCTGCCTCCATGCCCAGTACGCGCGGAAACGGACGCCCGCCGTCGAGCCCGTCGACCAGACCCGAGCGCAGAAGGTGGTCGAGGGGGTTCACGCCGGCGACGTCGACCTGGATCAGCACCTCGCCGCGACCGGGGACGGGGTCGGGACGATCGAAGAACTCCTGCACCTCGGGCCCGCCATACCTGTCGAAACCCCACGCCTGACCCATCTTCCGCCGCCTCTCGTATGACCGCCCCGGTGATTCCGGGCGTTGTCGCCATCCTCACCTCTGACATTGATGTGAAGGGCAACCGGCTGAGATGCAGATCACACCATCAGGCCGACTGCGCCACCGCTTCCGGGGCCGTGGACAGCTCCGCCCGGTGTCGGCTGTTGGCCCTGATCAGCACGTCGAGTGCATCCCGGGTCTCGATCAGGTGCGCGATGTCGGCGTCGATCCGGTCGCGCTCGCGCATCATCGCCGTGAACGTCTCCTCGGCGACGCCCAGGTCACCCGGGATGTCCACACACGGCAGCACAGTCGCGATCACCCTGCTGGACATACCCGCGTCGAACAACTGCCGGATGAGTGACACGCGCTGGACCGCAGCATCGGAATAGTGACGCTGCCCCGCGTCGGAGCGTGAGCTGGTCAGCAGGCCCTGCTCTTCGTAGTACCGCAGTGAGCGCGGACTCACGCCCGTGCGCTTGGACAACTCCCCTATCCGCATCCCTGAGAGCCTACGCCCGCGTGCTCCAGGTGCAGACCGCCGTCGAGCCATGGACGCTCGCGGACACCCCACAGCCGCGGGGTTGTCCTCCCGGTCCCACGGCTGAACACGTTCGTCTGTACACGCCTGAGCACTTTTCTGGCCCTGGCAAGATTTCCATGAAGTCGGTGTATGCCACCGTCCGCCGGTGACGCTCCGTCACGAGGAGCGGCGTCGGAGCAGGGACATGAGGATGACGCGCTGGCGGAGCAGCGGAACCCCGGCGCGGCCAGCCATGATTCTTTCCTGGAGCTTCAGGTCCGTAATGCGGCCTTCGTTGACACCGGAGTTGAACGGAGTGGTGATGCCCTGCACGACGGCGGGCTGGTCCTTGCGGATGGTCTTGGCCAGGCTGGACAAGGCCGGGAGGCCGCAGGTTGCCAGTTGGTCGAGCCAGACCGGCAGCGGAGCGGCGTCGCGGGTGTCGAGCATGGCGGCGAACTGACGTACCAGGTCGTGGGTTCGGTCCAGTTCCGGGCAGGCCTGTTCCAGGAGCGTGGACGCCGGATGCCCGTCGTCCTGATCGGGCCCGAGCGGATCCGGTCCGTGCTGCGCCGGCCATCCCTCGCCAGCCTGCAGAGCAGCATCTTCATCTGGCACCGCCTCACCCCCTGAAGGCACGAGACCCGGACTGCTCCGGCTCGGGGGACCGCGTCCGATGCCGGTACGACTCGGCTGATGGGGTGGTGTCCCGTGCTGTCCTCGATGCGGAGGGCGGTGTCCGATCGGCCAGATGCTCTGGGCCATGGCGCAGAGTCGACCGTGAGGTGTGGTCGCCGCCGTGGTTCCGGTGCGGCCGAAATGCGAGTGTGATGCGGCCGTCAGGTTGCGTCACGCTTCCGGCCTCGGGGGGGGGCTTGCTCAGCGCTCTCTGATCATCGTGTGCGAGGTCCTTCGGGGGCGGCTCCGGGTGCTTCGCGGGGCTGGCTTTACGATGCCCTGACTGCGGCGCACGCCAGGTGCGCCGAGGGGGAGGGGAACTCAGTCTGATGGTGAACAGACATGGTCTGCACGGCGGTTGGCGAGCGGCAGCGCTTCTGGTCGCCGTTGTCGTGGGTGCTCCGCTGGTGTCGGCCGCGCCGGCGGTGGCTGTGCACGGGGCGGTGCCGGGCGACTTCAACGGCGACGGGTACCGTGACGCGGTGTTGCCGGCGCCGGGGGCGAACGTGGCCGGGAAGCGGGGAGCCGGTGCCGTGGTGGTGCTCTACGGATCGAAGGCGGGGCTGTCGACGTCCCGGCGGGCGACGATCACGCAGAACACCGCAGGTGTGCCGGGGACGGCCGAGGCGGACGATGGCTTCGGTGCCGCCACCGCGACGGCCGATCTGAACCGGGACGGCTATGCGGATCTGGTGGTCTCCGCACCGTATGAGGACACCTCCCGCGGTGAGGATGTCGGCACGGTGACCATTTTGTGGGGCAGTAAGAGCGGGCTGACCTCCGGCACGGACCTGCCGGCGACTACGGCCGGTGCGTACTACGGCCTCGACGTGGCAGCGCTCAGTACCGGCCCGGGTGCGAAGACCGAGGTGCTCGTCGCCGGGTACGAGGGGTCAATGGCCTTCACGGGGCCGTTCAGCCGCCATGGCACCTACGGGGAGGCCGTGGAGAACCGGGACACCGCTTCCGTCGGCAGTGTCGCGCTGGGCGATTTCGACCACGCTGGCCTCCCGGACAAGGTGGCCGTCACCGTCCGGCTGAGCGGGCTGAGCGGCGGCGAGGTGTACATCGACCCCGTCATCGGCGGCGCGCAGCAGACGGGCAACGGCCTGATCGCGGCCACCGGGGATGTCAACGGCGACGGATACGCCGATCTCGTGGTGGGAGACCCGGACGAGCCGGACAAGGCCGGAGTGGACGGTGCGCTCGGCGGCCGGGTGCTGCTGTGGTACGGCTCGGCGCGTGGCATCGCGCGGGACGCGAAAGCGGTGCAGCTGACCCAGAACACCCCTGGTGTTCCTGGTGCGAGCGAGAAGGAGGACAGATTCGGCGGTGCCCTCACGGTGGCCGATCTCAACCGTGACGGGCTGGCGGACATCGTGGTCGGCTCACCGATGGAGGACACGGGCCGCAGGAACGCCGGTCAGGTGACGGTCATCCCCGGCCGCCGCGCCGGGGCCCTGGGCGGCGGCGCCTACGCCTTCACTGAGGACACCGCCCACATCCCCGGAGTCGGCGAGGGCGAGGACTCATTCGGCACCACCGTCGCCGTCGGCGACATCAACAAGGACGGCAAACCGGAACTCTTCATCAGCGCCGCGGAGAAGAACAGCTCCACCGGCGCAGTCTGGGTCCTCCCGGGCGGCACCGACGGGCCCACCGCCGAGGGCAGCCGCATGATCACCGCCCCGTCCGTCGGATTCCCGCAGCAAGACAACACCCTCCTGGGCGGCTACGGACTCCTCGGAGTCATCTGAAGCGCGACGCGTTGACGCGGTGCCGGCCAGTCGCCATTGCGTACTGGTTCGCACCGCGTGGCCCTGCGGTGCTGTGCCGGAGAGCCGCGGCCGTGGACAGGCTGCGCCGGCCACCGTGGCGAGTACCGCCACTGACCACGCGGGAACTGGGCTTGAGGAGCGCGGCCTCGCCGACGGCGACCTCTTGCACGCCCACGAAGGCAAGCCCGAGGGAAGCTTCCTGCACCGCCTGCCGGCCGAAACCTGGCACGCACAGGCGGCGCTCGGTGAGGGCGTTGAAGTGGCGGGCAGCGCAGGGGACGACGACCGTGCACCCACTCACGCGATCAGCAACGTCAAGGTGATGCGCAGCCGACGCTGGACGGTTGATCCGCTAGGTAGCGTGACTTGTAGCCGGTGAGCGGCGTGCGGAGCTGGTAGGAGGCGTTGGTGGCGAAGTCGCGCTCGTGGCGCAGGAGTTCGGACAGGCTGCGAAGCATCGCGTTCCCGAGACCGAGCGGGCACGGCTGCGCGCCCGGCACATCGGCGTACTGCTGCAGACCCGCAATCTCCTGCCGCATTTGCGCGTGCGGGACAACGTCCGCCTGCCGCAGCGCGCTGCGGCCCGCAAACGCGTCGCCTCGGCCAAAGAGCTGCTGACCCAGGTGGGCCTCGGCGAACGGATGCATGCGCTGCCCCGGCAGCTGTCCGGTGGCGAGCTGGCCCGGGCCGGGCTGGCCGTGGCGTTGGCCAACGCGCCCGCTGTCCTGCTGGCCGACGAGCCGACCGGCTAACTAGGGTCCGTCTTCAAACGGATCTTGCCCACAGCACGAATGCCGCGAGGGTGACCGCCGCTTCGTAGGAGGTGGCGGTCTCTCGTATCTGGTGGCGATGCCGCGGAAGCCTTTGAGCCAGGCCGCCGAGGAGTCCGGCCGCCCTTGCCGGTTGCCTCACATCAGCACGCTCCGAGGGCATGGCTACCGGCTCGAGCGCTGCGGCTGGAGCGATGGGGCGGGGGCGAAGAGCTGAGCGGCCCTCGTCTGCTCGCGCGGTAGGGCCTGCACTCGTTCGATCCACGCCATCCGGTCAGCGACCGCCCCACGCGAGGCTGCGGCCGCATTGCGGTGTCCGAGGCTCCCCGGCGTGTGCCGAGGAAGCGCGGTTCTCTGCACTGCCTCGGCACACTGAGCCCGACGGCCAGGTGGGCCGGCCGGGCGCTGTGCAGTCTGTCAGCCCATGTCCGTCAGGAGGGCGTTCAGTTCCTTCTCCTGCTGCGCAGGCGACATCGGCGGGTTCGAGTGATCGATGCCGAAGGTCTTGAGTACCTTGTCCATCTGGGCGTCGATAGAGGTCCAGCCGGTCTGGTCCAGCGGCTGCAGCGATGCCTGGTCGGCGTCCCACAGGTCACGCAGCGACTGGGCTGCCGCGTGCGCCCCGGCTGCGTTCCCCGAGCGTGCGTCCTTGAGCGAGGTGGACGCGAGCTTCTTCAGCGCGGCGACCTTGGCGGGCGGGAACTTCTTCACCGCCTGGCCGGGAGCCATCTGGACGGCGGAGGTGTTGTCCTCCTCCGGCGCCGGACCGACGTGCGGCTGGCCGTGGGCCCAGACCAGCAGGCCCGCGGTGGCGACGGCGAGCAGTCCGAAGCCGGCCAGCGCGGTGCGCTCCTTGCGCGGGTTGTTGGTGGCCGGTGCGGCGTGGGTCGCCTCGTGGGTCTCGGTCACGTCCGAGCGCGTCACCGTCAGGTAGACCACCGTCGCCAGGATCAGGCCCAGGAAGATCAGGCTGGTGGTGAACGTGCCCAGGTCGAGACCGGTGGGGTCTCCCGGGTTCTGGGCGACCTTGGGGGAGGCGAGCCAGTCGCCGATGTTCGCGCCCAGCGGGCGGGTCAGGATGTAGGCGAGCCAGAAGGACAGCACCGGGTTGGCGCCGAACTTCCACAGCAGCGTGATCGCCGCGATGAGGCCGAGCGGCAGCAGGACCGAGGCTCCCGGGCTCCAGCCGGTGAGCTCGAGGGTCCAGTCGCCGGTCGCGGTGCCGAGCGCGAAGGTGACGAGAACGGCGAGCCAGTAGAACGACTCTCGTGGGAGCGTCGTGACCGAGTGGATCGACAGCGTGCGCTCCCGCAGCCACCACACGCCGAAGACCACCGCGAGCAGCACCGAGAAGACCGCGGAACTGATCCATAGTGGCACGTTCAGCTGGTCGGTCAGGATGTCGGTGTACAGGGTGCCCGTGACGCTGACAACGACCACGGTCATCCAGTAGGGGAACGGGACGTACCGCTTCAGCCGCAGCTGGACGGCCAGGACCACCACGAACACCGCGGTGAAGATCCAGGCCGTGTTCACCAGGCCGACGCCCAGCTTCATGTTGATCCAGTCGGCGAAGCTCTCACCGACGGTCGTGCACAGGACCTTGATCACCCAGAACCACAGGGTGACCTCGGGAACCTTGTTGAGCATGAGACGCCCGCTGCGCGTGCGTGCTTCCGTTGTCGTTGTCATGCGGGGAGGTTTACGCGGGGAATCTGCACATAACCTGACTACGCGGTTGCACGGGCGGCCGGGAGTGTCATCTCGACGTGACCGCGGCCGTCCGCGATCGCGTGGACCTCCACACCGGCCGAGGCGGCGATGCGCCGGACCACCGGCAGCCCCAGCCCGTACCCGCCGCCGCCGGTCACCCCCGCTTCGAAGACCCGGTCGACGTCCGCGGGATCGATTCCGGGGCCGTCGTCCAGGACATCGACCACGATGGTCTCGCCCTGGTCGCGGGCGGTGATCCACACCCGGGACTTCGCATGCCGCAGGCCGTTGTCCAGCAGGGGTGACAGCAGCGACACGGCGACGTCGGCCGCCACGGCGACCTCGACCTTCGCGGGGAAGGCGACCTCGATCGCGCGGCCGGCGATCGCCTGCCGTGCGGCGGAGCGCAGGTCGCACCGGGTCCCCTTGTCCGTCCGTGCGCGCGCGGCGCGCAGAAGCGTCGTGATCGCCGTATCGAGGCGGTCGACCTCGCTCAGCACTGCCTCCGTCGGCACTGGCTCGCCGGACAGCTGCGCCAGCTGCGCCTCGGCCCGCAGGACCGTGAGCGGTGTCCGCAGCTCGTGGGCGATCTCGTCGGTGAGCCGGCGCTCATCCGCCAGCGCGTTGTCGACGCGCTCCAGGAGGTGGTCCAGGGTCCGCCCCAGTTCCCCGAACTCGTCGCGGGGGACGCCGAGGTTGAAGCGGCGCCCGGGTTCGTGCTGGCCCCAGTCGTCGGCGAGGGCGGCCATGTCGTGCACGACCCGCAGTGCGCGGCGCACCACGAGGTGTGCGACCCCGCCGGCGAGGAGGATCGTGAGGCCGCCCAGTATCAGGGACAAGGTCAGGCTGCGCTGCTCGGACGTCTCGTAGGGAGTGAGGTCCACCCGGACGATCACCATGACGTGGTGGCCGTGGATCGGGACCTTCCGCGCGTACAGGAGGTAATCGCCGACCGACGCGGTCTGCGATCGCCCCGAGTCCGCCAGCTCCTTGACGCGATCGACCAGGCTCGGCGGGACGTTGCCGTCGATCAGGCGGCCGTCGGCATAAACCCAGGCGACCTCGTCCAGCGCCTCGCTGCTGTTCTCCGTGAGTACGACACGGCCGCCTTTGGAGGTGACGTTCGCTGCGACCGCCTCGGCGCGAGTACGTGCCAGATCGTGCGCGTCGGCGTCGGTTACCCGGCTCAGCAGCACGTGCGAGACGACGACCAGGATCGCGACCACGGCGGTGGCGATCAGCACAGTGAGTGCGACGACCCGCTTACGGAATCCCGTCACTGCCATCGGTAGCCCACGCCGCGGACGGTCGCCAGCCGCTCGGCCACACCCAGCGGACCGAGCTTGGCCCGCAGCCGGCGCACATAGGAGTCGAGGGTGTTGTCGCTGACCTGCGCCCCGTGCGGCCAGCCGGCAGCGATGAGGGCGTGGCGGCGTACCGCGTCGCCCTGCGAGGCGATCAGGCGGCCCAGCAGCCGGAACTCGGTCGGGGTCAGGCTCATGCTCACCGAATCGTAGGTCACCACGTGCTTCGCCGGATCGAGGATGACCTCGCGCGGTGCGGGCGCCACGGTGGCCCGGCGCAGCAGCGCCCGGACGCGGACCAGCAGTTCCGGGATGTCGAACGGTTTGGTCATGTAGTCGTCGGCGCCGGCCTCGAAGCCGCCCACCTTGTGATGCAGGCCGTCCAGGGCGGTGAGCATCAACACCGGCGCGTCGACGCCGCGAGCCCGCAGGGCCAGGCAGACGTCGCGGCCGTCGGCGTCCGGGAGCCCGAGATCCAGGACGACCAGATGAGGCGCCGGTGCGAGCTGCCGCAGCAGGCTGTCGGCCGTGGCGGCGACGGAGACGGTGTGGCCGTCGTGCTCCAGGGCACGCTTGAGGACGCCGCGGACCGCCGCGTCGTCTTCGCACACCATGATGAAAGCCACGGGCTGACCCTAGATACTCCCGGCCCAGTTCTCCATCTTCCCAGGTCAACCGCCTGACGGTCGGGAACAGTCCACTGGTGCCGCACGGCCCGGCCTGGCCATGAAGCCGCGACGGTCGTGCGCGAGGGGCCGAGCCTGCAGCAGCGGTGTTCGCGGGAGGACCACAATGGGTCGCATGGGCTCTGTGCAGGAGTACGTCGACTCCATTGCGCCAGGTCACCGTTCGCTCTTCGACCGGGTGAGCGGGCTGATCCTTGAGGAATTCCCGCAGGCGAGCGTGGCGCTGTCCTACGGAATGCCCACCTACCGGGTCGAAAAGCGCAGGCTGCACATCGGTGTCTGGCAGCACGGCGTCTCGATCTACGGGTGGGGAACGGACCGCGATGGTGGCTTCAGCTCCCGCCATCCCGGGCTCATCAGTGGAAAAGCCACCATTCGGTTGCGGTCCACGGAGATGACGGCCGTCACCGACGATGAACTGCGCGCTCTCATCCGTGCCGCGCTGAAGCCCTGACCGGGGACCCGACCCTGCACGCAGGCACAGCCAGGCGGCCCCTGGATGGCCCGACCGCCTTCCGCCCTCGCGGTTGAATGTGCGGTGACGTTCGTTGGTCTGACCGTTGCGGGTGTGGTGGCACAGCCTGTCCGCGTCCGCAGGTTGACCGACCAGGAGGGGCAGAAGCTGCAGCGAATCGATGTTCCCTGCCCGCCGGCAGGGAACCGGGTCCCGGTGGTCGCGAAGCTGGTGCAGGTGGACGAGGGAACCGTCCGGGCCGCGCATGAACAGCTGCGGTGATGCTCGTGCCGGTTTTGTTGATTGATCACTCATCGGTCTCGGCACGGGCTGTTCGCAGTACGTTGTTCCTAGCGCGCATGATGGCGGTCCCAGATCCGTGGTGGCGAGGATCTGGGACCGTGTTGATCGTCTTCGGACCGCGACCAGCGTGTCCCATCCGACCTGGACATTTACGGCTGAGCGTTTCAGTGCTGGTTGGGCACCTTGTGTCTCATCGCCTCGGCCATCTGCTGACGGGCGACGTACAGCGTGGGTCGCGTCTTCGAGCCGACGGGCGGTCTCGGCGCTGTGGTCTACGGCCAGCCAGCGCTTCAGCATCTCGCATCGCTCGACCAGCTCGCGCAAGTGCGGGGGGTACGCGATGACCAAGTCTGCCTCCCGTGCGGGCGGCCCGCACCGATCCCTCTTCACCCATACGGTCGCAGCCATCGACGCCTGTCGCAATCCTGGGAACAGGCTGCGACAGCTTGCGCGCATCGGTGCCCTGCGGTTTCCCGGCGTCAGGCCGGGGACCGCGATGTTCTAGGCGATAGGACGCAAGACCGTGGGAGGCCGGGCCCGAACGACTCGGTTGGCGGCTGTCTTCTGGAGCAGGCCGTAGGCGAGGACCGGGAGCAGTAGGTGTGGCTTGTCCGGGAGCACGGCGGTGATCAGTACGGCGCTGGCGCTGCTGTTGTTCATGCCGCAGGCGAGGGTGAGCGAGGAGGTGGCGGGCGGGTCCAGCCGCAGCAGCCGCGCGGCGCAGCGGCCGAGCAGGAACGACAGATGGCAGACCAGTGCAGCCACGACCAGCGCGGCGCCCAGCAGCAGCGGGCGTGGCCGAGCGACGAAGGAGCCGAGGGCGCCGCTGGCGTTGACGTACGTCAGGACCAGTGAGCCGGCCAGGGCCACGGGCACGACTGCGCCCAGCGCCCGGCCGAGCAACGACGCGGGCAGGGCGAGCCGGATCAGGATGCCCGCCGCGCAGGGCAGCAACACGCCGACGAAGGTAAAGCCACCGCCCGCAGTGTGGACACTCGCGGCGAGCGAGCCGGCGTAGCCGCCACTGAGCAGCGGAGACAGCAGCTCGATCACCAGCGGTGTGGTGAGTGGGCTGATGAGGGTGGAGGCGAGGACCAGGCCGATCATGGTCGGCTGGTCGCCGTCGCCCTTGCCGGTCCACACCGTGGCGCCGGCCGCGACGGGCATCGCCGTGATCAGGATCATCGCGGTGACCAGGCCGCTGCCGCCGTCGGAGTCGGGCGAGGCGTGCAGCAGGACCGCGATGAGCGGGATGACCAGCAACGGGATCGCCAGGTGCAGCGCGAGCCCGGCGAGCAGTGCACTCGGGCGCCGCAGGAGTCGGACCAGCTCACGGACGGGGACCTGGAGTCCGGATGAGAACAACACCAGCCACAGCAGGCATGGTGCGGTGGACACCGGCAGTCGGATCAGTGGTCCCAGCGGCAGTGCGTGGGAGTGGCGCAGCCACAGGCCGGGGCCCGGCACGAGCAGGGCTGCGGCGTAGGACAGGACGACGGCCCGGCCCAGACGGCGCCGCAGCCAGGCGGTCGCACGGTCAGTGGGCGCCGGTGTGGCGGTGGGAGCTGGTGCGTGCATGGCGGTCTTCTTCCGTCGCGGGGGCAGGGGCGGGACGGAAGACCGTTATGCGGAGAGCATGTGCGTGCGTGTGCATGGAGTCATGGTGCGCGCACGGAACCGGCGGGGCGGGTGATCCACCGCGGCAGTCAGGATGTGTTCAGGCACCCGATGCCACGGTCGGGCAACAGGGCATACGAGACATCTGAGGATCCGGCGCTTGAGGAGGTCGGCCAGGCAGCCCCTTCCCTCAACGGCTGCGCTGGAACAAGGTGCCCGGGGGCAGCGTCTGCTTCTGGGTGATCAAGCGCGCCCGTTGTGCAGGCCGTACCGGCCGGCCGGAAGGGCCGCGGGTCCTCGGTATTGCCCGCGGGTGGCTGCAGCTCGCCTTTGACCGTGGTCAGCGGGCCCGTGCGGCCGGAGCGGGCCGTGGCGGCGGGGGGACCCGGGCGCTCGGGAGCGTCGGGTGCGGCGCGGGCTGGCTCCTGTGGCTGTTGATCGGGGGGACCGCTGTGCCGCCGTCGCCGGTGCGCGTGGAGAGGTCGATGCTCGTCTCATCGGTGCCTGCGGTGAAGGCGCTGTCGGCAAGGGCGCGGTTGAGTGCGGTGCCTATGTGGGACAGGGCCGTGGTCCAGGCAGGTGCGGCGGTCCCGTTGCGGTGTGCGTCCCGGTTGACCAGCCGGGAAGCGGCAGGCCCGTGCCCGACCTCGTGTCGTACGCCCCCGAAGTCCCCGCCTCACGCGAACAGCCCGGCTTGCCGCTTCGCCGCCCCTGACCAGCACTTCAGCGCTACGGTTATCCGTAGATCGGCCCTGGTGCCGCCCTCCCCTCGGTGGGGCGGCATCAGGGCCGTCTGCGTACCTCACCATCGGCGAGATGCTCAACTTCAAGGGGTTCGGCCACGGCCTGCCGGCCGATGGAGATCGTGATGGACCATCTCCTGACCGGCGGCGGTGCGGACGGAATGGACGCCAAGGTCGTCCCTGTCCAGGTGGTACGTGGCGACGAACCGCGCGCGTGGACGGACATCCACGCGGCGATCGTGGACCTGCTCGCGGGCCATCTGCCGGCAACGGACCGGCGGTAGCGCTCTCCCGGGTGACGCCCGTGCCGAAACTCTTCGTGGGGCGGCCACGAGGGCCGTTGTCAGAGGCGATTGGCAAGATTGCGGCCATGAATGTCACTCCTGTCACTCCGCCACGGCCGATCGACGTTGCCGCGGTCTTTCCCCAACTGGCTCCGCTGGCCCGCACGGCGACCCGCCTGCACCCCCGCCCTGGGGCGCCGACGTGGCACGACAGCTCGATCGGCGGGCCGCTGCTGTGGCCCGCTGAGGAGCCGTGGCCGCACTGCGAGGAACCGCATGTGGTGGATGGCATCAACCCAGCCCGGTCCCCGGCGGATCTGCGGCTGGAACGACGGATCTTCGCCGCCTCGCACGGCCGGGACCTGACTCCGGAGGAACGGGAGACTCTCGAGCGGATCCGGCCCCCTCGGACGTATCCGGTGAGGCTGGCGGTCCAGGCGTACGACGGCCCCATAGCGATGCTGCCCGTCGCGCAGTTGTACGCAAGGGATGTGCCCGATCTGAGCCCGCCGGAGGGCAAGGACCTGCTGCAGGTTCTGTGGTGCCCCTTCGATCATCCGATCATGCCCAGGACCCTGCTCTTCTGGCGTTCGGCAGCCGCCGTCACCGACATTCTCGACACGCCCCCCGAGCCGCCCGCAGTGCAGTTCGACGGCTATCTACCGGAACCGTGCGTGCTCGAACCGGAGCAGATCACCGAGTACCCCGACCATCTGGAGCTGAGCGAAGAACTGCGGGAGCAGCTCAAGCAGTGGAGTGTGCCGCAGGCAGCAGCGGAAGACATGGACCCGGACACGTACTACGACTGTGTGCTGTCCAACGCACCCGGTTGGAAGGTCGGCGGCTGGCCCGCTTGGAACTCCACCGACCCCAGCCCGCAGCCCTGCTCCGAGTGCGGCACCGGCATGGAGGTCCTGATGACCGTCGCCACGTTCGAGGAAGGGGACGACGCCGGGAACAGCTGGTCTCCGCACCCCCACCCAGGTGCTGGACCGTACCCCGGCCACCGCGGCTACAACGCGACCGGTGTCCAGATAGGCAGCGGCTACCGGCAGCACCTGTTCGTCTGCCCGGCGGAGCCCGAGCATCCGCACATCGAGTTGATGACGTAGCCCGTCCGCAGTGTGCAGCCGGGGCGTCACGGTGCGGGCATGCCGTGACACCGGGTGGCCGCGAGGCTCAGGGTGCCTACCTGCGGCCCGACATCCGAGAAGGAAGCAGGCCATCCCTGACACGACCGCGACGCATCGCCCCAGGTTGAGCGCGTCCCGGTGAGCTCGCCGGTCGGTAAGGACCACGACCCGGTTGTGTTCCTCGAGGGCGCAGGCGTCGCCGAACCCGGGGCCATCCTGGACGACCCGGAGTGGTGGAGTGGCGCGGTGGCCCCGCCCACGAGTTCAGCGCCGCCTGACGTCCGGGCGGCGGCAACGGCGGGGCAGGCTGGTCCTGCCCCGCCGCTGTGGCTACTCCCAGGGCTGTGGTAGCGCGTTCCACAGGGCTCTGAGCCAGTTTTGCGGGTTGGTGAGGAACTTGTCCACCAGCCGGGCCGTGATGGACCGGGCGGCCCCTTGGGCGGTGCCCTGGGCTATCGCGGCGGTCAGGCCAGCACCGACAGCGGGCTGCTGCGGGACGGGCGCGGGGGCGGCCGGCTGGACGGGCGCGGGAACGTGGTCCCGGGTCTTGATGCTGCTCCCTTGAGCAGAGGGATCGAGGACAGCGGACACCTGTGGTGGTGTCGTCCGCGTGGCGGTGGTGAGCGCCTCGCGGTCGGCGGTTCTGCGGCTCTCTGCTTGAGAGCGTCCCTGTGGGGCTTCGGCCCTGGCCCAGGATGGCGTGTTCAGCGTAGCGGCGATCGGCGCGAGTGTTGCCCCCGGTGTCTGGCGGGTGGTCATCGGTACTGCCTCCGGCGTGAATTCGACATGGCGGGCGGGACAGTGACAGGACTCGGGTGCTTGCGTCTCGTCCTGCCGGGCACGGCTCCTTCACCCCGTAGGGCCGGAAGCCGGGACCCGGACAGCAGCGACCGGGAGGAAAGATTCCGGGGCACGACGGAAGGCCCAGAACACCTGGTCCGGGCCTTGCTCTGTCGAGCTTCCTCCAGCGGGTCGAATGCCAGTGAGGGAGTCGGCGACCTTCCGTCTACTCGTGCTCTTCCCGGGAGCGGTTGGCGATCCAGTCCGGATCCTGTAGCGGCACCGGCACCGGCACCTGGGCGTCGGAGGCCGGGGTGCGCACGACGCGCCAGCTGGTGCGCGGCATGACGCGGACGTGGACTAGGACGACGCGCGCCCGGCCATCCGGCCGGCTGGGGACTGAGGGCGGCGACAGCCCCTGACGGGCTGCCACTCGGTGGGGTGAAGACACGGCAGCGGCGGAGCTCTCCCGGGGTGACCGGGCGTAGTGCCGTACATGGACCCGATCCACGAGGCGCACGTGAGCGAGCCGGGCCTGCTCGTCATCGACGTCGCGGCCGCCGACGACGCCACCGCCCTGTCCTTCCAGCAGCTGCTCGCCGACCGGTGGGCGACGGCGACAGCGGAGCACACTACCCGCGACGCGGGCGAGCCCGGTGTACGGCTGCGCTGCTATCTGGACTTGAGGCAGCCGGTCGGCTCGGATGCTTCGGCCCACGTGCCGGGTCGTGCCCGCCACGGCCTCCACCACCACGTCGCCGCCGGCGGGCGGCGATCGTCATCGCTGTACCTCTGTGAAGACCTTCGGCGGCCGGAGCAGCTGCGCCTCGGGGCACTGCGCGAGACGGGCCTATATCTGTCCGGCCCGGCTGCCCTGGGCGCCTTCACCCAACGCCTCATCGCCATCAGCACCGCGAACAGGTCCAGCGCGTCGTCGACCGCCTGCGCCTCCAACTGACGCACCACCGCCGTCAACAGCGCGGTCCGCCGCGGCTTCGGCGCCCGCTCGATCGTCTGCGCCTTGCTCAACTGCCCGTACTGGGCCAGCGTGGACAGCCGGTTCACCGGCACTCTGGACAGGTTCACCCGCCCCAGCGCGAAGGCCGAGATCTCCTCCACCCGCTCCATGGCCCGCACCATCGCCGTACCCGTCGACTTCGTCGGCGGAGTACGCAGCCGCTCCAGCTCCGAGACCCGCTTGCCCTCCGGCACCACCAGCAGCTCAGCCAGCGCCGGCGCGAGCGACGTATCGGCCCGGGACGCGGCGCGGGCCACCGCCTCGTACAAGCGCCGCTCGGCAACCGTCCGGGCCTCCGACACCTGCCGGGCCAACACCGAAACACCGGGCAGCAGCACCCGGTTCTTCCGCAGCCACGTCACCGAGTGGTTGAACAGCGCCACCGGCCCCTCGGCATGCGTCCACGCCCGCCCGTGCAGGAAGCCGCGGAACTCCCGCCCTCGAGAGCCATTCGGCGACGCCCCTGACGTCTGCGCGGCGGCCACATGTTCAACCAGGTCCCGGTCTTCCAGACGCCGAAGGCACCGGTTGGCAATCGGGGAAGAACTGGCCGGCAGGCATGATCGGCCCGTGCATTTCCTCGATGTGGGTGACGGTGACGTCGCCCAGGGTGATTTCGTGCATGTCGGGCATGGGGTTCTCCGTAGGGTGCGGACTGATCGGTGCCGGCCGGGGGGCTCGGCCGCGGTGCGTTGACGGTAGTTGTGCTGAGCGGGGCTCAACCGCCCAGGTGGGCGAGGATGAGGTTGGGGTCCTTCGCGGTGAGGTAGGCGGCGCTCATGACGTAGACGGTGTTGCCGCGCAGGGCGATGGAAGTCGGGCCCTGGAGGCCGTCGGCGGCGGTCAGGACGGTGGTACGGGTGCTGTCGGGCCGGATCAGGGCGACCTGGTTGACGGTGTTGAGGGCGGCGATGATCTGGTCGCCGTGGCCGGTGAAGGCGAAGTCGTCGATCCCGGTCAGGCCGGTGGCGGTGACCTGGGCGGTGCCGGCGCGCCCGTCGGCCAGGATCGGGATACGGACGATGGTGCCCTTGTCGAGGTTGGTGGCCCAGACCGCCCCGTTGTGGATCTTCAAGCCGTTGGCGCCGAGGAACCCGGCGGAGGCCAGCGCCGGGTCGGTGGACCAGGCGGTAGCGGTGCCGCCGGAGGCCGGCACACGCCAGACCATGCCCAGGGTGGAGTCGGTGACGTACAGGGTGCGGGTATGGGGGTCCAGGGCCAGGCCGTTGGGCAGGCCGGCGGCGGGCAGTGCGGCGATGCGCTGCGGTCGGCCGCCCGGGCGCAGGCGCCATACGCCGGTCAGGTCCGCGGTGCCGGTGGCGTACAGGAAATACAAGGTGCCGTCGTGGGCGCGGACGACGCCGGTGGTCAGTGGGAAGCCCAGCGCCGGGGTGTGGATGCCGCCGTCGGCGGGCGCGGGCAGGGTGGCCAGGATCCGGACGCTGCCGCCGCGGGAGATCGCGGCGACCTGACGGGCCTTGGCGAGGCTGACGTACGCGGTGCCGTCTGGGCTCAGGGCGATGTTTTCCGGCGTCTGGCCCTTGGAAAGGTCGAAGTGCACGGCGGTACGCGCGCACCCGAGCGGGTCAGAGGCAGCCGACGCGGGGGCCGGAGCGGCCATCGCGACCGCGGCGGCCAGGACTGCGGCCGACACGGCGACCTTGGAGAGCTTGGTGAACACGGTGTTCCTTCACTGCTTTCGGGCATGCGGCAGCGGCACGCCGACGCATGACGGTGGAGGGTGGGAAGATGCCCGGCCGGGACCAGCATCCGCGGGTGCCGACCGGAAGGAGGGGTACGGGGTCAGCCGGTGCTGAGCCGGCTGTCCGAACGGACAGGGGCGGCCCGGGTGGTGGCCTGGGCGAGGAGTTCCAGGGCGGCTCGCGAGGGTGAGCCCGCCGCGGTGGTCGCGACGACGAGGCTGGGGCCCGGCCCCTGGCTCAGGGTCTGCTGCATCACGGTCAGTGAGCCGACCAGCGGGTGACGCATCTCGTACTCGGCGACCGTGCAGGGTTTGACCCGGTGGTCGGCCCACATCGAGGCGAAGTCCTCACTCTTCGCGCTCAGCTCACCCAGCAACGCGTGCAGTGCGGCGTCCTGCGGGTACTGCCCCGCCACCAGGCGCAGATTCCCCACCACCGCCCTGGCCTTGCCCGGCCAGTCCGCGTACAGGTCGCGGGTATGGGCATCGAGGAAGACCAGCCTGGCCATGTTGGGGCGCTCCGCCGGTACGTCCGGGGCACCGGGGTCGAGGTGCCCGGCGAACAGCGCGTGCCCCAGCCGGTTCCACGCCAGGACGTCACTGCGCCGGCCGATCACGATCGCGGGGACGTGCCCGAGCGTGTCCAGCAGCTGGGCGGTGGGCTCGGTCACGTGCTCCGGCGCGGGGCGCCGTCGGCTGCGGGGCTTGGCCGTTCGGGCCAGGTCGTGCAGGTGCCGGCACTCGGACTCGTCCAGCCGCAGGGCCCGGGCGATCGCGTCCAGCACCTCCGGCGAGGCGCCCACCGAGTGCCCCTGCTCCAGGCGGGCGTAGTAGGAGGCACTCACCCCCGCCAGCAGCGCCAGCTCCTCGCGGCGAAGACCCGGCACCCGACGGCGCTCCCCGTAGGTGGGCACGCCGGCCTCGTCAGGTCGCAGCTGGGAGCGCCGCGTCCGCAAGAAGTCCCCGAGCTGTGATGTCCCGTTCATGGCACCGAGTATGTGCCGACCCCGTGACGCACAGCCTCTCCCCGCCGGGGATAGGCACCAGCGGGACTGGCTCCCCGGCCCGAGCGGCGATGAGCTGAGTCCCTCCGCATCCCGCACTCGTACAGGAGGAACGCCTTGAGCAGCACGACCCGCGAACACGACCCCTTCGAGACCTTGAACGTGGCGGATTTCGCCTTCACCAGGCACGCATGGGTCGACGCCGCCCCCGCACGGGTCTACGACCTGGTCAGCGACGTGTCCGCCATCCACCGATGGAGCCCCAACGCCACCGACGTCGCCTTCGACCAGGACGCCGGCCCCGTGGTCGGCGCGTGGTTCAGCGGCCGCAACCACAGGAACGGCAAGCAGTGGACCACCCGCTCCCAGATCACGCGAGCCGAACCCGGCACCGCCTTCACCTTCGTCGTCGGCGGCGCCGACGACGGCGTCGTGCGATGGAGCTGGACCTTCGATCCCCGAGGACGCGGAACCCTCGTCCAGCAGTCCTGGCAACTCCTGCGCCTCGAGCCGGTGCTGGGCACCACACGCGGCGACCTCGACGCACTGCGCGACTACATGGCGGACAGCGCCGAAACCACACTGGCATCCCTCGCCCAATGGATCGCCGAAGAACGCCACCCCGACACCGCCCGCAGCCCACGCCGCATCTCCAGCCAGTACGAGAACCGCGACACCCACAGCGCGGCCACGTCCAGGTCCGCTCCGTGCTCCTCGGCCGGCTCCAGTTCCTGAAGCAGCACCATCGCCGCCCGTGCGAGCGTGCGCGACGCCATCCAGGTCCTCGTCGATTTTGTCGCGTCGCTGCCGTCCGAACCGCGCGATGCCCATCGCGGCAGCTCGCGTGAGCGCCACTGCCGAAGAGGCGCTGACGACAGTTCCGAGCAAACCGACCTTGGCGACCGGCTCACGTCCGACGGGCTCCCACCGCGCGTCGTCGAATCCCGGTCGGCTCCAGCCTGACGGCTCCAGGCGGGCGTCGTAGGTCTCGCCGTCCTGAAGGTCGGCCTTCACGTAGGGCCCGCCGACGGCCTTCCAGGAGCCGTCCGTACCGATCCACTGGACAGAGCCGTCGGTGTAGGCGATGCGCATCCTGGCCACCAGGGCGGGGGTGTCCCCGTACTGACGGCTCCATCCGATCCCGACCTTGCCGGCCCACCAGCCGTCCGCCAGTGAAGCGCCGATCGCGTTGGCGCCGTCGTCGAGCAGCTCGGTCACGTCGTAGGTCTGGGACTGGATGCGCTGGTGGTAGTGGGTCCAGCCCGGGGCGAGTACCTGGTCGCCGACCCGCTTTCCGTTGAGCTCCAACTGGTAGATCCCCAGCGCCGAGGCGTAGACCCGCGCTGAGGCGACCTTCTTGCCGGCCACGGTGGTGAAGTCCTTGCGCAACAGGGGCTGCGGACGGGTCGCGGGCGCGTACAAGGCGTCCGTGGTGCCGGACACCACGAGGGCGGAGTCGACGATGTCGCCGCCGGTGAACGGGTTGCGCCCTGAGGCGAAGTCGGTGTTCAGCAGCGTGCCGTCGGCGCCGGTGACCACGGCGTCATAGACCGTGCCTTTTTCGCCGCAGCACGCCTGCGTGCGGCAGCACCATATGCGTCTCTGGCTGGACCGCCACCGTCCGCCCCCCCGACCTCCTACACCAACCCCCTCAAAGCCCAAGGCATCACCGACTACGGCGTGGCGTGTGGGGTTGGCCCGGACGGGCTGGAAGGCATCGACGAGCAGGCACACAAGCCTGGTCCTGGACGTGGTCGAACAAGTCCTGTGGCAACGCGGCTACCGGCCGAATGACCAGGTCACCGGGCTGGTACACCACTCGGACCCGGGCAGTACACCTCGATCGCCTTCGCCGAGCGCCTGGCACAGGCCGGCATCGCCCCCTCGTTCGGCAGTGTCGCCGATGCGTACGACAACGCCCTCGTCGAGGCCACCATCGCCCAGTTCAAGACCGAGCTGATCAACCGTCGCGGACCGTGGAAGTCCTTCACGGACGTCGTGTTCGCCACCGCTGAGTGGATCGCTTGGTACGACCACCGCCGACTCCACGGGGCTCTCGGCCACACATAACCATCCGAGTACGAAACCGCCTACCATCACCAGCACACCCGCGCCGACGAACCCGTCAGCGTGTGACATCCCAGATCTCTCCCGAATCTGGAACGGTTCACTGACTGCCCCACCGAGATTGCCCTCGCACTCGGGCACCTGCTGGGACGTCAGGCTGGTCTTGTTCCGTGGTGAAGACCCACCGGAGGATAAGAGAGAAGCACGGGGCAGGCTTCGCGCTGCTGTGCCCGCGAAACGAAGTGCCTACTGCGTTTCCTCGTCTCCGACGGCACCTGCCGGGCCCGGTGACATCCGCCCGCCGAGGCACGTGTTCGACACGGGGGAAGGTCATTCCGGGCCCGTAGGTCCTGCGGCCTCCTTCCGGGACCGCGGAAACTTGCCGGGGAGGCTCAGCTCACAGGGTGGTGAACGTCCACAGCAGATTGGTGCTGGAGCCGTACGTCCACTGCTTGGTGATCGAGCCGGAGGACACGTTGCCGCCTCCGTCCAGGACGAGGCCTGTCGTGCGGTTGGCGATGGAGTAGCGGCCGTCGCCGCGGTGGGTGATCAGCCATTGCTGGTTGGTGCCGCCGTTCCAGGCGGCCTGCCGGGCGGCGGAGCCGTCGGAGGTGGCGCCCCAGCCGTCGGCGACCATGCCGTTGGTGCGGTTGACCAGCCTGTAGTACCCGCCGCCCACCTCGACCGCCTGCCACTGCAGGTTGGTGCTGCCGTCCCAGGTCCACTGCTTGAGGTTGGAGCCGGAGTCGACGTCGCCGCCGCTGTCCAGGGCCAGGCCGTCGGTGACGTTGACGACCTTGAAGTACGAGGCCGGGTCGAACTGCACCTTCAGCGAGGTGACCTTGTCGTTGTTGCCGGTGTTCCTCAGGTCGGCGTTGTCGGCGGTGAAGGTCCAGGCGGTGCCGGTGAAGCTGTCGCCCGAATAGCCGATGACCCGGTGACCCGGTGCGAGCCGCAGCGAGGAGAGGGTGCGCGGGGTGAGGCCGGCCAGCGTCAGGTCGTCCGCCGTGTACTCGCCGACTTCGAGGACGGTGCCGGTGCCGCAGTAGCCGGCGTCCTTGAACGCCACGGCCCCGGCCAGCGGGCGCAGGCTGGGGATCTCGCCCTTGAAGGTGAGCTTGAGGACGTAGGCGTTGGCGGTGAAGGGCGCCGAGGACGGCAGGTTGACGGTCAGGCCGCCCGCGTCCTGCGTCGGCGTCGCGAGGCTGATGTAGTCGCCCGCGGTCGAGTCGAGCAGCTTCACCGACTTCAGTGAAGAGACGTCGATCCGGGCGGAGTTGAGGGTCTTGATCGTCAGTGAGCTGCCGGGCCAGCCCAGCACGGTGGCATACAGGACCTTGTTGGCCTTGTTCCGGGTGAAGCGGATGTCCTGTGCCGTACCGGCCGTGGGGGTGGTGAAGGAGCCGCCGCCCATCTTCGTGGGGCCCTCGCCGTACGCCGTCCAGGCCCGGGTCTCGTAGACCGACTCGCCGAAGCGCTTCAGGTAGTCGCCGATGGCGAGCAGGATGTCCCGCTGTCCCTGGGGGATGGTGCCGTCGGCCTTCGGCGCGATGTTCAGGAGCATGTTGCCGTTCTTGCTGACCCGGTCGATCAGCGCGTGCAGCATCTGCTCGGTCGAGTAGTAGCCGATGCCCTGCGTGTAGCACCAGCTGGAGCTGGAGATGCTGTCGTCGGTGAGCCAGTAGGGGTTGGTGAGGTCGGCGGGGCCGCCCCGTTCGAAGTCGAAGACCTCGCCGTGGCTGTCGAGGCCGTCCTTGTAGGTGGCGACGACCTCCTTCCCCCAGGAGTTGGCCTGGTTGTAGTAGTACGAGAGGAAGTTGAGCCGCTGGGTCTCGTCGACGTGGTCGAGGCGCCAGTCCTGCCAGAGGATGTCCGGCTTGGCGAGGTCGACGACCTCCTTGAGCTTGTCGTACCAGAGCTGGTTCTCCTCGGCCGAACTCAGCTGGCCGTAAAGCTTCTTCAGGCTGTCGTCGGTCTGGGCGGGTGCGTACTCGTAGTAGCCGGTGAAGTTGTAGGCGTGGTGCATCGCCACCAGCAGCTTCAGGTTCTTGGCGCGGATGGCGTCGGTGAACAGCCGCAGCAGGTTCAGGCCGGGGCCCTTGTCGACGGAGTTCCACTCGTTGACCTGGCTGTCCCACATCGAGAAGCCGTCGTGGTGTTCGGAGACCGGCCCGGCGAACTTCGCGCCCGCGTCGACGAACAGCTGCGCCCATTCGGCGGGGTCGAAGTTGCCGCCGGCCGACTTGAGCCTGGGCTTGAACTCGGTGAAGTTGCCGGCCAGGTCGTCCGCGCCGCTGATGAAGTTGTGGAACGGCCAGTCGGCGGGGTCGCCGTAGGTGGCGATGTGGTGCTTGTTGGCCTTGCTCCCGCTCTCGTACATGTTGCGCGGGTACCACTCGCTGTCATACGCGGGAACGCTGAAGACGCCCCAGTGGAAGTAGATGCCGAACTTGGCGTCGCGGAACCACTCGGGGGCTGCGGTGTGCTGGTTCACGGAGTCCCACGTGGGTGTGTAGGTGGCCGTGGCCGCTGGGGCGCGGCCGGCTGCGAAAGCGTCGGTGGCGACCGCGGCTGCCACGACGGCGGTGGCGCCGGCGACGAACTGGCGTCTGCTGAGCGAACTCGACATGTGGAAATCCCTGGTGCAGAGGGGGGACAGGGGAGACCCGGGCGCCGGATGTTACGGACGAAGATCGTGCCTGTATCCCGTCCATGTCAACCATCGTGCAGGGATGAATGATTGATTTGGGGCGACAGTAAAGATAGGTTCTGTGCGTTTTTGCCGGAATCCAAATCACTCAGACATGGCATGTATGCATCCTGCCTTGATGCAGGTCGGGGCGGGTGTCCGGGAGTATTGATGGGATGGATGTGGCGGTCGCGAGTGCGGTCGTAGTCATCTTTCCAAGGGGTAGACGCCGGTTCGGGGTCGTGGCTATACATACATCCCATCTCTCCGGTGGCGACGCGGGTGTCGCAACCAGGAAACAAACTCCCGCTACGGGACCGGCGCGAGGACGTACCGATGAGACTCAGAAACCTGCTCTGTTCCGCCGCCTCGGCTGCCTGCGCGATGGCACTGCTCAGTGCCTGCGGCGGCTCCGGCACCGCGGCCACGTCGAGTGACAAGCCGCTGGTCGGCGTCGACTACCCGCGAGCCGACACCGACTTCTGGAACTCGTACATCAAGTACACGCCGGAGTACGCCAAGCAGCTGGGCCTCTCGCTGAAGACCACCAACTCGCAGAACGACGTCGCCAAACTCACTGCCAACGCCCAGACGTTCATCAGCCAGGGCGTCAAGGGCCTCGCGATGGCCCCGCAGGACACCGCAGCCATCGCACCGACGCTGGCGCAGCTGGAGGCGAAGAAGATCCCGGTCGTCACCGTCGACACCCGGCCCGACACCGGCAGCGTCTACATGGTCGTCCGCGCCGACAACCGCGCATACGGCGAGAAGGCCTGCCAGTACCTGGGCACCCGGCTCGGCGGCAAGGGCAAGGTCGTGATGCTGGAGGGCGACCTCTCCTCGATCAACGGCCGTGACCGCACCGAGGCGTTCAACGACTGCATGAAGAAGAGCTACCCCGGCATCAAGGTGTTCGGGGAGGCCACCAACTGGGACGGCGCGACGGCCGCGCAGAAGCTGCAGACCGACCTCACCGCCAACCCGGGCATCAAGGGCATCTACATGCAGTCCAGCTTCGCCCTGTCCGGGACGCTCCAGGTGCTCAAGCAGAAGGGCCTGCTGGTCGGTCCCAAGGACAAGAAGCACGTCTTCGTCGTCTCCAACGACGGCATCCCCGAGGAGCTCAAGGACATCGCCGCCGGCCGGATCGACGCCACCGTCTCGCAGCCCGCCGACCTCTACGCCAAGTACGCCCTCTACTACCTCAAGGCCGCGATCGACGGGAAGTCGTTCAAGCCCGGCAAGACCGACCATGACAGCACCATCGTCCAGGTCCGTGCGGGTCTGCTGGAGGACCAGTTGTCGGCCCCGCTCGTCACCGCCGACGGCGGCACCTACGGCGGCGTGTCCAGTGTGAAGAGCGACGACACGTCCCTGTGGGGCAACAACCTCGGCTGACGTTCCCCACAAGGCGGTTGAGATGAGTGATGAGCAGTTGCCCGTCGTCGAGGCGACGGGCGTGGTCAAACGATTCGGTCCGACGGTGGCCCTCGACGGCGCCCGGATCACCATCAGGCCCGGCGAGACCCACGCGCTCGTCGGCCGCAACGGGGCCGGCAAGTCGACGCTGGTGTCGGTCCTCACCGGTCTGCAGTCCCCGGACGAGGGCATGGTCACCTTCGGCGGCCGGCCGGCCCCGCGGATCACCGACCGGGACGGCTGGCGGCAACGCGTGGCCTGTGTCTACCAGAAGTCGACGATCATCCCCACGCTGACCGTCGCCGAGAACCTCTTCCTGAACCGGCACGACCACGGCCGCAACCGGCTCATCAGCTGGCAGGCCACCCGGCGCCGCGCCCAGAAACTGCTCTCGGCCTGGTCGGTGGAGGTTGATCCGCACACCCCAGCCAGCGAACTCGACGTCGAGCAGCGGCAGTTCGTCGAGATCGCACGAGCACTGTCCTTCGGCGCCCGGTTCATCATCCTCGACGAGCCGACCGCACAGCTCGACGGCGCGGCGATCAACCGGCTCTTCGGCCGGATCCGCGACCTGCAGCGCCAGGGCGTCACCTTCCTGTTCATCAGCCACCACCTTCAGGAGGTCTACGAGATCTGCGACATGGTGACGGTGTTCCGGGACGCCCGGCACATCGTGACCGCGCCGGTCGTCGACCTGCCCCGCACCGAACTCGTCGCCGCGATGACGGGTGAAGCGGCGGCCGACCGGAACGAGGAGCGGGCGAGCACCCTGGACGCCGGCGCCACCGCGGCGCTGGACGTGCGCGGCCTGACCGGCGACGCCTACGCGGACGTTACCTTCCGGGTGGGCGCCGGTGAGATCGTCGGCCTCGCGGGGGCCGCCGGCAGCGGCCGTACCGAGGTCGCCGAGACCGTCGTGGGACTGCGGGCCGCCGGATCCGGGGAGCTGGAGATCGCGGGGCGGCGGCCCCGGCCGGGCAGTGTGCCCGCCGCGCTCGCCGCGGGCGCCGGCTTCGTCCCGCAGGACCGCCACCACCAGGGCTTCGTGCCCGACATGTCGATCGCGGACAACGCCACGCTGTCCGTACCGAAGCAGCTCGGCAACAACGGACTGCTGAGCCGGGCCCGCAGGGACCGGCTCGCCGAGCGGATGATCGAGAACCTGGCTATCAAGACCCCGGGGCCCGACCTGCCCGTGTCCGCCCTGTCAGGCGGTAACCAGCAGAAGGTCGTCATGGCCCGGGCTCTCGCCGACGACCCCCGACTGCTGGTGCTGATCAACCCGACCGCGGGCGTGGACGTGCGCTCCAAGGAGTTCCTCCTCGGCAAGGTCGAGGAGACCGCGGACACCGGCACCGGAGTGCTCATCGCCTCCGACGAACTGGACGACCTGCGCATGTGCGACCGGGTGCTGGTGATGTTCCAGGGCCGGGTGACGACCGAGATGGACCGCGGCTGGCACGACCACGACCTCGTGGCCGCGATGGAAGGAGTGGACCTGCATGCCTGAAGTAATGCCTGAGACCGCCCTCGCGGACCCGGCCGCCGGCAAGGCCGCCGAGCCCCGGGCCGGAGGGACCGCGCTGTTCGGCGGCCGGATACCGCTCGCCCGGCTGCGCGACCTGGCGCTCGTCCCGGCGATCGTCGTCATCGCGACCGTCGGCCAGATCGTCAACCCCGTGTTCCTGCAGCCGGACAACATCGTCAACGTCCTGCAGACCATGTCCGAGATGGCCCTGCTGGTACTCGCCCAGACGATGATCCTCATCGTCAAGAAGATGGACCTGTCCCTGGAGTCCACCATGGGCCTCGCGCCCGGCGTGGCCGCCTGGCTCGTGGTGCCGGCCGGTGCCGGACACGGTCTCGGGCTGCTCCCCGGTGCCTGGGCCATCCCGGTCACCCTCGCCGTGGGCGCGCTCGTCGGTGTGGTCAACTCGCTGCTGATCATCCGCTTCGGTCTCAACGGCTTCATCGTCACCCTCGGCATGCTGATCGTGCTGCGCGGCATCCTCACCGGCATCTCCGGCGGCCAGACCTTCTTCCAGCTGCCGGCCTCGATGCTGTACCTGGGCACCGCAGAATGGTTCGGCATGCCCGCGTCCATCTGGATCTGCCTCGCGCTGTTCGCGGCCGCCATCGTCGTGCTCGGCTGGACGAGCTTCGGCCGCTCGCTGTACGCCGTCGGCGGCAACGTCGACGCGGCGAGGGCGGCCGGCATCCGCACCGACCGGGTGCTGTGGATCGTTCTCGTCACCGGCAGCGTACTCGCCGCCCTCGCAGGGCTGCTGCTGTCCGGACGGCTCGCCTCGGTCGCCGCCGCGCAGGGCAACGGGTACATCTTCACCGTGTTCGCCGCCGCGGTCATCGGCGGGATCAGCCTCAACGGCGGCAAGGGCACCATGTTCGGCGCGTTCTGCGGCATCCTGCTGCTCTTCATGATCCAGAACGTGCTCACCCTGGCCGGGGTCCCCGCCCAGTGGATCGGCGCCCTCAACGGCCTGATCATCCTCGTCGCGCTGACCATCTCCCGCATCACGGGCGGCAGGGTCCAGGACTGACCGAGGCGGCCGGCGCCGCCGTACCCCGCCGCACGCATCCGTCGCAGGGGGACCCTCTCCCGCCCCGTCCCACAGGAGTTGCCGCCATGTCCTCCGCCGTGTCCGCGCCTTCGGCGTCCGCCCGCATCACCGCCCTCGACGTGCTCGACGTGCGCTTTCCGACCTCCGAGCACCTCGACGGGTCCGACGCGATGAACCCCGAGCCCGACTACTCGGCCGCCTACGTCGTTCTGCGCACCGACGCCTACGACCAACTGGAGGGCCACGCACTGGCCTTCACCACCGGCCGCGGCAACGACGCCCAGGCCGCCGCCATCGCCACCCTCGCCCCGCATGTCGTGGGCCGGTCCGTCGAGGAGGTCTGCGCCGACCTCGGCGCCTTCGCCCGCTCCCTCGTCCACGATCCCCAACTGCGCTGGCTGGGACCGGAGAAGGGCGCCATCCACATGGCCACCGGCGCAGCCGTCAACGCCGCCTGGGACCTGGCCGCCAAACGGGCCGGCAAGCCGGTCTGGCGCTTCCTGGCCGAGATGTCCCCCGAGGAGCTGGTGGCCCAGGTCGACTTCCGCTGGCTCAGCGACGCCCTCACCCCCGAGGAGGCGCTGGAGATCCTGCGGCGCGCCGAGCCGGGGCGCGAGGAGCGCATCGCCCGCCTCCTGGAGCGCGGCTACCCCGCCTACACCACCACCCCCGGGTGGCTCGGCTACTCCGACGAGAAACTCGCCCGTCTCGCCCGGGAGGCCGTCGCCGACGGCTTCACCCAGATCAAGCTGAAGGTGGGCGCCGAGCTGGAGGACGACATCCGGCGCATGCGCACCGCCCGCGAGGCCGTCGGCCCGGACATCCGCATCGCCGTCGACGCCAACCAGAGATGGGACGTCCGGCCCGCCATCGACTGGATGCAGGCCCTGGCCCCCTACGACCCCTACTGGATCGAGGAGCCCACCTCACCCGACGACATCCTCGGCCACGCCGCCATCCGCAGGGCCGTCAGCCCGATCAAGGTCGCCACCGGCGAGCACATCGCCAACCGGGTCGTCTTCAAACAGCTCCTCCAGGCCGGCGCGGTGGACATCGTCCAGATCGACTCCGCCCGGGTCGGCGGAGTCAACGAGAACATCGCGATCCTGCTGCTCGCCGCCAAGTTCGGCGTGCCGGTCTGCCCACACGCCGGCGGCGTCGGCCTGTGCGAGATGGTCCAGCACCTGTCGATGTTCGACTACGTCGCCGTCTCCGGCACCACCGGGGACCGGGTGATCGAGTACGTCGACCATCTCCACGAACACTTCGTCGACCCGGTCCGTATCGCCGACGGCCACTACCTCGCCCCGACGCTGCCCGGACTGAGCGCCCAGATGCACCAGGCCTCCCTGAAGGAGTACACCTACCCCGACGGCCCGGTGTGGTCCCTCCGTGTCTGACCACAACGAACTGGTGGACGACGGACTGGTGGACGCCCACCACCATGTGTGGGACCTCGACCACCGCCCCCAGCCCTGGCTGGACGAGCCCGGTCACGAGCCCATCCGCCGCGGCTTCGGCCCGGACGACCTGCGTACGACCGCCACCCGGACCGTCGCCGGACGGCGCCTGGCCCGCACCGTCGTCGTACAGTGCGTGACCTCCGTGCCGGAGACCCGCGAACTCCTCGTCCTGGCCGACGCCGATCCGCTGATCGGCGCGGTGGTCGGCTGGATCGACCTCACCTCGCCGGCGACCGGGGACGTGCTCGACGAACTGCGGTCCGGGCCCGGCGGCCGGTACCTGCGGGCCGTACGCCACCTCGTCCAGGGCGAGGAGGACCCCGAATGGCTGCAAAGGCCCGCCGTGGAGCGGGGGTTGCATGCCGTGCGGGAGCGCGGACTCGCCTACGACGTGCTGATCCGCAGCCACCAGTTCGCGCAGGCGATCCGCCTGGCCGAACGTCTCCCGGAGCTGCCGCTGGTGCTGGACCACGCGGGCAAGCCGCCTGTCCGGCAGAGTGAACTGGGCGCCTGGGAGCGTGCGTTGAGGCAGCTCGCCGGACATCCCCAGGTGCGATGCAAGGTGTCCGGGCTGATCACCGAGGCCGACCACGAGAAGTGGACCGTCGCCGACCTTCGACCGGTGTGGGACGTCCTGCTCACCGCCTTCGGCCCCGAGCGTCTCATGTTCGGCTCCGACTGGCCGGTGTGCGTGCTCGCCGGCGGCTGGAACCGCTGGGCCGCGACCGTCGAGGAGCTCCTGGGCGGCTGCACCGCGATCGAGACCGAGGCGGTCCTCGCCGGTACCGCGACCGACTTCTACCAGCTGAAGGAGGGGGCCCCGTGCTCCTGACCGACCTTCTGCACCCCGGCATGCTCGAAGCGCTGGCCGGGGCCGGGCACGGCGCCCGGGTGCTGCTCGCCGACGGCCACTATCCCGCGAGCACGGCCGTCGGCGAACGCGCCCGCACGGTCCACCTCAACCTGGCACCGGGCCTCCTGGACGTCACCAGCGTCCTGGACGTCCTGCTGCGGTCGGTGCCGGTCGAGTCCGCCCAGGTGATGGTCCCGCCCGACGGCGAACCGGAGCCGCCGGCCATCGCCGAGTACCGCTCCCGGCTGCTCCCCGTCCCCGTCGGGACCCTCGGCCGCTTCGAGTTCTACGATGCCGCCCGCTCGCCCGACCTGGCCCTGGCCGTCGTCACCGCCGACACCCGTACCTACGCCAACCTGCTGCTGACCATCGGCGTCCGCGCTGAAGGGACCCTGACCACACGATGACTCTCGCCGTCCGTTACCTGTCCGCCCGCACCCTGGACACGGCTCCCGCGCCCACCTCGCCGCCCGGTCCCGGCGAGGTGGAACTGGCCCCCGCCTACGTCGGCATCTGCGGCACCGACCTGCACATCTTCCACGGCGACATGGACACCCGGGTCTCGGCGCCCGCCGTCCTCGGACACGAGATGTCCGGCCGCGTGGTGCGGGTCGGGGCCGGGGTGGAAGGCTGGTCGCCGGGGGACGCGGTGACGGTGATGCCGTTGCGCTGGGACGACACCTGCCCCGCCTGCCGTGCCGGACACCGGCACATCTGCCAGCACCTCGACTTCATCGGTATCGACTCGCCGGGCGCGATGCAGCAGCGCTGGACCGTACCCGCCGCCACGCTGGTGCGTCTTCCGGACTCCGTGCCCCTGGACCGGGCCGCGCTCGTCGAGCCCACGGCCGTCGCCGTGCACGACGTCGGCCGGGCCGGGGTACGGGACGGCGAGCGGGTCGTGGTGGTCGGCGGCGGACCGGTCGGCGTGCTGATCGCCCTGGTCGCGCGTGCCGCCGGTGCCGAGGTGCGCCTGGTGGAGCTGAGTGCCCACCGCCGCGCGCTGGCCGAGGAGCTGGGACTCACCGTGTGGGACCCGGCCACCCAGAACGTGACGGAGCTCGTCGGCGAGTGGACTGCCGACGCGGGCGCGGACGTCGCCTTCGAGGTGTCCGGCGCCGCCGCCGGCGTGGACACGGCGGTCGAGGCCCTCGGGGTACGCGGCCGGCTCTGCCTCGTCGCCATCCACCCCCGGCCGCGCGAGGTGAACCTGCACCGCTTCTTCTGGCGTGAACTCACCCTGGTGGGGGCCAGGTTGTACGACCGCGCCGACTTCGAGCGCGCGGTGGGACTGGTGGCCGACGGCACGATCCCCGCCGACCGGCTGATCAGCAAGGTCGTCCCGCTGGCCGAGGCGCCCTCGGCGTTCGAGGCGCTGGAGGCGGGCGGCGACGTGATGAAGATCCTCGTGGACTGCGGCAACGACCCGGCGACAGGCGATGACACCAAAGGCGCCGACGATGTGGCGGGAGCGAGCGCATGACCCTCTTCGACCTGACCCGCAGACTGGCCGTCGTCACCGGAGCCCGGCGCGGTATCGGCCGGGCCATGGCAAGAGCGCTGGCCGAGGCCGGCGCGGACGTGATCGGTGTCAGCGCGTCGCTGGAGGAGTCCGGCAGCGCGGTGGAGAAGGACGTCGTCGCCGCGGGCCGTACCTTCGAGGCACTCCGCACCGACTTCGCCGACCCGGACGCCGTCCGCGCGCTGGGCGCGGACCTCGCCGGGCGGGAGCGGCCGGTGGACATCCTCGTCAACAACGCGGGCACCATCCACCGGGCCCCGGCCGTCCACCACGCCGACGCCGACTGGGCGACGGTGCTTCAGGTCAACCTCAACGCGCAGTTCGCGCTGAGCCGCGCGGTGGGCGCGACCATGGTCACCCGAGGCCACGGAAAGATCATCTTCACAGCGTCGCTGCTCAGCTTCCAGGGCGGCATCACCGTCCCCGGCTACACCGCCGCCAAGCACGGCGTCGCGGGCCTGACCAAGGCGCTGGCCAACGAGTGGGCGCCGCACGGCGTCAACGTCAACGCCATCGCCCCGGGCTACATCGCCACCGACAACACCCAGGCTCTGCGCGACGACCCGCAGCGCAGCGTGGCGATCCTCGACCGCATCCCGGCCGGACGGTGGGGGAGCGCGGACGACCTTGCCGGCGCCACCGTCTTCCTGGCCTCCGACGCTGCCGCCTATGTGCACGGCACGATCCTGCCGGTCGACGGGGGGTGGCTGGGCAGGTGACAGACGTGGTGGCCCTCGGCGAGGTGATGCTCCGCTTCGACCCGGGCGAGGGGCGGATCCGTACCACCCGTACCTTCCAGGTCTGGGAAGGCGGCGGCGAGTACAACGTCGTACGCGGACTGCGCCGCTGCTTCGGCCTGCGGACGGCCGTAGTGACCGCCCTCGTCGACAACGCGGTGGGCCGCCTCGTCGAGGACCTCATCCTCCAAGGCGGTGTCGACACCTCGCTGATCCGCTGGGTGCCCGGCGACGGCACCGGTCGCGCCGCCCGCAACGGACTGAACTTCGTCGAGCGCGGGTTCGGTGTCCGGGGCGCCCTGGGCGTCAGCGACCGTGCCAACACCGCCGTCTCCCAGCTGCGCAAGGGGGACGCCGTCTTCGCCGCAGGGCCACGCTGGTTCCACACCGGTGGCATCTTCGCCGGCCTGTCCGACACCACCGCGGACAGCGCCGACGAGGCGATGGCGGCCGCGCGACGGCACGGCGTGACGGTCTCCTACGACCCGAACTACCGCGCCAGCCTGTGGGACGGCCGGGGCGGAGCCGACCGGGCGCGCGAGACCGACCTGCGGCTCGCCCGGCACGCCGACGTCGTGGTGGGCGCCCTGGGCCTGGCGGGGGAAGGCCCAGGGCGGATGCGTCTCGCCGGCGACGAACTTCCCGACGTATTCCAGGAGTTGGCGCGGATTCTGCCCCAGGCCAGGGTGCTGGCCACGACCCTGCGCGAGGTTCCCTCAGCCGGGGTCAACGACTGGTCGTCGGCCGCCTGGTCGCGGGAGACCGGCTTCCTCGCCGGCCCCCCGATGCCCGGGCTGCACGTCCTGGACCGCATCGGCTCGGGCGACGCCTTCGCCGCCGGCCTCATCCACGGCCTGCTCACCGGCGCCGGCCTGGAACGCGCCCTCGCCCGCGGCACAGCCCACGGCGCCCTCGTCATGACCACGCCGGGCGACGTCTCCATGGCGACGCTCACCGAGGTCGAGGCCCTCGCGGCGGGCGGCACCGCCCATGTCAGACGCTGACCGGAACCGTAGGAGCGCGCGTGCGACACCGGAAGATCCTGAACACCTCCGTCGAGATAACCGAACTCGGCTTCGGTGCCTCCGTCATCGGCAACCTCTACCGTGTCACCCCGGTCGAGGAGGCGACGGCCGCGGTCGAGGCCGCCTGGGCCGCGGGCATCCGGTACTTCGACACCGCACCCCACTACGGTCTCGGCCTGTCCGAGCGGCGCCTGGCAGCCGCCCTGCGCGACCGGCGGAGGGACGAGTACGTCGTCTCCTCCAAGGTCGGCCGGCTCCTGGTGCCGAACGAACGGCCGCGCGGTGTGGACACCGAGGGGTTCGTCGTCCGGGACGACCTGCGCAGACAGTGGGACTTCAGCCGCGACGGGGTGCTCCGCTCCATCGAGGACACCCTGCGCCGCACCGGCCTGGACCGCCTGGACGTCGTCTACGTGCACGACCCCGACGAGCACTGGCGGCAGGCCGCCGACGAGGCCATGCCCACCCTGGCCGATCTGCGCGACCAGGGAGTGATCGGCGCCATCGGGGCCGGCATGAACCAGTCGGGCATGCTCGCCCGCTTCCTGCGCGAGACCGCCGCCGACATGGTGATGCTCGCCGGGCGCTACACCCTCCTCGACCAGTCGGCGCTCGACGACGTACTGCCGGCCGCGAGGGAACTCGGCAAGAGCGTGGTGGCGGTCGGGGTCTTCAACTCCGGTTTGCTGTCGCAGGAGCGGCCCGCCGAGGGAATAAAATACGACTACCGGGACGCGCCGTCCGACCTGGTGAGCCGCGCCCTGTGGATCGCCCGGGTCTGCGAACGGCACGGTACGACCCTCCCCGCCGCCGCGATCGCCTTCCCCGCCACGCACCCCAGTATCATCAACGTCACCCTGGGCATGCGGAGCCCGGAACAGGTCGAGCGGAACGCGGAACTCCACCGCCGGCCGGTTCCCCAGGATCTCTGGGACGATCTTCGTGCCGAGGGCCTGATCAGGTCGGACGTGCCGACGGAGAACGACGGCGGAAGGAGTTCACGGTGTCCCTGACGGACAAGGCCATCGAGCAGATCCGTGAGCTGATCCGCTCCGGCGCGCTGCCGCCCGGTTCCAAGCTGCCCCCGGAGCCCGACCTCGCCGCCCAGCTGGGACTGTCCCGCAACCTCGCCCGCGAGGCGGTCAAGGCACTGGCCGTCGCCCGCGTCCTGGAGGTACGGCGCGGCGACGGCACCTACGTCACCAGCCTGCAGCCGAGCCTGCTCCTGGAGGGGCTGGGCGGTGCGGTGGAGCTGTTGCAGGGCGACGCGGGTGCCCTGAGGGACCTGATGGAGGTACGGCGGCTCCTCGAACCGGTCGCCACCGCGCTGGCCGCGACCCGCATCACCGACGACCAACTGGCCGAGGTGAAGCAGCACTTGGATGCCATGCGCGATGCCCGTGACGACGTCGAGCAGCTCAACGCGCACGACGCCGCCTTCCACCGCGCGGTCGTCGCGGCCACCGGCAACGAATCCCTGCTCACCCTCCTGGAAGGCGTCTCCGGCCGCACCCTGCGCGCCCGCATCTGGCGCGGCCTGGTCGACGAAGCCTCATCGGGCCGGACCCTCGCCGAGCACGAGGCGATCTTCACGGCTCTGTCCAACCGCGACGCCGCGCTCAGTCAGGCTGCCGCACTGCTGCACGTGAGCAATACCGAGCAGTGGCTGAGAGACCACCTCCAGGCCGAGGAGCCGGCAGCTCCCGGCCGCCGCCGACGCAACGTCTCCGCACCCAACTGAGACCGGGTGCCGCTCCGGCTGCACCGGTCGCTCGCGCATGGCATCGTCCTCTTCCCGCTGCTGTGGACAATCCGTGTCTGCGGAAGGCGGAGCTGAGGCGTTCACGACGACGAACGCCCTGGGGGGCGAACGGCCGTGGTGCGGCGGCACTTCGGGACGGCCCGTTACTGACTTCGGCCTGCCAGGGTGATGTTGGGTCGGCGAGAGGCAGGCCGGTACCCGCTATGAAGCCGTCGAGGGTGTCGGGCTGGTACTGGAGGCGTTTGAGTCGGGTACGGAGGAGTGCTTCCAGGTGGTCGGCGGCGGCGACGGCGGCGAGGCTGGTCAGACTGCGTTTGTCGAGCGCCTACTCGCCCTCGGCGGTGCAGCGCTCACCCTCACGGGGTGACGGGGGTGGGCGTGTGACCGGCGTGCTCACCCAGGCGTCGGCTGACGTCTCGGACCAACGGCATGGCCCGACCCGTGGCGTGACGGTCTGCCCGGAAGCGAGTTCCAGACAGACCGTCGCCACCTCCGAGTCGCCTACTGGTAGGTGACGGTGATCGGGCGGTGGACGGTATGCCGGGGAAGGGTGATCGTGAGCGTCCCGGTGGAGCGGTCCCAGCGGTAGTCGCGCGAGGTCAGTAGGACACCGGTCGCGGTGACCTCGGTGGGCTCACGGGTCGTGCCCAGAAGGGACAGTGTCCACTGGCGGTTCTTCACCTGCCCGTGGAAGGAGCCCTGCGCCGGGCCGATCGACACGGTGTGGCGCGAGCCGTTGCGCTCGTACCGGACGGTCGTCGTGGCGCTGTGTCCCCTCTGCGCGGTAGTTCCGTCGTCCTCGTACAGACGGTACGACCCCGGCGCGCCGGAGGCGACGGTCAGGGTGACGTCGGTGAGCGGATTGCGGTCGTTGTCGGCGACGTCATGGGTGCGGGTCGGCAGGATGCCGCCGGCCTTGATGAACACCGGCATGGTGTCCAGACCGGTGGCGATGTCCTGGATGGTGCCGCCCTGGTAGGTCTTGCCGGTGAAGTAGTCGGTCCACTGGCCGGGCGGGAACCACACCGTGGTGGTCGCCGTCGTCCCCGGCGTCGTCACCGGGGCGACCAGGACATCGGGGCCGTAGAAGTACTCGCTGTCGGCCCTCTGGTACGCCTGCGCTTCGTTCGGATACTCCAGGTAGGTGGGACGGACGATCGGTACGCCGGTCCGGTTCGCCTCTTTGGCCAGCGAGTACGTGTACGGCACCAGGTTCTCGCGGAGGTTGAGGAACTTGTCGGCCGAGTGCCGCGCCTGTGTGCCGTACTGCCAGGGCAGCCGGTCACTGTGGTTGCTGTGCAGCCGGTCGATCGGCTGGAAGGTGCCGAACTGCACCCAGCGCGCATACAGGTCGTCGGGGAGCTTGTGCGTGGCGCGGGTCTGCCCGCCGTCGGTGTACGTCTCCGAACCAGGCAGCCCCGTTGTGTCGTTGTGCCCGCCGATGTCGTGGGTGATGGCCGCCATCCCCGTCGCGGCGGACTCCCCGGGCGTGTAGCCGACCTCCAGCTTCAGTGTGCCCCAGGTGGAGGCGGTGTCGCCGGTGAAGTGCACGGTGGTGCGCTTGTCCGCCCAGGGGCCGGTCGGCAGCGCCTGCTGGCCGCTGTATCCGCCGGCCTGGAGCGAGCCGTACGCGCGGGAGAGGACAAATCCGTGGCTGTTGGCCTTACCGGTGAGGGTGGCGTACTGCTGATTGATCCACGCGTCCGGTGTGATGCCCTGCAGCGATGACTGGGAGGAGTCGCAGCACCAGTCGAGCCACCAGAAGTCGTTGCCCTGCTCGTTCATGGTGCGGTGCAGGTCCATGTAGGCCTTGAGCTGGTCGGGGTCGCCGAAGTCGAAGGTGTAGCAGTTGTTGTCGACCGAAGCGGCGGAGGCACAACCGCCCTTTGCCAGCTTGCCCTTGGCTGTGGTCTGGGCCTGGGCGAACTGGGGGTCGGTGGCGAGGATGCTCGGGTGCACGTTGAGCGTGTCGTGCAGCCCCTGTGCGGCCGCCCAGTCGAAGAACCCCTTCGGGTCGGGGAATCTGCCGGGGTCCATCGCCCAACCGCTCCAGCTGTTCACGGCCTTGAAGTCTGTGTCGGTGACCAGCACGTCCAGCGGGACGTGTTCGGAGCGGAATGCGGGAAGAATCGTGTCCTCGTAGTCGGCCGCGGTGCGGTCGATGTACTCCGAGTACCACACGCCGTACGCCCACTGCGGCAGCAACTGCGGAGGCCCGGTCAGGGTCGCCAGGTCCGTAAGTCCCTGCTTGTAGTCGTGCCCGTAGCCGAAGACATAACCGTCCTGGTAAGGTGCGCCACCGTGTGAGGGCCGGGGCGTGACCTTCTTCGACGCGTTGTCGTAGAAAGCCGACGGGGTGTCGTCCAGCAGGTACCAGCCGTCCTGGTTGAGCAGGCCGGGGGTGGTCACCGGAGCGCGGCCGTTGCCGCTCACGCCGTCCAGGCCACGGCGGTAGCCGCCGAGCGCGAGGTGCGGCGCCGGCGCGGCCTGCTTCGTCGCGGCCACGGAGACGGTGTCCAGGTTTACGTGGCAGCTCGCTGCTTCAGGACAGTCGAGGGTGACGTCGTCCGCTCCCGCCTTCAGGGCGAGCGGTACGGAGGCTGTCTTCCAGGTGTCCCAGTCCTCTGTCGGCGGCAGCGTCAAGGCTTCGGTGGCGGTGCCGGAGGAGACGGAGGCAGTGCGGGTCTGGTGGAGACCGTCGCCGCCGGTGCCATTGGCGTAGCGCACCCGCAGGGTGTACGTGCCGTCGGCCGGAACGCCGACCACATGCGTGGTCAGACTCGACCCCTTGTTCAGCTCCGCGACAAAGCCGTTGCCCGCGTATCCCCTGTGGTCCATTGCGCTGACCGCGGTGCCGTCGATCCGCCCGGCCTCCGCCTCGCAGCTCGTGCCGAGCAGGCAGTCGGTGATCGCGGTGCTGGCGACCGGCGGGTACTCATCACCGGGGCGGACCAGGGCGACACTGTCGACGTTGACGTTCCCGCTGTCCGACGCGGTCCGGGTCAGAGCGATCGTGTGGTGGCCCGCGGTGAGGTCGAGGCTCGCGGTGGCCAGGCTCCAGGTGTTCCAGTCGGCCGTGGTCGGCAGGGACACCGTCTGCGGGACGTCGCCGTCCACTGAGAGGGCCAGTGTGCGGGTGTGGGACTGGCCGTCCCCGCCACGGGAGTTGGCATAACGCAGGTCGAACTGGTAGGCGCCGGCGTCTTTGACATCGATGTCAGAGGACACCGAGCTGCCAGTGCCCTCGAATCCCGCGGCGAAGCCCGTGCCGGTGTGGCCGGCGTGATCCGAGGCCACGGACAGCCCGTTCAGCTGAAGGTTCTCCGCCTCGCACAGCGCGCCGATCTCACAGGTCAGCCGTTGCCAAGGCGTGGCTGTCACCGAACTACCGTCCGCCAAGTGCACCGAGAGGTTACGGGCGTTGAACGGCCCGGAACCGACCTGGTAGCGCAGGGTCAGCGCGCTCGTCCTGATGACCAGCCAGCCGCTGGACACCGTGGCCGTGTAGTCGGCCGGAGCGAAGCCGCCGCGGCCGATAGCGTTGAAAGTCGGTTCATCGGTGAACTTCCCGTCGCCCGCGTACTCAGTACGGATCAACGTAGACGAGAGGATCTCGAAGCGCGCGTCCCCCGACCTGACGGTGGGAGTGCTGCGCTCGTGCGAGCTGCCGGCCGACACGGGTCCGGCGCCCATCAGTGTCATGGCGGCGGCGACCGCCAGGGCCGCGGTCGTGCCTACCTGCCGCCGTATGGATCTGAGCCGTCGCTTCCTCGATGTGGCAGTCATATCAACTTTCCTTCTCTGTACCTCGGCTGACGTGCCCTCTGCTTGTGCCGGTCCCAACACACCCCCGTCCTTACATCGTTGGAAATTGGTGCAGTGGCGCGAGAGTACGTCCTTGACCGCGGTGCCCAAAAGAGGCCGTGCAACGATGTCACCCTAGATTCGTCTTGGGGGTTCAGATCGAGTCATGGCCCGTCCGTCCCCCTGCCCTCCCGAGCTTTGTGAGCGTGCGGTGCGCATGGTCACGGAGATCCGCCCCACCTCCCGACCGAGTGGGCCGCGACGAAGGCGATCGCGGCGAAGTCGAGCGTTGGTGCCGCCGGGACGGTGCGAACCTGGGCCAAGCGGCGAGCTGCACGCCGTACGAGGTCGGAAACCACACCCGGGTCCGCCCGGCCTGCGGCAGCGTGATGCGGTCGACCAGCCCCTCAGCACGCAACCTGGCCAGCCGCCGCTACCTCTCCTACAACCGGTCCATCGCCAAGGAGGCCACCGCCCGCTTCCTGAGCACCGTCCAGAGCGGGAGCCGGGGGCCTCACCGGGGCCGCGAAAGACGGTACTCGCCGCCGCGTCGATAGCAGGGGCGGTACTGATCGCGGTCCCGATCGCTCTGGTGGGCCGCAGCCATCACACCAGCCATCCCGACAGCCACCGGGCGGCGCCCCAGGGCGACACCGTCCTGGCCACACAGAGCAGCCTCCCATCCGACGGCTACACCCCCAGTTCGCCGTCGGCCTCGCCCACCCACACCGCCGGCGCCACCGCCACGGCGAGCGCGAAGGCAAAGCACAGCGGCGCGCCCAAGGCGACGACGACGGTGACGGTCAAGGCCACCGCCCAGGGCGCGCCCCCGGCCTCGTCCGGGAAGAGGACATCGCCGGCCTGGAATGTTGGCGAGATCTGAGAGCACTCTACGCTGTGTCGGGCTAGCCTCGCGGTCAGCGCGGTCCGTGGGTGGAGAGGCTCGCTTGGGGCGAGCAGCGGGCCGAAGGAGAGGAGCGCTTCGTGGGAACGATCCTCAAGGGCATGAGCCGCGTCCGGTGGCACGAGTTGACGCATGCCTACGGGTCCGCACGGGACGTTCCGGGTCGACTGTCGAGGGTGGCGTGGGGCGACGCCAGGACGAGCGCCGATGCGCTGAGTGATCTCGGCTTGTGGCTCGGTGAGCTGGCAGTCTTCGACGCGACCGTCGCGGCGGTTCCGTTCCTATGGGATCTCGCCGTGACCGATTCAGTCACCAGCCGGCCCGGAGTGATCGAGCTGCTACAAGCGATCCTCGAACACGGCAATCCTCCGCAGGTCACCGTGCAGCGTGCAGCTCACCAAGCCGTGCTCAGCGGCAGTGGCACGGTGAGCGTACTGGCCAGCGATGAGGATCCTGCGGTGCGGGCGGCGGCTCTCGACCTGGCGGCAGCGATCGACAGCCACGCCTGTGGGGCCTGCCGTCCAGCCTGACGGCCGTTGGCAGCGGCCGGCTCTCCTTCAGGCGCCCTGGCGCTGCGGCGCGAGGAATGGCATGTCCAGGTGAGCGACTGGCTGTCGTGCAGATTCGCCCCGGAGATTCCGACGGACAGGGGCAGCCCGGTCCGCTCGGTGACCAGGTGGATCTTCGAGCCATACTTGCCCCGATCGACAGGATTCGGACCCGTCAGACCCCCCCTTTTTTTTCAGGGCCCGCATGTTCACCGAGTCGATCGCGCACCGGGACCAGTCCAGCTCACCGCGGGAGCCGAGTTCGTCGAGGACCAGGCGGTGGAGTTTGGCCCACACGGGGGCCTTCGTCCACTCGGTGAAACGACGGTGAGCCGTCGCGCCGGACGGCCCGAACGACGCGGTCGGCAATTGCTGCCACGTACAGCCTGAGCTCGCCACGAAGACGATCGCGGCCAGCAATTCGCGGTCGCCGTGCCGACGCCGACCACCGCCCTGACGCCGCGATGGCGCCTCTGGCACCACCCGCTGGAACAACTCCCACAGCTCATCCGGCACCAGCTGCTCAACGATCCCCGCCACGACTGGCTGCTTACCCAACCAAATGAGATGACGTCCAAGTGATCTCGCCGACCACGCGGACGAGTTGAGGAACGCGAAATGCGTCGAAGTGACCGCCCCGGCCGAGCTGCGGACGGAACAGGCCCGGCTGCCTCGCGATGCCTACCTCGAGCTGCACGGGAACGTACCCGCGCACCGTGCCGTAAGGCGCTTGGTCGGTGAGATGAACACGCCTCATACGCCCGGCATCCCCGCCGTACCCCCGAGGTAACGCCTCACCGCACCTCTCCTGTGCTACCTCACCAGCGGAGTCGGGTCGGGCATGAACCTGCCCGATGCGGTCGGCAAGCAGTTGAACACCATCCGGGTGGCCGCACCGACCAGGAGCGACCGGCCCTGCCTCTCACTGGCTTGTGATCACTCGTGACACGTGAGCACATCCGTCGGCTTGCTCCGGCGGGGGCCTTGTGCAGACGGGACCGCATCGGCACGCGCCGGACTCGGGCTTCACCACCAGGGCTACGACCAGGAACAGCCACTCCCGGCCCTCGGCGAGCCGGGCATGGTCGTCCGATGGGCTGAACAACTCCCTGTCACGGTTGTTCACCTGCACACCCGTGCTTCAGAGAGTCGGGCCCCGTGCGTCCCGCCCGACTTCACCTTCTTCGCCATCCCCGCGCCGTCGTCGGATCCCGCGATCCGGATCGGGGTGTGCTCGCGAACCACCGCCAGCTGCACCGGCTCTCCGGTCCGCCGGGACTGGACGGCCTCCACCTTGGTAAGGGTGCTGCGGAGACGTCCGACCGTACTGGTTGGTGTCCAGCGTCACTGCCGTGCCGACATCGTTGAGGACGCGCGGGCGGGCCGCCCGCCTGGTGTCCCAAGTCCCGCCGTTGCACCGCGGCGGCCGGGCTTTCGGCGCCCGCCGGGTAGTGCGCCTATGACAGACCTTCCGGCGGAGGTTCGGCATACCATGCGGTGCGAACGCAGGACTGCCCCGGTCGAGCCGGGGCGGGGCGGGAGGAAATATGCGCGAGCAGCCCAGCCGTAAGGCTACTGTGCCGGACGTCGAGACGTCGGCCGGCGGGATGGTGGTGGTCGAGGACCTGCGCCGCACCTACGGCGGTGGCGACACTGCCGCCCATGCCCTGCGCGGTGTCTCCTTCACCGTGCCGCGCGGCGAACTGGTCGCTCTGAGAGGCCGTTCGGGCTCCGGCAAGACCACCCTGCTCAACCTGGTCGGCGGCCTCGACACTCCGGACAGCGGCCGGATCACCCTGGACGGCACCGACCTGGCAGGGCTCGGCGCCGACGACCTGCTGGCGCTGCGCCGCGACCGTATCGGCTTCGTCTTCCAGTCCTTCGGGCTCATCCCGATTCTGACCGCTGCCGAGAACGTCGGGATTCCGTTGCGCCTGCGGAAGGTCCCGGCCCGCGAGCGCGAAGCTCGCGTCGGCCTTCTGCTCTCCCTCGTCGGCCTCTCCGACCATGCCGACCAGCGTCCCGGCGAGCTGTCCGGCGGCCAGCAGCAGCGGGTCGCGATCGCCCGAGCCCTCGCCAACAACCCGGCTCTGATCATCGCCGACGAACCGACCGGCCAGCTCGACGCCGACACTGGTCTCACCGTGATGAACCTGCTGCGCGCCGTCGTCCGCAGCGAATCCGTCACCGCACTCGTCGCCACCCACGACACGCAACTCCTCAAGCTGGCCGACCGCGTGCTCGAACTCCGCGACGGCCGCATCATCGAGGACAGCTGACGGCGCCGCCCCCGGTCCGCGCATTTCCGGTGCTCCGCAGAGTGGGAGCGGCGTGGCCCGTCACGCGTTTCGCCGCGAGGACTCGAGGGCCGGCTGCTGGGGACGGCGGATCCCGCCCCTCGTACGGATTTCCGCACTATTCTGACGACCGTCTGACAGCGTTGTCCGCAGACCTCATCTCCTCGGGGGACCGTGTGCCAGTTCACGAACAGCCGACCGCGGCACCGGACTTGGACGAGCTGCGCCGGCGGGCGGTGACCGACGCCCCGCGACGCGAGGCGGGGCTTGTCGTGTGCGAGAACCTGGTGCGGATCTACCAGACCGAGGGCGTCGAAGTACAGGCCCTTCAGGGTCTGGACCTGACGGTGGCCGAGGGCGAGATGATCGCGATGGTCGGGGCTTCCGGCTCCGGCAAGTCCACCCTGCTGGGCATACTGTCCGGTCAGGACGTGCCCACCGCGGGCGGCGCCGAGGTCGCCGGACACGACCTGCTGACGATGAAGCGCCGTGAGCGGCTCAGCTACCGGCGCCGGACTGTGGGCTTCGTGTGGCAGCAGACCTCCCGCAATCTGCTGCCCTACCTGTCGGCGGCCGAGAACGTGATGCTTCCGATGACGTACACCGGGGTCAAGCGATCCCGGCGCCGGGCGCGGGCGGAGGAACTGCTCGACCTGCTCTCCGTCGGCCACTGCCGGGACCGCACCCCGGACACGCTCTCCGGCGGCGAGCAGCAGCGGGTCGCCATCGCCGTCGCCAACGCGAACGAGCCGCGGGTGCTGTTCGCCGACGAACCCACCGGCGAACTCGACACGGCCACCAGCGACGAGGTCTTCGCGGGGCTGCGCAGGGCCAATGAGGACCTGGGGGTCACCGTGATCGTGGTCACCCACGACGCTCTGGTGTCCGAGCAGGTGCAGCGCACCGTAGGGATCCGTGACGGCCGCATCTCGACCGAGGTGCTGCGCCGGGTCGCCGCCGGTGCGGACGGTGTCGAGGTGCTGACCCCCGAGGAGTACGCGGTGCTGGACGGCAGCGGTCGGCTGCAACTGCCGAGTGAGTTCACCGAGCGTCTGCACCTGCGCAAGCGGGTGCGGCTGGTTCTGGAGAGCGACCACGTGGGTGTGTGGCCCGACGAGGCCGCGCGCCGGGCGAGGTCCGACGCGTAGGGTGCGGCGAACGGCGGCCCCGAACGCCGAGAGCGCCGGGGGCGAGCTGTGAGCGGTTCGCCCGGTGGCTGCCCGGGCGGTCGTCGTGTGCCGGGTCTTCACGCGAGGCGCAGTACGGCTCCCAGTCCGCGCCGGCGGGCGAGGACGGTCTCGGTGGCCGCTGCGGCCAGGATCAGCGTGGTCACGCCGACGACGAGGGCGACGGTCAGTGAGTAGTCGGTGCTCAGCGCCGGTTGGGCGGGGCCGCCGGTGAACTGCCGCAGGTCCAGTGTCGCCGCCATGAGCCGGGGTTCGAGCAGCCCGAGCAGGGTGCCGCCGATCGCTGAGGCGAGCGCCAGGGGCAGCAGTTGCAGGAAGTGCAGGATTCCGGCTTCTCTGCCGCCGAGTCCGAGGGTGCGCAGGAACGAGGTGGTGCGGCTGCGCTCGTGGGAGGTGAGGGTCAGTTCCAGGAAGAGCGCGAGCAGGCCCGACACGGCGGCCAGGATCGAGCTGACGGTGTAGATCGTGCCGAGCCCCCGCGCCAGGCCGTCGGCGCGCAGGGCCCGGAGCGTCTCGGAACGGACGCGGATGCGGGCCGTCGGCCCGAGCGCCCTGGCCGCCGTCGACCGCAGTGCCGCGGGTCCGGCGGTGGCGGGAGTGTCGCCCTTGAGGAGCAGGACGGTGCTTCCCGACGGTTGCGGGGGAATCAGATGCTCGGCGCGGGCGGTGGTGATCAGTATTGGCGTGTCGGCCGCGATCTGGGCCGTGACCGGCCCGAGGAGCGGGTCGCGTAGTTGCGCGGCGGTGAGGATGCCGACCGGCTTGAAGGCCAGGTCCCTTGGGCGCTGCCCGTCGGGCACGACCGTGGCGGTGAAGCCTCCGGTGCGCTCCCTCGCCCGCAGGCCGGGGGAGAGGAAGGAGGGCAGCGGGGCGTTCGCGCCGGCCCGGGTTTCCGTCGCGCTGGCCGGCCGGGACAGCAGGGCGTCGGCCAGCGGTGACTTCGGGGAGACGGCGGCCAGTTGCTGGGGATCCACAGTGATCACGGCGACCTGGGAGACGACCGTGCCGTCAGTCTGTCCTGCCATGTCGAGGGTGTACAGATGCTGGAGGGCGGTCCGTGTTCCGGGGGTGGCGGTGCCCGGTGCGGAGGCCACGGTCCCGGCGGCGGTCGCGCTCGCGTCGGTGCCGGTGGTCCAGGTCGCCCCCGTGACCAGGCCGTCGTCGATCGTACGGTGCACGAGGCCGCCGAACACGGCCGTCCCCAGGGTCAGGACCAGGACGAACAGGGCCAGCCCGGTCGCCGGGGCGTCGTGGGCGGCCCGGGCCGCCCCGACGAAGCCCACCGCACCCCGGCTGCGCCGGGCCTGCCGCAGCACCAGGCGCAGCACGAGCGGGTAGATCCGCAGCAGGACGAGTACGACGGTCAACGCCACCAGCACCGGCACCGCGCCCAGAATCCCGTCGGGGCCCTGCGAGCGCAGCGCGACCACCCCCGCCACCGTCGTGACCAGCACCGTCAGCTCCAGGACCACGCGCCGGCCGGCGGCGATGTTCCGGCGCGAGCGCCGCAGCCGGCCGGGTCTGCGCGGCTCGCGGACCGCGAGCCAGGTCATCAGCGGCACCGTCAGCGCCACCACCGCGGCGGCGAGGGCCGCAGCCCAGGGTTGCGGCGATCCGGACGTGCCGGTGGGAGCGAGTGCCCCTCCGGCCACCCAGCCGAACGGTGCGGCGATCAGCACCACCGGCCAGGCCACGGCGCAGCGCAGCAGCACCAGCCATGCCGTGGACGCGCCCCGCGCGCGCTGCAACCGCAGATGCGCCTGCCTTCGGCGCAGCAGCAGCCGTACCGCGACGGTGACCGTGGCCAGCGCGACCGCGGCCAGCGCGTAGACGGCGAACGTCGCCAGCCCTCTGGCCTGTTGGTCCTGAGCGGTGAAGGCGGTGAGCAACGGCGACAGCGAGTCGGTCACCAGCAGGGGCCCGGTGGCCTGGCCGCCGACGTGGCAGCTGAGGTCGCCGGTGATCGGGTCGGACCCCTGACACAGGGCGGCGCTGACGTCCGCACTGTAGTGGGAGAGCGGCCCGGTCAGGGCGCGGGCCCGGTCGAGCGCGGCCCCGGACAGGTCGGCGCGCAACTGCCAGGTCACCCGCGGGCCGCCCACCCCGGCGCCGGCCAGCAGGTCGGCGGCATCGAGACCGACGAGGCCGCGGACGGCGAGCACCGTGCCGGCGGAGTGCTCGGCCGGGTAGCGTGACGGCTGGTCCAGCGTCTCCCGGCCGGTCCAGAAGTCGTCGGTCGCGGCCGTGGTGCGGTAGACCCCGCTGACCAGCAGCTGTGCGCGGGGCGGGGCGTTCTGCGCCCCGAGGGTCTTGGCGAACTCAAGGGTCAGCCGGCTGCCGGCCCGGACGCCGAGCGCCTGCGCTGTGGCCTGCGACAACCCGATCTGGGGTGCGGTGCCCAACGGCGTGTGGTCCGCGGGCGCGTGGCCGCTGACGTAGCGCAGGTGGGCCCGCGTGGACGGCAGATGACTTACCGTCAGTTCGGCACTGGTGTTCGCCGGCCCCGGTGGCCGCGGTGAGATCAGGGACGCCTGGTTGTAGTCGTAGCCGCCGCCGGTGATGGTCACATGCCGCGCGGCGGGGCCGCTGAGCTGCTCGGCGAGGGTGCGGCCGGCGTCGAGAAGGTCGGCCGTGTGCAGGGCGGGCGGCACGGTGTCGAAGACCTCGGGTGTGGTGCTCAGGCTGATCAGCGGCGCTTGGGCTTGCACGGCGTCGACGCGCTGCCGCAGTGCCCGGTCCTCCTGGCCGCCCGCGAAGGCGGGGACCCACGCGCAGAGCGCCGTCAGCACCAGGACCACCACCGCCAGGCAGGCCAGCAGCGGCAGGTCGCCGTGGGTCTCCTTGCGTATCAGGCGTCGCGTCACCGCCGTGCCCGCGCCCACGGTTCGCGTGGCCGCCGTGCCCGCGTGCACGGGTCGCGTCACCGTCCGCCCCTTCCGGTCGTGCCCGGCCGCCCGGCTCAACGGTCCTCCCCAGCTCGCAGTACACGCACCAGGTCCACCCGGGACAGCAGCCGGGCCAGGCCCAGCACGACCGCGCTGATGGCCACAGCGGTCGCCACAGCGGTCAGCGCCACGGTCCCCCAGGGCATGACCTGCGGCAGCGGCGGATAGGGGGCCTGTCCGCTGTCGTCCACGGTGACCAGTGGCAGCACCGCCGACGCCAGGGCCATGCCCATCAGCGCCCCCGGGATCACCGCGAACAGCGCCAGCCCCAGTTGCTCTGCGCCCAGCATCGCGGACAGGCTTTTGGTACGGACGCCGATCGCCCGCAGCAGGGCGAACTCCTCGCGGCGCTGCCGGATGGAGACCACCGTGTTCACAGTGAAGGCGATGACCGCGAAACCGGGGGCCAGATACCGGACCAGTTCCAGCACCCGGCGCAGCCCGCTGCGGAACGGGTCGGCCCGCAGGGCCGCGGCGGTGCGCGCCGTGGTGGTGACGCGGCCCAGCGCGGGCTGCTGTTCGGCGGCGGCGGCCGTACGCGCGCTGTCGGTGCTGGCAAGCCACCAGAATGCGGGATCCTCCTGGTCGGCACCGGCCCGTGTCGTCGCGGTGGCCAGTGGGCGCTGGTCGGCGATCAGATGCCCCTGTCCCCGGCCAAGTCCGGGCAGCGAGTCGACCCGGCCCACCACTGTGGCGGTGATCCGGGCGCCGCCCAGATCCAGGGTGGTGGTGCTGCCCACGCTCAGGCGCGCGTCGCTCAGCGCCGAGGCGTCGGCGCGCACCGGCAGCGGCGCCGGCCGGCCGGCCGGGCCCGCCACGAGCCGTACCCGGCCGCCGGACCGGGTGTCGTAGTCGCTGACGGCCAGGCTGCCGCCGAAAGCGTCATCGGTGGCCTTCGAGGCCCGGATGCCGGTGCTGATGGTGGTCCGAAGCACCTGGGAGCCGCCGGGGACGACCGAGCACACCCCGGGGGTGCCGGGCTCGTAGGCGCCGGTCGGTCTTCCTTTGCACGCCCCCGCGGTGGAGTCGGAGGCGTGGTCCGTGCCGTTGGCCCAGACCTGCCCACCGGGCAGGTGGGTGACCCAGGTGTCCGCGGTGCCGCGCGCGCCCACCCGGATCAGTTCCAGGTCCAGCCGTGCGGGACGCATGTTCGGCTGCGGTTGGACCCCGACGGCGGTCACGGTCAGCGGATACTCCCGGGGGTGGCCGCCGCTCAGCGCCACGTCGAGGGGGACCACGACCGTATGCCTGGCTCCGTCGGCGGCGGGCAGGTGGGCCGTCACCGTGCTGACGAGGCCGGACGCGTCCTGCACGGTCAGCCCCAGGCTCGGCGCCGCCCGGCCGCCGTCGCTGCTCAGCCGCTCGTCCAGCAGCAGCGCGGTCGGGCGTCCCGGGAGCCGTATGCCGAAGGCGCCCGGTGACGGGGTGCGGGGAGCGGGTCCGCCGATCGTGCCGATCAGTTCTTCGGTGACGCTGCCGGGCAGGGTCACCGTCGACCGCGTCACCGGTGTCACGGCGGTCACCGCCGGCAGCGCGCGATAGGCGGCGCCCAGTACGGCGGAAGGGTAGCTGTCGGCTGCCGAGGGGGAGAGGCGTACGTCCGCGCCGACGGTGAACGCGACCTCCTCGGAGGCCAGGCCGCCCAGGCAGGCCAGTGCCGTGGTGGCGAAGGCGCTCACCGACACGGCCAGGCACATCAGCATCACCGGTCCCGCGTTGCGCGCGGACCGCCGGCTCAACCGCCAGCCGGCCAGCGCGGCGACGAGGCCCCGGCTGCGACGGCCGAACGCGTCCAGCAGGAGGGAGGCCAGCGGCAGCAGTCGTAACAGCAGCAGAGCGGCGGCGCCGGCCACCAGGGTCGGCACCACGACCAGCACCGGGTCCGCGGACGCGCCGCCGGTGCCCAGACCGGCCATCAGCGAGTGATGCCGCCGCAACTCCAGATACCCCAGGGCCGCGACGGCCAGCAGCGCCAGGTCGGCGCCCAGCCGCTGCGCGGCGGCCGCTCGTGCGCCACGGGCCGGCCGCGACCGCGCCGACTGCAGCACGGGCAGCAGCACTGCCGCGGCGTGCACCAGCAGGGTCAGACCCACCGCCGCCCACGCCCCGGTGCCCCGGCCGCCGGGGTGCAGCAGCCCGGCCAGGAAGGGCGCGGCGACGGCGGCCGGGGCACCGGTGAGCACCCACTCGGCCGCCGCGCCGCGCAGCAACCGCAAGGTGCCGGCGCCCCTGGCCCGTTGCAGGGCCAGCTCACCGCGCCGACGCACCGTCAACTGACGAGCCGCCAGCACCAGAGTGGCCAGGGCGAGGGCCGCCAGCATCATGCCCGGCAGGTACAGCGAGGACCGGGCCGCCACCATCGGCACCGTCAGGTCGCCGATCGCGCCCGGCAGCCCGGAGACCACCGTCAGGTCGTCCAGGGACGGCGGCCGCCCGCGGAACACCGACACGCGGCTCTGGCTGCCGGAGAAGGCGCGCAGCCGGTCGTGCAACCCGGCAAGGCTGCCCGCGTCGATACGGGAGAAATCGGGCTGCACGTTCCAGCGGGCCGCCAACTGCCCGTTCAGGACGGCGCTGCCGTTGAGAGCCGACGCCGACACCACCAGCAGGCGCTGGTCGGCGGTTTCCCCCGGGGTCAGGTCGCCGGCCATCGCGGGCCAGAACCCGACGGCACCACTCGCCCGGAAGACCCCGGTGATCCGCAGCGGCATGGCACGTCCGAAGGCGTCCCGAACCTGAAGGCGGGAACCGGGCTTGACGCCCAGACGCTTGGCCAGGGCCTCGGGCACCGCGGCGTCGACCTGGGCGGTGGACCCGGTGGCGACCCGGACGTCAGGGAGCGAGGTGAACGCACCGGCCGGGGCGTCGGCCGTGCCGGCGGGCCACCGCCCGGCGACCAACCGCCCGAACCTGCCCCCGTCCTGCACGGCGACCGGGTGCAGCCCGCTGCCGCCAGGACCGCGCGGCGGGCCCGCCACCCCGTCGATCCCTGTCACCGAGACCGGCGACATGCCCAGCAGCCCCACGTAGGTCCGCTGCGGCACCCCGGCGAACACCCGCTCGGCGGCGGCCCGTACATCCCGGTCGGCAGCGGCCATTCCCCCGGCCCGGAAGGACGCGCCGGCGGTCACCTGCGCGTCGAGGTCGCCGGCCAGCCGCCGCACGGCCCCCGCCTGCACCGAACTGCCGGCCAGCGCCGCGAGCGCGGCCAGCGCCGTCGCACACAGCAGCACGGTCACCGCGACGGCGGCCAGCACCAGCCCGTGCTGCGTGGCCCGCCTGGCCACGACGGGAAGCCTCTGCCTGGCCGGGCGCGAAGCACCAGGGCGTGGCCGCGGCGAAGACGTGAAGGCCGTGGCGACCACATGAACCCCCGCAGAATCGAACATGTGACGGTGACGGCGCGCCACAGTCCTACCAGGCCTCCCCCCAACTGCACAAGAAACACTGATCACTTCGAGACGACCACCGCGGGACGTGACGTCCTGCTCTGTGCCCGGTCAAAGCCCGCCCACGGGTTCGGCGCACCGATCCGGCCAGGTGCCTTCGCCGGACGAGCCGGAGACCGCCGCGTGCCGGCGCACGATGGTGACCAGTTCCTCCGAGGCGTAGTCCGGGAACTCGACCCGCCGGGAGAAGTGCGAGGTCATCGTCGCGGGCGTTCGTATACCGCCCATCGCCATGCACAGGTGCTCCCCCTGGCAGGCCGCGCCCGGTACGGCAGCAGGGCCCGGACCACGGGTCGCGGTCCGGGCCCTGCCCCGTGCGGTGCCGCCCTGGGCGGTGCGTCAGCTCTGTGCGGTGTTGTCGCCCGTCTGTCCGGTGCCCTCGGCTGTGCCTGCCCTCTCGCGCATCTTGCGCACCAGCTCCGCCTTCTGGTCGGCGGCACCCTGGCGGTCGAGGTTGCGGTGCGGACCATTGTTCTGCCGTTCGGCGCGGGACAGCTTCTTGCGCTGGCCGCCGCCCATGCCCACGGGGTTGTTGATGTTCTTGCTCACGGGTTCTCCCGGAATGTTGTGAAGTGATCTACGGATTCATCGGTGGGGGACGGGCACGGCGACATCGAAGGACGTCAGCAGGGGCCCATCACGCTCTCACTCGTAAATCGGCGTCTGGAAGAACATGAGCAAGACGTTACCTGGTCCCGTCGGCTCCGCATACCAAGTTTCTCGCCGTCCCGGCGTCGGGCGGGCCTTCGGTGAGCGCCCGGGGGCAGCCGTTTCCTTCCAGGGCCAGCGGGGGCGGCCGGTTCCAGGCCGGTCACGGCAGGCAGGTCGGTGAGCAGGGCACGCTGGAGGGTGGCGGCGATGTCGGCCTGGGCGGCGTGCAGGCGGGTGTTGTCCAGGCCGAGCGCGGTGCGGCGGGCGACTTCCTCGGCCAGGACCCGGTCGGCCTCGTTGAACGCCGGGCTGGCCGCCGCACGGCACAACGTCAACGCGCCCAGCGTGGTGGCCCGTAGCCGCAGGGGCACGACCAGCACGTCGACGGCTTCCACCAAACGACGGCGGTCATGATCAGCAGGACGCGCCAGCCTCCGAAAACCAGTGTCAGTGTCACTGTGCCGACGAGGAAGACGACGGCTGCAATGTCGTCGCGGCGGTCGTCCGCGGGCGTGGCGGTAGGTGGCTTCCAACGAAAACGAACTTCGTCTGCGCCGTCGGCTGCCACCTTTGCACTCATTTCGGATGGCTGGACCGGGCCGCGGACCAGGGCGATGCCCCCGGCGGTGTTGACGGAGCGCCTTTGTGGCCGCGGCAGCCCTGCCCCCTGAAGCAAAGTGTCGATGTGCTGGTGGATGCCGTCCAAAGTCAGCGGCTCCGGCTGGCTGAGGGCGTCCAGCAATGCGGCGGTGAAGGCGGTGTGGCGTTGCCCGGGCGGTGCATGGGAGGGTGCGGTGGCCGTGGTGGAGGTGAGGGTGTAGGTGCCGCTCACGTCGAGTTGGGCTGACAGCAGGCTGCCGGATTCGGTCATGGCGGCCACGGCGCGGCCGGAGAAGCAGCAGTCGAGCACCAGGATCCGCAGGCGTGCCCGGGCCCGGCCGAGGTAGCGCTTGACCAGGTCGGCCGGGACACCGGTGAAGCCGACGTGACCGGGATCCGTGGAGGACAGAGCGAAGTGGAGTAGCCCGTCCTCGTCCAACAGTCCGTGTCCGGTGTAGTAGACGAGCAGAAGGTCCTCCGCCTCGCGTGCTGCTTGGGCAAGTGCCATGCCGACGCTGCGGTGATCGGCCGGATCGGCCAGGACCCGGCAGTGTTCCGGAGGCAGGGTTCCGTGTGTCTGATCCGTGAGCGCGGACCGAAGGTCCGCGAGGTTGGACTTCACGGCGGGAATCGCCGGCAGATCGATGTCGTCGAAGTCGCCGCACCCGATGAGGACCACCCGGGAAGCGCCACCGTCGGGGAAGCGCGGCGCGCTCTGCTTCACTCCTCCCCGCCCTCCAGCAGCTACCCGACCGCACCGAGCACCGCCTGCGGATCGCTTGTCCGGCGGACCTCCACGGTGACCTCCTGCCCATCGCCGCGGCTCGGTCGTACGGTGACGTCCGCACGGCGTTGCAACAGCCAGGTCGACAAGGACTGGGCCAGCACGGCTCCTGCTCCGCCGGAGCCCAACGCCACCGCCAGCACCTCCAGCGCGGCCCCCATCTGCCCCGGCTGCGGCGTGTGGGCCAGCAGCTCCAACCGGCCGCGCAGCGTGTCTTCCGCAGCCAGCCAATCCCGCAGCGCCACCAGATGCGTCTCCGCCTCCACACCGGGCTCGGCGGACACCCGCACCCGCAAGGTGCAGCGTGCAGACGGCGTTTCGATGTCCTCGCATTCCTCCATGGGGCCATCGCGCCAACAACAGCGACTGAACACCCCAGACACCACATATCCGTTGGCGACGGGGATGCGGTGCGCCCCGCGCATCAGCGTGCCCGGCGGCCAGCCGGTGGGCATCCACGGCCGACGGCTGACGCCGAAGCGGAGTCGGGGTCGCGGCGCTGCAACTCCTGACGGAGCCGGGCGAGCGCGCGGTGCAGAGTGCTCTTGACCGTTCCAGGCGCCATGCCGAGGGCGGCGGCCGTCTCCTCTGTGGTCATCTGCTCCCAGTGCCGCAGCACCACGACGCTGCGTTGTTGGGGCGCCAGCGCTCGCATGATGTCCATCAACAGCGCGCGGTGGGCCTGCTGCTCGGCGCAGTCCCCGACGGGCACGTCCGGAAACTGCTCGATGGGGAGCTCCTGCAGCTTCCGGGCCCGCCACCACTCCGTGCGAGTGTTGATCATGACGCGGCGAACATAGGCATCCGCAAGCTGCTTGTCCACGATGTCATCCCAGCGACCACACATTCGCAGCAGCGCGGTCTGCAGCAGATCCTGAGCGTCCAGCGGATCGCGGACCAGACTCCGGGCCCTGCGCAGCAGAGCGTCATGCCGCGTACGCACGTACTCATCGAAGTCCAGCGCCGGGTCAGGGTGTGTACGCGCATGCACGGTTGGATGCCTTTCGTGGATGGCCGTGAACGGCAGGAGAACCGCGGCGCGGCCGATGCATATACCCCCGCAGGACATCGGCCGCGCGTCGTGCGGTCTGGCGTGGAGAAACTCGTCGCCCGGCTCGCGGCGTCCTCTGCATTGACGAGCGAGACTCAGAGCGGCACATGCCGGCCTGTCACCCCTCGTGCGACCGCGAGGCCGCACGAGAGGGGCGCGCAGGGTTCAGCTGCAGGTCCGGTAGTCGTAGCCGGCGATCCGTCCGTTGCCGTCACCGTCGTAGAAGTGATACCGGCCCTGGTCGTCTCGGCTGACGCTGATCACATGGTCGGTGCCGATGTACGTGTCGACGGCTCCGTCGCCGTCTGTGTCCCGCAGCCAGTCGCCCGCCTTGCCGAAGGTCTCCTTTCCGACCACCCCGTCGGGGCTGGCCTCCCAGTCGCTCTGCCACGCCTTGGTGGCGGTCTTGGTCTGGGAGCCGAAGACGCCGTCGATGTCCGAGGCGGAGGTGAGGTTGCCGTCCGCCCACAGGATCTTCTGCCACAGGCAGGTGGCGTTGGAGGCCGTGTTGGTGCCCGTCGACAGGATGCCCTCGTCGTCCCAGTCGTTCGAGAAGGCACCGGCGCCGTAGACGTAGGGTTGACCGCTGTAGGTACCGCTTGCGGAGGCCGGGGAGGCGCTCAGCGCCAAGGTTGCGGCGGTCAATGCGCCGATCGAGCATGCGATCAGCTTGGCCCGTGTCGTACGTGAAGTCACAGTGCTGCTCCTTTGTCGTGATTCCGATTGCCTCGAGCCTGCGCGGCGACGAGCGGGGCCGGCGCCGCGCTGCTCGCTGCGAGGCCTTTCGTCATCGAGTTCAGCGGGCCGGGAATTGAATGGGCAGCCATCTCTGCCGCCCTGATCAATGGCGCCATTGCAGGTCACGTGCCCGACTGTGCGACGGTGACCAAAGAAGGCGCCTGCTGTTTGCTCTTCCGCTGCGAACGTGCGTAGCGTGCGGGCGGTCGCGCCGCGTCCAAGGGGGAAGCGGGACGGGGGAGGTGAGTCGTCCATGGCGGGACGTCCGGAAAGCTCATTGGATCCAAACGCCGGGCCGGTTCAGCGGTTCGCTGCCGAGTTACGCAAACTCCGTGCGGAGGCCGGGAGTCCGACCTACCGGGTGATGGCGCAGCGCGCGGGTCAGGGAGCAAGCACCCTGTCGCAGGCCGCCAGCGGCGAGCGGCTGCCCACCCTGCCCGTCACGCTGGCCTACGTAAAGGCGTGCAGCGGTGATCCGGAGGAGTGGGAGGAGCGTTGGCGGCAGGCGGCCGCTGAAGTAGTGGCGGAACCCCGAACCGAGGATCAGGACGTCGAGCCTCCGTACCGCGGACTGGCCCGTTTCGAGCCGGGCGACGCCAATCTGTTCTTCGGCCGCGACGAACTCACCGACCGCCTGGTCGAGCTGACCCGTATCCGTCGGTTCACCGCGGTGTTCGGCCCCTCGGGCAGCGGCAAGTCCTCTCTACTGCGCGCTGGCCTCATCCCCCGCCTCCGCACCCCGGACCAGGCCACCCCGCAGCCGGCCGCGCTACGCGTCCTCACCCCCGGCGAGCGCCCCCTGCGCACCCATGAGCAGCGGCTGACCCCGAAGGACGGCGACGGGGACACTTGGCTGATCGTGGACCAGTTCGAAGAGCTCTACACCCTGTGCCACGACCCGGAGGAGCGCGACCAGTTCATCGATCAGCTCCTGACGGCCACCAACCCAGCCAGCCGGCTGCGCGTGGTCATCGCCGTGCGCGCCGACTTCCTCGGGCGGTGTGCCCAGCACCCGCGGCTGACGGCCGCGCTGCAGGAGGCCACCGTGTTGGCCGGCCCGATGAGCCGTGACGAGTTGCGCGAGGCCATCGTCAAACCCGCCCAGACCGCCGGGCTGATCGTCGAACGCACCCTGACCACGCGCATCGTCGAGGAGGCGGAGGGCGAACTTGGCGCCCTGCCGCTGATGTCCCACGCCCTGCTGGAGACCTGGCGGCGCCGCAAGGGCCGAGCCCTCACCGCTGAGGCCTACGACGCGGCCGGAGGTCTCAGCGGCGCCATCGCCCGCACCGCAGAGAACGTCTACACGCATCTGACCCCGTCCCAGGCCGACCTCGCCCGCCGTATCCTGCTCCGTCTCATCACCCCCGGCGAGGGAACCCCCGACACGCGCCGGCCCGCCCCTCGCACGGAACTCGACTTCGGCGACCCCAGCGACACAGCCACCGTCCTCGAACACCTGGCCCGCGCCCGCCTGCTCACCCTCGAGCACGACACCGTCAACCTCGCCCACGAGGCCCTCATCGCTTCATGGCCCCGACTGCAAGCCTGGATCAACGAAGCGCGCGACCGCCTGCGCCTGCACCGCCAGCTCACCGAAGCCGCACGAACCTGGGACGGCCTCAACCAAGACCCAGGCGCGCTGTACCGGGGAACCATGCTGGCCGCCGCAGAGGAAGCGTTCGCCGATCCCGGTCGGCGCCGCGCCCTGAACACCGCCGAGGCCAAGTTCCTCACCGCCAGCCTCGATGCCCGGGCTGGAGAACGCCGGGCCACGGCCCGCACCACACGGCGCCTGCGCACGCTCGTGGCTGCTCTGAGCGCTCTGCTCCTCGTCGCCCTCGCGGCCGCAGGCGTGGCCCTGAAACAGCGGGCGGCGGCGAACGCCGAGCGGACCACGGCGGTGGCCCGGCAGATCGCGGCGGAAGCGGATCAGTTACGGGGGACCGACGTGCCCGCCCAGACAGAGGACGTGGCGCTGGCGGCGCTGCTGGATGTGACGTCGTACCGGATGCGCGACAGCGCGCGCACCTACACGAGCCTGGTACAGGCGGCGAACTCCGCGCTGTTCAAAGACGTGCCTGAGCAGGACCGGGCAACAGCTGGCCCAGGCGCCGTGTCCGAGGGCACCCCGCGGCTGGCACACGACGCACACCGGCACACCCTGGCCGCGGTCGGGGACGACGGGAACGTGCGGCTGTGGGACACCACCCACTTCACGCACCCCAGACGCGTCGGACGGACGCTGCCGGGCAGCGATGTGGCCATGACCCCCGACGGGCACGTGCTGGCCATCGGGATTTATCCCGGCGTCCAGCTGTGGAACATCGCAGACCCGGCGGACCCCGCGCCGCTTGGCAGTGTTCCCACGTCCGGTGACACCAACTGGATGGAGCTGGCCTTCGGAAACGACGGTCACCTGCTCGCGGTCGGTACCGACAGTACCGCCCTGTGGGATGTCACCGACCCCCGGAAGCCGCAACGCCTGGCTGCATCCCTGCCCGGAAACGTGGTGGCGTTCAGCCCCAGCCGGAAGATCATGGCCACGGCCGACTCCGGCAACGGCACAGTACGCCTCTGGGACACCTCGCACCGGGCGAGCCCGGCTGCCCTCGGGCTGCTCCGCACCCGCTCGGACAAGGAGACCATCCTGGTGTTCAGCCCCGACGGGCGGTATCTCGCCACGAACGGCAGCGAGGCCGACCAAGTGCCGCTGTGGGACGTCAGCAGACCGGACCGGCCCACCTCTTCCGACATCGTGCTCGGCACGTCCGACGGCACGGAAGCAGGGGCGGCGTCCTACAGTCCCGACGGCCGGGTGATCGCGGTCAGCGGAGGGAATGGCATCCAGCTCTGGAACATCGACGCCGGCCTGAGCGCGCCGCTGGGGAGAGCGCTTGGGCAGCGCTCGCCGACGGGGATCACCACGGTGTTCGCTCCCGACGGACGCGGTCTGATCGCCGCCGGCGGGGCACTGCGGATCTGGAGCCTGCCGCCGGGCGTGCTGCTCGGTTGCGCAACCTCGAGCACGACCGGATTCTCCCCGGACGGGCGGATCATGGCGACGGCCTGCACCGATGGCGAGCCCGTGCGGTTGTGGGACGTTGCCGACCCCGGAGTCCCCCGTCTGCTGCCGGGCACGCTTGCCCCGGGCGCCGCCGCGCAATTCGCCCCGCACCGACACCTGCTCGCCGTCACTGCATCTGACGGCGGGGTCCGGCTCTACGACGTGACCGACCCGGCACGGCCCCACGCTCTCGGGCATCTCACCGTCGGCCGTGACGACGCAGTGGTCTTGTCGGCCTTCTCCCCGGACGGGCGCGAACTGATCACCTATGAGGAGATGAGTGACCGCTCGCAACCTGCGGGGCCGGGCATCGGGGACGGGGACGGGCGTATACCCAGCGAGGTCCGGTTCCCGGACAACGGTGTCCGCATCCGTACCTGGGACCTCGGCGACCCCCGGTATCCCCGGGAGACGGGACGGGCCGTCGTACTGGAGAAGAACGCTGGCGCCGGTCCACTCGCCCGCGCCTCGGACGGCCACGAACTCGCGGTCGTCGATGACGACCGGCGCATCCTGCTGTGGGACACGAGCGACCCCAGGCATCCGCGTCGGCGCGGCCAGTCCTTCGCCGGTGACGTGCTGGCCTTCGCGCCCCACGGCGACACTTTGGCCATCGGCAGCGCAGATGGCACCGTGAGCCTCTGGAACACCGCTGACCCCGCCCGGCCCACCAAGCTGGGTACGCCGCTCGACGCTGGCGCCTCCGTCACCGGCCTCGCGTTCGACCGCGACGGGCAAAGGCTGGCGGTGGGCACTGTAGACGGCCTGATCAAGCTGTACGACACGACCGACCCGCCACATGCCAAGGCCGTCGGGGACCCGCTCGTGGGACACACGACCGAGATCGACAACCTCGTCTTCGCACCCGGCGGCCAGTCCCTCGCAAGCGGCGCCCAGGACGGCACCCGGCTGTGGGCGCTGGACGCCGAGCAGAACATCCACCGCATCTGTGCGGTCACCGGGCATGCCCTCACCCGCGATCAATGGCGACGTCATGTGGGGGCCCTGCCCTACCAGAGCCCCTGCCGTTGAATGCCGGTGAACCCGTCGCCCCCTGCGCTCACCTGAAAGTGCGGTCGGCCAGCGCGTCCTCGTCGGCCGCGGCGAACCCGGTGGACAGCACACCGTGCTGACCCTCGACGAACGCCAGACAGCTATGGCGGTCATCCGTCCTGAGCCAGGCGCGACCGTCGGCTTCCTTCACCAAGTCCTTCGCTTCGGCTGCTCCTACGAGACGATCGCGGACTCCTCGTGCTCGGCCCGCCACGATTCGGAGCCGCCTGGACGAGTGGATGAGCCTGGGGCTGTTCGCTCGGCCGGCGCCATAACCGAACCCGGCGGAGGCGAAGCGGCCGGACGCTCACCTGTCGGCCGGGGCAAGCGAGGCATGAAGCGCTCGGACGTGACCGACAGATACGGCATCCTTCTCGGCCACGTCCTGGTCGGCGCCGACTGCCACGACTCGCCACTCCTGGCGCCGATTCTGGATCTACTGGCCCAGGCCACTACCCGACTACATCACCGCGCACCTCGACGCCGGCGACGACTCAGCGAAGTCACGCGCCCTGCTCAGCGAGCGCGGAGTGCACGGAGGTCTGGTAGGCGAACTCCGCTCTTGAACGACAACGGCGACCACAACCCCTCAGGGGGTGGGCGGTGGGGCGGTCGAGGCCCGCACCACGAGCTGGGTGGCCAGCTCGACCCGGTGACTGCCGAGGGGTGCGCGCGTGGCGAGCCGCAGCAGAGTACGCAGCGCGGCGCGGCCGATCTCGACGAAGGGCTGACGGACGGTGGTCAGGGGAGGGGCACAGGTGCTGGCGGCAGCGGTGTCGTCGAAGCCGACCACGCTGACGTCGCCGGGCACCCGCAGGCCGTGCACGCGGGCGGCCTCGAGGACACCGAACGCCGCCAGATCGGTGGCGGCCAAGACGGCGGTCGGCGGATCCTCCAGCGCGAACAGGTCGAAAGCGGCCTGGTAGGCGGGCTGGAAGCGGAAGGCGCGGCGCTTGATGAGCTGAGGGTCGGCACTGATGCCGGCGCCGGCGAGTGCGGCCTGGTAGCCGTGCAGACGTGCGGTGTTGCATACGGCATCGTGCCGCCCCTCGATCATCGCGACCCTGCGGTGGCCGAGCTTGAGCAGGTGTTGCGTGGCGGACATGCCGCCGCTGAAATTCGTCGCCCCGATACTCGGCACCGGCTCGTCGGGCACGTTCATCGGATCGATCAGCACCAGTGGGATCTCGGCCCGCGTGAATTGTGCCCGCTGTTGCGGCGTCAGTCCGGAGGTGACCAGGATGATGCCCTCCCGACCGGCGTTGGTGATCTTCCTGGTCCAGGCCGCGCCGAGCGGGTCGTTGGGCGCGGTGCCGATCACCACGTCCACACCCGCCTCGGCGGCGGCTTCCGTGACGCCCTGAGTGATCAACAGGTTGTCGGGGTTGACCAGCTGGTCGAAGGTAAGGTCCACCGTCCGTACGGGCGACTGCGCCCCCCGAGGACCGCGCGCGACGTATGCGTGCTTGACCAGCAACCGCTCGATGCGTGCTCGGGTCTTGGGGGCCACGTCGCTGTGGCCGTTGACCACTTTTGAGACGGTGGCCACGGAGACTCCCGCCGCCTCGGCGATGCCCGTGAGCGTCGTCCGGCTTCGCGCGACGGAACGCTTCGCCATGCTGGTCCTTTCGGAGTATTCGACTGGTCGAGACCTGCACCATGCCCCTCACTGGGCGTGGCCTTCCGCGTGGACACCGGCCTCGCCGCCTCGACGTGGCTGACGGAGCCTTCCATCTGCTCCAGGGGAAGCCTGCGACGTGCTGTGACACACGCTGCGGTCCGGCGGGCACCGGACGGTGGCTGTCGTTCAGGACCAGCGGCGGACGGTTCCATTCGTACCTGGTGCTTTGAGAGAGCTCAGTGGTGCAGGGAGTCAGTTGATTTTCGTGATCGTCCACAGTCGTGCGGACGCGGTGGAGACGGCTTCTTGGTCCAGTGGCGCGCCGTTGTCGGTAGAGGCGTCGGCGGCTGCCAGGCTCAGTCCGCTGGCACGGTTCACGACCTGGTATTTGCCGTTGCCGGAGTCGACCAGGGACCATTGCTGGGTGGTCGAGCCGGAAGACGGCTTTTCGACGATGGGGCTGCCGCTGGTGGTGTTCCCCGCCGAGTCCAGGTAGTTACCCGTGGACACGTTGGTGATGGTGTAGTAGGAGCCGACCTTGTCGAACGTCCAGTACTGGTCGGGGTGGTTCACGTTGCGGTATTGGTCGGCCTGCGTTCCGCTGACGCTCCCGACCACCTCGGCGTAGTTTCCACTGTTGACGTTGGCCATGGCGTACTGGCCGGTGGTGAAATCCGGGGCTGCCGTCTGGAGGAGGTTCCAGCGCTGATTCGCGGCCGAGGTCAGCGGTGCCTGGGTGACTTCTTCGTTCGTCGCGGTCTGGCCGTTCGCATCGGTCGCCATGGTCAGCGCCAGGTTGCTGCGCCGGTTGGTGATGGTGTAGCCGCCGTCGGGCGCGGGTTCGACGGACCAGTCCTGCTCGGCGCCGCTGGTCGACGTCCACTGGATCTCACCGGTGCCGGAGGACAGGGAGCCGCTGGGGACGGCGAGGTACTTGCCGCTGAAGGTGTTGAGGATGCGGTAGTAGCCGTTGCTCTGGAGAAGGAACTGCCAGTTGTGGTCGGCCGTGCCGTTGTCGGCCGCCTGCACGACCGGGGCGCCGGAAGTGGCGTTGGGCACGCCCAGCACCTGGGAGCTCAGGCTGTTCTGGATCTTGTAGGTGGCGCCCGTGGAGATGCCGCCGCCGTAGTCGTCGATGCCGTACGTCACCTCGTTGGTACCGTTGGTCACCAACGCACCGCCCCGGGTGACCAGCAGACTCTTGCCGTCGGCGAGGGGGAGCAGGCCGCGACTGTAGCCCTGGATCGTGTTGGAGAACATGCGCACCCACGTCGCGCCGTTGTCCGTGCTCTCGTACATCTGCTGGTCGCTGTACGCCTGCACGACGATCGTCCCGTTCGGGCCGCCCGTCGGGAGCCAGGTGACGTACGGGTCACCGTCCGGCTTCCTGTTGTCCGTGGTGATCAGCTGTACTCCGGTGACCGAGCCGAAGTTCTCCGGGTTGTCAGCGATCTTGTAGTAGACGGGGCAGCCGCCGCCGGGTGCGCCGCAGTACTCGTAGGTGAGGATGTACTTCCCGTTGCCGAGGCGGGCGACGATCGCCATGCCCGGCCGGGCGGCGTAGGCCGGGTAGGTGACGTCGTCGACCTCGGAAGACCAATTGACGCCGTCGGTGGTGGTGAAGTGGGCGAGCTTCTGGCCATGTGCGGGGTCACGCTGGTCGGAGATCCAGGCGATGAGCTTGTTGTGCGCCACCATGAAGTACGGCTCCCAGACGGGTGTCTGTCCGTTGACGTCCCGGGCTGCGCCACCGGTGGCGATGGAGCTGACGAAGGACCAGGTGACGCCGTGGTCCGTGCTGGCATACATGTCGATCTTGGTTTCGGAGTTGTCGGCGGGTATGGAGTCGCCGGCCGCGATGATCGTTCCGGCCGGGAACGAGCCGATCGCCTGGGGGAGCTCGTAGAGTACGGGTTCGAGCTGGATGTTGTTCCAGGAATTGACCTGGTCGCTGATCGTGGAGATCTGCGTCCAGGTGTGTCCCGAGTCGGTGCTGCGGTATACCGGCATGCCGTTGCCCGAGTACTGCTCGAAGGAGGCGAGGAGGGTGCCGTTGGAGTCGGTGCTGTGCTGGAGTCTGATCGCGTGGGCGTAGAGGGAGCCGTAGGACGGCGCTCCGCTCGGCGGCTGCCACATGGTGCCGCCGCTGTAGGTCACAGCGTCGGCAGGCGGGGCCGACGTGGTGAGCCCCATCAGGGCGGCGGCCGCGCCGATGACGGCGGCCTTCGCCAGTGCGTTTCGTCGGGTGGGCATGTTGTCGGGACTCCTTTGCCGCTGCGAGGTGGGCCGCGGGGACAGCCTGTGTGCGAAAGTCGACTGTGAGTCGGCGCATGTCATGAGTGCTGTTCGGGGCAGGCCATGGGGCGGTGCGGCGTCTGGGAAGCAGTGCCGCATGCGTGAGGTCGATGAATTGATACGCTTCAATCGGGCAGCGGTGGGAGGCTTGCACCGTCTGGGCGGGCCGTCAAGACCAAGCACGGCGATTTGCCAGTTCATTCCGTTCCCGCCTCCGTTCTCCACCGTTGCCGGTCGATTGCTCGCATGGGGGTGGGGGGCGGCCGGGGGAACCTGCCGGGACTCATGTCCGGGCTGAGCTGTGACCGGCTGTTATGGCTCTCAGTCGTTTCGCGGTGAAGGGAGTGGATCGGCGTCACTCTTGGAGCGTTTCAACGCGCGTGATGTATTCTGCCGCTTGTCCGCGACAGCCTGGTCAGGGTGGGGCCGCGGGGTCCCGGAACGGAACGAGACCGAGGTCGAGGAGCACTGTGGCAACCGCCCGTCCGCGAGCAGTACAGGGGCATGCGAGTCCGAGCATGCAGGATGTCGCCGACGCTGCGGGTGTCTCGGTCGGAACTGTCTCTAATGTGCTGAATCATCCGGCGAAGGTGAGCCCGGCGACGGCGGAGCGCGTCCGGGAAGCGATCAGCCGGCTGGGTTTCGTGCGCAACGACGTGGCCCGGTCGCTGGTGGCGGGCTCGACCAACAGTGTCGGCATGGTGCTCGCCGATATCGAGAACTCCCTGTTCATCGACATGGCGCATGGTGCGCAGGACGCCGCCCGTGCGGTCGGGCAGAACCTGCTGTTGGCCAACACGGCATGCGACATGAGGCTTCAGGACGACTACCTGGACTTGTTCGACGAGTCCCGGGTAACCGGTGTGCTGCTGGCTCCGATGGAGGACTCCACGGCCGGCATTGCCCGCATCCGCTCGCACGGGCGCCAGGTGGTGCTGCTCAACTACGCTCCCAAGCCGGGCACCTGCTGCTCCGTGCTGGTCAACAACGAGCATGTGGGGTACCTGGCGGCCCGCCATCTCATCGACACCGGGCGCACGCGGCTGGCGTACGTGGTCGCGCACGATGACTACCAGCCCGTGCGCGACCGGCGCAGGGGAGTGCGTGCGGCGGTCGAGGAGGCGGGTGGCGGCGTCACCCTGGAGGAGATCGACAGCGTCGGCCTGACCGCCTCCCACGGACATGCGGTCGGGCGGGATCTCGCGCGGCGGGCCCCCGGCGATCTGCCGGACGGTCTGATCGTCGTCACCGATGAGCTGGCCAATGCCATCGTCCATGAGCTGCACACCGTGGCCGGGATCCGGGTGCCCGACCAGGTCGCCGTCGTCGGCTGCGAGAACAACCGCGGAGCCGGCCCCGCGGCGGTGCCGCTGACAGCGGTGGACATGCCGGGCCGGATGATGGGCCAGGAGGCGATTCGGCTGCTCATGGACGAGGTGTCCGCGGGCCAGCAACACCGTCATGCCACTGTCGTGCTGGAGCCGGAGTTGATCGTCCGCGCCAGCGCGCCCCTCTGACCGTCCAGGCCTGCCTGCCGGACGGGCCGCGCACATCCGCGCGGTCGCCTTGGCCTTCTGCGCACGCCCGGCACCGAGCGGGATCCGCCCATCCTCGCGGCCTTGTACGTCAGCACCCCACGCTGACCAGCTGTTTCGGCGTCTCATGCTTGGAATGCTGTCTCCAGGCGACCGTTCCGGAACGCTCAGACGCGGTTCGGAAACATCCGCGACGGATCCTTGACACATCCCGAAGCGGGTCGTAGGTTCCCGGCATCTCCCCATTGAAGCGTTTCAACGCCCTGTGTGCCGAGGAGTACCTGTGCACAAGAAACTCAGAACCCGCCGTATCGCCCTCACGGCGACCGCCGCCACCTCGAGCCTGCTGCTCAGCGCGTGCGGCGGCAGCAGCGTGTCGGGCAGCGACGCCAAGGCGTTCACCCTCACCATCAATGACGACAACCACATCGTGCAGCAGGAACTCACGGCCCTGGGCAAGAGCTCGTGCGCAACGCAGAACAAGACCCTGCCCCTGAAGATCCAGACGCTTCCCATCGGCAACGTCGACCAGAAGGTGCAGCTGCTCGCCGGCCAGAACGCCCTGCCGGTGCAGTTCGCCGCGGGCGGCACACCGCAGCTCACCAAGACCCTGGACAAGGCCGGCCAGGTCCTCGACCTGGAGAAGACCCTCAAGGACCTCGGCGTCTGGAATGACCTCCAGCCGGCCGCCGTCAAGACCGTCGAGAACCTGTACGGCAAGTTCAACGTCATGCCCTACCAGTTCAACATCGAGGGCATCTGGTACAACAAGAAGCTCTTCGCCGACCACCACATCGCCACCCCGACCACCTACGACCAGCTGGTCGCCGCGGCCGCGAAGTTCAAGGCAGCCGGCATCACAGCGTTCTCGGCGGACGGCAAGGACGGATGGCCCCTGACCCGCCTTGTCAGCGGCTACCTCTACCGGGAGCTCGGCCCGGGCGCCCTGCAGGCGGTGGCGGACGGCAAGGCCAAGCTGACCGACCCTGCGTATGTGAAGGCCGCGCAGGCCATCGCCGACCTGGGCAAGGCCGGCTATTTCGGCAAGGGCGTCGGGTCGATCGACTACGACACCGCGGTGCAGCAGTTCCTCACCGGCAAGGCCGCGATGTTCTACATGGGCAGCTGGGAGCTCGGCGACTTCAACGACAAGACCAAGAACAAGATCGGTGCGGACAACGTCGGCTTCATGCCGTTCCCGGCCGTCGCGGGCGGCAAGGGAAGCGCGGACCAGATCCCGGCCAACGTCGGCCTCCCCGTCGCCGTCTCCGCCAAGTCCTACAACGCCAAGGTCGGCGACTGGCTGTCCTGCATCACGAAGAACTACGGCGCCGCCTCGCTGAAGGACCAGGGCACCGTCTCCGGCTTCAAGCCCAACAGCGACACCGGCACACTGCCCCCGCTCACCCAGACGGTCCAGGACACCATCACCAAGACCAGGACCAGCACCCTGTGGTTCGAGGCGCTGTTCAACACGAAGGCGACGGAGACCAGCCAGACGAACGCCGCGCCGCTCGTCACCGGGTCCCTCACGGCCAAGGACTTCATGACGAAGGTCCAAGCCGATCTCGACAACGGCTGACCCCTCCGTAGCACCTCGTCCGCGCCCAACCCTTCGTGAGAGAGCCGTCATGCGTTCAGTTCTGGGAGACCGCCGTGCCATCGCCGTCCTGCTGGGCCCGGCGCTGCTGGTGTACACGCTGGTGATGCTGGTGCCGATGGGCTGGTCCCTCGGCTACACCTTCTTCAAGGGCAACGTCATCGAGGGCTTCACCTTCGGCGGACTCGGAAACTTCGACAAGCTCTGGCACGACCCGCAGGCGCACTCGGCACTGTGGTTCACCTTCAAGTACGGACTCGCCGTCAGCGTAGGGCAGGTCCTGTGCGGGTACCTGCTCGCCCTGCTCTACGTGTTCGTCCTGCGCAGGTCGTCCGCGATCGTCCGGACGCTGGTGTTCTTCCCGGTGATCCTCCCGACGGTCGCCGTGGCCCTGATGTTCCAGAAGCTCTTCGCCGTCGCCCCGCAGAACGGCCTGGCCAACATCGCCCTCGATGGGCTCGGCATCCACCACGGCGACTGGTTCGCCGGCGCGGGCGGATCCTTCATCGTCCTGGTCGTCATGGACGTGTGGCGCTCCATGGGCTTCTACGGCGTCCTCATCTTCGCCGGGCTCCTCGACATTCCCGACGAGACGCTCGAATCGGCGCGGCTGGACGGTGCCACCGGATGGCGGCTGATCCGGCACATCGTCCTGCCGCTGTCCGCCCCGGTGCTGCTGTCGTCGGTCGTGTTCAGCATCAACGGCACCCTCAAGGTGTTCGACTCGGTCCTCGCCCTGACCAACGGCGGACCCGGCAGCGACACGACGCCCCTGACCCTCTACATGTTCCGCACGGCGTTCTCCTACGGCGACTACGGCTACGGCAGCACCATCGCCTCGCTGCTCACCGTCGTGTGCCTCGGCGTCACCCTCATCGTCTTCCGCTTCTCGCGACGCGACCTGACCAAGGGCTGAACTCCCATGACTGACACCCTCACGGCACCGCGGCGGGAACTCCTGCCCAGCCCACGGCCGGCCACCGTGCGAAAGCCCGGCCGAACGCGGCGCCTGATGCGTAACCTGCTCGTTGCCCTGCTGGTGGTCGTCGAGGTGACGCCCCTGCTCTGGCTGCTGCTCAGCTCCTTCAAGACCCAGTCCGAGTTCGTCAACGACCCCGCCTGGGCGCTTCCGGGGAAGTGGGACTTCCACAACTACACCGACGCGTGGACGACCGGCCACGTCGCCCTCTACGTCCGCAACAGCCTCCTGGCCACCGCGCCCTCGCTCGCGCTCATCATCGTGCTCGGCACCGCCGCGGGTTTCGCCCTGGAGGTCATGATCTGGCGCGGACGCCACCAGGTCCTCCTCGTCTTCCTGGTGGGCATCATGGTGCCGAGCCAGATGATCCTGCTGCCGTTGTTCCGGGTGTACTTCCAGACCGGGCTGTCCGGGACGATGTGGCCGTTGATCATCACCTACACAGCGGTCGGCCTCCCGCTCACCGTCTTCATGATGGCCACCTACTTCCGGGCGGTCCCGCGCGAGATCTTCGAGGCCGCCACCCTCGACGGGGCCGGTATGCTCACCGCCTTCTGGCGGATCGGCTTCCCCGTCGTCCGCAACGCCGTGTTCACGGTCGCGCTGGTGCAGTTCTTCTTCATCTGGAACGACCTGCTCATCTCGCTCACCTTCACCACCAACGACGACCTGCGCACCATCCAGGTGGGGCTGCTCAACTTCACCGGCCAGTACGGAGAGACGGCCTACGGACCGCTGTTCGCCGCGATCAGCATCAACGTCGTCGGTGCCCTGGTGCTCTACCTGCTGATCAACCAGCGCATCATCAAGGGCCTGACCGCCGGGGCGGTGAAGGGATGACCTCGCAGTCCATACCGACCGTGGCCGCCCCGACCGCGGAGCACCACCGGGAGCCGCTCGGTATCGGTGAGGCTTCACCCCGTATCTCCTGGAAGACCACGGCACCCGCTTACTGGATGCAGCACGCCTACCAGATTGAGGCCACTCGAGCCGACGGGACACACCGCACGGACTGGGTGACCTCCCAGGACTCGGTGCTCGTCCTCTGGCCGCTGCGGCCGCTGATATCCCGGGAAGCCTGCGAGGTCCGGGTGCGGGTCCGCGGAGCCGATCAGGTCACCAGTGGCTGGAGCCCACCGCTGCGGATCGAGACGGGCTTGCTGGAACCGGCCGACTGGACGGCCCGCGCGATCTCACCGCGCGAGTCACCGGACTCGCACGGGGCTCGCCGGCCCACTGCCGAGTGCCAACCACCCCTGCTGCGCGCGGAGTTCACCGCCGACGCGGACATCGAGCGTGCGCGGCTGTATGTCACTGCTCACGGCCTGTACGAGGTCGAGATCAACGGTCAGAGGGTGGGCGACCACGCCCTCGCGCCCGGATGGACCAGTTACCACCACCGGCTGCGCTACCACACCCACGACGTCACCGACCACCTGCGCGCCGGCGCCAACGCCATCGGCGCATGGCTGGCCGACGGCTGGTACCGGGGGCGGCTGGGCTTCGGCGGCGGCCACGCCGACCTCTACGGTGACCGCCTCGCGCTCCTCGCCCAACTGGAGATCGTCCACCGCGACGGAACCGTCACCGTCATCAATACCGACACCTCCTGGCGCGCCGGCCAGGGACCCATCCTCTCTTCGGGATTGCTCGACGGCGAGACCTACGACGCGCGGCAGGAACTGCCCGGCTGGTCCAGCCCCGGATTCGACGACACCCACTGGATCCCGGTAGACATCGTCGACCGCAACCCTGCGACCTTGATCGCGCCCACCGGCCCACCGGTGCGCTGCACCGACGAGATCACCCCGGTGCTTGTGACCGCTCTGGATGCCGACCGGCTCCTGGTGGACTTCGGGCAGAACCTTGTCGGCAGGGTCCGCATCACCGTCTCGGGTCCGGCCGGACACACGATCGTCATCCGCCACGCCGAGGTACTCCAGGACGGCGAGCTGTGCGTCCGCCCCCTGCGCGACGCAGCCTCCACCGACCGATACACCCTGCGCGGCGGCGGCCCCGAGACCTGGGAACCACGCTTCACCATCCACGGGTTCCGGTACGCCGAGATCACCGGCTGGCGCGGCGGCTTTCCGATCCGCGACATCGTCGCCCGCGTCATCCACACCGACATGGCGAGGGCCGGCTGGTTCGAGTGCTCCAACGAACAGGTCAACCGACTCCACGAAAACGTGGTCTGGAGCCTGCGCGGCAACTTCGTCGACCTCCCCACCGACTGCCCGCAGCGCGACGAGCGCCTCGGTTGGACCGGCGACATCCAGATCTTCGCACCTACCGCCGCCTTCCTGTACGACTGCCACGGCATGCTCGCCTCCTGGCTGCGCGACGTCGCCGTGGAACAGCACGACGACGGGACCGTCCCCTGGTACGTCCCCGAGATCCCGGGCGGCGAGCAGTGGACCCCGGCCAGGCCGGGCGCCGGCTGGGGCGACGTCGTGGCACTGACCCCCTGGGATCTGTACGAGGCCTCGGGCGACGCGGGTCTCCTCGCCACCCAGTACGAAAGCGCACGACGATGGGTCGACCTCATCACCGAACTCGCGGACGAGACGGGCCTGTGGAACCGCAGCTACCAACTCGGAGACTGGCTCGACCCGTTCGCACCCCCGGAGGATCCCGGCGCCGGCCGCACCGACCGCCACCTCATCGCCACGGCGTACTACGCATGGTCCCTGCAGCACGTGGCATGGACCGCCCACATTCTGGGACGCCAAGACGACCGCGACCACTACACACAACTCGCGCGACGAGTCCGGCAGGCATTCGCCGACGCATACGTGCTGCCCGACGGCCTGATGGCCAGCGACACCCAGACCGCCTACGCCGTCGCCCTCCAGTTCGACCTCCTCCCCGACGCCGCCTCGCGGACCACCGCGGGAAATCGCCTCACCGAACTCGTCGCCGCAGGCGGGCACACCATCCAGACAGGGTTCATCGGCACACCACTGGTGGCCCCCGCGTTGAGCGCCACTGGTCATGCCGACACCGCGTACGCCCTGCTCCTCCAGCAGGAGTGCCCCTCGTGGCTGTACGCGCTCAAACACGACGCCACCACCATCTGGGAACGCTGGGACAGCATGCTGCCCGACGGCACCGTCAACCCCGGCGAGATGACCTCGTTCAACCACTACGCCCTCGGCGCCGTCGCCCAGTGGCTGCACACCACGGTCGCCGGGCTCGGCGCGAGCGCGCCCGGATACCGCGACATCGTCTTCCGCCCACGGCCAGGCGGCGGCATCACCTGGGCGAGCGCCACCCACGAGTCACCGTACGGGCGCATCGCGATCCGATGGGAGATCGACGAAACGGATCTCACCGTGGAAACAACCGTGCCCACCGGAGCGACAGGACGTATCGAGTGGCCCAACGGGGGCGTGACCGACCTGCCGACCGGGACCACCACTACTTCGCGACCGGCCGTCGACTCGACCAGATCCTGACCACCATCCGGGCACGCACCTGACCTGGTTCTCTCCAGGGGAGGTGGTGCACCCGGCCGATGCGAGCCAAAGGCCGAACGCGGGCTGCACGTGCCTGCCATCACGACAGCGACACAAAGGAGTTTCGCGTGACCAACCATTACACCGGAGACCACCACTCCGAAATACGCAGACGGCACGGGCGTCCCGTCCTCGCCACGCTCGTGGTCGCACTCCTGACTGTTCTCGGTCTGGTCACCGCCACGCCCGCACAGGCGCTCAGCGGTGACATCCGCATGCACGACCCGAGCGTCATCAAGGTCGGCAGCTGCTACTACGGCTTCTCTACCGGCTTCGAGCACGACTCTCTCAACCCGAGCGGCTCCATCACTGAACGCAGAACATGCGACAGCACCCCGGCGACCGGCTGGACCAAGATCGGCAACCTCTGGGAGACGACCCCGTCCTGGATCACCACTAAGCTCGGCTCGACCCCGCCGAACATCTGGGCCCCAGACATCAAGTACTTCAACGGCGTCTACCACTTGTACTACGCCGGTTCGCTCTGGGGAACGAACAATGCGGTGATGGGCCTGGCCACCGCCACTGACATCGAGGGGCCCTGGACCGACCAGGGCATGGTCACGGACGTCAACTACCCGATCGACCCCAACGTCGACTGGGGCCCCGACGGCCGGCTGTACATCTCCTGGGGCTCCTGGACCGGCTCCGGCACCTACATGCACGTCCTGGACCAGGCCACCGGCAAGCTGTCCACCACCGACAACAACCTGTGGCACATCGCCGTCGGCATCGAGAACCCCACCATCATCCTCAACGGCGGCTACTACTACCTCTTCGGCTCCAAGGGCCTGTGCTGCAGCGGAGTCAACAGCACCTACTACACCGTGGTCGGCCGCTCCACCAGCATCACCGGCCCATACCTTGACCAGAACGGCACCGACATGGCCTCCGGCGGCGGAACCACCGTCCTCACCGGCGCCTATCCCAGGGTGGCGGCCGGCGGTGCCGACGCCTACGACGACGGCAAGTCCAAGTTCCTCGCCTACCACTACTACGACGGCAACAACTCCGGGCAGGAAACCCTCGACATCCGACAGGTGACCTTCGCCAATGGCTGGCCGGTCATCGCCAGTCCGCTCGGCGCGACCAACAACCATCTGCTCAACCGCAACAGTGCCAAGTGCGCGGACGTCTGGGACCTGAGTACGGCGAACGGGGCGGCGGTGAACTCGGGCAACTGCAACTCCGGCGCCAATCAACAGTGGGTACCTACGGCCGTCGGCTCCAACTATGAACTCGTCAACGTCAACAGCGGCAAATGCCTGCAGATCACCGGTGCCTCCACCGCCGACGGAGCGGTGGCCGTCCAGTCGACCTGTACTGGGGCCTCGCACCAGCTGTGGACCAGGACGGCAGTGGTCGGCGGCTACGTCACCTTCACCAACGGCAACAGCGGCAAGTGCCTGGAGGTCGCCGGAGCGTCGACCACCAACGGTGCAGCCCTGGACCAGGCGACCTGCAACGCTGGCGCCAACCAGCAGTGGATGGCCGTCTGAAGTTCGCGATCTGTGACTTCCACATCGCGCACGGGGCGGTACGGCATCGACGTCTTACCGGGCCTTGATCAGCACAGTGATCGACGCGGTCGACGAGCTCACCGCCTGGCAGAACCGCCCGCTGGACGCCATGATGCGTCGTGGATCAAGACCCGGTCCGGATCAGGGGTTCGCAGTGAACTGCTGGGTAGCCCCGGGGGCGCCGTGTTCGGCCCCTGAGTGCCTGGCAAGCTGCTTGATCATCCGCGGTCCCCCGGGCCGCGGTGGTCGAGGTGAGCGTTCCCGCCGCGACTCCGCTTTCCTTCATCCTCAGGGATTCGGCACGCCTTCCCCCCCCACTGCGCGCCTGCGTCGCGTGTCAGACGTAGGTCCCACATTGCTGCCACGGCCGGTTTGGCGGCCGTGCTGTTCAGGGCCGGACCATTCGTCATGGCCTTCCCCGAGGTTTTCTTGCAGAGGCCAAAGCCGAGCACGCCAGAAAACGCGACCATGATGGCCACCGCCACCGCCACCGCCACCGCCACCGCCCCCGGCCGGACCGCGCAGGTCGCTGACCGGTTGGACGCGGTGAAAGGCGGCTTTGTGGGCCGCACATACGCCAGGCTCGGGTATGTCCGCGCCACCGTACCGACCGGTAGAGCGGACGCGGCGACCGCCGCCGCAGCAAAGCTGTACTCCGTGCGCGTGATTGACCTGGGCCCGACGATACGACTCGACGACCCAGTTCAACCTCCCTGTGCTTGATCACCACAGAGCTGCCGCCATGCCGAAAGCTGAACAGATCCTCCTCAACCTGCGGATGCTGAGCTTCGATTCGGCGCAGAGTCAGCAGTGCGCAACGGCCTCCGTCACCAGGAGTCAGCGGCTGGGGCGTGCCGGGGTCGTTCCTGCGCACGCGACCCGGTGGCTCACCTGGGAGCTAGGTCATCCTGTCGGACTGATTCTTCCGCCGATGTGCTTCCGGTTCGGACCGTTTTGATCGTGCCGTTTCCATAAGGTAGTTCGTTTCAGCGTCGCGAGACAGGGCTTTGCCGTGCTCGCGTGCCGGCATCCCCAGGTCCTCGACCGGTCCTTCCGACGCAATGGTGACCAGGCCGGCCATGCAGGCCCAGTTCCGCCGCCTCACGTCCTGCCGATCGGATGACGAGGTGTCCAGCAGACGAGCGAAGCGCTCTCAAAACTGGCGTGGTCGGCGCACCGCGCGCCCAGCAGTTCGAAGATCACCAGTGGCGGCACCGGCAGCGCTGAGTGCGTCGCCAGCCCCGCCGGCTCACGGGACGGGACGGAGGACGGGCAGCCGTCCGAAGGGAGGCCGTTGCCCTCAGGCTTTCCGCGCCGGAAGCACCGCCCGAACCTGCCATCCACCGCCGCTTCGTGGTCCGGTGTGCAGTTCTCCGCCCAGCGCCGTCACCCGCTCGATGAGGCCGACGAGGCCGAAGCCGCCCCCGTGGGTGGCCGCCGGGAGCTGGGTGCCACCGCGGCCGTCGTCCGCGACCGACACCTCTAGGGGGTGTTTCGAAAGTCCTGTGCGGTGCCCGCGGTGTCCGGTGCGTGCTCTCGGCGTGCCGGACGAAAGCCCTCGTACTGGACGTACTTGGGTTTTTGGCCGGTGCGGCGAGAGTGCGTGCCGGGCGCCGTGGGTGCTGTGCGGGACTTTCGAAACACCCCCTAGGCGGCCGGAGTCGTCGCGCAGGCGGACCTCGATGTGTGCGGCGTCGGCCGCGTGACGGCGGATGTTCGTGAGTCGCCTCCTGGGCGACCCGGAAGGCGGCGGCCTGCACCGCGTGGCGGCAGACTTGGGACAGGTCCGAGGCGGCCCCGTCACCCCTGCCTCCTTCTTCTGGCTCCTGGACGTCAGCTGAGGTGGGCTTCCCAGGCGGGGAAGAGGTCGGCGCTTTGGACGTACTCCATGGCCTTGGTGAACTCCGGGTCGCCGAGGCGGCGTTCCACTTCCTGCGGGCTCAGGTCCTCCACACGGGTCTGGATCCAGTACAGGTTGCCCAGCGGATCGCGTATCCGGCCGACCCGGTCTCCGAAGAACAGGTGGGTGACCTCGGTGACCGAGGTGCCGCCGGCCGCAACGGCCTGACGGTGCACGGCGTCGGCGTCCTCGACGTAAAGACGGAGGAAGCCAGGAGTCGGGGGCCATTCCGGCCGCGCGTCGAACATCATCACCACTGAATCGCCGATCCGTACCTCCGCATGCTCGATGGCACCGTCCTTGCCCGCAAGGCGCGCGAGCTCCTCCGCACCGAAGGCCCTCTTCATGTAGTCGATGAGCTGCACCGTGTCGCGCGAGATGATCCACGGCGTCACGGTGCTGTAGCCCTGGGGAACCGGCTTGACGGACATCTGACTGCCTCCTGGGGTGCGAGTGCCTCAACGCGGTGAAGACGCTAGACGCCTTCTAGGTCACTCCTTGTCCTACAAGCTCCCGATGGATAGGGATCTCGCGAGACGGGCCAGCCAGACATAGGACGTGATCGTCTAATCGGCGGAGGGTTCGAGTATCGGCTCGAAGGCGGAGTCTTCGTCGTCGGGAACGTGGGGGAGGAACCCGTCGCGGACGGTGCGGGCGGCGGTGGTGAGCAGGCGGTCCAGGACTTCGCGGTCGGTGGCCGGGGGAAGCCGGAGTGTGGCGAGGAGGCAGTCGCGGACGGCGGGGTGGTCCGGGTGGTCGTCGAGGTAGTGGGAGTTGTGGGCCGGGGGCGGAAGCCGGCCAGGGCGTCGTGCCAGGACGGCAGGACGACGGCCAGGGTCAGGGCCTCGGCGAGAGACTCGGCGATGAGGGAGGCCCGGTGCTCGGAGTCGGTGTAGAGGACGGGGCGGGGGCGTCGGGGACGGCCGGGCCGCAGGGGTAGTGGGTGCCGCCCGCGTTGCAGCTGGCGATGGGCTGCACTGGGAGAGCGTAGGGCAGGGCGATCGATTCGATCGGGTCGGAATGGGCAAGGTCGAACTCGCCGTCGCGGGAGAGGTAGGCGGCGACTTCGGGGTGCGCGACGATCCTTTGGAGCAGTGCGTTGTCCGAGAGGGCAGCCGGGTTGAGGGCCGAGGCGACCGCAGGGGTGAGGGGGTGTCCGGTGAGGACGTGGCGGATGGCGTCGAGGGGGACGCGGCGTTCGTAGTAGTCCTCGAACCATGCCTGGACGGCCTCGGGGGAGCGGTTGGTCAGGAGGTGGAAGAGGAGGCCGGAGCCGTCCGGGTCTTCTGTGCCTGCGGGGAAGGCGATGGCAGAGCCGGTGCGCCAGGCGGTGTCGCCGGTTGCCTGCCACAGGCAGGCGGTGACCCGAGGGGCGTCGATGCCCTCGTCGCGGAAGGCGGGCTCGTCCAGGAGCGGGCGCAGTGCCGCGGGCACGTCGTCGATGACACCGGGCCAGACTTGCTCGTCGTCCGTGACGTACGGACTCATCTCCGACTCGTGGTCGAAGCCGAGTATGAGCACGCCGTCCGGAGTGAAAAGGACGGCGAAGTCGTCTCCAGAGCCGTTCGCCATCAGGGCTGCCTCGACACCGGGGCTCCAGGTGGCGTCGAAGGTGTACTGGCAGAACCGCGGATCGTCGCTGATCGCCATATCTAGGGCGGCCAGTGCACGCAGATGGGCACGGAGTCTGGCCGGGTCGGGCAGGAGGGCGGCGGTCTCGTGCACAGTGCTCATGGCGCCATGGAAGCAGCCGCCACTGACAATCCGGGACGGGTAGCGACCAGGCCACGGCCGGACACCCAGCGTGCTGATCCCCCCCACAGCAGGCAGCAGCCCGCACACGGTCCCCTGGATCGTGGGGACGGCTGTCCCTGCGCATCAACGACCCGGAACGGTACGCCGTTGTACGCGGCCTGTCGCATCGGAGCGAGGCGGTGCTCCTGGTGGAACCATCACCCGAGCACCGTCTGCCGGCCAGCTACCCGGCCGTCCGCACCCGCGCGACGGGCCTCATCAACCCCCGCACCAACCCCGACTGCCTTAACCGGATCAAGGCGCTCCGAGCCGGATCATCGACGGGGCATGGCGGACGGCCACAGGCGGCGATCTGCGCTTCCCGGAGGCACTTGGGAAGCGGCCGCTCGGGTCAGGCCTCATCGAACGCTGCCTCGCCTGCTTCGCCCGGCCGGTCGGGGCGAACGGAGTCTGGTCCATGGAGGATTCAACGGAGGCGAGTCGGGTCTGGCGGACACGGTGGGAATGACATTCCGCTCGGCCCGGACCAGGTTGCGGTGAGCATCCGCCATCGCAGCGCGGGGGCGTCGAGGAGACCGCCGTCGCGCCCGCCGGCCGGGAGAGGGTGGCGCTCACCGCGGGCATGGAGGTGCTGCCAGTGATCACCCGAGACTGGCAGATATATTTCGTAGCTCGATATATGCTTGATGCATGACCAGACGGAACCCGCCCTTGACGGAACCGCAGTACTTCATCCTTGCTGCGCTCATGGATGGTCCGCTGCACGGTTACGGCATCATCAAGGCTGCCGAGCAGGCCACCGACGGGCGGCTCCGGATCGCTGTCGGCACGCTCTACGGCGCGCTGGAGCGGATGGAGCGGGCCGGGCTGGTGGCCGCCGGCCAAGAGGAGATCGTGGACGGGCGAGCGCGGCGCTACTACCGGCTCACCGAGGACGGCACCGAGGCGCTCGGCCGGGAAGCGCTGCGGATGCAGCAGGCGGCGGCCGTCGTCATCGGACGCCCACGGAACGCCGGGGCGGCCCCGGCATGAATCGTCTGCTGCTTGCGGCCTATCCCAAGTCCTACCGTTCCCGGCAGGGCAAGGAGTTGCTGACCTGCCTGGCCGAGGCATATCCCGGCCGTTCCTGGCCCCCGCCGCGGGAAGTCGCCGCCTTGGTGCGCGCCGGGGTGCAGGCCCGCGCCCGTGCCACCGTTGACGACACCACTCGGCCGTGGTGGCTGGACGGCATCCATCTGGCCGCCCTGGCCCTCGCCGCGCTGGCGCTGGTTCCGTACTTGCAGGATGTGTGGCACTGGGCACTGCACATCGACCCCGGACAGCACGCCATCGCCTTCCACTTCTCCGGCTGGTATCCGTGGGCCGGAGGTCCCACGCGGATACGGCTGCTGCCCTACGGGCTGCTCCCGCTGGGCTGCCTAATCGCTCTGCTGCGTGGCAGAGCGTGGATCGCGCTGCCGGCCGCGGCAGCCATGATCTGGGCCGGCGCCACGACCCATGGCCGCACCCTCTTCGGCGACGAGGGCAAGGCGGGCTTGAGCTACTACGGGTTGGGCGCCCCGATAACGGCCCGTGACCTGGCGCTTTCGGGGACACTGTGCGCCGCGTGCGCCGTGCTGGCGCTCTGCCGACCCAGCCGTCTGCGACGCCGCTCGTACCGTTGGCTGGCCCCCGTCGTGCTCGCCATGTTCGTGGCCGGGGGCCTGCACATCATCTCTGTCAGTCCGGCTTTCCAGCGCGGCTTGTTCGTCCTCGAGGTCGCCGCGCTGCTCGGCGCGTGGGTGGCGACGGCAGCCACCGGCGACCACCGGTGGCTGATCCCCGTCGCGACGGTCGCGATCGTCCGCACACAGGCGATCGTCGTCCAGCCGGACGCGTTCATGCAGTCCTTTCCGGACCTGGTCGTTCTCCTCCTGCTGATCGCACCCCTCCCCGCCCTGGCGATCACCGCCCAGCGCCGACAGGGGCAGGCACTCCCCGAATAGGAGCGGACCCCCGGTGGGCCGGCCGAGCCCGGAGGCCCACGTCGTGCCACAAGACGTGCGTGACCCAACTCCCCTCAACGGAAGAAACAGAGCGATGACTCAGCACGATCCTCCGACCCTGCCCGCGCACCGTCCGGGGGCCTCAAGGCAGGCCCCCGAGGCCCCCGACGCCCCCAGCCTGTCGCGTACGACACGGCCGTGGATGCCGGCTCTGCTGTACACCCTGGGGTTCCTGACGGTCTACCTGCTCGCCATCTGCACCCCGTGGGGGCAACGAGCTGAGAACGCCCTGTTCGGTCTCGGTAAACAGGGCGGCGAAGAAGCATGGTTCTACCCCCTGTCAGGAGCGGCCTACGGCTCGACGCCCGTGCCGCCGCTGGAATTGAGTGCCAAGCCAACCCTGATGGTGGGCCTGGCCGTCATCGTGGTCCTCACCCTGGTGCGGCGGTCCTGGTGGCCGGGGTGCGCGGCGCTCGGAGTCGCCATTCTCACGACCGGCGGCAAGGAGGTGCTCAAATCGAACCTGCCCCGCCCCGACCTGGTGGGCGCGCCCGAGAATCTCCTTGATCAGGGATTCCCCAGCGGGCACACCTCCATCCCCGCCGCGCTGACCCTCGCCGCCGTCCTCGTGGTTTCCCCCCGCATCCGCCCCTACGTCGCCACGGCCGGTGTGCTGTGGCTCGCCTGCATCGCCGCCTACAGCGCGACCGCCGGCGGCCACCGGCCCAGCGAAGTGCTGGGGGCCACACTATTGGCCTGCGTCTGTTATGGTCTTGCAACCTGGCTGCTGCCGCCGTCCGCAGCGCCGGGCGCCACGCGGAGCCCTCGAGCGCTGCCCGTCATCACCCTGACGCTGGCACTGGCCGTGGCCCTCGTTTCCGGCGCACGGAACGACACCCTCACAAGGTCACTGGTCTCCGCGGCGACGGGCTTCATATGTGCGGCCCTGGTCTGGTACGCCGCAGTCGGGCGGCCTGCACACCCCGCACGCCGCACACGCCCCGCGCTGGGCTGACCACCCGGCCGGCTCCGGGCGGGAACCGGCGCATCCTGGCAAAGCGGCTGTCCGATGCCACCGCCCAGTCGTAGAAGCCGTCGACGCCCGAGCGGGGATGCGCTCCCGCCCGACGTGTCCTCCCGTAGTCCGGTCAACAGGTCGGTGGTGCCCCCACGACAGCAGTTCGCGCTCCGAGATCGACCGACTGACAACGTGACATCCTGCTGACGGAGCAGTTCCTTCAACAGGAAGCGACTGCCCCAGCGCCACCTCCCGAAGGTGAAGAGCAGCGGGGTGCGGAGGGGGAATCGGGAATCGTGAATCAGCGTTGTCCCAGCATGGGCCATGTATCCCAGCAGGGCCACGATGAGTCCGGCCCGTCCCCCTTCTCGGCCGCCCGTGCCCGCCTCGCGGCCGACCGCGCGGACACCCTCGCTCGGGCGGCAGCACTGAGCCGCGACTTCGACGGGATTGTCGCGTCGAACGCCTTGGTCGCGGTAGACGACGAGCACGATCCCGAAGGGGGCACAACCGCCTTCGAGCGAGCCCACGTTGTCGCCCTGATGGCGCAGGCGCGCGGGCACCTGGAAGAACTGGACAGGGCACTGGAACGACTCGAACGGGGCGCGTACGGGCAGTGCGAAGTCTGCGGCGGAACGATTCCGCCCGAACGCCTGGAGATCCGTCCGGCAGCGACCACCTGTGTCCACTGCGCCCGGCCCGACCCACGCCGCGCTTGACGTCAGCCAGTGTCTGGCATTCAACGACGGTTCCGAAACCTCGCCACTACCGCCAGGTCAAGGCCCCCGCCGCGCCCGACCCCCGGCCACACTGGAGCCCTCATGACAGGCCGCCCAACTGAAATGACGTTTTAAAGAGAGGCGCGTCTTCGGCAGCGAGCGTGGGGGAGTGGTGGGCTCATCCACTTACTGGCGCGTTTGGGAGGAATCGCGGCTGTACGCGCTCGATCCCGATCGCGCTGACTCGCCATTGAGCCTTTTCCAACCTCGTGGTGAGGGTGGCTGGTTGGTCGCGGAGGTCTGTACAACGCGGTGAAGCTCCCGGTAGACGGGTTCACGACCAAGATCACCCGTTGTCCACCAGGAGCTTCCGTGCTTCTCTACCCGTCCGGGATCGACCTGTCCAGTTCGACCCTGCGGTTCCTTGCCCGTCACCTGCGTCAGCGCCGCCGTGAGATCGGCAGCCGGTGGCGACGCCTGGCAGCGGGACGCCAGGCACTCCTCACTCTTGCGCACCTGCGATGCGGCGACACCTATGGCCGGCTCGCCGCAGCGTTCAACGTCGGCATCGCCACCGTCTACCGCTACATCCGCGAAGCCGTCGATGTCCTGGCCGCCCTCGCCCCCACGCTTGAACAAGCCGTCGGCACCGCGGCGACGAAAGCATTCGTGATCCTGTACGGCACCCTGCTGCCGATCGACCGCATCGCCGCCGACCGTCCCTTCTATTCAGGCAAACACAAGAAGCACGGCACGAACGTGCAGGTCATCACCGCCCCCTTCGGCCGCCTGCTCTGGGCTTCGCCCGCACTACCGGGAGCGGTCCACGACATAAAGGCGGCCCGCACCCACGGCATCCCGGCCGCCTTGGCCCAAGCCGGCGTCCGCTGCTGGGCGGACAAGGCATACCGAGGAGCAGGCGTGCATCGCATGAGCAACTTCGCCGCATCGCCCGTGGCGATGCCAGCGGTACAGAACGAAGGGATGCCTGCCGCGACGCGCTGCTGGAAGCGGGCCTATTCGCACAAAGGGAGCGACTACTGATCACGGCTTCGCCAGACGTCGTGAGCACGGCAGAAGTTACTCACCGGTCCCTGCTAACCATCCGTGACCTCATCGGATCGGGTGGAACCACCGAAGCGGAAACCTACCGGGAGGCGTATGCACGCTACGCGTCCGCGCTGTGGCAGCTGCGACAAGCCATGCGCAAAGATACGGTCGCGACCCCGCTGAATCTTGAAGATCCAGTGCTCATCAGGGAACAGCTTCCTCCGGCCAACAGAGACGACTGAGGCAGAGGTTAAACGAGAAGTTTACTGATCTTTTCGTAAGTTCAGTGGGTGCGGCGGGTGGATACTCAGGCCCGTATGGGCGAGGAATGACCATGGCAGTCGGGGGTTGGCGTTGATGCGGTGAATGCCTTGCTCGGTGGCGTCGGCGACATCGGCGAGGTGGTCGCCGGCGAGGTTGGCGAGTTCACCCTTCTTGAGCGAGGACCACAGCAGTTCCACCGGGTTCAGCTCGGGAGCGTAGGCGGGTAATCGTTCCAGGGTGAGCCAGTCCTGTTCGGCGACCCAGGCCCGCATCGCCCGGCTCCAGTGGGCGGACAGGCCGTCCCAGACCAGGACCACTCGCTCGCCGCGGTAGAACACCTTCATCTGCTCCAGGACCTCGATGAGTCCGGTGGTGTCGTAGCTGACGGGCTTGAGGTGGAAGCACAGGCGGGCCCCGCGATCGGGGTCGGAGGAGTGGTAACCCAAGGCCCCGGCCATCGACGCGCGCTTCCAGTTCAGGCGGTGCCGCAGGAGCGGAGTCCGCCCTCGGGGCGAGTAGGTGCGGCGGATCTGAGGGAGCAGGGAGACGCCTGATTCGTCGAGGAAGACGATCCAGGCACGTGTGTTCACGGCCCCTTTTTGATGCGCGGCCACTCGTGCGCGATCCAGCGGGCGATCTCCGACTCGTTCCGCTCGACCGACGCGGACCTGCGCCGGGAGATCAGCGACGGGCTCCAGGTGGTGGAGAACTGGAACTCCGCCAACCACGACCTGTTCTACGGCAAGGACGGCGACCTGACCGGCTCCGACAAGGAGTCCCAGGAGGTGTCCATGCTCGCCCTGCACCTGCTCCAGTCGGCGTTGGTGTACGTCAACACACTGCTTCTCCAGGACATCCTGAGCGAGGAGAAGTGGCAGAAGCGGCTCACCGACGCCGACCGGCGGGCCCTGTCCCCGCTGTTCTGGACCCACGTGAACCCCTATGGCCGGTTCGAGCTGGACATGAACAGCCGCCTCGATCTGGACCTGTCCATCCGGACGACGGTGCCCGGCCCCGCACCCCGCAGGGAGAGACAGCCGCAGCCCCGGCATGACACCTCGGGCCCTGTGCCTGGCCGGATCCCGAGGCGCCTCGGCCGCGTCCGTGTGAACCGCTCGCCACCCTCGCCCGCCCCGATGCGTTTCGGGTGATGCCGTCCGGGTGGTCAGTTGTGGTGTTCGCGGGCGGGCATGTCGCTTCGAGTGGCCCGTCGTTCAGTCGGGTGTCTCGCCCGAGTCGGCGAGCTCGGAGTCGTTGGCCGGCGCGGACCGCTCGATGTCCTCGTTGTCCGTGGCCCAGCTGGCCAGCAGGTTCAGGGCGTCCTGCGAGGGTGTGTGGGGCTCGGCGGTGTAGGTGAGGAGGAACTGGCTGGGGTCGCCGCCCACCGGGAAGGTTTCGAACGGTAGGTCGAGGTCGCCGACGACCGGGTGGTGCAGAAGTTTCACGCCGGTGGTGTGCATGCGGACGTTGTGGGCGGCCCAGCGGTGACGGAATTCCGCGCTGCGGGTGGACAGTTCGCCGATCAGGTCGGTCAGCCGCCGGTCGTAGAGATCGCGGCCGGCCTCGGCGCGCAGCATGGCGACACAGTCGCCTGCGACCTGGTCCCAGTCGCGGAAGAATTCAGTCGCGTGCGTGTCGAGGAAGACGAACCTGGAGTTGTTGGGCGGGCGCACCGGGTCGGCGTAGACGGGGGAGTACAGGGCGCGCCCGAGGTGGTTGGCGGCCAGGATGTCCCCGCGTCCGCTGAGGATGAAGGCGGGTGTGCCGGTCATCGAGTCGAGGACGCGCTGCACCGTGGGCCGGACACGCGGCTGGGCCGGGCGGCGGCGTGGCGGACGGGTGGTGCCGGCGCCGCGCAGGAGGTCGAGCAGGTGGATGCGTTCGGCCTCGTCGAGCTGAAGTGCTTGCGCGATGCCCTCGATGACGCTTTCGGAGACTCCGGTGGCGTTGCCGCGCTCCAGCCGGGTGTAGTACTCGCTGGAGATGCCCGCGAGGAGGGCGACCTCCTCGCGGCGCAGCCCGGTGACCCGTCGGCGCTCTCCGCCGTACAGGGGCAGTCCGGCCTGCTCAGGGGTGACCCTGGCCCGCCGCGTGCCGAGGAATTCCCGGATCTCCGCGCGGAAATCAGCACGAATGTCGCGGTTGCTGCCGTTGGGGTCGTTTCTGCCTGCCATGCGCTTCACTCTACGAGCGCGTCCGCCGGGTTGGGGGTCCCTGTCAGTGACCCCCTCATCAGGGACTCCCACCCTCGCGTGACAGCCGGTTTTGTTGGTGGTGCACCGCCCACGGCGGTGTGAACCGTCCAGACAGACGGCGCTCGTGCCGACGGTCACAGCCCCCTCTGCGGCGCTGTATGCATCACCCCCGCACACACCAGGTGCCGGAGCACGGCGCCTGAAAGGAAATTCCTCATGAGCAAGGTCATTCTCGTCACCGGCGCCGGACGCGGCCTGGGCGCCGACATCGCCCGCGCGGCCCTCACCGCCGGCCACCAGGTCGTCGCCACCGGCCGCCGCCCCGCAGAGGTCGAGAAGACCCTCGGCGGACCGCAGGACAACCTGCTGGTCACCAAGCTGGACGTCACCAGCCTGGAAGACGCCGAGGCCGCCGCGCAGGCAGCCGTCGACCGCTTCGGCCGGATCGACGTCCTGATCAACAACGCCGGGAACCTCTTCACCGGCTACTTCGAGGAGATCTCGCCCGCGCAGATGCGCCAGCAGTTCGAGACCAACCTCTTCGGCCCGATGAACGTCACCCGCGCCGTCCTGCCGATCATGCGCCGCCAGCGCGTCGGCCACGTCATCACCATCACCTCGACCGCCGGCCTGGTCGGCATGGAGTTCACCTCCGCCTACGCCGCCTCCAAGTTCGCCGAAGAGGGCTGGATGGAGTCCCTGCGCTACGACGTCGAGCCGTACAACATCCACACCACCATCGTGGAGCCCGGCTACTTCCGCACCGAACTCCTCGTGGACGGCTCCACCGCCTGGCCCGAGCTGTCCATCGACGACTACGCCCCGCGCACCGCACCCCGGATCGAGGGCATGAAGAGCATGAACGGCAAGCAGCCCGGCGACCCCGCCAAGCTCGCCCGTGCCCTGCTGATCATCGCCGGCCAGGACAAGCCCCTACGGCGTTTCGTCGCTGGTGCGGACGCCATCGAGGCCGCCGAGGCCAAGGCGAAGGAGCTCCTCGCCCAGGCCGAGGCATCCCGGGAGCTGGGCGACAGCCTGGCCTACGACGACGCCCACGCCTGACCAGCACAGAGAGAGCCGACATGCCCCTCAAAGGCGAGTACGAGCCGAGCACGGCGCGACCAGGTGGAGCTGTACGAAAGCTCCGGCGGTACGCAGGGAACAACGCTGAGCGTCCTGGTCGCACGGGAGGAAGACGAGAGGCTCCGGGACCTGCCCGTCGTCATCCTGACCACCCTGGGCGCGAAGAGCGGCAAGATCCGCAAGACCCCGGTCATGCGGGTGGAGCACGACGGCGTCTACGCTGTGGTCGCCTCCATGGCAGGAGCCCCCAAGCACCTGGTCTGGTATCACAACGCGGTGGCCGACCCCCGGGTCGAGCTGCAGGACGGCCCGGTGCGCCAGGACATGCTGGCACGCGAGGTGACCGGGGACGAGAAGGCCCTGTGGTGGGCGCGGGCCATCGAGGCGTTCCCCGACTACGCGGAGTACCAGAAGAACACGGAACGTGAGATTCCCGTCCTCGTTCTGGAGCCGGCGGCCCACGAGCACTGACCCGACGCAGCCCGCGGGCCCACCGCAGCCTGGCCCTGGTAACCCCAGCGTCGGACCCCACCTGACAGCGGCCAGCTCGAATCCCCCGTGGTCGGCCCGCCCGGCCGCCTGGACGAAGCACATCACAGACGACCGCGGCATCGATGTCCTCGGCAGCCTGACTTTAAGACGACACCTACGCCTGAGCACCCTGCCCGGCCGAGGCGGGCTGCCGCCGGGTGCACCCACGGCGCCGACCCACTACCCGCAACGGCGCCCGCACCGGCACCAGCTGGCGGACCACCGAAGCACGGTCCGCCAACGAGTGGCGCCCCACTACTCACGACCACCGAACGGCCTGACGGCCGTCACGACAAGGAGTACCTGATGAAGCACGTATCCCTGGGCGGGCTCGATGTCTCCCGCATCGGCCTGGGAGCCATGACCATGGCCGGCATGTACACCACGGGCGGAGGGCTCGACGACGCCGAGTCGATCCGCACCATTCACCGTGCGCTCGACCTCGGGGTCACCCACATCGACACCGCCGAGATCTACGGCCCCTTCCACAGCGAGGAAATCGTCGGCAAGGCCATCAAGGGCCGCCGCGACGACGTCGTCGTGGCGACGAAGTTCGGAATCGTCTCCCACGGCGGCGACGGCCCCGGCGTCATCGACAGCAGCCCGGCCAACGTGAAGACCGCCGTCGAAGGCTCGCTCATGCGGCTCGGCACCGACCACATCGACCTCTACTACCAGCACCGTGTCGACCCGAACACGCCCATCGAGGAGACCGTCGGCGCGCTGGCCGAACTGGTCGCCGAAGGCAAGGTTCGCCACATCGGACTCTCCGAGGCCAGTCCCGAGACGATCCGCCGGGCACACGCCGTGCATCCGGTGGCCGCGCTGCAGACCGAATACTCCCTGTGGACCCGCGACGTCGAGGCCGAGATCCTCCCGCTGCTGCGCGAGCTCGGTATCGGATTCGTGCCCTACTCGCCGCTCGGCCACGGCCTGCTGACCGGGCAGATCCGCACCGTCGACGACTTCGCCGACGACGACTGGCGCAAGACCAACCCGCGCTTCACCGGCGAGAACTTCCAGCGCAACCTGCGCATCGTCGATGAAGTACGGGCCATCGGCGCCGAGATCGGCGCCACCCCGGCCCAGACCGCGCTGGCCTGGCTGCTGACCCGCGGCGACGACATCGCCCCCATCCCCGGAACCCGCCGGGTCTCCCGCGTCGAGGAGAACACCGCCGCCGACGGCATCGAACTCAGCGCCGCCCAGCTCGACCGCCTCAACAACCTCACACCGGCCGCGGGCGAACGCCACGACGAGGCGAACATGGCCACCATCGACCGCTGATCCGACGCCCCGGCGATGTGCTGACCCGTCGCACCCGACCAACCCGCATCCGCTCACCCATCTCCCTGATCACTGAAGAGGTTTTCTCATCATGTCCAAGGTTCTCCTTGTCGTAGCTCACCCCGACCTGTCCCAGTCGAAGGCCAACGCGGCTCTGGTGGACGCCGTTCGCGATCTGCCCCATGTCACGGTGCACGATCTCTACGCCACCTACCCTGACTTCCAGATCGACGTCGACGCCGAGCAGGCCCTGCTGGCGGAGCACGACGTGATCGTCTTCCAGCATCCGGTGTTCTGGTACAACACCACCCCGCTGTTCAAGCTGTGGCAGGACAAGGTATTCACCTTTGGCTGGGCCTTCACCCTGGACGGTTCTGCCTCGCAGCTGGCCGGCAAGAAGGCCGTCGTCGCCGTCACCGCCGGTGTCCCCGCCGATCACTACACCCCCGAGGGCGCGAACAAGGCCACTCTGGAGACCCTCCTCAACAGCTGGGAGGCGACCCTGCGGCTGTGCCAGCTCGACTTCCAGCAGCCGATGGTCAAGGTGTACGGCACCGCCTTCGGGCTGTCCGACGAAGACCTGAACACCGCCGCCAAGCAGTACAACGAACTGCTCGCCTCCTTCGCCGCCTGACCGCACTCTCACAACAACAGCCGCCCTCGCTGATCGCAACGCCGCGGTGATAACCCTGCCAGTCTCCGGTCACTCCTCGCCGGATCAGTGCCAAGCGACTGGAGACTGGTAGGACCACCCGCGCCGCGGAGATCTACGAGGAACTTGCGGCTCGCTGGTCGGCTGCTCGCGAAGGATCTCGAAGTCGTGCCGCAAGCGAAAGCAGCATCGAGGCCCTGCTTAGCGAAGAACAGCCCCTCTCATAAACGGTCCTTTGCGCGAGCAAGATCAATAGTGGGCCGCCGGACCCCTGTCGATCCCGGATTCGTTCTCAGAACCCGTTCTCACTCAAAAGCGGGACGGACCCCCTTCTGAGACTTGCATTGTGCGAAAATCCGGGCCCATGACGGCCCCTCAGCAGCCCTCACCGTCCGACCGGTCGGACGCGGGCGACGTCGAACAGCACGCCTGTCCGAAGTGTGATGCTCAGCCCGGCTCGCCGTGCCGCTCGCGCGGCGGCGCGGTCGCCTCCGCCTACCACACCCGCCGCTTCACCCAGGTGCCTCGGCTGAAGAGGGCGCTGCGTGTGCCGACCCCGGCCGACCGCGGACCGGGCCGGCCGTGGCGGCCGTGGCGGCCGGGCACCCTGCCGCCGGCCCCGATCGACCCGGAGCTACCGAGCGCGGACATCCGCATCGGCTACGCCCGCTGCTCGACCCTCGGGCAGGAACTCGACTCCCAGCTCGACGCGCTCAGCAAGCACGGCATCCCGAGAGACAAGATCTTCAGCGAGAAGATCAGCACCCGCGTCCGGGTCCGCCCCCGGTTCGAGGAGGCGCTCCGTACAGCTCGGGAGGTCAAGGCGCACGCCCCGCACTGCCGCGTCATCTTCACCGTGTACGAGATGAAGCGGCTCGGCCGCGACGCCGCCGAACTCACCGCACTCGCTGACCACCTCACCGCGCACGGCCTGGTCCTGGAGATGCTCGCCGGCCCCCTGCCCGGCATCTACGACCCGACGGGGCCGGGGAAACTGCTGTTCGCGTTCTTCGCGGCGATGGCGGAGACCGAGCGGGAGAACATCCGGGAGTCGACGCTGGAGGGGCTCGACACCGCGGCCCGCAAGGGCAAGCACGGTGGCCGGCCGCCGGTCATCACCGATGACATGCTCCACACCGTGCTGAGGCGCCGTGCGGGCGGCGAGTCCGTCGAGCAGATCCAGCCCGACCTGATCATCCCCACCGGCAAGCGCAAGGGACACAACCCCTCCGTCGCCAGCATCTACCGGGCGCTCGCCGAACACGCCAAGCGCGAGGCATACCCCGAAGCCGTCGACCAGGCCCACGCCGACTTCGCCGCCCTTCAGGTCGGCGAAGTCCCCGGACCCCGCCCTGCTTTCCCCGACCGAGCGTCACTCTGATTACAGAGAGCTACTTGTCACTTCGCCGTAGCTTCGGGAGAACAGGGCCAAGTCCACGTCGGCCTCGACCTTCAGCCGGGCACTCTCACCCTCACCCGCTCCGGCAAGGGCTTCGCGGCGTACCACGCCATGGTGGAGTTCGCCTCTGGCCACGCGAAGCCGTGGATAGCGCAGAAGGCCAAGTTCTCGGCCAAGGGGCCGGACGGCAAGTCCGTGCATTGACCGTAGCTCTCCTCAACGACACCCCTGGACGGCCCCGGGGCTGGCGTCCCCGCCTCGATATGGCAGGTCGTGGCCCTTGCCGCGACGTCCGCCGGAGACGTCGGCATCACCTACGCGCCTCCTGGCTGCGCCTGAACACGGCCACGGTGAGCGGTTTACGTGGCCCGCGCGCTGCCGTCTGCGGCGGTTCGGGGTTGCCGGGAGTCCTGGACGGGGAAAATATGGATTATCCGTCTTTATTGGGGGGCCGACATGTCGTTCTGGGGTAAGGCTTCTGCTGTGGTCGCCGGGGTCGCTGGCGCGTACGTCGGCGCCGCCCACGGCGCGTACAAGGTCGTTACGCGGACGGGGACCTTCGACGAGGGCTTCGAGACGACCTACAAGATGATGGAGGCGGGCGAGGAGTTCGGCGAGAAGCACGGCGAACAGCTCACCGGGGCCGCCATCAGCGTGGCCACCGCCGTGATGAAAGGCGAGATCGACAAGCACAACAAGCACACCCCGCCCGCGAGCTGACCACCTGAAGGCGAAGCCCCGGCGCAGCGATGTGCGACGGCCGGGGCTTCGCCGTGTCGTTCTAGGATGATGGCGGGAGGAGGACGTGCAGTAGGTCGTATGCCTGGCTCATCCTCTCGGGCCCACCACGACCCGCGTGCCACGGTGAACTCGCGCCCCCCTTCTGCCGTCCAGCGTGCGCGTCAGTCCGACGGCGGTCCGCCGTTGCCCAGCGCGGCGCCGTGGGCCCGACCCGTATCCGCCGCCCGTTGGGCACCACCTCCGAACACCCGGCCGAGCCCTTGCGAAGACGGCCCCAGGACCACCCAACGGACGGATGATCTTGTGCTTCGCCACCCTCGGTGTCCAGGCCTTCCACGGTCGTCACAGCAGATCCCGCGTCAGGAGTCGTACGCCCAGGCCCGTCCGGGCTGCCGGTACTGCTCGACGTCGGTGGCTGACCTACCCCGCGACGTGACCCCGGATGGGCCCTCCCGATGATTCTGGGGTGGGGGGCACGCGACTGTCCGGTTCTGGCTACCGTGCGAGACGTGATGCAGCGCCCCGACGTCCTGGACGACGTGCCCGAGCTCAAGGAAGCAGTCGACGCCGCGTGCGCGGCAGCCCCCTCCGAGGCCCGCGCCCGGCAGATCCGCGCCACGCACGTGAGCTGGTCCGTGCCCTCAAGCACCCCGACCATCCGCTGGACGTCGGCGACGACCTGGCGGACGTCTTCGCCTACGACTCCCTGAAGGAGTACGAGCACCTGGCGCTCGTCGGCGAGCTGCGTGGCCGGGGTGCCAAGCGGCCCACATCGGAGGCTACGGCGAACGTGCGCTCGGGGGTGATGGCGCTGCTGCAGCGTGAGCTCGGGCTGAAGGTCGTCCACCTGCGCCCGCAGGAGGAACAGCCACGCAAGGAACCCGTCGACGTCGCCCGGCGCGAGCGGATGCGCGAGAGTCTGCAGACCGTCGCCGATCTCATCGGCCACCGCACCCACTGGACCGCCGAGGGCGGCCTGCTCACCCGCAGCTTCCCCCGCTGGGTACGGATGCTCGCGATGGCCTCGGTCACCCTGGACACCGGCTGCCGGGTCGGAGAGCTGTGCGCGATCCGGCTGGAGCCCCCGCCCTGGAGGAAGTCCGCATCGTGCGCCGACCGCAGAACGCCCGCCCGGATGATCCGGTCTCGATCGAGGTCTACCCACTGCGCCGGGCGACCCGGGCCGCGCTGCAGCGCTGGTTCCTGGTGCGCCGACTGCTGATGGTCGATGTCACCGGCAGCGCCGACGCCCTGTGGGTGTCCGTACGCGGCAACCACGGCGGCATCGTCGGCGAGGCCGGGCCGCTGTACCGGCCCGCCGGCACCACCCTGCAGCCGCGCGGCGCCGGACGCGCCTACGCCGCGGCGGTGGCCAAGGTGAACACCGAGCTGGCCGGGACCGAGGGCTGGGAACCGCTGCCCGAACGCATGGAGCAGTTGCGCCGCGGCGTCACCGCCCCCGAGCTCATCCTCGTACCACCGCGCCCGGACGCGGAGAAGGCCGCCGAGTTCATGGACCGTCTGGAGAAGGCCGGCCGTCAGCTCGCCGCCCTGCCCGACGCCCGCTCGACCGCGACCACTGGACGTGCCGCCCGCGACGAGGCCCGGCACGTCCTGCGCGAGGCGTGGCGGCTCGGCGTCGAGCACCAGGTGCAGCTCGACGTCCTCGGAGGCTCCGGACTGCTCGCCTACGACACTCCGCGCGCCGGTTGGGAGCCCGAGCTGCTGCGCGCCATTGACCGCGCCGCCCGCCTGCGGCCGCTCTGAGGTAGAGCACCACGAAGGCTGCGGGTGGGTGCGCTGCCGGAGAACTCACGGGATGTCGCACATCAGGTGTGGTTCTGGACCCATAGGCTGATGAGACCGACGGTTGCGGTACCAACGCCTGTGCAGGCGCCGCGCAGTACGAGCCTTGTCGCCTCGCGATGGTGGATAGTTACCCAATGGATCACGCGTTCCCAACGCGATGGAGATTTCATGGGTTCTCCGAGATTGGTCCGGATGAGGTGGGCCCAAGTGCTTGCCGGCACCTGAACTGGGCTTGGAGCCAAGGGTCTGCGCGATGCGTAGGAATGGGCGTCATCTCCGGGGATGATTCGAATGTCCTGATCTCAGGGACATCCCGGATGGAGAGTGCTAGCCAGGGCCGCCATGATGGGATCCAGAAGCGGCCACCGGTCCGGATGAGTCGCTACAGCCTCTCGTTGCCGCGAGAAGCTCCTCGATCTTTCGCTCACGCGCGCATGGTGTAGACGTCGGCGGCGGGGGCCTTGCGGCCGGTGAGGAACAGCGGGCCGCGGGTGCGGTCGAGGACTTCCGTCGTGCGGACGGTGCTCACGCCGCGGGCCCGCAGCACGGGGGCTATCTCGGAGTACCGGATCACGTCGCCGTCGGCGTGGCCGGACAGCAGCGTGACGAGGGCTTGATCGACGTTCAGCCGGGATTTACGAGGCCAGCCTCGTGCCTCACCGAGCCGGTGGGCAGTGTGACGGCCCCAGGCCAGCCACGGGTTGCCGCAGGGAAGGGCCGTGCTTGCCGGCGACCGCGTGAAGTCCGGGCGGGCGGCGAACAGGGCGGGCTGGAGCCAGCACAGGGACGGCGGCAAAGCCAGGGCCGGATCGGGTCGCCGGGGACGGCCCCGGCGGCCGTACTTCACCACGGTCTGCTTGGGTTGGCGGTCCCAGAGCGCCGTCAGGCCGTAGAAGAACAACTGCTTGTGACTCAGGCGAGGCAGCAAAACCTCCGGTCTGTCGCCGGTCGCGGCAGCCTCCGTTCTCGCCTGGACCCAGCACAGACGGCAGTACTCCTCCCGCAAAGGCACTCGGCGGGTGCAGTCAGCGCATGCGTACGGCAACGCGGCCGACCATCCTGACCGGGTGCGCCGGTATCCGTCGGACATGACGGACGCGGAGTGGGCGGCCGTGCGGCCGTTGCTGCCGGTGCCTGCCTGGCTGAATGGGCGGGGTGGACGCCCCGAGGGCTACTGCCACCGCCAACTGCTGGACGCGATCCGATATCTGGTCGCGGGCGGGATCTCGTGGCGGGCGATGCCCGCGGACTTCCCCGACTGGGTCCGGGTCTACGCCTTCTTCCGCCGCTGGCGCGAGCACGGGCTGATCACCGAGTTCCACGACCGTCTGCGCGGGAAGGTCCGTGGACGCGAGGGCCGCGAGGCCGAGCCCACGGCGGGGATCATCGACGCGCAGTCGGTGCGGGCCGCCGCGACGGTGCCGGCCGCCTCACGCGGCTACGACGGCGGGAAGAAGGCGCCGGGCCGCAAACGGCACATCGTGACCGACACGCTGGGCCTGCTCCTGGTCGTCGCGGTCACCGCCGCGAACATCGGTGACCGGGACGCCGCTGTGGGCCTGCTGAGGCGGCTGCGCCGCCTGCACCGCGACATCACCCTCGTCTGGGCCGACGGCGGCTACACCGGCTCCCTCGTCGACTGGTGCCGGGACAGACTCGCCCTGACCTTGGAGATCGTCAAGCGCACCGACGACATGGAAGGTTTCGTGGTGCTGCCGAGGCGGTGGGTGGCAGAGCGAACGTTCGCGTGGCTGATGAACTCCCGCCGTCTGACGAGGGACTACGAAACTCTGCCCGCTACCAGCGAGGCGATGATCCGGTGGTCGATGATCACGCGGATGAGCCGGCGTCTGGCACGGCGACGGGCCGCCGGCCGGCACCGATGGGTAGCCGCGTGGTCACACCGGAGCACGTGGTGGATAGCTTCGCGGCCTTCCCGACGCTGCTCCGCGCGGCGGCCGGGTGAGGCGTTACGTCAGGCGGCGTGCGAATTGTGCTGGTGTCGCGTGGTATTGCTTCTTGAAAGCGCGGATGAAGTGGCTGCTGTCGGTGAAGTGCCAACGCGCGGCCGCCTCGGAGACGGTGAGCCGTGACCCGGATGCGGTGAGTGCCTCGGCCGCTTCCTCCAGGCGTCGGCGGCGGATGTAGGCGCTGAACGACTCGTCCACACTCGCGAAGGACCGCTGCAGGGTCCGGACGGAGACGTGCAGTTGGGCGGCTATCGCGGCCGTCGACAACTCGGGGTCGGTGAGCCGGGCATCTGCCAGGTCCTTGGCCGCCTGCGCCAGCGCCGGGGTGAAGGCGGTCTCGCGGTCGTCGAAGTGGTCGAGGATCAGCCCTTTGGCGAGTTCGAGCAGGGCGTTGCGGGACGCGTGCGCCCCCGCCGGGCCGAGGCCGCTCACGGTCCGCTGCACCATGCTGGTGTGCGCCATGAGGATCTGCGCTGCGGGCGACGTGGCCTGACCGGTGCGCGGTTTCCCGGCGACCAGGGGCCGCAGGGCGTCGCCGGGAAAGATGAAGATGCGGGTGCCGATCACGGGCGTGGTGTGGAAGTGGTTCTCCGTCACGACGTGGTGCATGAAGTAGGTGCCGGCCGAGACGTACGCGTCACCGCCCTGATCGTGCGGGTCCTGCAGGGCCACCACGCCGCGCAGCCCGACGTACAACCTGATCTCATCGTGCTCGTACGTCCCGACTGCCCGGGTGCTCACGGGTGAGGATGCCCAGAGCTCGTTGACGGCGGTGTCTTCCAGCGTCACCGAGCGCATCGTGCCCTGGAAGCCGTCGACCGTGGAAGCGCTGAATTCCGGCAGCGGGTACAGGTCCCCCATACGGTCGTTCCAGGTGTCGATGAACGGCTCCCACGTGCCCCGACCGGTGCCGGTGGAGTCGGCGTCGACGTTGAACGTGCCCACCTTGGTGGCCGGGCCAGGTAAACGCGGCCTGCTCGTCATGTGCTCTCCGCCCCCTTGAGGATGTCGCCGGAATCCCATTCCGTGTCGCGAAGGTACACCCGTTCGACGTACGCCTGTTCCTACGCTTGGTGGCGATTCAACCTCCACGACGATCTACCGCCTGCCGACCGTGCCCGGCGTCGCAGCCACCGTGTTTTGCATCTTGACCTCGCGCGCGGCGCAGGGGCGACCGCGACCTCGCGGGCGAAAGTGAGAAGAACTATGAAGGCAGTGCGCTTCCACCAGTACGGCGACCCCGACGTCCTGCGCTACGAGGATGTGGAACAGCCGGATCCAGGCGCCGGGCAGGTGCGGGTCCGTGTCGCGGCGACGTCGTTCAACCCGGTCGACGCCAACATTCGCGCCGGTTTCATGCAGGGGCCGATCCCTGTGACGCTGCCGCACACCCCCGGCATCGACGTCGCCGGCACGGTCGACGCGCTCGGCGAGAGCGTGACCGGCATCCAGGCCGGGGAGCAGGTCATCGGCTTCCTGCCGATGGCGGGACCCGGCGCCGCCGCGGAGTACGTTCTGGCACCGGCTGAGTCCCTGACGCCCGCGCCCAAGAGCGTCGCGCTGTCCGACGCGGCCGCGCTGCCGCTGGTGGGCCTGACCGCATGGCAGGCGCTGTTCGAGCACGCCAAGCTGACCGCCGGGCAGCGCGTGCTGATCAACGGTGCGGGCGGAGCGGTCGGCGGCTACGCCGTGCAGTTGGCCAAGCAGGCCGGCGCCCACGTGATCGCCACGGCCGGTCCGCACAGCAGCCGACGCGTCACGGACGCGGGTGCGGACGAGGTCATCGACCACACGACCGCCGACGTCGTCGCGGCGGTGAGCCAGCCGGTCGACGTCGTACTCAACCTCGCGCCGGTCGAACCGGCACAACTGGCCGCGCTCCTCGGTCTGATCCGCCCCGGCGGTGTCCTGGTGAACACCACCGTGTGGATGCCCGCACCCAGCGACGAGGAGCGCGGCGTACGCGGCATCGACCTGTTCGTCCGCAGCGACGCGGAGCAGCTGTCGCATCTGGTGGAGCTGATCGACAGCGGCGAGCTGCGCGTCGAGGTCGCCCGGCGGGTGCCGCTGGCCGAGCTGCCGGCCCTGCACGCCGACGCTGCCGCGGGCGTACTGCCCAGCGGCAAGGTCGTCGTCACGCCCGGCGCCTGACGCGCCCACCTGACTGAGCTGTGAAGGAGACGACCCCGATGATCCCCGACGACGATCCGTCGCGCTCGCTGACCGTGGCGAACCCTGACGACCCCGGCACGACGTACATCTCACTGGTGGGCAACACCTACGGCATGCTGATCACCGGCGAGCAGACCGACGGCCGATACTGCCTGATCGACATGCGCATCCCCGACGGCGGCGGCCCGCCGCCGCACCGGCACGACTTCGAGGAGATGTTCACGATCCTCGAGGGCGAGATCGAGTTCACCTTCCGCGGCGAAAAACACACCGTACGGGCCGGGTCCACGATCAACATCCCGGCCAACGCGCCGCACAACTTCCGCAACGCATCGGGTGCGCCGGCCCGCATGCTGTGCATGTGCACCCCCGCCGGCCAGGACGAGTACTTCACACGCATCGGTGACGTCGTCGTCGGCAAAGACGCACCGCCCCCGCAGCTGTCGGACAACGAACTCGCCGAACGCCGTCACCGGGCCGCCGAGTTGGCGTCGACCTACCGGAGCGAGTTCCTGTAGCTCGCAGGCCCGGCAAGCCCGGCACCGGTCTGCCGTGGGCAAACTCGCCCTGACCTTGGAGATCGTCAAGTGCACCGACGACATGACAGGGTTCGTGGTGCTCCCCAGACGCCGGGTGGCAGAGCGCACGTTCGCATGGTTGATGAACTCCCGCCGTGTGGCCCGGGACTACGAGACGTTGTCGGCCAGCAGCGAGGCGGTGATCCGGTGGTAGACGGTCACGTGGATGAGCCGGCGTCTGGCACGGCCACGGGCCGCCGGCGGGCACTGAACATCCCCGATGCCTCCAGGAGGAGCCACCCGCGTTCCAGGGCCAGGCGCCTGGCCCTGGAACGCACCCCCTCGACCTTCGCCGACGTCGTCCCAAGGCCCAGCTCCACCGCGATCTCCCTGGCCTTCACCGGTCCATTGCCCGCGGACCGCCGCTCCTCCAACACGCCCAGAATCCGCTGGTAGTCGGGCGCGAGCACGGTCACCGGCAGCCCGTCCCGCCAGGGCGGCACCACCGACCCCGGCACCGGTGAGGGCACCGTTTCCTGCTCCGCCTCGGTCACGGCAGTCGTCTCGGAGGCGGACAAGGCCAGGGCCTCGACCAGTTCCTCCTGCGCGATCACCCGCCGATCCAGCTCGATCTCCGCGGCCTCCAACACCTCAGCCAACCGCGCGGCTTCCTCCCGCAGGCCCTCCACCCGCACCCGGGCAGCCGCCTCCCGCTCCTCCAGCATTCCCAGCACCGACGCCACCGCGCACCCCTCGGTCATGAAGCAGATACAAGACGTCCGCATGCCTCCCTCACCCCGAGCAAAACCATGCCTGACCAGTAGAAATCAACGGATCACGTTCGGTTGAGATACAGCTTCTCAGAGGGGGCCCTGACAGGACCAGGGAAAACGGGGGCCTGCCACATCCAGCGAATGCCGTCAAGACTGCGGTGGCACCGTTTTGAAGGAAACAGAGAACATCACTGTCTGCGCCGGGCCTGAACGCCGTCGGCGCCCTGGACTGAAGGGTAGATCTCGTGGATCTCTCCAACCGCACCGTTCTCATCGTCGGTGGAACCTCGGGTATCGGGCGAGAGCTGGCCCGCCGGTTCGCCTCAGCGGGCAGCACCGTGGCCGTTGGCGGCCGCAGCCCAGAGGCACTCTCGAAACTTGCCGGGGAAGGCTTCGGCACGTTCGGTATCGACGTCACGGACAGTGCCTCCGTCGCGTCATTTCGTGATGCCGTGCTCGCCCGGTACCCCGCGCTGGACACCGTGGTGACCATGTCGGGGGTCATGCTCCTGGAGGACCTGCGCGACCCCGCGCACTTCGAGGTGGCAGAGACGACGATCGACACCAACCTGCTCGGCACCATCCGAGTCATCGACGCCTTCACCCCCCACCTGGTCCAGCGGGGCACCGGCACCTTCATCACCGTCACCTCCGGAATCGCCTTCCTGCCGTTCCCGCCCATGCCCAGCTACGCCGCCTCGAAAGCCGCAGTGCACGCCTACTCCGAGGCACTGCGCGCGCAGCTCGACGGCACCGGTGTCGGCGTCGTCGAGCTCGTCCCCCCGGCCGTCGCCACAGCAGGCCAGGAAAAGGTGAACCCGCACGCGCTGCCGCTCGACGACTTCGCCACCGAGGTCATGCACCTGCTCTCGGAGAACCCCACCCCTCACGAAATCCTCGTGAAGGGCGTCCTCATGCACCGCTGGGCCGAGCGCGACGGCACCTACGACGACCTCGTCGCACAGCGCTCCCAGGCCCTGGCCATGCTCCCCAGCCGCGAAGGCTGAAGCCCTTCCCCCGCCAGCAGCCTCCTCGCTCATCGCCCCCGAGCGGCCAACGGGCAGCCACGCGTCCTGGACACGAACGGCCCGCCCCCGCGACCCACCCTGCCGGGCGGCGACGGTTCAGCGGCGGACGTCTCCGGGGGCGAGCAGACTGGTGAGTTCGGCGATCGCCTCCGGGGAGGGCTTGAAGTAGCGGCGAACGTTCTCCGGCTTCTTGTGCCGGGACTTCGCCATCAGCATCAGCAGCGAGGCGCCCCGCTCGCCGAGGTGGGTCAGGGCAGAGTGGCGGTACTCGTGCAGGTCCCAGCCCGTTCCCAGGCCGCGCAGGGCGGTGTGCTCGTCCAGCAGCGCGCGGGCCTGCCCGTAAGAGAGCCGGGCCAGCCCGGTGTCCGGGCACACGTCGCGAGAGCTGACGACCTTGCACGGTCCCGGGCGGCGGTGGGTGGCGAACACCGGCCCGTGCGTTCGCCCCTTGAGTAGTCGCGGCAGCAGCCGGGCGGTGCCGGCGTCCCAGTAGACGGTCTCCAGCACGAAGTCCTCGCGCGCCTGGCCGCGGCGGCGGGCCTTGGTACGGGCGCCCTTGGCCTTGACCAGGCAACGGCGCCCGGAGAGGTCCAGCTCCTCAATGTTCACGCCCAGGATTTCCTCCGCCCGCCCTGCGGTCTCGTAGAGCATCCGCCACAGCGTCTTCTCTCGCAGGTGGACCTCGCGCCGGGCGATCAGCCGGTCGATCGCCATCTTCGAGCGGGCCGGGGTCTCGGAGTCCGGCACCGCCAGCCGCTTCGCCCAGTACGGGACCATCGGACCGCCGTAGCCACGATCCCGGCACCAACCGAGCCAGCACAGCACCCCGGCCCGGCGGGAGTTGGGGTGCCGGTAAGAACGCTGTCACCAGCCGCAAACGGCGGTGATCAGCCCTCGGACCTGGTGGGTTGGGGCAGTTCCGGCGTGCTCGTCGCCTCAGCGAGTGCGAGGCGACCACCCTTCAGCTCGGGCACGTAGTTGTAGATCGTGTTCCTGGAGACGCCGAGGAGCTTTGCGATCGAGGTGACGGTGTTCTCCGGACGGGCGAGCAGGTCGCGGGCGTGACGTACCTGCTCCTCCGTCATCGCCGGCGGGCGGCCGAGTCGGGCACCGCGGGCACGAGCGGCGTCCAGGCCCTCGTTGGTGCCCTGCACGATGAGTTCGCGGATGAACTCCGCCAGGGCCGCGAACACGTGGAACACCAGGCGTCCGCCGGGCGTGGTCGTGTCGAGCGCCTCGTGCAACGAGGTGAAGCCGACGCCACGCTTACGCAGGCCGGACACGATCGCGATGAGGTCCTGAATAGAACGGCCGAGCCTGTCCAGCGACGGAACGACGAGAGTGTCACCCTCGCGCAGGTAGTCGAGGGCCTTCCACAGTTCCTCGCGTTCGACGTTCTTGCCGGACTTCTTGTCGGCGAAGATTCGGATGCACCCGGCTTCGGTGAGTGCGTGGATCTGCCGATCGAGTAGTTGCCCCTTGGTGGACACGCGTGCGTATCCCACGAGGTCGCCGGTCCGTGCGGCTGGAACGGGGGCGAGGAGGTCGACGGTGTCGTCGTCCTGAGGTGGCTGCACCCGCCAGATCGTACAGAAAAGGGTGCTGCCCAAGTTCTTGAGCACATCGACTTTCTGACACCGTTTTATGTGCATGATCCGGCGCAGATCCGGCCGCGCGGCGCCCCTTACCGATCTTGCTCATCAATCGGTCGATTCCTGCACGCCACAGCAAAGTGGGAACGCTTCGGGCGGTCATCAGTGCGTTGGATGAGGTCCCCGGTGGCCGGGGCGATCGAGAACAGCCAGGCCCGCAGGCGTCCTCGTGTCGTAAGCGGCGATGGGCGAGATCGCAGGCCTGGGGTGACCTGCTTGCTGCCGGGTCATGGTGAGGACGACACCAGGCCCGCTCTGTAAGCGATGATCACGAGCTGGACACGGTCGCGGGCGTCGAGTTTGGTCAGCAGCCGCGCCACATGGGTCTTGGCGGTGGCGTGGCCGATGAACAGTTCAGCGGCGATCTCGCTGTTGGACAGGCCGCTTCCGACGAGTGTCAGCACCTCGCGTTCCCGCTCGGTGATGCCATCGAGTCGCTGCGGAGGGGCAGCGGCCGCGGGACGGTTCGCGAACTCCTCGATCAGGCGTCGGGTGACGCTCGGTGCGATGAGGGCGTCACCGGCGGCCACGACGCGGGTCGCGGCGAGGATGTCGTCCAGCGCCATGTCCTTGACCAGGAATCCGCTGGCCCCGGCCCGGAGCGCGGCGTAGACGTTGTTGTCGTCGTCGAAGGTGGTGAGCATGAGCACGCGCGGTGCTGGGGCGTTGGCGGTGATCATCCGGGTGGCTTCGATGCCGTCCATGCCGGGCATCCGGATGTCCATCACGACGACGTCGGGCCGGAGTTCCCTGACCAGCCGGACTGCCTCCGTGCCGGTTCCGGCCTCGCCCACGATCTCCAGATCGGGGGCGTCGGCGATGACCATGCGAAGGCCGGCTCGTACGAGGGGCTGGTCGTCGGCGAGGACGATGCGTACGGTCATCCCGGCAGCCTGGCTGTCACCCGGAAGCCGCCCTCGGGGCGCGGCCCGGCGCTGAACTCGCCGCCCAGCAGATCTGCTCGGTCGCGCATTCCAGTGATTCCGTAGCCGGTGCCGTCGGTCGCGGCATCGGGCGGCGCGCCGGTGCCGTCGTCGACGACCTCGATGGCCAGCTCGGCGGTGCGGTAGTCGACGTTCACCTGGCAGTGGCGGGCGTTCGCGTGGCGGACCACGTTGGTCAATGACTCCTGGATGATGCGGAATGCCGATTGGTCCGTGTCGGGTGGCAGCGGACGTTTCGTTCCCTGCCAGCGCACCTTTACGTGGAGTCCGGCCGTGGCGGTGCCCTGCGTCAGCCGGTCCACGCCTGCCATACCCGTCACCGGTTCGGGTTCGGTCCCATGCAGCGTGCCGAGCATTTGGCGGAGCCCCACGAGGGTCTCCCGGCTGGTCAGCTCGATCGCGTCGAGTGCTCTGCGGGCTCCCTCGGGCTGGGTCTTGATGACCCGCTTGGCTGCTCCGGCCTGGATGGCGACCACTCCGATGCTGTGGGCGACCGTGTCGTGCAGCTCCCGGGCGATTCGCAGGCGCTCCGCCTGCACAGCCTGGGCGGCGGCTTGTTCACGCAGCCGCTCGGCGTACTCGCGCCGCTGGCGGATCGAGCTGCCCAGCGTCCAGGAGACAAGGGCGACCGAGACGATCGGCACCGCGGCCTCGGTCACACCGTGCGCCCAGCCTCCGTTCGTGATCCGCCAGCCGCTGATCTGCGCCGTGAGGACCGCGACGGCCGCCATGGCAGTGGTGCGACGGCTGCGGCCGGCGGTGGCGGCGATGTAGAGCAGCAGCACGTCCGCCGTCGGGAGCAGCAGAGCCCACGCCCAGGGAGCGAGCGCCGCAGCCGCCAGGGATTCGGTGAGGACCAGGCCCAGGACCGGCAGTGGTCGGCGTCGGGCCGCTACGAGCGGCAACGCCAGGCCGACGGCCAGCGCCAGGCCGGCCCAGGGGCCCCGCAGGAAGGGGGCGGCCTCGGGCCCGCCCTGTTGCTCCAGCAGCCACAGCACCAGTGCGAACAGCGGGGCCGCGCACCAGGTGAGGACCGGCCAGGCGCCTGGCGGGATGCGTCCGAGCAGGGGCGGCCGGGGCTTGATCTCTTCCACGGGCCGAGCGTAGGCGTGCGCCCGGCTCTCCGCGTCGCCTAACAGGCGTACGCCTGTGGCATGACGGACCACCCGACGGGTCCGCTGAGGGCCGGACGCCCCCAGGACCCGGCTTGGGCGAGCGTGGACGGCGTTCCGAGCTCCACCGAGAGGACTCCCATGGTGATGGACACGATGACGACGACCACGTACGCGGCGGCTGCCCGAGCCCGTGGGCTGCACAAGGTCTACGGGGAGGGGGAGACCCGGGTCCTGGCGCTGGACGACGTCAGCGTGGTGTTTCCGCGCGGCGAGTTCGCCGCGATCATGGGTCCCTCGGGATCCGGCAAGTCCACGCTGATGCACTGCATGGCCGGGCTCGACAGCGTGACCTCCGGCTCCGCGACGATCGGCGATGTGGAGCTGGTCGGCCTGAAGGACAAACAGCTGACCCGGCTGCGCCGGGACAGGATCGGGTTCATCTTCCAGGCCTTCAATCTGATGCCCACGCTCACCGCCATGGAGAACATCACGCTGCCCGGTGACATCGCCGGGCGCAGGCCCGACAGGGACTGGCTGGCACGGGTCGTCGACGCGGTGGGCCTGGCCGACCGGCTGAAGCACCGCCCCGGCCAACTGTCCGGTGGACAGCAGCAACGCGTGGCCTGCGCCCGCGCCCTGGCAGGAAAGCCCGAGATCATCTTCGCCGACGAGCCCACCGGGAACCTCGACTCGCACGCCGGCGCGGAGGTCCTGGCGCTCCTCGGATCCTGCGTGCGCGACTTCGGCCAGAGCGTCGTCATGGTCACCCACGACCCGGTGGCCGCCTCCCACGCGGACCGGGTGGTCTTCCTCGCCGACGGCCGCATCGTCGACGAACTGCGATCGCCCACCGCCGACAGTGTGCTGGACCGCATGCGCCGGCTCGACCGCGTCGGCTGACGGGGGCTGTCACCCATGTTCCGTACCGCACTGCGCAATGTCCTGGCCCACCGCGGCCGGCTCCTGATGACCACCCTGGCCGTGCTGCTCGGCACCGGCTTCATGACCGGCACCATGATCTTCTCCGACAGCATCCACCAAGCCGCGAACAACAGCCGCAGCAAGGACTTCACCGGCATCTCGGTCCAGGTTGCCGACGACACCGCCGGACTGCCCTCCAGCGCCAGGCAGAACAGCACCAAGAGCTCCGCCCGGCTCACGGAGGCGACCGTCCGTCGGATTGCCGCGCTGCCGGGAGTCGCCGGGACCCGCGCGGTGGTGAGCGGCACCGCTGCCATCGCGGACAAGAACGGCAACATGATCGGCGACATCATGAGAAGCACGGGCGCCAACTTCGTGCCGGATGCCGCGGGGAACGATGCGCGCTACCCGATGCTCCAGGGCCGAGGACCGCACACCGCGACCGAGGTCGCCCTGGACCGGGGCACCGTCGAGAAAGCGGGCTACCGGCTCGGTGACACCGTCCGCATCGCCGCCAACGGCCCTGCCATCAGCGTCACCCTGACCGGCGTCTTCTCCTCCGACGCGCCTGCGGTCCGGTCCGGCAACCCGCTGGCCCTGCTGGACACCCAGGGCGCCCGGCGGGTGCTGTCGCTGGCGCCGGACCAGTACAGCAGCATCGACGTCACCGCCGCCCCCGGCACCTCCGAGACCGCACTGCTGCACGCCGTCACCCCGCTGGTCCCCGGCGGCAACCAATTCCGAGCCGAGACCGGCGCGCAGCTGGCCGCGCAGCAGGCCGAGAGGCTGGCCCAGAGCGGCAGGAGCCTGGCCACCATGCTGACCACCGCTGCCGGGATCTCGCTGTTCATCGGCATCTTCCTCATCGCCAACACCTTCACCATGCTGGTGGCCCAGCGCACCCGGCAGCTGGCACTGCTCCGCGCCATCGGCGCCGGCCGCGGCCAGGTCACCCGCTCCGTGCTGATCGAGGCGCTCCTTGTCGGTCTCAGCGGCTCCGCCGCCGGACTGCTCCTCGGCATCGGCATCGGCGCCGCGCTCGCGGCGGGAGTGAAGTCCCTGGACGCGGACCTCCCCAGAGCCAACGTGGTCATCACCCCGACAACCGTGCTGATCACCCTGCTCGTCGGCACCCTGGCCACCGTCCTGTCCGCCGCGCTGCCCGCCCTCCGCGCCTGCCGGATCCCCCCGGTCGCCGCGCTGAGCAGCGGCGAGCAACCCGCCACCCACCGAAGCGTGTTTCTCCGCAACCTCCTCGGCGCCCTGACCACCGCCGGCGGCATCGGCCTAGTCCTGCTGGGCAGCACCGAGAGGGGCGCCACGGCGCGCTTGCCGCTCATGGCGGGGGCGCTCCTCGCGGTCCTCGGCATCGTGCAACTGCTGCCGCTGCTGTCCCGCCCGGTGATCGCCCTGGCGCGCCCGCCGCTCGCCCGCCTTTGCGGCACCCCCGGCTCACTCGCCGCACTCAACGCGATCCGTAACCCGCGCCGCACCGCGAGTACGGCCGCCGCCCTGACCATCGGACTCACCCTGGTCACCGCGATGACCGTGATCGGCGCCTCTGTCTCGGATGCGGTCGACCGTGCCGTGACGCAAGAGATGACGGCGGACTACGCCGTCACCACGCTCACCGGCACCCTGGACCCGAGCATCGCGACATCGGTCGCCAAGGCCCCCGGGGTGGTCGCCGCCAGCCCGGTCACCGACGTGGAGTGGCGGATAGCCGGCGTGCGGACCGAGGCGAAGGGCCTCGATGCCGACAGTGCCGATCAGCTGGTCCGGCCGAGCATGAGTCAGGGGGCGGCCACGGCACTGAAACGAGGTCAGATCCTGGTGGACTCCGACTTCGCGAACCGGCACGGACTGGCCGTCGGCTCCACCGTGACCGTGGCCGCCCCGCACGGGACCGGCACCCGTCTCACCGTCGGCGGGGTGTTCGCACCCAGCCGGATGCTCGCCCCCGTGCTCCTGCCGGGCGGCGTGGTCACCGCACACCAGCCGTACGCGCCGGCGCAGCAGATCCTGGTCAAGGGCGCGAACGGGGCGACCCCTGCCTTCAAACAGGCTCTCAAGGACGCCACCGGCAAAAGTCCTGTGGTCGAGGTCGAGAACAAGCAGGACCTGAGGAACGGGTTCGACCGCACCATCACCTTCGCCCTCAACCTGCTCTACGCACTGCTCGGGATGTCGTTGCTGGTCGCGGCCCTGGGAGTGGTCAATACGCTGGCAATGGCCGTGTTCGAGCGCAGGCGCGAACTCGGCCTGCTCCGGGCGATCGGCCTGGACCGCGGCGGCGTCAAGCGGATGGTACGGCTGGAATCGGTGTTGATCTCCGTCTTCGGCGCGGCGATCGGCATGGCCTTCGGCGTCTTCCTGGCCTGGGCGGCCGGCACCACCATGACCGTGACCCTGCCAGAGCTCCGCACGGTCTTGCCCTACCCCAAGCTGTTGCTGATGCTGCTGGCCGCCGTTCTCGTCGGCCTGGCCGCCGCCCAATGGCCGGCTCGCCGGGCCGCCCGTCTTGACGTCCTGGACAGCATCACCGCGGACTGACGGCCCGGCTCGCTCCGGAGATCACGCCGGATCGCCCGGCGCCCGCCGCGTGCGGCCATAAGCAGCGGAGCGCCCTGCGGCTGGTGACAGCGTTCTTACCGGCACCCCCCCCGTTCCGGGACCGACGCCCCGTCAGCCTCCCACCACGGCCGACGAACGGCCTCGGGGAACATCGGTACAGCGGCTGGCGCTGAGAACGATCATGGCCAGGGTGTGAGTGCGCTGACCCGGTTCTCGTAACGGAACAGCCAGTCTCAGCGAGAACGATCATGGTCGGATAGCACATCGGGCGCACGGCGGTGGGGCCTTGGCGGGTGTGGCGTCATCGCTGAATCGAGCGATAGCGCCTTGCCGTAGGGAGACTCACTTTGCTCACCTGAGAAGGCGGCGCGAGGTGTGGGCCGGCGATCACAAGCCGTCGAGGCGCTCGAAGCCGTGACGCCCCGGCCGGAGCTCGCCGCCACCAGAGGGAGAGGACAAGCGGTCCGGGGCTGCCTGGGAGGCCGGCTTCCGGTGCCCCGATCAGATGACGTTGACGGTGTCGAGGAAGCGCGCGGCGAGGTCGGTGTCGCCGGTGAGTGTCACGTCGCTGTCGCGCCAGGACGACCGCTGCGTGCCCCAGTCGGGGAAGGTCAGCGCGGGGGCGGTGACGTGCGCGGCGACCGCTCCGTCGGAGGGAGCCAGGCCGCCCGCCTCATCGAACCACCAGGTTCCGCCCCCGGGGCCGGTGAGGGTCAGTGCGACGCGGGCGTCGAGCCCGGCGACCGGCGCCTGCGCGACCTGATTGCTCAGTACGGCGATCATCCAGGTCAGGACGGCTCGCATCCGGTCGGCGTCGGTGGACGGCGCGGGTCGGCCGAGTGCTGGGGCCATGTCGTGGCGCAGGTGGGTGTGGTGGTCGAAGACGAGTGCGCCGCCGATCAACAGGCCCAGGGGGTAGCGTCCGAGTTCGACGAGCGGTATACGCAGCCGGGTGGCGGGGGTGCGTCGGACGAGGTCGAGGAGCGTGGTCGCTCGGCGGGTGGCGCGGGTGTACTCGGCCATGACCTGTGTCCGGCTCCAGCCGCGGCGCCGGTCGACAGGGCTTTCGTTGAGTCGTTCGAGGCTGGTGGCCCGCAGCGCCTCCCGAGAGGGGGGTGTGTAGAAGTTCCGTGCTGTCGCGCCGATGTGGGCGACGACGTCGGCGATGCGCCATCCGGCCGCGGCGCTGGGCGCGGTCCATTCGTCGTCGGTGAGACTGCTGGTGAAGTCCAGCATCTCGGCGCGTTCGGCGCGCAGCGCGGCGGCCATGTTGTGCAGGTCGGCGGGGGGCAGGCGCTTGCTCATGTCGTTGTCTTCTCTGGTGGTGAGACGGGGCGGCGGATGGCCTGTACGGCCGCGTCGTAGAGGTCAGAGATGTCGGCCTGTCCGCCCAGGCGCATCCACTCCTCTGTCGCCGCCTGGAGGCAGGTGATCGCCGCGGCCGCGATCGCGCGCGCCTGCAGGGCGCGGTGGCCGGAGTCGGGCAGTCGCGGCTCGATCAGCGGTGCGAACAGGTCCTGCCAGCGGGCCTGCTTCTCGGCGTGGCCGGCGCGCAGGGATTCGTTGCCGAACAGCAGCGTGGTCATTTCGAGCCGGCGCTCGGCGGTGAGGTCCATCTCCTCGAGCACCTGGAACGCCGCACGCAGCGATGTCCACGGGTCTTCGTCGGTCGGGCGCTCGGCGAGCCGCGCGGCTATCAGTTCCCCCTGCTCGGACAGGCCGTTGAGGGCGAGGTCCTCCTTGTTGCGGAAGTAGTTGAACAGGGTCCGTTTGGAGACGCCCGCCGCGGCGGCGATCTCCTCGAGTGTCGTGTCGTCGTACCCCTTGGCCGCGAACAGTTCGACGGCGGTTTTGGTGAGGAGCGCGCGAACCACCGAGCGGGTCTGTTCCCGGATGGGCGTCGGTTTCTGAGCCATGCACCGATGGTACATCCCTTCGCGAGATGCAATCACTTGCACTCAGTGCAAGAGCATGCGTAGAGTGCAGGCATGAGCGAAATCGACTATCGCCGCCAGACCGTCATCGTCACCGGGGCCAGCTCCGGGCTCGGCGCGGAATTCGCGCGCCAGCTGGCCCGGCGCGGCGCGGATCTCGTACTCGTCGCCCGCCGCGCGGACCGGCTCAAGGACCTGGCCGACGAACTCACCCGCGCCCACGGCGTCACGGTGCACGTCGTCGCCCGCGACCTCGGCCGGCCCGACGCCGGCCGCACGCTGCGCGCCGAACTCGAATCCCGTGGCATCTACGCCACCGGACTGGTCAACAACGCCGGCTTCGGCAGCCACAACGCCTTCACCGACGAGGACCCGGACCGCCTGCAGAGCATGATCGCGCTGAACGTCAGCGCGCTGGTCGACCTCAGCCGCGCCTACATCGACCCGCTGAACTCCGCCTACACCGGCATCCTGATCAACGTCGCCAGCCTGCTGGGCTTCCAGCCGACCCCGTACCTGAGCGTCTACGGCGCCACCAAGGCCTTCGTCCTCAGCTTCACCGAATCGCTGTGGGAGGAAAACCGTGGCACCGGCCTGCGCGTCCTCGCCGTGTGCCCCGGCGCCACGAAGACCGAGTTCTACGACGCCGCGGGCAGCGAGACGGCCGACTACGGCGCGAAGCGAGTCACCCCCGAGCACGTCGTCAAGATGGCCCTCGACACGCTCGACCGCCGCTCCGCGCCCCCGTCGATGATCACCAACGGCCGCCCGATCGCGCTCGCCAGCAAGATCCTGCCGCGCCGCCTGATCGTCCGGATCATGGGCCGCATGGCCCGCGCCTAGTACTCCAGCAGGATTTCGCTGTCTGACCTGTGGGTTTGGCTGGGCGGCTGGGGGCATGACCCAGATACGCCAGAACCCCGCCACGGGATGATCTTGGAGGCTGGGGAGTTTGCTACAGGGTGACGGTCGCGAGGGCGTTGACGCGGGTCTCGTACTCACGGCGCGCCTTGCGCTGCGCCGGGACCGCCGGGGTTCCAGGGGTGCCGTTGAGGGGTTGGCAGAGGTCGAGGAGTCGGCGGTGGATCGCGGGCGTGGCGGTGACGCGCAGGGTGTAGCCCTGGCCGCGCCGTACGGTCACGCCCTGATCGAGCGTGGCGCGCTCGGCGTCGTCGAGGTCGGACGCGCGGAGGAAGTCGGCGACCTTGCCCGGCATGTCGAGAACGACCGGCAACTCCGCGGCCAAGGCGTCCGGATCGGCGGCCGTGCACTCGGGCAGCAGGTCGGCGACGGCCGTGCGGACGGCGCCCCGACTGACGCCGTGGTCGCGGGCAAGGGCGGCGATGGATCGGCCCTCCAGGTACGCGGTGCGCACGGTGTCGGTCCTGTCGGCCGCGACGGCGGGGCGGCGTCCGCCCTTGTTGCCCTTGGCCTCGGCGGCTCGCAGGCCGTCGTAGGTCAGCTCTCGCTGGAGGTCGCGTTGGAGTTCTCCGGCGGCGGCGAGGGTCTGCACCATGAACTTCACGGTGGACAGCAATTCTCCGGTGCGCGGGTGGCGGGCGGTGAGGTCCATCGCGGAAACGCGCCGTCGTGGATGCGCAACGCCACCTGGTCGCGGTGGAGGACGTCGAGCACGTCGAGGATGTGCCCGGTGCCGCGCACCAGGCGGAACATCTCGGAGATGTGGACGGTGTCTCCCGGCCGCGCGTACACGAGCAGTTCGGCGAACTTCGGGCGCTGGAGCGGGTGGAGGCGGCTGGAGGTGCCCGCGGCTTCCTCGAAGGCGACCGGGTCCTCGATCCCGGCCTCGTCCAGGACGAGGTTCTGGCGGTCGGTCGACTGCTGGTCGGTCGAGACCCGTTTGTAGACCAGGTTGGCCATGCCGCTCCCCGTGTCGGTGCTCTCATTCGACCCTAGCTGTCAGCAAACCCTGTCATCTGCCGTCATCGGATCTGATTGGGTCTGCGCCGCCGTCGGGCCCCGGAAAGCCTGGGTTCATTGGACGCCTGCCGTGCCTGTCGTCATTCGTTCCTTTGCCGACAGGCGGCCCGCGGCGTGGACCGGCCAGCAGCCATACCTCTGCCCGCATGCCGCGCCATCGCGGATACGGCGATCCGGATGCGCTGGCCCCGCGTGGCGCGGGGCCAGCCGTGTGCCGTGGGTCAGGAGAGGGGGTGCAGCCAGTGGGCCTCCAGTTCCCCCTCGACCAGGCCCGCGATGGCGGCGAAGTACGTCTGCATGAACGGCTGCGAAACGTGCGCCAGCAGGTGGGCGCCGGAGGACCAGCGCTCGTAGAAGGCGAAGGCGCCCGGCTGGTCCGGCGTGGTGTGCACCACGTACTGCTCGCATCCGTCCTCCTTGCGGGTGAGGCCGATGATCGCCTGGATCTCGCCCAGCATCCGGCCCTCCCCGCCCGCCTTGGCCCGGGCGTATCCATATACCGCGACCGGCGTGTCCGAGGCGAGGATGTCGGCGGGGATGAGGCCGTCGGGTGTCGTGTCGTCAGTGCTCATGAGGTCCTACTCCGTCATGGTCGGTTCCGCCGGTGCTGATGCCCGGCTTCCGGAGTGTAAAAGTTGACGTTAACGTCAAAGGCAAGTCGGGTGACGAACCCCGGGACGGCCCGGCAGCAACCGGGACCCAGCGGCATGTGGAGCAGAGGGAGCGACGGGATGCGTATCGGCGAGGTGGCATCGGCCGCGGGAGTGAGCACGCGTGCGCTGCGCTACTACGAGCAGCAGCAGCTCATCGCGTCGAGCCGCAGCGCAGGCGGGCAGCGCCTCTACACCCCGGACACGGTCGAGCGGGTGCGGTGGATCCAGCTCCTCTACGCTGCCGGGCTGAGCAGCCGGACGATCGTGGAGTTCCTGCCGTGTGTGCACACCGGTATCGCCGGCCCGGAGATGATCGCCCGGCTTCGTGCGGAGCGGGACCGCCTCGACGATCACATGCGGGACCTCGCAGCCACCCGAGCCCGACTGGACTCTGTCCTCGCCGCCGCCGAGTTCGGCGCGACACGGCCGGCCGGCGAGGCCGCGGGGGTCTGAGGCTCGACCAGCACGCGCACGCCTTGGCCCGGTGCCCAGGCCGAGGACGCCGAGCTGGTCCTCCATGCCCTCGCGGTAGCCGACGACCACTTCCGGGCCGAGGACGCCGAGGAGTGGCTGTTCTCGGACTTCAGCTGGGCGGAGTTCGACACCGAGGCGCATTTGATGCGCACGCTGGGCCGGTTCGAGGGCCGCGTTGACGCCGACCGGCCGCTTGGGGACTCCTTGGAGGAGTTCACGGAGCCCTTTTCAACTCGGTTGAATCGCCTTGCCCAGGCCCCGTTCTGCCCACGCTCTGTCCGGCCCGGACCCCGTTCAGCGCACGGTCACTCCACGCATGGCGAGACGCAGCTCCTCGAACAGGTCACGCAGTTTGCTCGGCATACGGGGCGCCACGACCGCGCCCACCTCCAGCAGGAGGCGGACGCCGCCCCGGAACTCCTTGTCGGCGACGGGCTCGTCCAGCATCCTCGCCACCTCGATCAATGGAACGCCGATGGAGACCTCGACCTCCTCCGGGAGGCTGTCGTGGTAGACATCATCCTCGGTGAGCACGAGATCCACGATGCGGCGGGCAGCTTCCCTGACGGACTGCGAACCAGTCTCGGACGGCACGGTCCCCCCATGTCAGTCAGTAAGTCTTCTTCAACCGGTCAAGCCAGCTCGGCGGTTGGGCTGACAACGTGGTGAAGCCCCTGGTAGATGGGTCTCGACCAAGAAGATCCGTCTCCACCAAAGGTTTCGTGTGCTTGTCTACCCGTCGGGCGTCGACGTGTCCAGCTCTGCCCTCCGCTTCCTCGCAGAACGACTGCGGCAACGCCGCCGCGTGATCGGCACCCGTTGGCGACGCCTGAGCGCCGGCCGCCAGGCTCTCCTCACACTCGCCCATCTACGCAACGGGCAGACCTATGCCCAGCTCGCCGCCGGGTTCGGTGTCGGGACGACCACCGCCTACCGCTACATCACCGAGGCCGTCGACCTCCTGGCCGACCTCGCGCCCACCCTCGAAGCAGCGATGGGGGCCGCCTCGACGAAGGCATTCGTCCTGCTGGACGGAACCCTGCTGCCGATCGACCGCATAGCTGCCGACCAGCCCTTCTACTCTGGGAAACACAAGAAGCACGGTATGAACGTGCAAGTCGTCGCCGATTCACTCGGCCGTCTGCTGTGGGCGTCACCGGCCATGGCCGGCGCCGTCCATGACGTCCGCGCAGCTCGTGAACACGGCATCGTCGACGCCCTTGCCGCAGCAGACGTCCCGTGCTGGGCCGACAAGGCCTACCGCGGCGCCGGGGGCACGGTTCGAACTCCTTACTGGGGCAGGTGGGAGACGTTGTCCGCAGGCCAGCAGGCGGTCAACCGATCCCACGCAAAGGTCCGCGCTCTCGCCGAACAGGCCGTCGCCACCCTCAAGACCTGGCGGCTGCTGCGAAAGCTCCGCTGTTCAACCACCCGTATCAGCAGCCTCATCCGAGCCGTCCTCACCCTGCATCTGGCCAGCTCAAACTGAGAGTGGAAAAGCCTCACGGCCTCCGAGTTCCACTTCCCGGTCCGCGACTGGGACCTGTGCCGCTACAGCGACTGGTTCCTGCTCTCCTGTGTGGTGCTGCCCCGGATCGTCGAGCAGTACTACGCCGCGCTGGTGCCCGTCGACTGACAGGCCCGCTTCAGTCGGCCGCCGACTCGTCCTCGTCCTCCTCCAGCTCCGGCGCATCCGGGTCGCGCAGCGGGCGCAGGGCGCCGGCGGCCGGGGTGGAGGCGGTGAAGCTGTAGCGGCCGAGCAGGTTCAGGTTGCGGTGCTTGAGCGGGGACAGGCGGGCAATGTCCTCGTCGCGGATCTCGTGGCCTTCGGCGCGGAGCTGTTCGACGGCGGCGTCGATGTAGCGGGTCGTCCAGAGCACGATGGCGTTGAGGACCAGGCCGAGCGCCCCGAGCTGGTCCTCCATGCCGTCGCGGTACGCCTGGTGGATGGTGCCGCGCTTGCCGTGGCAGACGTCGCGGGCGAGCTTGTGGCGGGACTCCTGCACGGTGAGCTGCCGGTTCATCTGGCGGCGGTAGGTGTCGTCGACCGGGTCGATCACGCGGAGCAGGTGTTCGGTCTTGGCGATGCGCCCGTACTCGGCGAACGCCTGCCCCAGCGGGGCGGGGCGTCCCTCGCGGCCGAACATGCGCAGCAGGTCGTCGGCGCGGACCTGGTTGGTGACCAGGGAACCGGCGACCTTCAGCATGTCCGGCCAGTGCGTGATCACCTTGTTCAGGTTCACGCGGTTGCGGTCCAGGTCCTCCAGCACTCCGTACGTCCCGGTCTCCACTCCGGGCATCGTGGCCCGCCAGAACCGCTGGTCGTCCAGATCGCGGAACCGCAGGCTGAAGTTGTAGGCCAGGATTTTGAACAGGCCGAACACCATGTCGGAGTAGGAGGCGTTGTCGGTCGCCACCATCTCCGGCTTCACCCCGCCGTCCAGGTTCAGCAGCGCGTCCAGGATGTGCAGGGAATCACGCGGGGTGCCCGGGACCACCATCTGCCCGATGCCCGCGACCTGGTCGTTGACGGCGTTGAGCCAGGTGATGCCGCGCTTGAAGCCGAAGTACTTCGGTGACGGCGCCGAGCTGATCGTGCGCACGGGGACGACGAACCGCAGTCCGTCGACCGAGGCGAGTAGTCCGTTGCCCCAGAACTGCACGATGGGCACCTGGGCTTGGGCCTCGATCAGCTTCGCGTTTGCCGCGGCGATGGTGTCGACGCGCAGGTAGTACTGGTCGACGTGGACGAGTCGGGCCCGGGTGAGGGCCTCGTGCGCCGGGTTCAACACCGGGGTCAGGCCGATGTTGCACGCCTCCGACACGAGCAGGGCGACAAGGGAGGTGGGCAGGCCCTTCATTCGGGTGGTGCCGTCGCCGAGGTGGACGAAGGCGTCGAGGAAGCCGGTCCAGGAGTGCACCTCGAACAGCAGGTCCGGCAGGTCGATCTTCGGGAGCATCTTCTCGACCCGCTTGCGCAGCGAGGCCAGGGACTTCGGCTCACCCAGGGCGCCGAGCTTGTCGACGTTCAGCTTCGCCCGCCCGTTATCCTGCACCTCGATGGTGACCTTCGCTGCCGGTCCGGCCTCTTCGAGGCGTTCGAGGAGCTGCTTCCACCCCGCGTCCAGGCCGGGCACCAGCTCCGCCAGGTGCTCCCCGACGGGCATGTCCAGGCTCAGGGCCGCCAGGACGTCCTCGCACACGGCCTCCCACTCGGGGCCCTCCAGCAGGCGGGCCCGCGGGTTGGACCAGCGGTGCGAAGGGGCGGCGAACACATCGCGGTTGTTCAGGGCCCGGTGTAACTGCTCCAGCACGCAGACCACGTACGCGTCCCGGTCCACTGCACCCTGTGGCAGGTCGGGGTGGGCGCAGACCGCCTTGCGCCAGGCTGGCGGCACCAGCTTGTCGTCGACTTCGCGCGGCAGCAGCGGCTTCACGCTCACCTTCCGCCGGGCCAGCGCCGGAAGCGCCCGGACTCCGGCCAGGACCCGCTTGCCGCCACTGTCCGCGGACAGCGCCTTCGACTCGCCCAGCAGGGCGAGGAACGGCTTCACCGTGTTGTACCGGGTCACCAGCGCGGCCCGCATCGCGACCCCGGCCGCGTCCTCGTCCTCGGGTACCAGCGAGACCACCGTGGCCGCCGCGGTCATCACGGCGGCGCGCGGGGCGACCTCCTCCAGCGCCGCCCACAGCGCGGCCACGTCCACATCTGTGCCGTGTACCTCGACCAGCTCCAGCTCCCCGAACAGCACCTTCGCCGCCCGCGCGAGCGTGCGCGACGCTTTCTCCAGCTGCGGCAGGGTGGACAGCCGTTCCTTCTCCGTCTTCCGCTTCGCCGTGTTCAGCAGCCGGGAGGCCATGAGGACCTGGAACAGGTCCAGGGCCTCGTCGATCGCCTTCGCCTCCAGATGTCGCATCACCGCGGTGAGCATCGCCGTGCGCTTCGGCTCCGCTGCCCGCTCCAGCAACGCCGCCTTCGACCCCAGCGCGTACCGGGCCAGCGCCGAAATCCGGTTCGGCGGGATCTGCGACAGCTTCAGCCGCCCGAGCTGGAACGCACCGATCTCGTCCACCCGCTCCAGCTCCGAGAACCGGGAACCCTCCGGCGTCTTCAACGTCTCCACCAGATCACCGGGCAGCGCCGCATCCGCGCGGCGAGCGGCTCCCGCGACGGTGGCGTGCAGCCGCTTATCCGCGACCGCCCTCACCTCCGCCACCTGCCGGGCCAGCACGCTCACTCCCGGTAGCAGCACCCGGTTGCGGCGCAGCCACCCCACCGCGTTGTCGAACAACGCCTTCGGCCCCTCGGCGTGCGTCCACGCCCGCCCGTGCAGGAACGTACGGAACCGCCGAGACCACTCCGAGTCCTCGTACTCGTGGTACTCGTAGGCGTCCCGGATCTCCCACACGTGCTCGTAGGCCGTCTTCGGCCGCTCGGTGTACCGCTTCACCACCGACGGGTCATCGATGCCGAGCTGCTCGGCCAAGTGCTCGACCACCGACCACGGGGCGTCGAGTGGACCGTCCGGGAGGAACCGGCCGATGTAGCGCACGGTGCACATCTGGAGCGCGAAGCCCAGTTGGTGATGCGTGGAGCGCCGCAACGCAAGATCGCGGTCGACGTCGTCCAGGAAGAAGAACCTCTCCAGCTCAGGGCGGGTCGGCTCCTCGGCGAACTTCCCGTACGCCTCAGCCTGCTCATCAGTCAGAAACTCCACCGGCACGAGCGGACCGTAGCCAGCGCCGGTACCCGCCCGGCGTTCTTTCCGCGAACCCCAGCGGAGCCTCCAGCCGGTGTGCTAGCCGACCATGATCGTTCTCAGCGCCAACCGCTGTACCGATGTTCCCCGAGGCCGGAGACCGAGCGGGAGAACATCCGGGAGTCGACGCTGGAGGGGCTCGACACCGCGGCCCGCAAGGGCAAGCACGGTGGCCGGCCGCCGGTCATCACCGATGACATGCTCCACACCGTGCTGAGGCGCCGTGCGGGCGGCGAGTCCGTCGAGCAGATCCAGCCCGACCTGATCATCCCCACCGGCAAGCGCAAGGGACACAACCCCTCCGTCGCCAGCATCTACCGGGCGCTCGCCGAACACGCCAAGCGCGAGGCATACCCAGCCATCGACCAGGCCCACGCCGACTTCGCCGCCCTTCAGGTCGGCGAAGTCCCCGGACCCCGCCCTGCTTTCCCCGACCGAGCGTCACTCTGATTACAGAGAGCTACTTGTCACTTCGCCGTAGCTTCGGGAGAACAGGGCCTTGGCGTGCAGCGTCTTCTCAGATGAGGCCAGCGCGTCGAACAACGCCAGGCTCTCGTCCCGCGGAACCATCTGGTCGTCCCACTGGACCACGAACTGCACCGGTGCAGTGATCCGCGCGGCGTCCTCGGCCAGACCGTGCACGCCGAGCAGGCCCAGAACCGCGGCTCGGATCCGGGGTTCTGCGACGATGAGCGGAATGCCGAGCCCGCAGCCCATCGACATACCGCAGTAGCCCACCGGGCCGACGCCGACCTGGTCGAGGCGCTGGACCGCGGTCAGGACCGTCTGCCAATCCGCGACGGCCTGAGGGGCCGGATAGCTGTGCATGCCGGCGACCAGCGTGCCCGGGTTCTCACCGGCGGCCATGCCGGCCCGCACGTCGGCCGCGATCCGGCCGAACTCCTCGTCCTGGGGCCGGTCGCCGTGGTTGGGCGCGTCGATCGCGACGACCGCGAAACCCTCGGCGGCGTAGCGTCGGGCGCGGGCCACATTGACGGGGGTCGTCTTGTGCTGCCTGCCGCCGTGGCCCAGCAGAATCAGGGGACGAGTACCAGAGGCGTCTTCCGGCGTCCATAGCACGCCGGGGGTCTCGTCGAGGATGAAGAACTGCTCGGTGACGCTGTCCGATGACGTCTGGGAGGTGAAGCGCATCAGCGTTTCAAGCCTTTCGGGATGCCTTGTGCGGGCGCTCCCTAGACCATGCAAAGGAGAGAGCCCCGACCTGTCACAGCGTTGATCGGTCTCACCTCCTTGGACTCGCAGTCGTGCACGGCGGCGCTGAACGTATCACGGGGATCAACACCCGCTCCCCGCCGGGGCAAACGTTGCCTGATGCGGCACTAGGCTGAGGAACTCCGCCGCCGCTGCGACCGCCGTACCCGGCGTGCCGTCCGGGCCCTGGGCTGCTCAGTGCTTGTTGCCAGTCCGCGCGCCGTGCCCTGCACCGGCCGGGGTAGGGCAGGAGGCGACCCCCACGCTCCGTGCGACGGATGCGGCGTCAGGCGCCCGTCGGCTGGTCCTCGAAGTAGAACCAGCCGACGCCGGATGCCGGTGGTGGTCAGTGGACCGGCGTCCACACACCGCAGTTGTCCGAGGTGAACGTGCTGTCGGAGGCGCTGATGTGCACCGTGATCCTGCGCGCCGCCGTGGCCAGGCCGTTGTCGATCACATCCCCATTGGCGGCGGTGCGTTCCCAGTAGCAGTCGGTTATGTCACCAGCGGTCTGGTAGGTGCCCGGAGGTATCTGGCTCGGTTCGGTGCCGATGTCGTAGGTGTCGTCCGTGATCCAGCGGTCGTACTGGCCGGACAAGCTCGCTTTCAGGGCCTTGGTCCACTTTGGGCAGAGCACCGGTATGCCTGCACGCAGCGCGTCCTCGCCGGAGTCCGCGGATGCCGCGCGCATCGCGAGGGCCTGTGCCACGCTCTCGCCCGCCAGGTCGGGCCTGCTGTCCGTCTCGTCCGCCATGTCGCACGCATCCTGGGTGAACTCTGACGCCGATGAACCCGACAGATCCCATTTCTTGGTCCGCCCGAGGATGTTGAGCCGCTGTGCCGGTGTCCTGCGGGCGGGCGCGGTGGACCACGGAGAGGGTGAGACTTCCGGCGCGGTGGAGGGCCGGGCGGTGGACGGCGGGTGAGCTGACGCCGACGTGGCCATGGCTGTGTCGTCACCGGACGGCTCGCCGAGGGCGATTACCAGCGTGCTGACGCATATGGCGGCGAGCAGGGTGCCGACGCGGCGCTGACGGCCGGGCGGCGGGAAGGACATGCGGAACACGCGGGCTCCAGAGGTGCGGCTGGGACGGGGCAGTCGGGTGGGCCCGGTCCGAAAGTCGGAGGTCGGTTTGGGGTTTGGTGACTGGGGTTCGGCGCTGCGGCCGTTCGCCGTTCCCCTGTTCGGAGGGGGGCGTGGTTCCGTCGAACGGGGCCGGGGCGGCTGTCAAGGGGACAGGCGTCGCCCGGAAGACATCACTTCGTTGGGGACGCTGCTGCGGCGGGCAGTGTGTCGCCGTTGTCCTCAGAAACTCCGTTGTCGGCCGACGGCGCCCCGTCCGGGACGGCAGTGGTGGTCGTCTTCCTGTAGTCGTCCCACCAGGGCACGTAGGTGACCGCCGCCGCACTGCCGGCGGCGGTCAACGCGGCGACGACCGCGGTCGGCCACCCCTTCACCAGCACAACGAGCGGCGCGGCTGCGGTGAGTGCTGTGGCCACCGCCGTGGCCCAGGCCTCGAGTTGACGGGACGGAACGAAGGGCCGCTCCTCACCCCAGGCACGGACGATCGCGTACGCGGCACAGGGCACCACCATGGCGCACCCGGCGAACCAGGCCCAACGCCACTCGGCGACGACCCAAAGGACGGCCTGGTACACCAGCCAGCAGACCGCGCCGACGAGGATGAGACCGAGCAGGACGGCGCACCCCAGCTCCGTGTCACTCCGGTTGTCAGATCGAGCCATGTTCCCTCATGTTCCAGACACCTACTTCGGCTGCTCTTGACAGCGCGAACGGGAGTATAGATGTGGCGAGCATGTAAGGGAACGCGGGGTATGCCATGAAGCCGGGCGGGGCGAACGTCGACTCACGAACGCCGACAACACCGCCGCCGTACTGGTCCGCCGTGCCGCTCCCCCCGTTCGCCGGGACCGCCCGGTTGCGGACAGGTCATGCGTGTACTCAACTCCCCCTGAACACACCCCCAAACAGCGCATACGCTCCCACCACGCCCGCGCCGTCTGGGGTTGGACCGGGCCTACCTCGGGTGCCCCGGCCCGCACCGCGGCCGACGGCCTCACGTGACTGCGGCTCATGTCCGCACCGGCGGACAAGGCCTGGAGAAAACTGCGGGAGGCGCCCTCGATGTCCAGCGCGCCTTCGGCGACCTCGGCAGTCACCGGTCGGAACTGCTCGGTGTGCACGACGACGTCGACGATGGCACCGCCTATGCGGCGGAGCTGTTTGCCCGCGTTGACCAGCCGGGCCTGTCCGACGAGCCGATCCTCCTGCGTGACCTCCTGCTGCCGGACTCCTGGTAGGAAGACCTCGCCGGGACCCTGAAGAAGGCGTCGGCCGCCGACGCCAACCGCGTCGCCGTACGGCGACTGCCCGCACCGTCCCCACATGGGGTGGACCGTGCCGTCGGTGATTGCCCCGACGCCTCTGGCCCCGAGGCCGTGCTGAGCGATGGCGGCTTGAAGCTGAAGCCAGGTTGGATCTGTTGAGCTGGCTGCAGTCGTCGTTTGAGCTTGTTCCGCTTTGGCGGACACCATCGGTGTGGTGGTCAGGCTGCGAGTGCGGTCTCGTATTCGGCGGGACTGCGATAGCCGAGGCTGCTGTGCAGACGGTGCAAGTTGTACCAGCCCTCGATGAAATCGAAGATCGCGGTGCGGGCGGCGGCCCGGCTGGGCCAGGAGACGGCGTCGAGCAACTCCCTCTTGATGGTGGCGAAGAACGACTCGGCGAGTGCGTTGTCCCAGCACTGTCCGGTGCGGCCGACCGACAGACGCACCCCCAACTGGTCTGCCAGTGCGGCGAATTGCTGGCTGGTGTACTGACAGCCACGATCCGAGTGAAAGATCACCGGCCAGGTGGGACGGCGCTTCCGACAGGCAGCCGTGAGGGCATCGGCGACCAGATCGGTCCGCAGGTGGTCGGCCGTCGCCCAGCCGACCACGCGACGGGAGGCTATGTCGATGACGGTGGCCAGATAGAGCCAGCCCTCCTCCGTGGCGATGTGGGTGATGTCGCCGCACCAGCGGGCATCAAGGCCGGCGGGGTCGGGCTGGAAGTCCCGGACGACGAGATCGGGCCGCAGGGCAGCTCGTGGATCGGGGATCGTCGTCAAGTGCCGTCGTCTGCGGTGTCGGCCCTGCAGTCCGGCAGCCCGCATCAGCCGCGCGACTCGTCGGCGGCCGCATCCGGCGCCTGCCCGCTTGAGCACGGCATGGACGCGCGGGGCGCCGTAGGTTCCCCGCGATCGCGTGTGAACGTCGGCGAT
>NZ_JBIRWL010000003.1:0-17722 GCF_044387825.1 Streptomyces sp. NPDC020299
CTTCGGTCTTGCGTTTCCGACTCTATCAGATCTTTTCTCGATCCGATTTCCTCGGTGCTTTCCAGGTTCCCGCTCTCGCGTTTCCCTTTCCGGCGATTCCGACTCTATCAGATCCTTTCGGTGCCTGATTCCCAGTCAGAGGGGGTTGTCATCCCGACTGTTGGGCCGTTCCGACGTCTCAAACCTTAGCGGATCCGCTCGACGATTCCCAATCGGGCCGCCGTGTTCCTATTCGAATTGAATTCGGGCACGCCGAAATCAACCCCGTCAGGAGATCGTGCTGTTGGCTTGAGGGTGCCGCGCGTGGCGGCGGAGGTGCTGCCGAAGAACCGTTACGGCTCGGTGGCAACCCGAAGAACTTTACGGATCGGGCTGGGGCGTGTCAAGCGCCGGTGTCAAGGGCTTTCCTGCGGCTCAGTCGAGGTCGCTCAGGCGGCCGCCGGCGTCCGGCTGGGCGTGCTCCACCCGGCGCAGCAGCCTGGTCAGGACCTCGCCGAGGGCGGACCGCTCCCCGGCGGAGAGATCCTGGAGCAGGTCCTCCTCGAAGACGGTCGCCAGACGCATGGCCTCCAGCCACTTCTCCCTCCCCTCCGGTGTCAGCTCCACGATGACGCGGACGCGGTTGGACTCGTCCCTCTCCCGGGTGACCAGACCCTCGGCGACCATGCGGTCGATCCGGTGGGTCATGGCGGCAGGTGTGAGTCCCAACCGCTTGGCGAGGTCGCTGGGGCCCAGGCGGTAGGGGATGCCGGAGAGGACGAGGGCCTTGAGGACCTCCCACTCGGCGTTGCTGATGCCCAGGCCCGCGGTCTGGCGGCCGTAGGCGACGTTCATCCGCCGGTTCAGACGGGACAGCGCCGAGACGATCTGCTCCACCTGAGGGTCGAGGTCCTGGAACTCGCGCTGGTAGGCGGCGATCTGCTCGTCGAGGGTCGGCTCGCTGCTGACGCCGCCGGGGGTGTCGGCCATGGCCGCAGTATGGCACGCGGCGCCTTTGCCTTTAAGTCCTTGAGTATGTACTCTTTAGTTTCGAACTTTAGGTTCTAAGTCTTCACACCTAACTAGTGAGAGAGGTGAACGTGACCAGGGCGATGGGCGCAGCGATGCGCCGGATCCACGTGGGCAACGCACTCAGCGCGTTCGGGCTCGGCTTCACCGTCCCCTACCTGTACGTCTATGTGGCGCAGGTGCGGGGGCTGGGGGCCATGACGGCGGGGCTCGTCCTGGCCGTCTTCGCCGTGGCCGCGCTGATCGTGCTGCCGTTCGCCGGTCGGGCGATCGTGCGGCGCGGCCCGCTTCCGGTCCTGCTCGCCGCCCTGGTCATGGCCGCGCTGGGGGCGCTGAGCCTGGGGCTGGCGGGCGGCGCGGTGGCCGTACTGCTGTCGGCGGCGGCGCTGGGGGCCGGGCAGGCCGTCATGCAGCCGGCGCTGGCGACGATGATCGTGGACTGCTCCACGGCGGACACCCGGTCGCGGGCGTTCGCGATGCAGTTCTTCCTGCAGAACCTGGGGCTGGGCGTCGGCGGTCTCATCGGCGGCCACCTGGTCGACACGACCCGCGTCTCGTCCTTCACCCTGCTCTTCGCGATCGAGGCGGCGATCTTCCTGCTGCTGGTCGTGATGCTGTCGACCGTGCGGATGCCGCACTCGCCGCGGATCGAGGAGGCGCCGACCGGGTCGGCGAAGGGCAGCTGGAAGCGGCTGCTCGGGAACCGGGCGATGGTGCAGCTGTGTGTGCTGGGCTTCGTGCTGTTCTTCGCCTGCTACGGGCAGTTCGAGTCGGGGCTGAGTGCGTACGGCGTCGAGGCGGCGGGGATATCCACCTCCGCGCTCGGTACGGCGCTGGCCGCCAACACGCTGATGATCGTCGTCGCGCAGTTCGCGGTACTGAAGTTCGTCGAGCGGCGCCGCCGGTCGCGGGTGATCGCCGGTGTGGGTCTGATCTGGGCCGTGGCCTGGCTCACGGCGGGGTACGCGGGCCTCGGGCACGGCAGCCGGGAGATGGCGACCGCCGCGTTCGTGGCGACGTACGCCCTGTTCGGGCTGGGTGAGGCGATGCTGTCGCCGACGGTCGCCCCGCTGGTGGCGGATCTGGCGCCGGAGGGCATGGCCGGGCAGTACAACTCCGCTTTCGCCCTGGTGAAGCAGCTGGCGCTGGCTGTCGGGCCGGCGGTGGGCGGGCCGCTGGGGGCCGCGCTGGCCGGCCCGTACATCGTGACCTTCCTGCTGTTCTCGCTGGGGATCACCTTCCTGGCGCTGCGGCTGGGGCGACGGCTCACCGCCGCCCAGGATCAGCCGTGGGCCGTGGCGAAGAGCCGGGTCGTCGCCCGGGGTGGCGCTCCGGCGGAGTCCCTGACCGCGTGACCGGAGGGACCCGCCGGGGCCCTTCCCGCCGGTGCCTTTGCCGCTACGGCCTCGGCAGAACGAACTCGCACCACACCGCCTTGCCCCCGCCCGGGGTCCGTCTGGATCCCCAGTTGGAGGCGATCGTCGCCACGATGGCGATGCCCCGCCCTGACTCGTCGCCCGGTTCCGCGCGGCGTCGGCGCGGGAGGTGGTCGTCGCCGTCCGTGACCTCGATGATCAGGCGTCGGTCGGTGCGGCGGAGCCTGAGCCGCATGGGCGGGGTGCCGTGCTGGAGGGAGTTGGCGACCAGCTCGGACGCGGCGAGGACGCCGAGGTCGTGGAGGTCGGCCGGGAAGCGCCAGCTGGTCAGCACGCCGGAGGCGAAGGCGCGCGCGCGTGGGGCCGCTTCCACGCCGCCGAGGAGTTCCAGGGCGGCGTTGCGGAAGAGTTCGCCGTCGGGGCCGGTGCGGGCGGGGTGCTGGAGGACGAGGACGGCCACGTCGTCGTCGTGGTCGGCGGTGACGCCGGCCGAGCGGACCAGGCGGTCGCAGACGACCTGGGGGGTGCCGGTCGCGCCGGCGAGGGCGCGCTCGAGGGCGGCGATGCCCTCGTCGAGGTCCTCGTTGCGTCTTTCCACCAGGCCGTCCGTGTAGAGGACCGCCGTGGAGCCGGGGGTCAGTGGTACCGAGCCGGAGGCGTGCATCCAGCCGCCGGTGCCGAGCGGCGGGCCGGTCGGTTCGTCGGCGCGCTGGACGGTGCCCGTCTCGTCGCGGACGAGGATCGGGAGGTGGCCGGCGGACGCGTACACCAGCCGGCCCTCGTTGGGGTCGTGGATGGCGTACACGCACGTGGCGATCTGGTTGGCGTCGATCTCCGCGGCGAGGCCGTCGAGGAGCTGGAGGATTTCGTGCGGGGGGAGGTCGAGGCGGGCGTACGCGCGGACGGCCGTACGGAGCTGGCCCATGACCGCGGCGGCCCGCACGCCTCTGCCCATGACGTCGCCGATGACGAGGGCGGTGCGGCCGCCGCCGAGGGTGATCACGTCGTACCAGTCGCCGCCGACCGCGGCCTCCGTGCCGCCGGGCTGGTAGGTGGCGGCGATGCGGAGGTCGTCGGGTTGTTCCAGTTCCTGGGGGAGCAGGGAGCGCTGGAGGGTCACGGCCGTCTCGCGCTGGCGGCTTTCGCTGGCGCGCAGGCGGGCGGCGGCCTCGGCGTGGTCGGTGACGTCGGTGGCGAAGACCAGCACGGCGCCGCCGCCGTCGCGGTCGGCGTTCTCGGGGACGGGCGTGCAGGTGAAGGTGTAGGAGCGGCCGTCGACGGCCTTGCGGGACTTGAGCGTGCGGGGTTTGGCGCTGCGCAGGACCTGGTCGAGGAGGGGCAGCAGGCCCAGTTCGGCCAGTTCCGGGAGCGCCTCACGGGCGGGCGTGCCCAGGGGGCGGGCGCCGAAGGCGGCGGTGTAGGCGTCGTTGAGGTAGGCGATGCGGTGGTCGGGGCCGTGCACCAGGGCGACGAGGGCCGGGACGCGGTCGAGGACCTCGCGCGCGGGCAGTTCGTCGACGGCGGGTACGGGTGCCGTGCCGTCGGCCGGCTGTTCGGCGCGGGCCGCGGGCACGGAGCCCTCTCCCCGCCGGTCCGGGGAGACCGCGTGCTCGGTCCGCGCTGCGGCGCGGCGCTGCGTTCCGGGGAGCCGGGCGCTCCAGCGCGTGAAGTTCACAGTGGGGAAAGCCTCGTGGGTGCTGAGGGCGGGCGGGTGCCCGTCGGAGGTCGTGGGGAAGTCTGACAGGTGGCCGTCCGCGGCGACATCCGTCAGACGCCGGGGTGGGCCGTGCAGTTCCTTCAGTCCGCTCAGGACGACCCCTTCGGGTTGTCCGTGGGGCGGTGAGGAGGCTTTCCACCGGCCGCCAGTTCGAACTCCGCACGGGGGTGTTCGAGCGAGCCGAGGGAGACGATCTCCCGTTTGAAGAGCCCGGCGAGGGTCCACTCGGCGAGCACCCGGGCCTTGCGGTTGAAGGTGGGCACCCTGCTGAGGTGGTAGACGCGGTGCATGAACCAGGCAGGGTAGCCCTTGAGCTTGCGTCCGTAGACCTGGGCGACGCCCTTGTGGAGGCCGAGGGAGGCGACGGAGCCGACGTAGCCGTGCGCGTAGGTCTGGAGGGGTTCGCCGCGCAGGGTGTGGACGATGTTGTCGCCGAGGACCTTGGCCTGGCGGACGGCGTGCTGGGCGTTGGGGGCGGTATCGGTGCCGGGTTCGGCGGCGGTGACGTCGGGGACGGCCGCGGCGTCGCCGGCGGCCCAGGCGTGGTCGGTGCCGTCGACGGTCAGCTGTGGGGTGCACCTGAGCCGGCCGCGCCCGTTCAGGGGCAGGTCGGTGGCGGCGAGCAGGGGGCTGGGTTTGACGCCGGCGGTCCACACGACCGTGCGGGTCGGGAAGCGTTGGCCGTCGCTGAGTACGGCGACGCGGTCGGCGCAGGATTCGAGGCGGGTCTCGAGCTGGACCTGGATGCCCCGGCGGCGCAGTTCGGTGACGGTGTAGCGGCCCATCTCCTCGCCGACCTCGGGCAGGATGCGGTTCGAGGCCTCGACGAGGATCCACTTCAGGTCCTGGGGCTGAACGTTGTGGTAGTAGCGGGTGGCGTAGCGGGCCATGTCCTCGAGTTCGGCGAGCGCCTCGACGCCGGCGTAGCCGCCGCCGACGAAGACGTAGGTGAGGGCGGCGTCGCGGATCGCCGGGTCGCGGGTGGAGGAGGCGATGTCCAGCTGCTCGATGACGTGGTTGCGCAGGCCGATGGCTTCCTCGACGGTCTTGAACCCGATGCCGTGCTCGGCGAGGCCGGGGATGGGCAGGGTGCGGGAGATCGAGCCGGGGGCGAGGACGAGTTCGTCGTAGGCCAGGTGTTCGGTGGGGCCGCCTTCCTCGGTCGCGAGGGTGGTGAGGGTGGCGGTGCGTGCCGCGTGGTCGATGGAGGTCACCTCGCCGACGACGATGTGGCACTGGTCCAGTACGCGACGCAGCGGTACGACGACGTGACGAGGGGAAATCAAACCGGCGGCCGCTTCGGGAAGGAACGGCTGGTACGTCATATAGGGATCAGGGGTGACGACAGTGATGTCGACGGCACCCTGCCTGAGCTCCCGCTTCAGCTTCCGCTGAAGTCGCAGGGCCGTGTACATCCCGACGTAGCCGCCGCCGACAACGAGAATGCGCGCACGTTCCTTCACCATCCCATGACGCACCCGGCGCTGGAGTTTGTCCACAGCCCCGGCAAATTGTGTGACCGGCGCGCGGGCGTGCGCGGGAGTGGCCGGATCGGCGGATCGGGGCGAAAGCGGGCAGGTCAGCGGGGGCGGGCGGAAGGGCGCAGGGGTGCGGAATCCGGACGTATGCGCCTCGTACTCCGATCGGGGGGCGCTCCGTGCGGAACCTGCCCCTTCTGAATTGACAGCCTCTCAACTATGTTCGTGTCGACGGGGTGTAGAGGATGTGGTCGAACGGGTCCGCGACGGGCGGTCCCGGTCGGGGAACGGCGCCTGTTCCACGCACTCCGGAATCAGTGGCGGGGAGAGTCTCCGGGGGGAGACGTCATTTACCGGGGGAACAACCATGCATATTCAGGACACTCATTGGGCATCCGCGTCCGCCATCGCGCCAGGTGGCGCGGCGGTGGGCCAAGTGATGAGCGCGGCGGCGGGCAACGGACGCGGGGACAGTGCGCGGACGACGCCGCTGCGGGTGGACGCACAGCGCAATCTGGAGCACGTGCTGCGTGCGGCGCGCGAGGTCTTCGGCGAGCTGGGTTACGGCGCGCCGATGGAGGACGTGGCGCGGCGCGCGCGGGTCGGCGTCGGCACGGTGTACCGGCGCTTCCCGAGCAAGGACGTCCTGGTGCGGCGGATAGCCGAGGAGGAGACCTCCCGGCTGACGGACCAGGCGCGTACGGCGCTCGGTCAGGAGGACGAGCCGTGGTCGGCGCTGTCGCGCTTCCTGCGCACGTCGGTGGCCTCGGGTGCGGGGCGGCTGCTGCCGCCGCAGGTGCTGCGGGTCGGTGTCTCGGAGGACGGCGGCGACGCCGTGGCCGAGGAGCCGAGGGTTCCGCAGCAGCGGACGCAGCCGGGCAACGGCGAGCTGCGGCTGGTGTCCGAGCAGCCGGCGGTGGTGGCCGAGGACGACGCGGGGGCGGCGGCGCTGCTCGACGTGGTGGGTCAGCTCGTGGAGCGGGCCCGCGCGGCGGGTGAGCTGCGGCCGGACGTGTCGGTGTCGGACGTGCTGCTGGTGATCGCGACGGCGGCGCCCTCGCTGCCGGACGCGGCCCAGCAGGCGGCGGCCTCGGCACGGCTGCTGGACATCCTGCTGGAGGGGCTGCGGTCCCGTCCGGCGTGACCCGTCCGGCGTGCCGGAACAGGGAAATGAACAGGAAAAAGGAACAGGGAAGTTGATCGCATCCGGGCGGGGCGGGTTCTTCGAGCCTTCCCCGTCCGGGTGAGTTTCCGTACCGCTCGACGGGAAGTCCGCTCGGACGAGTGGACGGTCCGTGAAAGCGCGGTCCCGAACGAAAGCCGTGTGGCACCCTGACCCGGTGATCGGGTCGGGCTGGGCTGGGCTGGTGGCGGGGGCTTCGCGCGATGAGTGGTGACGGGCGGGACGGGTCACTCGGTGACGGTGACCCGGAGACCGGCGGGCTGACCTCCCCGCAGGTACCGAGCCAGGGTGGCCGGGCGCACGTACCGCCCGACCGGGCCGAGGGCGGCGTGCCGGCCCAGCGCGCGGGCGATGCCCTGCCGCCGCGGACCCCGCCGTGGTCCGACGGCGAGCTGATCGGGCGGATGCGCTCGGGCGACGACAGCGCGTACGAGGAGCTGTACCGGCGGCACGCGGACGCGGTGCGCCGCTATGCCCGGACCTGCTGCCGTGACGCCCACACCGCGGACGATCTGACCGCCGAGGTCTTCGCCCGCATGCTGCAGGCGGTGCGGGGCGGCTCGGGACCCGAGTACGCCGTGCGCGCCTATCTGCTCACCTGCGTCCGGCGGGTCGCCGCGCAGTGGACGAAATCGTCCCGGCGTGAGCAACTCGTCGACGACTTCGCGGTGTTCGCGGCGCAGTCCGCGCGGGCCCCGGAGGACGACGGCACGCTGGGGCTGGGCGCCGATGTGCGTGCGATGCAGGAGGCCGAGCAGTCCCTGGCGATGCGGGCGTTCCGCTCGCTGCCGGAGCGCTGGCAGGCCGTGCTGTGGCACACCGAGGTGGAGGACGAGTCGCCGAGCCAGGTCGCCACGCTGTTCGGGCTGGACGCCAACGGCACGCGCGTGCTCGCCAGCCGCGCCCGTGAGGGCCTGAAGCAGGCCTACCTCCAGGCCCATGTCAGCGCGGCTCTGACCGACGACGAGGGGTGCGCCCGGTACGCGGACCAGCTCGGCACCTATGCCCGGCGCAGGCTGCGTACGCGTGCCGAGCGGGGGTTGCGCAAACATCTGGAGGAGTGCGCCAGGTGCCGGCTCGCGGCCGCCCAGATCGAGGAGGTCGCCGGCGGCATCCCCGCGGTCGTGCCGGTCGCGGTCATCGGCTGGTTCGGTGCCGCCGGGTATGCCAAGGCGCTCGGGATCATCGCCGGTGGTACGGGGGTGGGCGCCGCGGGCGCGGCCGCCGTCGCGGGCGGCTCCTCCGGCGGCGCGGGTTCGGGCGGCGGCGGGGCGGCTGCCGCGGAGGGCCTGGGTGCGCCGGTGAAGGCCGGTATCGCGGCTGGGGTGGTCGCGGTCGGAGCGGCCGCCGTGGCGCTCGTGCTGGTCAGCAACCACGGAGAGCCGGTCAGGAAGGCGGCCGCCCCCTCCCCGTCCGCCCCGGCGGTCCGGCCCGAACCCGGGTCACCCGCCCCCGCGCCCCCGAAGAAGGAACCCGCGCCCGCCCGCCCCGCTGTCGCGCCCGGCCCCCGAGCGACCCCCGCTGCGCTCGCCCCGGCTCCCGCACCCGCCCGCGGCCCGAGCGCCGGACCGGCCCCGGCCCCGACCTCGTCCCCCACCACCCCGAGCACCGGACCGGCTGCCCCCGCTCCCGGACCGACGCGGCCCCCACCGGCCCCGACCCCCACGCCGACCCCGACGCCCACTCCACCGCCGACGCCGGTCGTCTACCAGTGGAGCGAGCTGCGGTACGACGTCACCGGCGACGGCACGGCACCCGAGATGCGGATCGCCGACAGCAGCTGGGTCTGGCAGCGGTACGGCGTGACGGTCGCCGGGAAGTGGTACGCGCGCGGCGTGACCGTCCACGGCGCGTCCTCCGTCACCGTCGACCTCAACCGCTCCTGCTCCGCCTATGACGCGCTGATCGGCGTCGACGACCTGACGCTGGGGCTCGGCAAGGTCTCCTTCTCCGTCTACGCGGACGGCACCCGGCTGTGGAAGTCCGACGTGGTCGAGGGCGGCGACCCGGCCGTCCCGGTCCATGTGAACCTGGCCGGGCACCGGACGGTACGGCTGGTGGTCGAGCCGCACCATGCCCTGGACACCGCCGCGCTCGCGGACTGGGCGCGGGCGCAGTTCACCTGCCGGTAGCGGTCGCTGTCCCGGCCCCCAGCTCGCGCAGCACGTCGTCCACGGTGAAGGCGGCGCCCCGGGCCCGCTCGGCCTGGTAGCGGTCGCCGGGCAGGGTGGCGCGGGCGGTGGCGTTGATCCGCTCGGCCCGGGTGTGCTCCGGCTCGGGGCGCGGATGGCCGCCGCGCCAGTGGTCGCCGGTGGCGAACAGCCGGACCGCGCCCGCCAGGTCGCCGATCCGGGCCAGCAGGTCCGCCGCGATGTCCACGAGCACCGCCGTGATCGTCTCGGCGCACCGCCGCTCCGTGGCCTCCCGCAGAGCCTTGGCGATGATCGGCAGCCCGCGCGCCGGGCCCGACTCGCCGGCGGTGATGAGGGCGTCCGTCGCGTGCAGCCCCGCCATGAACTGCGGTGGAGGCGTGCCCTGCCCGGTCGCCTCACGGGCCGCCTCCCACAGTTCGCGCGCGTGGGCGAGGTTCCCGTCGTCCTGCGCGAAGTGTGCCCGCAGCAGCAGGATGAAGGCCCGGGCGTCCGCCACCCCGTACCGGTCGGCCGCCAGGTTCGCCTCGTTCAGGCCGGTCCGCGCGTGCTCACGGTCCCCGGAGCGGTAGGCGATCTCGGCGAGCCGGGCGAGGAGGAACGGTGACTCGGCGTACGCGCCGACCTCGTAGGCGAGCCGCAGCGCCTCCTCGTACTCGCTCCCGGCCTCCTCGAACCGGCCGCGCGCCATGGCCGCCTCACCGGCCGCGCTGCACACCTGCGCCCGCATCCAGCGGTCCCCGGCCCGCCGGCTGAGCACACGCAGCTCGGCCAGGTCGTCGTCCACGCCCCGCAGGTTGCCGGGCGAGTCCACGACCATGTGCGTGCGGAACATCAGGACGGCGCCGATCTCCCAGTCGCCGCCGTACTGACGGCAGTTGGCGACCACCGTGTCCATGAGGGGCCGCAGGTCGACCGGTCCGCCCAGGTAGTAGGCGGCCATCGGCCACAGGAGGCCGGGCATCCGGGCGGCGTGCGGGCCGCCGTCCTGGAAGGCGTCCTGCACCCGGGCGATGTAGGCGGGGGCCCGCTCGTCCGCCGCGAGGTCCCGGGAGGCGGACTCGGACGTCAGGAAGAGGTGCAGCATCCGCAGGTCCATGCGCAGGGCGTGCCGGGGATGCCCTCTCTCCCCGTCCGGGGCTTCGAGCAGGGCGCCCACCGGATCGGCGGACTCGGCCAGCGCGAGCAGTTCCTCCGGCGAGGCCCCCTCGGGGGCGGTGTCCAGGGCCACGCCCAGACGCTGGACGCGCCGCACCCACGCCACGGACTCCTGACGGTAGTTGCGCAGCCACCAGAACCAGCCCATGCCGAGGACGAGCGCACCGGCCCGCGTCTCGTCGCCGGTGCGGATCGCGCGGTCGAGGGCCGCGCGGATGTTGTCGAGCTCGGTCTCCAGGCGGGAGACCCACGGCAGCTGCTCCCCGGTCCGGAGCAGCGGATCGGCCTTCTCGACCAGCGCGCGCACCCACGCGCCGTGCCGCCGCTCGGCCGCCGCGCGCGGCCCGGGAAGTTCGGCGGCGCGCTCGGCGGCGTACTCGTGGATGGTCTCCAGCATGCGGTACCGCATGCCGCCGTCGTGGGCGGCGCCGTCGTGCTCGCACGGGGCCGCCACGATCAGGGACTTGTCGACGAGCGCGCCGATCAGGTCCGCCGCCGGTCCCGTGCACACGGCCTCCGCCGCCGCGAGGTCCCAGCCGCCGGCGAACACCGACACCTCGCGCAGGACCGTCCGCTCCCGCTCGTCGAGCAGTTCCCAGGACCAGTCGACGACCGCGCGCAGGGTCTGCTGGCGGGGCAGGACCGTGCGGCTCCCGGAGGTGAGGAGGCGGAAGCGGTCGTCGAGGCGGTCGGCGATCTGCCGGGGCGTCAGCAGCCTGAGCCGGGCCGCGGCCAGCTCGATGGCGAGCGGCAGACCGTCGAGGCGGCGGCAGATCTCGTCCACGGCCGCGGTGTCCTTCAGCGCGGCGGCGGCGTCGGGCCGGACGGCCGCCGCGCGCTCCGCGAAGAGACGGTGCGCCTGCTCGGGGACGAGGGGTTCGACCGGGCGCACCGACTCACCGGGGACGCCCAGGGGTTCACGGCTGGTGGCGAGGATCGTGAGTTCCGGGCAGCGGGTGAGCAGCGTCTCGGCGAGGTGGGCGGCCGCGTCGATGACGTGTTCGCAGTTGTCGAGGATCAGGAGCTGGCTGCGCGGGGCGCAGTACTCGATGAGCAGGGCGACCGGGTCGTCGTGGGGGGCCACCAGGTCGTTGGTCAGGAGCACGGTCTCGCGCAGACCGAGCGCGCTGACCACCGCGCTGGGTACCGCCTCCGGCCGGTCGAGCGGGGCGAGCTCGACCAGCCATGCCTGCGGATGCCCGGCGGCGGCTTCCTCGGCGAGACGGGTCTTGCCCGAGCCGCCCGGTCCGGTGAGGGTGACGAGACGGCCCCTGTGCAAGTCGGAACGAACGGCTTCGAGCTCGGGTTCCCGCCCTACGAAGGAGGTGAGGCGGGGACGGAGGTTGCCGGTGCGGCGGGGCGGGGCGGCTGGCGGTGGCGGCTCCTGGTGGAGCAACGAGGTGTGCAGGGCCTTGAGTTCCGGGCCCGGGTCGGTGCCGAGGGCGTCGGCGAGGGTGCGGCGGGCGGACTCGTACGCGGCGAGCGCGTCGGCGGTGCGGCCCGTGTCCCGTAGGGCGCGGATGAGGAGGGCGCGCAGCGGTTCGTCGTACGGGTGGGCCGTGGTCAGCTCCGTCAGTTCCGGTACGACGGCGTGGGCGCGGCCGAGCCGCAGCGCCGCGTCGGCCCGGGCGCGGGTGGCCTCCAGGCGGAGGGCCTCCGGGCGGGTGGCGGCGGTGCGGTCGGGGAGGTCGGCCAGGGCGGGGCCGCGCCACAGGGCGAGGGCGTCGGTCAGGACGCGGGAGGCGGTGGCCGGGTCGTCGCGGTCCAGGCAGGCGATGCCGTCGCGGACCATGCGCTCGAAGACGAAGAGGTCGATGTCCTCCCGCGTCGCCGTGAGACGGTAACCGCCGGGTTCCGAGGCGACGGTGTGCTTGCCTACGGCACGGCGCAGGCGGCCCACCAGGGCGTGCAGGGCGGCGGGGGCGTCCTGGGGCGGGTCGTCCGCCCAGACCTCGTCGATCAGGGTGTCGGGGGCGGCGGTGCGGTCGGGGCGCAGGGCCAGAGCGGTGAGAAGGGCACGCAGACGCTGACCGCCGAGGGGTAGGAGGGTGCCCTGGTCGTCCGTCGCTTGGGTTACGCCCAGGATTCTGTACCGCATCAGGTCATTGTGGTGCCGTGGGAAGCGCTGGGTGCGCGAATATCAGCCCGTCCGGCGTTTGAGGACTCCGCAAGCCCCGCTTACCCACCCGAGGCCAACGCCCCCCTTCGCGGCGTGATCCCGGAGGGCACCGCACGCGCGCGTGCAGGCGTCCCCGTCCAGCAGGTGCCCCGGCGGGACAGCAGGCGGCGCAGCCACAGTTCCAGGGAGACGAGGTCGGCGAGGCCGTCGAGCGGGAGGGGTTCGCCGGCCGCCGCGCCGCGCAGGGCCTTGCGGACGACGCGGGCCTCGACCAGGCCGGCCTGGGCGAGCAGCGGGGTGTCGAAGAGGGAGACGAGGGAGTCGGCGGCCACCCGCAGCCCGGTGCGGGCGGCGGCGGCCGAGGAGGCGTGGGAGGGGGCGCCCCAGCCGGGCGGGAGGTCGGTGATGCCGGCGCCGTCCAGGACCGTGCGCAGGATGTCGGCGCGTGCTCCGGGCTGGACGCGGAGGGCCTCGGGGAGGTCGCGGCAGGCGCGGACGACCTGGTTGTCGAGGAAGGGGGCGTGCAGGCGCTGGAAGCGGATCTCGGCGGCCTGTTCGAGGACGCGGATGTCCGAGGCGTAACGGGTCAGCGCGGCACGCGCGCGATGGTCGCCGGGGCGCTGTCCGGGGCCCACGCCGGAGCGGTTCACCGCCCCCTGGAGCAGAACCGATACTTCAGCGAGTGCCTCTCCGGTCAGCCAGCGTGCCGCCGGCCCGGGTCTGGCCCAGGTGAGCGCCGCGAGGGACGCTCCGACCGCGCCTCCGGGTTCCTCGAAGCGGCGGCGCAGCAGCCGCTCGGCGAGGGCCTCCACGCCGGTGCGGTACGGCGTCCGGGCCAGCCGCCGCGCCGCGCTGTACACGCGCGCGGGGACCATCACCGAGCCGTCGGCCTTGGCCAGCGCGGCGACCGGCCGTACCAGGTGGCGCCGTTTGCGGTCCATCAGCAGGTCCGCGAGGCGGGCGGGGTGGGCGTCCAGGACCTGGCGGGCGCCGTGCCCGGTGAAGTGGTCCGCGCTGCCGGCGGCCAGCCGGGCGCGGTGGCGGGCGGCCGTGATCAGGGACGGTCCCGGTTCGTCGGTGAGGGGTCCGTCCAGGTCGGCGTACGGCAGGACCTCCTCGCCGCCGGTGGCCACCACGTGGTGCAGGCGCGGGTTGGCCGCGAGCGCCCCCGCGCGCTCCAGTTCCGCCTCCCGGCCGCCCACGGCCAGGTCGTTGAAGGTGACGGCCAGCAGGCGCTCCCCGGCGCCCGTGCCGTGCCCGAGGACCGTCCCCGGCATGCCGGGCAGCCCGGCCGCCAGCAGGGCGAGGGTGCCCGAGGCCGGGCCGCCGGACAGGTCGGCGCCGATCCCGGGTACGGGCATCCCGCGCGCGGCCCGCCGCTCGGCGGGCCCCATACCGGGTACCGGCCCGGGGTCTATGTCGGCGCCGGGGACGTGCCGGGGCGCGGAGAGGCGGGCGCGGACGGCGTCCACGAGCGCGTCGCGCACCGCGTCGACGGCGCGGTCGGGGTCGGCCGAAGGCGCCGCCACCGCGAGGGAGGCGACCGGCTCGTACCCGGCGATCTCACGCGACCCGGCGCGCAGGATGAGCGCATGCCCCGGTGGAACGCGCCGCACGCCGTCGTACGGCGTGGAGTCGTACAGGGCGGCCGGTACGTCGGGGGCGGCGAGCAGGGCCGCGAGGTGGCCGAAGTCGAGGTTGGCCTCGATGAGGTCGGCGAGCGGCAGCGCGGCCGTCGCGTAGGCCGTACCGCCCGCCCAGGGGGTGTGGAACACCGGGCGGGCGCCCGCGAGGTCGCCGCAGACGGTGACGCGGCGGCCGACCTGGACGACGGCGGTGTAGCTGCCGGGCCAGGTCGTCAGGTGCCGCAGTGCGCCTCCGCGCGCGGTGAACAGGCCGAGCCGCAGCTCCTCGTCGGAGGCCCCGCAGGTGCCCAGGACGGCGATCCGGTTCTGGGCGTCGGCCTTCACCACCCGTACCTCGTCGGGCCGCCAGTCGCCGACCGCCCACAGCGGATCCGGGTCGCCCCACAGGAGTTGGGAGCCGATCGGGTGGACGGTCTCGCCGTCGTCCCCGACGGCACCGGCGGAGCCGATTCCGGCGGCGCCCGCGGCGGTGCTGCTCCATCCCACCAACCACCGCATGGACGCCTCCACAGGCTGTGGACAACCAAGTGCACCGTACGAACCGGGTCCATGCTGCCATGAAGAACGCGCCCCCGAGGGGCGGCGGCGCCGCCTTGGATGCCGTCGGCGCATCCACGCGCGCGCACCCGCGCGGAAGTCGAACAGAGGCAACGCCCGTACGGCGCACGGCCGCTGCGACTCGAATGCGCCCCCGATACGCTCCCTGAAAACGCCTTTCGCGCCCTCAACTCCCATGGTGGGAGCGATGTTCGCACCCGAAAGAGGGGGTCGATTTTCAGCCAATTTGGCGCGGCGGGAACAGGTTTGAGCACGCTCCGTACATGCTCTGCGCAGCGCACGGACAGCGCACAGTCCGGGAGGCGGGCATCGCCTCCCGGACCGGTCCGCCACCCGCGGGGATGTAGGTGGCGGTGTCCCCCAGCCCACTGGATCCAGTACAGCGGGCCGACCCACGCACGACCCATGGAACCGCTCCCCCGGTGGCCGGAGAAGAGCGCACGGACGGGCGCACGGCCACACGGCGGGGGCACGGCGCGACAGCCCGTGCACGGTGCGTACAGGGCCGGCGGACCGGGACGGACCACAATCCCGCCATCCGGAAGAATGCCCCTTAACGCTTGGGATGCGGCGAACTACGCTGGGTTTACGAATGCCGCGTGGTTATGCCAGCGCGGCAGCCGTCTGTGTCGAGGGGTGGCGCATGTCCAGGGAGCAACGCGGGCCGAACGAAAAACTCGGCGCCGTTCTCGCCCTCGCGGGAATCAGCAACGCAGGACTCGCGCGACGCGTCAACGATCTTGGCGCTCAACGCGGGTTGACTCTTCGCTACGACAAGACGTCGGTGGCGCGCTGGGTGTCGAAGGGCATGGTGCCGCAGGGTGCCGCGCCGCATCTCATCGCCGCCGCCATCGGCCAGAAGCTCGGCCGCCCGGTGCCGCTCCACGAGATCGGCCTGGCGGACGCGGATCCCGCCCCCGAAGTCGGCCTCGCCTTCCCCAGAGACGTGGGACAGGCGGTGCGGTCGGCGACGGATCTGTACCGCCTCGACCTCGCCGGGCGCCGGTCCGGCGCCGGCGGCATCTGGCAGTCGCTGGCCGGGTCGTTCGCAGTGAGCGCATACGCAACGCCCGCCTCACGCTGGCTGATAACCCCCGCCGACAGCTCGGTCGCGCGGGACGTGAACCTCTCCGAGGGCTCCGGCGCACCGCTCAAAGTCGGCCACAGCGATGTGCAGAAGCTGCGGGAGGCGGCCGAGGACGCCAGGCGCTGGGACTCCAAATACGGAGGCGGCGACTGGCGTTCCTCCATGGTGCCCGAGTGTCTCAGGGTGGAGGCGGCACCGCTGCTGCTGGGCTCGTACTCGGACGAGGTCGGCCGCGCCCTGTTCGGGGCCACCGCCGAACTCACCCGGCTGGCGGGCTGGATGGCGTTCGACACCGGCCAGCAGGAGGCCGCCCAGCGCTACTACATCCAGGCACTGCGCCTCGCGCGCGCGGCCGCGGACGTCCCCCTCGGGGGCTATGTGCTGGCCTCCATGTCGCTCCAGGCGACGTACCGGGGCTTCGGCGACGAGGGCGTCGACCTCGCGCAGGCAGCCCTGGAGCGCAACCGCGGCCTGGCCACCGCCCGCACCATGAGCTTCTTCCGCCTGGTCGAGGCACGGGCGCACGCACGCGCGGGTGACGCCCACGCGGCCGGCGGGGCGCTGCGCGCCTCCGAGGCCTGGCTGGAGCGGTCCCGGGACGGCGACCAGGACCCGTCCTGGCTCGGCTTCTACGGCTACGACCGGTTCGCCGCCGACGCCGCGGAGTGCTACCGCGATCTGAAGGCGCCCCGGCAGGTCCGCCGCTTCACCGAGCAGGCCTTGTCGAAGCCGACGGAGGAGTTCGTGCGGTCGCACGGGCTCCGGCTCGTCGTCTCGGCGGTCGCCGAGCTGGAGTCCGGCAACCTGGACGCGGCCTGCGAGCAGGGGGTGCGGGCGGTGGAGGTCGCGGGGCGGATCTCGTCCGCGCGCACCACGGAGTACGTGAAGGATCTTCTGCACCGGCTGGAACCGTACGGGGACGAGCCGCGGGTGGTGGAATTGCGGGAGCGGGCGCGGCCGCTGCTGATGGCTCCCGCCTGAGCCCGGCCTCCCGGGTTTGAGGGCATTGTCAGTGGCGCAGTGCACTATCGGAGCCGGGAGGTGGTGCCAGGTGGCGTGGCAGGTGCGGGAGAGCGTGTACGACTGCGATGTGCTCGTGATCGGTGGTGGGATCGTCGGGCTGTCCACCGCGTACGCGATCACGCGTGCCGCGCCGGGCACCCGTGTGACCGTGCTGGAGAAGGAGCCGGGGCCCGCCCGGCACCAGACGGGGCGCAACAGCGGGGTCATCCACAGCGGGATCTACTACCGGCCCGACTCCCTGAAGGCGCGGTACGCGGTGCGGGGCGCGGCGGAGATGGTGAAGTTCTGCGCGGAGTACGGCGTCGCGCACGCCGTCACCGGCAAGCTGATCGTCGCCACCGAGCGGGAGGAGCTGCCGCGGCTGCACGCGCTCGTGCAGCGCGGCCGGGAGAACGGGATACCGGTACGGGAGCTCGGATCGGCCCAGATCGCGGAGTACGAGCCCGAGGTGCACGGGCTCGCGGCGATACACGTCGGGACGACGGGCGTGTGCGACTTCGTCGGGGTCGCGCGGCAGCTGGCCGAGGCGTCCGGGGCGGAGATCCGGTACGGCGCGCGGGTCGAGCGGATCGACCGGCGGCCGGAGCTCGGGGTCGCCGTACGAACCTCGGGCGGGGACGTCGTGCGCGGGCGGGTGCTGGTGAACTGCGCCGGGCTGTACTGCGACGAGGTGGCCCGGCTGACCGGCGACGAGCCCGGGGTGCGGATCGTGCCGTTCCGGGGTGAGTACTACGAGCTGGCGCGTCCGGGACTGGTGCGCGGCCTGGTGTATCCGGTGCCGGATCCGGCGTTCCCGTTCCTCGGCGTGCATCTCACGCGCGGGATCGACGGCGGCGTGCACATCGGGCCGAACGCGGTGCCGGCGCTGGCCCGCGAGGGGTACGGCTGGGGCGTCGTACGGCCCCGGGAGACAGCGGGGACGCTGGCCTGGCCGGGGTCGTGGGCGGTCGCCCGGCGGCACTGGCGGTACGGGCTCGGGGAGTTCCGGCGGTCGGTGTCGAAGGCCGCCTTCACGGACGCCGTACGCAGGCTGCTGCCCGCGGTGGAGCAGGAGGATCTCGTACCGGCCCCCGCCGGAGTGCGGGCGCAGGCGGTGCTGCGGGACGGCACGCTGGTGGACGACTTCCTGATCCGGGAGGGCCCCCGTGCGGTGCATGTGCTGAACGCCCCGTCTCCCGCGGCCACCGCTTCGCTGCCGATCGGGCGGGAGGTGGCGCGC
>NZ_JBIRWL010000003.1:17821-117896 GCF_044387825.1 Streptomyces sp. NPDC020299
CAGGGCGTTGACCGTGCTGGAGACGGTGCGGTGACCCCTGCCCGGTTCGGTCGAGCGTCCGGACGGCCCCGCACAAGCACGCTGGTGGACCACTCCCTGCCCAAGGAGAGCCCCCCGTAAGGTGCACGCGCTTGAACGCCCCGCCTCCCACGGCCACCGCTTCGCTGCCGATCGGGCGGGAGGTGGCGCGCAGGGCGTTGACCGTGCTGGAGACGGTGCGGTGACCCCTGCCCGGTTCGGTCGAGCGTCCGGACGGCCCCGCACAAGCACGCTGGTGGACCACTCCTTGCCCAAGGAGAGCCCCCCGTGCGGTGCACGCGCTTGAACGCCCCGTCTCCCGCGGCCACCGCTTCGCTGCCGATCGGGCGGGAGGTGGCACGCAGGGCGTTGACCGTGCTGGAGGGGATGCGGTGATCACCGTCCCGTCCGGCCCGTCCCGTTCGGTCGGACGCCGGGGCGGCCCCGCTAAAATCGACTCACTGTGTCTGACTCGTTGAACGCTCCCGAAACGCCCGGCCCCCCGCGTCCCGCCCCCGGTGTGTCCATCCGGCACAGCCGGACCAAGGGGGAGCCACGGTTCCCGGACGGCCCGAAGGCGGACCCCGCGGGGTCGCACTTCGAGCGGCGGATCCGGAGTTTCCAGCCGCGGCGGAGCCGGGTGACGGCGGGGCAGGCGGACGCCTTGCAGCGGTTGTGGCCCAAGTGGGGGCTGGACATCGACGGGCGGCGGGACATCGATCTCGCCGAGCTGTTCGGGAACGACAACCCGGTCGTGCTCGAGATCGGGTTCGGGATGGGCGAGGCCACCGCGCGGATGGCCGCCGAGGATCCCGGCAGAAACATCCTCGCGGTGGACGTGCACACCCCCGGGCAGGGCAATCTGCTGGGCCTCGCCGACCGCGACGGACTGCCCAACGTCCGCGTCGGCAACGGCGACGCCATCATCCTGCTGCGCGAGATGCTCCCCCCGGACTCACTGGACGGGCTGCGGGTCTACTTCCCGGACCCCTGGCCGAAGAAGCGGCACCACAAGCGGCGGCTGATCCAGCCGGAGTTCCTCACCCTGGCCGCGACCAGGCTCAGGCCCGGCGCGATCGTGCACTGCGCGACCGACTGGGAGCCGTACGCCGAGCAGATGCTGGAAGTGCTGACCGCGCACCCGGACTTCGAGAACACCCGGCCCGACGGCGGTTTCGCGCCGCGTCCCGACTTCCGCCCGCTGACCCGTTTCGAGGGACAGGGCCTGGAGAAGGGACATGTGGTGAATGATCTGTTGTTCCGCCGCGTACAGCAGCGGGAGCAGCAGCGACGTTAGGGTCAATGCCGTGGCCACCTTTCCCCCGTATCCGACGCACCCCGCCGGACCCGTCGACGGTGCGCTCCGGCACCCGCACTGGTGGCAGCGCAGGTGGGTGCGGTACGGGGCGCTGATCACGCTGCTCACGCTCTCCGGGCTCGTCATCCTGGCCCTGGTGCGGCAGCAGACCGGCACGGAGGGGTTCCTCGTCGGCCTCGGACTGGCCGTGCTGCCCGTCCCGCTGCTCATAGCCGCCTTCCGCTGGCTGGACCGGGTCGAGCCCGGCCCGTGGCGGAACACGGTCTTCGCCTTCGCCTGGGGCGCCTGCGCGGCGGCGCTGATAGCCATCGTCGCCAACAGCTTCGCCACCAAGTGGATAGCCACGACGTCCGACCCGTCCAGCGCCGACACCCTCGGCGCGACGGTCATAGCGCCGATCGTGGAGGAATCCGCCAAGGCCGCCGCCGTCCTGCTCGTCTTCCTCTTCCGCAGACGGGACTTCACCGGGATCGTGGACGGCGTGGTGATAGCCGGGGTCACGGCCACCGGGTTCGCCTTCACCGAGAACATCCTCTATCTCGGTACCGCCTTCGGCACCGACCAGATCACCGGCGGCCGCGGCATCGCCTCCGTGACCGCGGCGACCTTCTTCGTGCGCGTCATCATGTCCCCGTTCGCGCACCCCCTGTTCACCGTCATGACCGGCATCGGCTTCGGCATCGCCGCCCTGTCCGCCGACCGGCAGCATGTGCGGCGCGTGCTGGTGCCGCTGGGCGGGCTGCTGCTCGCGATGGGCATGCACGCGCTGTGGAACGGCTCCTCCACCTTCGGCGAGTACGGCTTCTTCGCCGTGTACGGGACCTTCATGCTGCCCGCGTTCGGGCTGCTGACCTGGCTGGTGATCTGGACGCGCCAGCGGGAGCTGCGGACCGTGCGGGAGGAGCTTCCGGCGTACGTCCTGGCCGGCTGGCTGGGCCCGGGCGAGCCGTTCGCGCTGGGCTCGATGCGGGCCCGGCGGATGGCCCGTGACTACGCCCGCCATCACGGGGGCAAGCCGACCGCGCGGGCGGTGGCGCAGTACGAGGCGTACGCGACCTCGCTGGCATTCCTGCGGCACCGGGGGCGGCGCGGCCGGGCGGGTGCCGACTTCGTCGTACGGGAGCGGGAGCTGCTGGCCGAGCTGTGGAGCAGGCGGCAGGCGGCGCGGCCCGCGCTGGAGTACGCGGCGAGGGCGTCGGCTCCGGTGGTTCCGACGCCCTGGCCGGTGCACGGGGTGCAGGGCGCGTACGGGTACGTACAGGGACCCGGCCCCGGGCCCGGCTACGGGTATCCGGCGGCGCCGTACACCGCCTACAACCCGTACCGGACGTAGCGACCCCGGGACGGGGAAGGGTTAGGCCGACGCCTCGGTGAGCCGCGTCAGCTCCTCCTCGGTGAGTTCCAGCCCGGCCGCCCCGAGCAGCGCCGGCAGCTGGTCCACCGTGCGGGCCGAGGCGAGGGGGGCCACCACGGTCGGCCGGGCGGCGAGCCAGGCGAGGGCCACGGAGGCCACGGGGGCGTCGTGCGCGGCGGCGATCTCGTCCAGGGCCGTCAGCACCTTCTGCCCCCGCTCGGTCTCCAGGTGCTTCGCCGCACCCCCGGCCCGCGCGCTGTCCACGGTCGTACCGGGGCGGTACTTGCCCGTGAGGAAGCCGGAGGCGAGGGAGTAGTACGGCACCACCGCGAGGCCGGCGCGGGCGGTGACGTCCCGCAGCGGCCCCTCGTAGGTGTCGCGCGAGACGAGGTTGTAGTGCGGCTGCAGTGCCACGTACCGGGCGAGGCCCTCGCGCTCGGAGAAGTCGAGGGACGCCTGGAGGCGCTCGGCCGAGATGTTGGAGGCGGCGATGTAGCGCACCTTGCCCGTCCGGACGAGCTCGTCGAGCGCCCCGATGATCTCCTCGACCGGGACCTCGGTCTTGTCGAAGTGGGTGTAGTACAGGTCGATGTGGTCGGTGCCGAGCCGGCGCAGGGAGGCGTCGGCCGCGGCCTTGATGTTGCCGGCGGTCAGGCCCTGGTACTTCGGGTGCTGGCTGACCTTGGTGGCGATGACGACGTCGGAGCGGTTGCCGCGGGACCTGAGCCAGTTGCCGATGACGGTCTCCGACTCGCCGCCCTCGTTGCCCTCGACCCACGCCGAGTAGGAGTCGGCGGTGTCGACGAAGTTGCCGCCGGCGGCCGTGTAGGCGTCCAGGACGGCGAAGGACTGCGCCTCGTCGGCGGTCCAGCCGAAGACGTTGCCGCCGAGGGCGAGCGGGAAGACCGCGAGGTCGGAGCTGCCGAGTGTGCGAAGAGAGGTCATGCCTTGATCCAACAACCGCGGCGGTGGCGCGCATTCCGCATACGCCCGGCAGCCCTGACGTCGGGGGGTGTCGTCAGGGCTGCCGGGGAACGGAAGGACGTGTCAGGGGTTGAGGCCCTTGCTGTGCAGCCACGCCATCGGGTCGATGCCGGTGGCCTGCCCGCCGGGGTGGACCTCGAGGTGCACGTGCGGGCCGGTGACGTTGCCGGTGGCGCCGACACGGCCGATGACCTCACCGGTGCCGACCTTCTGGCCGACCTTCACGTTGATCGAGGACTGGTGGCAGAACCACAGCTCGGTGCCGTCGTCGAGGGTGAGGATGGTGCGGTAGCCGTAGGCGCCGGCCCAGCCCGCCTCGGTGATCGTGCCGCTGTGGATGGCCTTGATGAGCGTGCCGGTCGGCGCCGCGAAGTCGAGGCCGGTGTGGTAGCCGGAGGACCACATGGCGCCGGGCTGGCCGAAGGTGCCGGTGATCGTGTACGAGGAGGTCGGCAGCGTGTACTGCTTGGCCAGCTTGGCGAGGCGGTCGGCCTCGGCCTGCTTCTTGGCGACGGCCTCCGCCTTGTCCTTGGCGGCGGTGGCCTGGGCCGCGGCTTCCTTCTCGGCCTTGGCGGCAGCGGCGGTGGACTGCTTCTCCGCGGCGGCCACGGCTGCGGCGGTCGCCTTGTTGTCGACCTGGCTCTTCTGCTGTTCGGCCTGCGCCATGATCCGGTTGCGCAGGGCCTCGCCGGCGTCGTGGCTGTCCTGGTCGCTGTCGGCGGTGGCCACGCCGACGTGGCTCAGGCCGGCCGCGGTGGCCTTGGCACCGCCCGCGTCGTCGCCCAGCAGGGAGCCGACGGAGGGCAGGTCGGGCATGGAGATGTGGACCGGCGGCTTGCCGGTGTTGGCGCTGGCCATGCCGCCCGCGCCGACGGCGGCTATCACGCCGACGCCCAGGACGGTGGAGCTGCGGGCGAGCCCGCCGCCGCGCTGCTTGCTGACGCGGTGCCGGCCGCGTACCGGGGTGAGGGACTCCTCGGTGGGGTTCCACTCCTCCCAGGGGCCCTCGTCGGTGCGGTACTCGCCGTAGCCGAAGGTGTCGGTGCGCTGGCTCGGCACGAACGGGGCTGTGGGGGCAGGCCGGTTGGACGCCACGCGGGCGTGCTCCTTCCTTCCGTAACGCCTACCGGGTTAGCTGACGGGTTCGGAGCGGGAAGGTCTCCTACGCGCGTATACCGGTCGTGAACCCAAGTTCACGACGGTGTTCGCGTGATTCACCCCAAGTGGTGGTTCCCCGGTTCCCTTGCGGGATTCGGCATGTGCGCACGGAGCCGTCGCGGGTGACGGCTGGGACGACCGCGCTGCGTTATCGAACGTTAATAGAGCTACCGGTCAGTTTCCAAGCCGTTCGGCTTGATCATTATGGTTTTCACAGGAGACCTTTTAGGCCATGACCGGCGAAAATCGGGCGAGTTGAGTCCGGCTCGAGGTGGTCGGGGCCCGGGAAAGCACTCAGGGCCGGAATCCATGTACTGGATTCCGGCCCTGAGTCTTCAGTAGCGGGGACAGGATTTGAACCTGCGACCTCTGGGTTATGAGCCCAGCGAGCTACCGAGCTGCTCCACCCCGCGTCGTTGTGTCACCAGTGTACGTCATCCGCGGGGCTGCTCGCACACACCTTTCCGACCAGGGCTTCCGGGCTCAGCCCGGCAGGTGCCGGTTCGGTGCCTGCGCCGCCTCCTCGTACTCCGGCAGCACGACCACGTCCACGCCCCCGGCGGCCAGCAGCCCGCTCCCGTCGGCGCCGGTGACGAACGTGTCCGGCTCCCGCCAGGCCGTGACCACCCGCCGTATCCCCGTGTCGAGGATCAGCCGGGCACACGGCGCCGGCCGGGAGGCCCGCCGGGCGCACGGTTCGAGGCTGCTGTACACCGTGGCGCCGGCCAGCCGGGGGTCGCCGGACCGGATCTTGGCCAGGGCCGCCTCCTCCGCGTGGACCACGGGATCGTCCCCTTCGCGTGAGTGGCCACGCGCGAGTTCCGTACCGTCGGCGGCCACCACCACCGCCCCGACACTGAACGCCGTCCCCGAGGGCGGGCACAGCGCGGCCAGCTCGCAGGCGATCCGCAGCCAGTGACGGTCGGCCGCGACGGCCGCCGGGCCGGTGCCGGGCGCGGTCGGCTCGTAGCGCATCAGGACGACGTCCTCGATGCGGCGCGTCTCCAGCAGCCGCAGCCGCCCGGCCTGGTAGCCCCCGGGACCGAAGAGACGCGGAGCGTGCGGGTCGCCCACGAAAAGGGGGGCCAGGACGAGCTGCAGCTCGTCGGCCAGGCCCTCCCGCAGCAGCTGGGTGTGGACGGTGCCGCCGCCCTCGACCATCAGGCGGCGCACCCCGCGCACCGCGTACAGGTGTTCGAGCAGGGCGGGCCAGTCGAGATCCTCGCCCAGTGGGACGACGTCGGCCGCGATGCCCAGGGCGCGGGCCCGCTCGGCGCCCTTGCCGGTCGTGTAGAGGACCTTCTCGCCACCGGTGTGCCAGAAGTTCGCGTCCGGGTCCAGGTCGCCGGAGCCGCTGACGGTGACCTTGAGGGGGTACTCCGCCCGTCCGGCGGCGAGCCGGGCCGCCCGCCGCTCGGCCGAGTTGACCAGCAGCCTCGGGTTGTCGGCGCGGATGGTGCCGGCGCCGACCAGGATCGCGTCGACGGACGCCCGTACCTCGTCGACCCGGTCGAAGTCGGCCGGGCTGGACAGCAGCAGCCGGTCGGGGCCGGTGTCGTCGAGGTACCCGTCGAGGGAGACGGCGGCGGACAGCAGGACGTACGGACGGGGCATCGACGCGCTCTCTTCGGGAGGCGGGCAACGGCGGATCCGGTGGCCGGGCGGACCCGGATCTTGGTTCAAGTTTGAAACAAACCTACACTGGTGGCATGACGACCCGCTGGCTCACCCCCGAGGAGCAGCGCGCATGGCGCGCCTACATGGCCGGCAGCCTCCTCCTGGAGGACGCGATCGACCGGCAGCTCCAGCAGGACACCGGTATGCCGCACCTGTACTACTCCATCCTGGCCAACCTCTCCGAGGCGCCGGAACACAGTCTGCGGATGACCGACCTCGCGGAGCAGGCGAAGATCACCCGGAGCCGGCTGACCTACGTCGTGACCCGGCTGGAGAAGGACGGCCTGGTACGGCGCGAGGGGTGCCCGTCCGACAAGCGGGGCAGCATCGCCGCGCTGACCGACGAGGGGATGGCCGTCCTGGAAGGTGCGGCACCGGGTCACGTGGCGACCGTACGCGCCTCCCTCTTCGACCGCCTCAGCCCCGAACAGGTACGGCAGCTGGAGGAGATCTTCGGCTCGGTCGCCGACGCACTCCAGGGCGAGGACGCGGGGTGCGCGCCGGACGACGTGCCGTGGCGGCGCCGGTCGCCGAAGTCCTGTTCGTGACCCTCGCACGAGATTCGGAAGTCCCTTGGTTCATTCCGTTGCTTCAAATTTAAAGCATGGGGTAGGGTTCCCGGCATCTGCTTCAAATCTGAAACTCCTGAACCCCGGAGACCCGCATGCCCGACACCCCCGCCGCCACCCCGCGCGCCCGCGTCCGGGTACCGCTGCGCTTCCACGACGGCTACAGCGTCGACGCCGAACTGGTCACCTTCCACGGCCTGACCGACGGCCAGGAGCACGTGGCCGTCGTCCTCGGCCGGCCCGCCCCCGGTACCGTCCCGCTGGTCCGCCTGCACTCCGAGTGCCTGACCGGGGACGTCTTCGGCTCGGCCCGCTGCGACTGCGGCCCCCAGCTGCGCGAGGCGGTCGAGCGCATCGCCGACCGCGGTGGCGTCCTGCTCTACCTCCGCCAGGAGGGCCGCGGCATCGGCCTCTACAACAAGCTCGACGCGTACGCCCTCCAGGACCAGGGCCTGGACACCTACGAGGCCAACGCCGCCCTGGGCCTCCCGGAGGACGCCCGCGACTACACGTCGGCCGGTCAGATGCTCCGTGCCCTCGGCATCGAGGAGCTGGACCTGCTCTCCAACAACCCCGACAAGGCCGACCAGCTGCGCGGCCTGGGCCTCGCCGTCCGCGACCGGGTGCCGACGGGGGTCTTCACCACCGCCCACAACGTGCGGTACCTGCGGGCGAAGGTGCTCCAGACCCAGCACACGCTGCCGCTCGCGGAGCTGACGGAACTCAGCGTGGGCTGAGCCGGGGCCCACGTCGTTCCCGGCCCGCGGGCCGTCGCCCCGGCAGCAGTGCCGCGGGCAGCAGGGCCAGGGCCAGCAGCCCCGCCGCGACCGCGTACGCGATCCGGAACCCCGCCGGGTCCGCGCCCGCCGCGCCCAGCACCACCGACAGCAGCGCGGTGCCCACCGAGGCCCACACCTGCGCGTTGATGCTCAGCGCGGTGCCGGCGGCGGCCACCCGGTCAGCGGGCAGCTCACGGGTCGCGGTCGTCATGGCCGGCATCAGCACCATGCCGGAGCCGACGCCCATCACCGCGGCCGAGCCCACCACCCGCCAGGGCGCCACGCCGTCCACCCCGACCTGGAGCGCCCCCAGCGCCATCCCGAGCGCGCCCACCACGACCCCCGCCTGGATCAGCCGCCGCGGTGACACCCGGTCGACCAGCCGCGCGGCGACCTGCATCGCCGTACCGACGGCCAACCCGACCGGGGCGGCCAGCAGCCCCGCGACCGTCGCGGTCATGCCCCGCTGCTGCTGCCAGTACAGCGGCCCGAGCAGCATCGACCCGAAGTAGCCGCAGCCGAACAGGGCGAGCGTGGCGGCCCCTGCGGCGAACGTACGGTCCCGCAGCAGCCGCAGGTCGAGCAGCGGGGCACGGGCGGTGAGCGCACGGCGTACGAAGGCGGCGAGGAGCACGGCACCGGCGAGCGCGGGCCCGAAGGCGCCGGGCGCGGTGAAGTCACCCCGCTCACCGCCCCGGGCGAGCCCGAACAGCAGCAGCGCGAGCCCCGGGGAGAGGGTCAGCAGGCCCGGGACGTCCAGTGCGGGTGGCGCGGACGCCCGCCCGGGGCGGTCCCGTGGGAGCAGTTTCCCGGCGAGGATCAGAGCGAGCGCGCCGACGGGCAGGTTCACCAGGAAGATCCAGTGCCAGGACGCCGCGTCGACGAGCCGGCCGCCGAGGACCGGCCCGGCCGCCGGGCCGACCAGGACGGGCAGTCCGAGCAGACCCATGGCCCGGCCCAGCCGGGCGCGGTCCGCGACCCGCATCACCATCGCCATCCCGACCGGCATGAGCAGCCCGCCGCCGAGCCCCTGCACCGCGCGGAAGGCGATGAGGCTGCCGGCGTCCCAGGCGCAGGCGGCGAGCAGCGAACCGAGGGTGAACAGGGCGAGGGCGGTCAGATAGGTGCGCTTGGCGCCGATCCGGCCCATCGCCCACGCCGAGGCGGGGATGACGGCGGTGAGCGCCAGCGTGTACGCGGTGGCGGTCCACTGGATGGTCTCCAGCGGCGCGCCGAAGGACTCCGAGAGGCCGCGCATCGCGACGTTGACGATCGTCATGTCGAGCACCGACATCACGGAGCCGATGACCACGACGGTGACGATGCGGCGGAGCGCGGCGGCGGACGCGGCATCCCGCGCCCCGGCCGGCGCCTCGGCGGTCCCGGTCGCGCTCATGTTCCCCCGCCTCCCGTCAGGCCGCGTACGGCCGTTCGGCGCGGGCCGTCCGCAACGCCCGCCCCCACCAGGCCAGTTGCCCGAGCATTCCCTTGGCGGCACCGGCGCAGACGGCCGCGTCGCGCGGGGCGCCGTCCTCCCCGAGACCGGACCAGGGTCCGTGCAGGCTGACGGAGTCGCGCATCGTGACGGCGTGCAGTTCGGCGAAGACCAGCCGGAGCTGCTCGACGGCGCGCAGTCCGCCGCCGAGACCGCCGTACGACACGAAGCCGACCGGCTTGGCCTGCCACTGGCCGTGGTGCCAGTCGATGAGGTTCTTCAGGGCCGCCGGGAAGCTGTGGTTGTACTCGGGGGTGATCACGACGAACGCGTCGGCGGCGTCCAGCCGCGGCGAGACGTCCTTCAGCGCGGCGGCCGTCTCGGGGCCCGGGGTGCCGCCCCAGCCGGGCATGACCAGCGGCAGGTGGACGTCCGCGAGGTCGACGACGTCGAATTCCAGTCCGTCGTCCCCGGCGGCCGTGCCGAGGAACCATTCGGTGACGGCGCTCGCCTGGCGGCCCTCGCGGACGCTGCCGACGATGACGGCGACGCGCAGCGGGGCGGTGTCGGTGTGGCCGGTGCTGTCGGTTGCAGACATGGATGTCCCCTCGTATCCCTCTTGGGGTGGGCCGCACGCCGCGGCCCTTCAGGTAAGCTACAACGCACGTTGTAGAAATTACAACGTGCGTTGTAGATACGGACGGCGAGGCTGGGAGAAGACTGGTGGCCGACAGCAACGAGGAACGGACGGAACAGGCCCGGCGCGCGGTCTCACCGCGCAAGCTCGAGAAACAGATCGCCATCGCGAGCGCGTCCTGCACGGTCTTCGGCCGCGAGGGCTACACCCGGGCCTCGGTGGACGCGCTCGCCGCCGAGGCCGGCATCTCGACGCGTACGCTCTACAACCACTTCCCGGGCGGCAAGGCCCAGCTCTTCCGTACGGTCGTCACCTGGACCTCCACCGAGGTGCGCGACGCCCAGCTCGCCCGTCTGCACGCGGTGCTGGCCCCCGGGCGCCCGCCCCGCCCCGAGGACCTGGAGCGCGACCTCGTCGCCCTGGCCCGCGCGTTCGTGGACCTCATGACCGACTACCCCGACCACTTCGCGCTCGTCCGCCACATCCACGCCGAGGCCGACCACGTCCCGCCCGAGGTCCTCCAGGCATGGCGGGACGCGGGACCGCTCCCGGTCGGCCAGGCCATGGCCGAGGCGATGACCGGCCTCGCCGAAGCGGGCCTGCTCGACGTCCACGGCGACGCGGCCCTGACCGGCGCCCACTTCTCGGCCCTGACCGCGCACGCGATCGTGCAGCTGTCCCACTACGGGGTCCAGCCGCTCCCCAAGGCGGAGACGGACCGCCTGATCACAGGGGGCGTCGCGGCCTTCCTGCGCGCCTACCGGGCCGCCACCGGTCCGCTCGCCCCCACCGGTTGAACAGCGACCGCCCGAGCACTTCGGGCCGCCGGTACCGCACCTGCGCGAGCTCCGCCTCCGCCAACCCGGCCAGATCCACCTCGGTGAGCGGCGTACTCGACTCCGGCAGGTGAAGGACCCGCGGCCCGGCGTACGGGAAGCGGCAGGCCCACCCCGGCGGGTTCACGGACCCCGCCATGGGCCGGCTCGGCACAGGGGGCGCGTCGACGAAGGCGAGCACCGGCGGATGCCCATGGCACCACGCGTCGTGCACCCCCTCGCGCCGCCGCCTCACTCGTCGATCACCACTCCCTTCGCGGCGAGCAGCGGCGCCAGGCCGCAGAGTTCGGCCACGGTCCTGCCGGACCGGTACGCGGCGATGAAGTCGGCCTCCACGTCGGTCCGGCGTTGCGAGGCGGCGATCGTCTCGTTGAGGTCTTCGTGTCGGACGACGACCACGCCGTCGGCGTCCGCGCTGACGACGTCGCCGGGCCGGATGACCTGGCCGCCGACGGTGACCGGCTCGCAGAGCGGGCCGACGGTTTCCTTGACGGTGCCCTTGATGCAGACGCTGTGGGAGAAGACGGGGAAGCCGAGTGCGCGCAGCTCCTGGGTGTCCCGGACGCCGGTGTCGGTGATCAGGCCGCCGAGTCCCTTCGACTGGCAGGCGTTGGCGAGGACGTCGCCGAAGGAGCCGGCCTCCGCGTAGGCGCCGCCCGAGACGACGATGACGTCGCCGGGCAGGGCGTAGTGGATCGCGGTCTGGAGCATGAGGTTGTCGCGCGGTGCGCAGACGACGGTGAACGCCGGCCCGCACAGTCTCATGCGGTGGTCGACGGGCTTGATGGTGGAGTCCAGGGCGCCCAGGCGCCCCTGGGCCTCGTGGACGGTCGCGGAGGAGAAGGCGCTCAGCTGCTTGACGAGGCCGGGATCGGGGCGCTCGAACTTCGTACTGATGGTGATCATGGGGACCCTTCAGGTGGACACGGCCGGGGTGAGGGCGGCGCAGGCCGCGGCGATGCCGGCGCAGGCCTCGGTGAGGACGTCCGCGGAGGTGGCGAAGGAGATGCGGAAGTAGCCCGGTGCGCCGTAGGCGGAGCCGTGGATCACTGCGACCTGCCGGCTGTCGAGCAGGTAGCGGGCGAACTGCTCGTCGTTGTCGATGCGTTCGCCGTCCGGGGTGCGCAGGCCGATGGCGTCGGCGCAGTTCACCAGCAGGTAGAAGCCGCCCGCCGGGGCGGTGCAGCTCAGATGAGGGATGTCGTTGACGAGCTTGGTGGTGGTGTCGCGCCGGGCGCGGTAGGTGCGGACCGTTTCCTCGACGAAGTGCTGGGGGCCGGTCAGGGCTTCCGCCGCGGCCGCCTGACTCACCGAGGAGGGGCAGGAGGACATCTGCGACTGGAGGGTGTTGACGGCCGAGACGAGGTCGGCGGGGCCGGCTCCGTAGCCAAGCCGCCAGCCGGTCATCGCGTACGTCTTGGACACGCCGTTGGTGAGGAAGACCCGGTCGGCCAGGCGCGGTTCGACGGCGGCCAGCGAGCGGCTCTGCCCGTCGCCGTACCAGATCTCGTCGTAGATCTCGTCGGTGAGCACCCGCACCCGGGGGTGGTCCAGCAGGACCTCGGCGAGCGCGCGCAGTTCGTCGGTGGTGTAGGCGGCGCCGGTGGGGTTGCCGGGGGTGTTGAGGACCACCCAGCGGGTGCGGTCCGTGAGGGCCTCCCGCAGCGCGCCCGGCGTGAGCTTGAAGCCGTCGGACTCGGAGCAGGGCACGATGACGGGGGTGCCGTCGTTGGCGAGGACCATGTCGGGGTACGACACCCAGTACGGGGCGGGTACGACGACCTCGTCGCCCTCGTCCAGGGTCGCCATCAGGGCGAGGAAGATGACCTGCTTGGCGCCGCCGCCGACGGTGATCCGCTCGTCCGTGTAGTGCAGGCCGTGCCGGGAGCGGAGCTTGTCGATGATCGCGGCCCGCAGCCGGGGGGTGCCGTTGACGGGGGTGTACTTGGTCTCCCCCGCCTCGATCGCCCGCACCGCCGCCGCCTTGACGTGTGCGGGGGTGTCGAAGTCGGGTTCGCCGACGGTGAGGTCGTGGATGGTGAGCCCCTGGCTCTTGAGCTCGCGCACGCGTTGGGCGGCGGCCGTGCTGGGCGAGGGGTTGATACGGCGCACTCGGGCCGCTGTGGTGGGGGCGACGGTCATGGCGTTCATCCCTCGCGGCGCTCGAAGTTCAGGCCGCCGGGGACCTGGAAGGTGGGCAGGATCTCGATGTGGCCGATGTTGACGTGCCGCGGCGAGTCGACGGCGAACTCGATGGAATCGGCGATGTCCTCGGGCTTGAGGGACTCGTAGCCGTCGTAGAACTGGCGCTGGGCGGCCTCCATGTCGCCGAGCAGCCGGCCGAAGATCTCGGTCTCCACGCGGCCGGGGCAGATCTCGGTGACCCGGACCCGGCGGCCGTAGCCGTCGACCCGCAACTGGCGGGAGAGGGTGTGCACGGCGGCCTTGGTGGCGTGGTAGATCGTGTTGCCGCCGAAGTTGTAGACCCCGGCGATGGAACTGATGTTGACGATGTGTCCGAGGTCCCGCTCGACCATGCCGGGCATCAGGAGCCGGACGAGGTGCAGGACGGCCTGGATGTTCACCGCGATCTGCTCGTCGACGGCGAACTCGTCGGCGCTGAGGATGTTGCCGGTCCGGGAGACGCCGGCGTTGTTGACGAGGATGTCGATGTCCAGGCCGTCGACGGTCCTGGTCAGGGCCTCGGTGTCGGTGATGTCGACGGGATGCGGGATGGCGCCGGTGGCGTCCGCGAGTGCCCGCAGGCGTTCGGCGTTACGGGCGACCGCGTGGACTTCGAGCCCCCGCTTGGCGAGGCGCTCGACGACGACGGCTCCGATTCCGGTGGACGCACCTGTGACGAGGGCGGTCCGGTAGTCGGAGATGGGCATGCTGGTGCTCCTTGCGGGTGGGGGTGGGGGGTGAGGGCGGGATGCGGAGGCGCGGTGCTGTCGGTCAGGCGTCGCGCAGCGGGAGGTGCGCCCGGTCCTTGACCACCGAGACCGCGGCGAGGGTGCCGAGGGCGGTGAGGACCGCGTAGAAGGCCGGCATGTTCACGTTGCCGGTGGTGGCGATGAGCCACGTCATGAGGAGCGGGGCGGTGCCGCCGAAGAGGGCCGAGGAGAGGTTGTAGCCCAGGCCGTAGGCGGAGTAACGCAGCCGGGTGGGGAAGAGCTCGACGAGCAGGATGTGGATCACGCCGGTGTGGCCCGCGAAGACGACGGCCATGACACACGCGCCGACGATGGCCAGGACGACGTTGCCGGTGCCGATCAGCAGGTAACAGGGGATTCCGACGACGGCCATGGCGATCGCGGAGCCGGCGATGACCTTCTTGCGGCCGACCCGGTCGGACAGCCGGCCCACGTACGGGATGGCCAGACAGATCGCCACCAGGCTGGAGGCGGTGACGAGGAGGCCCTGCACCTTGCCGAAGTGCAGCTCGGTGCTCATGAAGGTGGGCATGTAGGTGAACAGGACGTAGTAGCCGGAGCCGTTCATCAGCGGGATGAACAGGGCGAGCAGCATGGCCCGGCGGTGTTCCGCGGAGGAGAACGCCTCCTTCAGCGGGTTCCTGGACAGGCCGTTCTCCTCGCGCAGGCGCATGAAGTTGGGCGTGTCGCTGATGCGCCTGCGGATGTAGATGCCGGTGATGCCGAGCGGCACGGCGAGCAGGAACGGGATGCGCCAGCCCCAGGACTCCATGCGGTCGGCGCCGAGCCCGCTGGTCATGGCCGCGGCGATCAGGGTGCCGGTGAGCAGGGAGAGGAAGGACGCGATCTGCGCGTAGCTGGTGTACAGGCCGCGCTTGCCCTCGGGGGCGTGCTCGGCGAGGAAGCTCATCGCGCCGGACGCCTCGCCGCCCACGGAGAAGCCCTGGGCGATGCGCAGCAGGATCAGCAGCGCCGGAGCGGCGACGCCGATGGCCGCGTAGGACGGCAGTACGCCGATGGCGGCGGTGGCGGCGCTGATCAGCAGGATGACGAAGACGAGCATGCGCCGGCGGCCGAGGCGGTCGCCGAGGTGGCCGCAGATGACACCGCCGAGGGGGCGGAAGAAGAAGGAGACGGCGTATCCGAGGAAGACGAGCTGGACGGCGTCCTGGGAACCGGGGAAGAAGACGGTGGCGAGTGTCCCGGCCATGAAGCCGAAGATGCCGTTGTCGTAGAGCTCGGCGAAGATGCCGATGCATCCGGCGAGCGTGATCCTGCGGGCGGTACTGGGATCGACGGTGTTGGGTACCGGCTGAGCGGCCACGGTGCTCATGACTTCTCCTGTCTCGGAGCAAGCGGGGATGGAGCAGACGGGGATGGAGCAGACGGGGATGAGGAGCTCTCGGCCAGGTGCGGATGGTCGAGGGGGCGGATGACCGGGAGAGCGGTCAGCTGCCGACCGGGGCGGGGATCGGGTGGGGGAGGGGGACGGGGACAGCGAAGGGGGCGGGGACGCGCAGGGTGTCGAACGCCGTGCGGACGCGCTCTTTGAGGGCCTCGACGGCGATGCGCTGCGCCCGGTGGGCGGTGATCGCCTGGTCGAGGGTGCGGTGCCGGAAGCGGACGGTCTGCCCGGGCCTGACCTGCCCGAGCGCCGAGAGCCCGGTGGCGGTGACGACGGCGAGGACGGGATAGCCGGCCGTGACGCCGCGCCCGCGGTGCAGCACGAGGAGTTCGTCCCCGGCCGGCACCTCGACGGCTCCGACGGGTACGCCGCGGGAGAGGATCTCGCCCTGGGTGACGCGGCGCGGTACGCGGCCCTCCAGACGGAGGCCGATGTGGTTGCTGCGCGGGGTGACGGTGAAGGGCGCCGCGTACAGGCGGGCCGCGGTGTCGCCGAAGTCGGCCCGGTCGGGGCCGTCGGTGACGTCGATCGTCCACGGTGCGGAGTATCGCGGGACGGGTGGGTGCAGCCGGAACAGCGGGATGCCGGAGAACGGGTGGGCGAGGGGCGGGCAGGCCGTGCGCAGGACCAGTTCGGTTCCGGCGGTCAGGCCGGTCCCGAAGCCGAGGATCGTGTCCGGGGCACAGCTGCCCTGGAGATAGTCGGCCTCGAAGGAGCCGAGGACGGCGAGGTAGACGCGTAGCCCCTCACGGATGTTGCCCACCCGGATCGTGTCGCCGGCCGGCACGGGGACGGGTTGCCACTGCGGTGCGGGCACGCCGCCCACGGTGACGTCGGCGGGTGCTCCGGTCACGGCGACGAGGATGTCGCCGGACGGGGTGCACGCGAAGTCCAGCGCGGTGAGCTCCAGCAGCGGTGCCCGTTCGTCGTTGCCGCACAGCACGTTGGCGACGCGCGCCGAGTGCTGGTCGCAGGCCCCGTTGGCGGGCAGGCCGTAGCGGGAGCGCCCGGTGCGGCCGAGGTCCTGCACGGTGGTGAGGCCCGGGGTGCGGATGGTGAGGGTCTCAGCCATGGCAGGCCGCCAACGGGGTGCCGGCATGCTCGTCCCACTCGTCGGGGGCGATGGGGACGAACCGGAAGGTGTCTCCGGGGAGGTAGGCGGTGAGCGGGTCGCCGTGCAGGTCGAGCACGCGGACGGGGGTGCGGCCGAGGAGCGGCCAGCCACCGGGCGAGGGCATGGGGCAGATCACGGCCTGGCGGCCCGCTACGGCCACGCAGCCGGGCTCGACCCGGACGCGGGGCGAGGCCAGACGCGGCACGGGAGCGGGAAAGGGCGGGCCGTCCATCATCGGCGCGCCGGCGGGGGCGCCGAGGCAGCGGACGGTGAGGTCGTAACCGGTGTGGAGCCGGACGACCTCGCGCTCGGTGAGGCCGAGGCAGGCGGCGACCTCGGGCAGGTCGGGGCCGTGTTCTCCGCCGTAGACGACGGGCACGACGAATCGGCGGGGTGCCCGGGAGCAGGGGGCCGCCGAGGCGAACCGTGCGGCCTCGTGCCAGAGGATGCCGCGCACGGTGTCGTGGTCCGTGCCGGCGCAGTCGAATTCCACCAGCAGGGCGTCGTAGGTGGGCACGACGTCCTGGATGCCCTGGAGGTGGAGCGCGTCGAGTGCGTCCGCGAGGGCGTGGACCAGCTGCCAGGCCTCCTCGGTGCCCAGGCCGACCGCCTTGGCGATCAGCGCGGAGTCACCGCAGTCCGAGATCACGACGTGGGCGTTCATACCAGCGGCCTTTGGCGTTCTGTGCCGCTCAGCACCTCGTCGAGACCGGTGATGCGCACGCCTGCGGCGAGGAGTTCGGACCGTATCCGTCCGGCCAGCGCGATGGCGCCGGGGGTGTCGCCGTGCAGCAGCACCGTGTCGCAGGCGACCGGTATGTCCTTGCCGCCGACGCTGCTGATGACGCCCTCGGTGACCATGCGCAGGGTGCGGCGGGCGATGTCGTCCGCGTCGTGGATCACGGCGCCGGGTTCGGAGCGGGGCACGAGGGTGCCGTCGTCCCGGTAGGCCCGGTCGGCGATGCCGACGATGGCGACGCGCAGACCGCTGGTGCGGGCGGCGTCGGCGAGTTCGCCGTCCTGGGCGAGCACGATCAGGGAGTCGTCCAGCGAGGCCACGGCGTCCACGACCGCCTTGGCGTAGTCGGCGCGGACGGCGACCAGGTTGCCCAGTCGTCCGTGCGGGGCGACATGCCGCACGCGGGTGCCGTGGGCGTGGGCGAACGCCTGGAGGGCACCGACCTGGTACAGCACGTCGGTGCGTACTTCCTCGGGCGTCAGGTCCATGGCTCGCCGGCCGAAGCCGACCAGGTCCGGAAAGCTGGGGTGGGCACCGACGGTCACGCCGTTCGCCACGCAGGCGCGGACGGTGGCGTCCATGATGCGCGGATCGCCGGCGTGGAATCCGCAGGCGACATTGGCGGACGTGAGCAATTCCAGAAGGGCTTCGTCATCGCCCATCGTGTAGGCCCCGAAGCCCTCGCCGAGATCGGCGACGAGATCGACCATATGGATCAAGGCGTCCTCCGGGAGGGAATTGATTGATGTCGCCGTCACGCATTCCGGTCGCTGATGTGAATTCGACGGGAAGGGCAGCTTCGAGTATTTTCACTGCGAGTATTTCCTCGAGTGATGTGCCGGTCAACTTAATCCAGTCCTCACCCGGCCGCCAATACCCGTTCGGTTTGGCGTTATCGTGGATTCGTATGACGCGGCTCACATCAGGGCTGTCCTGGGGCTGGGCTCCACCCCGCCGGCTTCCTACGATGTGACTCCGCTCGTCGGAAGGCTCCTCGTGGACACCAGGCGTCTCTACTCGTTCATCAAGATCATTGACGCGGGGAGCATCACGCGCGCGGCCGACATCCTGCACATCGCCCAGCCGGCGCTGAGCCAGCAGCTGTCCGCCCTGGAGGCGCAGTTCGGGCAGCAGCTGGTGATCCGCAGCAAACGCGGCGTCGCGCCGACCGAGGCCGGCCGGGCCCTGTACCGCCACGCGCAGTTGATCCTCAGGCAGGTCGACCTCGCCCACGCGGCGGTCCGGGTGTCGGGGCGCGCGCCCGCCGGCAGCGTCTCGGTGGGCCTCGCCCCGTACAGCCTGGGCGCGGCGCTCGCCCTCCCGCTGCTGAAGAGGGTGCGCGAGCGCTACCCCGAGATCCTGCTGCACGTCAACGAGAACTTCGGCGGGGTGATCAGCGAGGCCATCATGACGGGCCGGATGGACATGGCGTTCATCTACGGAGCGGGACCGCTGCGCGGCGTGCAGTTCGAGCACCTGCGCACCGAGGACCTGTTCCTGATCGGTGCCCCGGACGGGACGCGGGCCCCGCGCGAGGACGAGGTGAGCCTGCGGGAACTGGAGCGGGTGCCGCTGCTGCTGCCCAGCCGGATCCACACCGTCCGGCAGGTGGTGGACGCCGCGTTCCAGCAGGCCTCGCTGGAACCGAACGTGGTGGGCGAGGTGGAGTCCGCGCTCACTCTGGTCAACGCCGTGGAGGACCGGCTCGGCGCCACTGTCCTGCCCGGCTCCGCGGCGCGCGCGATCCTCGATGTGCGCTCCCTGAGCGTGCGCCGCATCGTGGACCCGGTCATCCAGGTGAAGCTGTCCATGGTCACTTCCGACAACCAGCCGCTGTCCGAACCGGCGCTGGCCGTGCACAACGTTTTCCTCGAACTGGTACGGGCCTTTCACGACTGTCCGGGAGACGACAAGGGAGACTACAAGAAGGACAGCGATAAGAACGAGCTATAGCGTCACACCGGATTGCTATTTGTTCCCGGTACGGGCCGTGGCTAGCGTGAGATAAAACTGCCGCCCGGCCGACAGGGCTCATTTCGGCACCGGCGTCAGAAATGGCACCTGCCCTGTTACTGGAGAGAACAGATGACGATTCGCTTGCTCAGCACCCGGCAGGACCTGCCGGGTTCCGGGTTGCGGCGGCTGGCCGAGAAGGCGGAGGTGGTGTCCTGGGCGGGCACCGACAAGCCCGGCCCGGGAGATCTCGCCGCTCTCGCCCCCGGCAGCACCGGCATCCTCGCCCTGGGCAACGACCCGGTGGACGCCGCGCTGATGGCCGCCGCCGGCCGGTCCCTGCGGGTGATCGCGCTGGCGAGCATGGGCTTCGACAACGTGGACCGGGCCGCCGCCGCCGAGCGCGGCATCGTCGTCACCCACACCCCCGGAGTCCTGGCGGAGACCACCGCCGACCTCACCTTCGCCCTGATCCTCGCGGCCCGCCGACGCCTCGGCGCCGCCGCCGCGAGCCTGGCCCGCGGCGGCTGGGACCAGTTCCGGATGCACGACCACCTGGGTCTCGACGTCCACGGAGCCACCCTCGGCCTCGTCGGCTACGGGCAGATCGGGCGTGCGGTGGCCCGGCGGGCCCAGGGCTTCGGCATGCGCGTGATCCACCACGACCCGTACGCGTCCGACGACGCCGTCTCGACGCGGGTCGGTCTCGAGACGCTGCTGGCCGAGGCGGACGTCGTTTCGCTGCACGTACCGCTCACCGCCGAGACGCGGCACCTGATCTCCCACCGCGAACTCGCCGTCATGAAGCCGACGGCGACCCTCGTCAGCACCTCGCGCGGCGGCGTGATCGACGAGGCGGCCCTCCTCGAAGCGGTCCGACGGGGCGCCCTGCACTCGGCCGGCCTCGACGTGTTCGAGCGGGAACCGATGGGCGAGGACCTCTCCCCGCTCGTCGGCGAGCCGCACGTGATCACGCTCCCGCACATCGGGTCGGCCACCGACACCACCCGCGCCGCGATGGTGGACCTGGCCGTCGACAACATCCTCGACGTCCTGGCGGGCCGCCCCGCCCGCACCCCGCTGCCCGGCACACCCGCGGTTCCCCACGGGGTGCCCGCATGAGCCACCCGTCCTTCGACATCACGGGCAGGGCCGCCCTGGTCACCGGCTCCAGCCGCGGCATCGGCAAGGCACTGGCGGCAGGACTGCTGGACGCCGGCTGCACGGTCGTCCTCAACGGCCGTGACGCCGACGCGCTGGAGAAGGCACGCGCCGAACTCGCCGTCCCGCACGGCGACCGGGTCCACGCCGTCGCCTTCGACGTCACGGATCCGGCGGCGGTCACCGCGGGCGTCGCCCGCGCCGAGGAAGCGGCGGGTCCGCTCTCCGTCCTCGTCAACAACACGGGGGCACAGCACCGCGGGCCGCTGCTGGAGTTCTCCGACGACGACTGGCACCGGCTGCTCGACACCAACCTCACCAGCGCCTTCCTCGTCGGCCGGGCGGTCGCACGGCGCATGGCCGCGCGCGGCCACGGCAAGATCGTGAACATCTGCTCGCTGCAGAGCGAGGTGGCCCGGCCCGGCATCGCGCCGTACGCGGCCACCAAGGGCGGCCTGAAGATGCTCACCAAGGGCATGTGCGCGGACCTCGGCCCCCTGGGCATCCAGGTCAACGGCATCGGCCCCGGCTACTTCGACACGGAGCTGACCTCGGCCCTGGTCGCCGACGAGGAGTTCAGCGCCTGGGTGCGCCGACGCACTCCCTCCGGCCGCTGGGGCCGGGTCGAGGACCTCGTCGGCGCCCTGATCTTCCTCGCCTCCCCGGCCTCCGACTTCGTCAACGGACAGGTCCTGTACGTCGACGGCGGCATGCTCTCCGTCCTCTGATCCCGAAGCCCTCTGATCCCGAAGTCCTCTGATCCCGAAGTCCCCTGATCTCAAGTCCGCTGTTCCCGGAAGGAAACCTCCACCATGCACGCCTGCGTCATCCACACCGCGGGAGACCTCCGTGTGGAGGAGTTCACGCCGTCCGCGCCCGGCCCCGGCGAGGTGGCCGTCACCGTCGCCTTCGGCGGCATCTGCGGATCCGACCTGCACTACTACCGCCACGGCCGGGTCGGTGACTTCACCGTGCGGGAGCCGATGGTGCTGGGCCACGAGATCGTGGGCCACGTGGCCGCCCTCGGCCCGGGTGCGGACGGACCGGCCGTCGGCACCCCGGTCGCGGTCCACCCGGCCACCCCGTGCGACCACTGCGCCGAATGCGGCGCGGAACGGCGCAACGTGTGCGCCGGCACCCGCTACCTGGGCAGCGCCGCCCGTACCCCGCACGTCCAGGGCGGCTTCGCCCAGCACGTCACCGTCCCGGACGCCCAGATCCGCGCCCTGCCGTCGCACCTCGACCTGCGCCGCGCGGTGCTGGCCGAGCCGCTGTCCGTGGCCCTGCACGCGGTACGACGGGCCGGCGACGTACGGGGCAAGCGGGTCCTGGTGACCGGCGCCGGACCGATCGGCTGCCTCGTCACCGCGGCCCTGCGCCATGAGGGGGCTGCCGAGGTCGTGGTGAGCGACCTGATGGAAACACCCCTGCGGATCGCTCGCGCCTGCGGTGCCACCGCCACCGTCCGGGTCGGCGCTCAGGACGATGCGGAGGACGAAGCGTGGGACACGCCGTTCGACGTCGCGGTGGAAGCCTCCGGAGCCCCCGCGGGACTGCGGACCTGCGTGGAGCGGACCCGCCGGGGCGGCACGGTCGTCCTCCTCGGGCTGCTGCCTCCCGGCGAGGTGCCGTTGCTGGGGAACATCACCGTCACCCGTGAGCTAGAGCTGCGCGGCGCCTTCCGTTTCGACACCGAATTCGACGACGCCATCGACCTGTTGGCCGGCGGCCTGCCCGTCGACGCCGTCGTGACGCACACCTTCCCGCTGTCCGACGCCCGGGCGGCCTTCGACATCGCCCACGACCGCACCGTCGCCTCGAAGGTCCTGCTGGACCTGGCACGCGCCTGAGCACGCCCCCGTAACGGACCCTCAAACGAGACGGCGCCCAGGCCGACCGAAGCCGACCCGGACGCCGCACAGCAGGTCAGGGGCCATGTCCCCCGCCTGTCACCGGTAGGCCCTGTGGGACTCGAACCCACAACCAATGGATTAAAAGTCCACTGCTCTGCCAATTGAGCTAAGGGCCCAGGCGATGTTGCCTCCCCGAGCATAGCCGGACGCGGCCGTGTCTCCGATCGGGTATCGGCGACGCGGCCACGTCGGACGGTGAAACGCGGCGGAACCGTCAGGGATCGACCGGTTCGGGCGCCGCCGTGCGGGACGCCTCGCGGGCCCGGTTGCGTTCGTGGTCGGGGTTCAGGAACCAGTGGCGGGCCGAGGCCAGCCACCAGGCCGCCGCGAAGCCGAGGACGACCAGGACGGCGACCGGGGCGTAGTTGAAGGACGTCCAGGTGACCGGGGAGACCTGGGGAAGCATGAAGAGGACCGTGATCACGCCGACCCACACCACCGAGACGATCCCGACCGGCTGCGACCAGCGGCCCAGGTGCCAGGGGCCGCGCGCGAAGGCGGCGCCCTTGCGGACCCGCAGCAGGGTGGGGACGACGTAGGCGATGTAGAGGCCGATCACCGCGATCGAGGTGACGGCCGCGTACGCCGTGTTGTTGATCAGGTAGGGGAGGCCGAGGACCAGGGCGCCGGTCGTCGCCAGCCAGACCGCCGCCACGGGGGTGCGGGTGCGCGGGCTCACGGTGTGCCACAGGTGTGAGAAGGGCAGCGCGCCGTCGCGGGAGAAGGCGTAGATCATGCGGCTGTTGGCCGTCACCGACGCCATGCCGCAGAACAGCTGGGCGCCGATCACCACCAGCAGCAGCAGCTTGCCGGAGGTCGCGCCCAGCGCGTCGAGGAGGATCTGGGCGGGGGGCGCGCCGGTCGGGGACTTGAGCTCCTTGTCGTAGGACTGGATCGCGAAGGTGAAGCCCAGGAGGAGGACGAAGCCCGCTATCCAGGAGGTCCAGATCGACTGCACGATGCCCTTCGGGCCCGCCGTCGACGCGTCGTGGGTCTCCTCGGTCATGTGGGCCGAGGCGTCATAGCCCGTGAAGGTGTACTGGGCCATCAGGAGTCCCAGGAGGACCACGTACGGGCCGTTGCCCCAGCCTGTGTTGTCGACGAACTTCGTGAACACGAAGGACGCCGACTGGTGGTGGTCCGGTACGAAGGTCAGCGCGCCGACGATGACGGCCACTCCGAGGACGTGCCACCACACGCTGACGTTGTTGAGGAAGGCGACGATCCGGACGCCGAAGGTGTTCAGCAGGCCGTGCAGCAGCAGGATCGCGGCGAAGAGCAGGACCGTCCGTCCCGGGGTGACCTCGAAGCCGAACTGGAGGTTCAGATAGGCGCCCAGGAAGGACGCCGCGCCGAAGTCGATGCCCGCCGTCACCGCCACCTGGCCCAGCACGTTGAACCAGCCGGTGAACCAGGCCCAGGCGGCGGCCGAGCGCGGCGGCGCCAGGCGGTGCGCCCAGAAGTACAGGCCCGCCGACGTCGGGTACGCCGAGCAGATTTCGGCCATCGACAGGCCGACGAACAACGTCATCAGGCCGACCGCCACCCAGCCCCAGGTGATCACCGCGGGGCCGCCGGTGTTCATCCCGAAGAGGTAGAGGGTCAGGCAGCCGGACAGCACCGAGATGATCGTGAAGGAGACGGCGTAGTTGGAGAACGCCGACATTCGGCGGGCGAGGACCTGGGTGTAGCCGAGCTGGGCAAGCCGTTCCTCGTCCGACAGCCCACTCACTCTCGCGTCATCTGTCATGCCCCCAGCGATTCCCTCACCGGGGGCGTGACATGCGTCACTCAAGGACTCGGTGTGGCCAAAAGATGCCCTCGCAGTCCTGCGGGCTTGCGACGGAAAAGGGCCCGTACGACCGGAGTCGTACGGGCCCTTCCTCAGTTCACCCGGTGTCAGCCGTTGCGCTTCCAGCGGGGCTTGTCGTCGCGGCGCCCGAAGGAGCCGGTGCCGCCACGGTGGTCGTCACGACGGCCGTAGGGGCGGTCGTGACCGGCGGAGCGGAAGCCGGGGCGGTCGCCCTGGCGGTCACGGTTGAACGGGCGGTCGCTGCCACGGTGGCCGCCACGCTCGTCACGGCGCTCGAAGGAACGCCCGGCCGGACGGTCGTCGCGGCGGAAGCCACCCCGGTCGTTGTCACGGCGCTCGAAGGAACGGCCACCGCGGTCGTCACGGCGGTCGTCACGGCGGAAGCCGCCCCGGTCGTTGTCACGACGCTCGAAGGAACGGCCACCGCGGTCGTCACGGCGGTCGTCACGGCGGAAGCCGCCCCGGTCGTTGTCACGACGCTCGAAACCACGCTCGCCGCGGTCACGGTTGAACCCACCGCGGTCGTTGTCGCGACGCTCGAAGGAACGGCCACCGCGGTCGTCACGGCGGTCGTCACGGCGGAAGCCGCCCCGGTCGTTGTCACGACGCTCGAAGGAACGGCCGCCACGGTCGTCACGGCGGTCGTCACGGCGGAAGCCGCCACGGTCGTTGTCACGACGCTCACGACGCTCGTACGACGGAGCCTCCGCCTTGTCGACGTCCTGCGCCACCGGCTGCTGGGGCACCGACACCTCGACCGCCTCCGCGGCCTCGGCCTGCGCCTCGGCGACCGCCTCCGCCGGGTCCTCGCCGCGCTCGCGGGCGACCCTGGCGACCAGCCGGTCGGCCTCCTCGCGCAGCTCGCTCGCGCGGCGCTGCGCCCGCTCCAGCTCCTTGGTGAGCTGGAGGACCTCACGCTCGGCCTGCTGGGCGGCGTTGCCCGCCGACTCGGCCTGGACCTCGGTCATCGAACGAGCGCCGGTGATCTCCGCGACCTCCGGGTCGAAGGCGGCACCGCCCTGGATGATGTGACGCCCGGCGTCGACGCCCGCGTCCTCCATCAGGCGGAAGATCTGGCGTCGCTGGTGCGGCAGGGAGAGGGAGACGACCGTACCGGTGCGGCCCGCACGCGCCGTACGGCCCGCCCGGTGCAGGTAGTCCTTGTGGTCGCCGGCCGGGTCCACGTTGAGCACGAGGTCGATGCCGTCGACGTGGATACCGCGGGCGGCGACGTCGGTCGCGACCAGCGCGTTGACGTAACCGTCCTTGAAGTCCGCCAGCGTCCGCGTCCGCGCGCCCTGCGTCATGCCACCGTGCAGCGCGTCGGCCTTCACACCGGCGTCACGCAGCTGCTCGGCGATCCGGTCGGCGCCCAGCTGGGTGCGGACGAAGATGATCGTGCGGCCCTTGCGGGAGGCGATCGCGGCGGTGACCGGCGCCTTGTCCTTGGGCTTCACGATGAGGATGTGGTGCGACATGGTCGTGACCGCGCCCTGGGCGGCGTCGACCTCGTGCGAAACCGGGTCGACCAGGTAGCGCTTGACCAGCGTGGAGATCTCGTTCTCCATCGTGGCCGAGAACAGCATCCGCTGACCGCCCGCCGGGACCTGGTCGAGCAGCTCGGTGACCTCGGGCAGGAAGCCCAGGTCGGACATCTGGTCGGCCTCGTCGAGGACCGCGATCCGCACGTCCTCGAGGGAGCAGGCGCCGCGGTTGATGATGTCGCGGAGGCGGCCCGGGGTGGCGACCAGGATGTCGACGCCCCTCTCCAGGGCGTAGATCTGGTTGCCCATCGACGTACCGCCGCAGACGACCTTCATCTTCAGGCCGAGGACGTCGCCGTACGGCTGGAGCGCGTCGGCGACCTGCATGGCGAGCTCACGGGTGGGCGTGAGGATGACGGCCCGCGGCTTGTGCTTCTCGGTGCGGCCACCGGCCAGCGCGGCCAGGGTGGGCAGACCGAAGGAAAGGGTCTTGCCGGAGCCGGTGCGGCCCCGGCCGAGGATGTCCTTGCCGGCCAGGGCGTCCGGGATGGTCGCGGCCTGGATCGGGAAGGGGACGGTCACGCCGTTCTGCGCGAGCTTGCGCACGACGCCCTCGGGGAGACCGAGGTCCGCGAAGGTGACCTCGGGCGTGCTGGTCTCGTCGGCGGCCTGGAACTCAGCGTTGTCGGCCTCGATGTTCTCGGGCACCACGACGTGATCAGTACTGGAAATGGACATGCGTCTGCGAAACCTTCCGGAGTCTCGTCGGCACGCGCCCGTCAACTCCGTGATTCGCAATACGACCGCCTCTATGCGGTCAGCCACGGCAAGGGAGAGTACGCGCCACACGGCGCGCTCTGTGGTGGCGCCGGGCAAATGGGATCAAACGATCTACCACCATACGCACCCTCCACCCTTGAAGGCAAACCGAGCCCGGTAGACGTACGTCACACGCCCCTACACCGGTGACCCGGCCGTAGGCGCCGGCTCCCGCTGGGCCAGCTGCGGCCCCGTCTCCTCGTGCGCCGACGAGGACGGCTCGGCGGTCGGGGGCTCGCTGGACGCGGGTGGTGGCGGAGGAGGGGGAGGGGGCGGCGGCGTGGGTGTCGGCTCGGGGGTGTGCGAGGGCGTGGGCTGGTCCTTGCTCGGGGGCGGGTCGCCCGGCTTCTCGGTCCTGCCGGTCTCGGCCGGTGCGGACGAGGCAGCGCTGCCCTTCGCCGACGGCGTGGCCGAGGCGGAGGCCGACTTCCCCGGCTTCGGCTTCCCGCCGTGCCCGTGCTTGCCGTCGACCGCCTCGCCGCCGTATCCCCCGCCGCGCCCCGACACCACCGTCAGGCCGTCGGACGCGTCGCCGCCCCGCCGGCCCGCCGAGTGCGACGGTCTGGCCGGGCCCGCGTCGTCGCCCACGTTCACACAACCGGAGGTGGCGGCGAGGACCATCGCCGTGGCGGCCAGACGGACGGGTACGGGCAAGGGGCGCACGGCGGCCACCTCCGATGACGGAGTGAAGAAGTCAACCTGCCCAACTCCCGCCGCCCACAAGAGGACACGCGACCCGCCGGAAAGGGGCCGGCGACGACTCCGCCCGCACGGCTCAGCCGTAGCCGAGCGTGTGCAGCCGCTCGTCGTCGATCCCGAAGTGGTGTGCGACCTCGTGCACCACGGTCACCTCGGTCTCCGCGACGACGTCCTCCCGCGTCTCGCACATCCGCAGCGTCGGCCCCCGGTAGACGGTGATCCGGTCCGGCAGCACGCCCGCGTACCACTCGCCGCGGTCGGTCAGCGGGGTCCCTTCGTACAGCCCGAGCAGCTCGGGATCGTCGGTGGGCGGTTCGTCCTCGACGAACACCGCGACGTTGTCCATCAGCCGCGTCAGCTCCGGCGGGATCCGGTCGAGCGCCTCGGCGACCAGTTCCTCGAACTCCTCGCGCGTCATCTCCAGCACAGGGCCATTGTCCGGTACGACACCGCCGTACGAGAGTCGCGGGCCGCCGCATATCCATGCCGGGACCCGGGCATACGGCACCAATGGCCCGCGTCCCCGTCGCAGCCCTGGACCGCATGCTGAACCGGACCTCGAACCGCATCCGCAAGCCCAGCCCCGGGAAGGGCACCCGCACCCTGCCCGCGCTCGAACTCGCCGCCCGGCCGCACCCCTGGGTCCGTGCCCTCGGGCTGACGGGCGTCGTGCTGGTCGGCGCCTGGCTGGGGCTGCTGATCGTGGGCAACGTACGGGCCCCGGTCGGCCCGATGAACACGACCATGACGCTGCGCCCGTCTCTGACCGGCGGCACCAAGATCAACGTCGCTCCGCTCGGCGCGCTCTCGCTCGACAGCCACATCGCGCCGGTCCGCCTCGACGTCAGCGTCGACCAGCTCGACCCGGTCCGCTCCCAGGCGCTGGTCGACCACCCCGAACGCCTCGCCGGCCTCCAGGACGAGATCGCCCGGGACGTCGAGCACGGCACCGTCGACCTGGCCCTACGCTCCTGCGTCGCCGTGGTGGCCGGCGCGACGGCGCTCGGCCTCGCGGTCTACCGCCGCCCGCGCCGCGCCCTGGCGGCCGGCGGGCTCGCGTTCACCCTCCTCGCGGCGTCCGGCGCGACGGCGTACGCCACCTGGAACCCCGAGTCGGTCCTGGAGCCGCGCTTCTCCGGCCTGCTGTCCTCCGCGCCCTCGCTGGTCGGCAACGCGCGCAGCATCGTGACGGAGTTCGACGTCTACCAGAAGGAGCTGGCCCGCCTGGTGACGAACGTGACCAAGCTGTACGACGTCACGTCCACGCTGCCGGCCTACCAGCCGGACCCCAGCACCATCCGGGTGCTGCATGTGTCGGACATCCACCTCAACCCGGCGAGCTGGAAGATCATCAGCTCGCTGGTGCAGGAGTACAAGGTGAACGTGATCGTGGACACCGGCGACACCATGGATCACGGTTCGGCGGCCGAGAACGGCTTCCTGGACCCGATCGCCGACCTGGGCGTGCCGTACGTGTGGGTGCGCGGCAACCACGACTCGCGGGTCACCCAGAAGTACCTGGGGCGGATGAAGAACGTGCACGTCCTCGACGACGGCAAGGCGGAGTCGGTGGCCGGCCTGCGTTTCGCGGGCATGGGCGATCCGCAGTTCACCCCCGACCGCTCGGGCCACCTCAGCGACGACCAGGAGCGGCTGGCGGGCGACCGGCTGGCCTCCGCCCTGCGCGACCAGCGGACGGCGGGGACCCCGGTGGACGTCGCCATGATCCACGAGCCGTCCGCGGCACGGGAGACGGACGGCGAGGTGCCTCTGGTACTGGCCGGGCACCTCCACCACGAGGGCGACGAGATCATGAAGCGCGGCACCCGGCTGCGGATCGAGGGCTCCACGGGCGGCAGCGGGCTGCGCGCCGTCGAGCACAAGTACCCGGCTCCGATCGAGGCGTCGATCCTCTACTTCGACCGGGACACGCGTCGCCTCCAGGCCTGGGACGCGATCAAACTGGGCGGCCTGGGCCTGACGACGGCCGAGGTCAGCCGCCACCTCCCGGAGGAGAACCAGCCGGGCGCGACCCCGAGCCCGAAGAACCCGACGCCGTCGTCGTCCCACCCCTCATCCGCCCCCTCATCCACCTCCCCGTCCACCGCGCCGTCTGTGTCGCCGTAAACCGTTTTGGCGATACCCCTCGCCATCCCATATGCTTCTCACGTCCCCGACGCGCTGATGAAGCGCCCAGGCGGGCCGATAGCCCTCATCGTCTAGCGGCCTAGGACGCCGCCCTTTCAAGGCGGTAGCACGGGTTCGAATCCCGTTGGGGGCACGCTAGACCGTGTGCGACACTGTCGTACACAACGCTTGGTCCTGTGGAGCAGTTTGGAGTGCTCGCCACCCTGTCAAGGTGGAGGCCGCGGGTTCAAATCCCGTCAGGACCGCTGGGGTTTTGTTTCACGTGAAACCCCGTGGCTGGGTAGCTCAGTTGGTACGAGCGATCGCCTGAAAAGCGATAGGTCGCCGGTTCGACCCCGGCCCCAGCCACAACCGCCCTACCAGGCAAAACGGCCCCACTGGAGATCATCCGGTGGGGCCGTTCTCGTGTTTACCGCCCCTCGGGGTCGTTGTCGCGAAGCTTGTCCCAGAGGCCGGTGCGGTGGAGTACGTAGAGGGCCGTGAACAGGACGGTCATCTGCAGGCCCACCGCGAGCAGCCAGAAGACGACCTTGCTCTCCAACTCGTCGGTCATGTAGGTGAAGTTCATACCGAAGAACCCGGTCAGGAACGTCAGCGGCAGGAAGATCACCGACACGATGGCCAGCCGGTTGATCACGCCGTTCTGCTCGCCGGACACGAGGGTGGAGTAACTGGCGAAGGCCCGCCGGGAGGCGTCCTGGAGGGACTCGATGTCCTTGAGCACCAGTCTTGAGCTGTGCTGGAAGGCGCGGGCCAGCCGCTGCCGCTCCTGAGGGAAACGGGGGTTCATCATCCTCCGCGTGAAGGCCTCGTCCGTCGTCTCCAGGTAGGGCAGGAGCGTGTGGTGCAGGAGGGCCGAACGGCGGCGTAGCCGCGCCAGCCGGTAGACCTGCCGGGGGCGCCGCCGCTGGAACATCTCGTCCTCGAGTTCCTCCACCTCCAGCAGGGCCTGCACGGCCGACCGGCGAAACGTCTCCAAGGCCTCCTGGAGGAGCAGGAACAGCGTGGCCACGGTGTCCGGAGGCCTCTCGTTCGGCAGCCGGGCCGTCACAGTGCGCATCAGTCCGATCGGGCCCCGGTGGACCGTGATCAGATACCGCTCCGTGACGAAGGCATGGACATGAGTGACCTGGTCGTCCTCGACCACGGGTACGACGAATCCGGCGCTGTCCCCGAGGAACTCGGCCCGCGCGGCCTCGCCCTCCGTGCCGAACCACGCCAGGTCCGCGGCCTCCAGACCGAGCAGGCGGGCGACCGGTGTCTCGTCGGGGCGGGTCGGCTCGGGCAGTTCGATGTCGACGAACAGGAAGCGGGATGCCGCGAGCCGCTCCCGGGCCTCGGACACGTGGGTTCGAGTGACGGTCCCTTCCGGCATCGACATCACCGATACGATCATCGTCCCTCACCGTGGGTACGGGCTGCGGCACACTCCAGCCTGCGCAGGTGAGGGTGCCCACGCACACGGACGGACTCGTTTGGGGGACGCTTTGCAGGGGTTCGACATCGCGCGGCGCGGTTACGACCGGGACCAGGTCGATGCCTACCTGGCGTCGCTGACGGCCGGCGCGGGCACCGACGTCCCGCCGCCCGCCTTCGACCTCGTCCGCCGGGGGTACGACCGGGCGCAGGTCGACGCACGGGTGGCGGAGCTTCGGGGCTCGGGGCCGGCCGTCTGACCGTAAGGCCGCTTGGCAGCGGGCCCGGCCGGCGCTACGTTCTGGCCGATCGACCGTGATTTCTGGGGGCGGGGGACGATGGGCCAGGACGTCGGGCTGGAGAAGGACCGGGCGCGGTACGGGCTGCTCGCGGTGATCGTGAGCAACCTCGCGATCGCCGGAGTCGCGATCTTCGGGGTGTGGCGGCTCGACGGGGACAAGGCGGTGATCGTGGGCGTACTGACGGCCGCGTTCACCGCGGTGAGCAGCATGACCACGGCCTACCTCGGGATCAAGGCCATATCCAACACGGCGAGGTCCATCGCCCTGGGCGACGTCCCCCGCCGCGAGCCTCCGGCGGCGCAGCGAAGCGAGTAGCCCGGGGTTTGCCGCCCGGCCCAGGGTCACGCAACCCGGCGTTACGGGGTGCCGCTGCGCCCACCCGGCGACGAGAGTTGTACGGGTGGGCGGGTGGGAAAGAACCCCCTGCTGAACCGCCGGAGGCAAATCGTTAGCCAGGAATTTCGTCGAGGTGAGATCCTGGACCCCGTATGTCTACGCACCCCGCCCCCGCCCTCGGCACCCTCGCCCCCCGTCTGACCGAGCTGTCGCTGCGCGACGCGCACCGGCTCGGGCGCAGGCTCGAGGGCGCGCGCAAGATCCGTAAGCCGGAGGCCCGCGCCGCCGTCCTCGCCGAGATCGAGGCGGAGGTCGGCAAGGCCGAGTCCCGGATGGACGAGCGGCGCGCCGGCGTGCCCGCCGTCACCTACCCCGAACAGCTGCCGGTCAGCCAGAAGAAGGACGAGATCGCGGCCGCCATCCGCGATCACCAGGTCGTCATCGTCGCCGGCGAGACCGGTTCCGGGAAGACCACCCAGATCCCGAAGATCTGTCTAGAGCTGGGCCGCGGCGTGCGCGGCATGATCGGGCACACCCAGCCCCGGAGGATCGCCGCCCGGACCGTGGCCGAGCGCGTCGCCGAGGAGATGGACACGCCCCTCGGTGAGGCCGTCGGCTGGAAGGTGCGCTTCACCGACCAGGTGAACCCGGACGCGACCTTCATCAAGCTGATGACGGACGGCATCCTGCTCGCCGAGATCCAGACCGACCGCGAGCTGCGCGCCTACGACACGATCATCATCGACGAGGCCCACGAGCGGTCCCTGAACATCGACTTCCTGCTCGGCTACCTCGCCCAGCTGCTGCCGCGCAGGCCCGACCTCAAGGTCGTCATCACCTCCGCCACCATCGACCCCGAGCGTTTCTCCCGGCATTTCGGCGACGCCCCGATCGTCGAGGTCAGCGGGCGGACGTACCCGGTGGAGGTGCGCTACCGGCCGCTCCTCGAAGAGGACTCCGACGACGCCGACCGCGACCAGATCACCGCGATCACCGACGCCGTCGAGGAGCTGATGGCGGAGGGGAAGGGCGACATCCTCGTCTTCCTCTCGGGAGAGCGCGAGATCAGGGACACCGCCGACGCGCTGGAGAAGAAGAAATACAGATTCACGGAGGTACTCCCCCTCTACGCCCGCCTCTCCCACGCGGAGCAGCACCGAGTCTTCCAGCAGCACACCGGCCGCAGGATCGTGCTCGCGACCAACGTCGCGGAGACATCCCTGACCGTCCCCGGCATCAAGTACGTCATCGACCCCGGCTTCGCGAGAATCAGCCGCTACAGCCATCGCACGAAGGTGCAGCGGCTGCCCATCGAGCCGATCTCGCAGGCCAGCGCCAACCAGCGCAAGGGCCGCTGCGGGCGTACGTCCGACGGTATCTGCATCCGCCTCTACACCGAGGACGACTTCGTCGCCCGCCCGGAGTTCACGGACGCGGAGATCCTCCGTACGAACCTGGCCTCCGTCATCCTCCAGATGACCGCGGCCGGCCTCGGAGACATCGAGAAGTTCCCCTTCATCGACCCGCCGGACCACCGCAACATCCGCGACGGCGTGCAGTTGCTCCAGGAGCTGCACGCGCTGGACCCGGCGCAGAAGGACCCGCGCAAGCGCCTGACCGACACCGGCCGCAAGCTCGCCCAGCTGCCCGTCGACCCGCGTCTGGCGCGCATGGTGCTGGAGGCGGAGAAGAACGGCTGTGTCCGCGAGGTCATGGTGATCGCCGCCGCGCTGTCCATCCAGGACCCGCGTGAACGCCCCGCCGACAAGCAGACCCAGGCCGACCAGCAGCACGCCCGCTTCAAGGACGAGACCAGCGACTTCCTCGCCTACCTCAACCTGTGGCGGTACATCCGCGAGCAGCAGAAGGAGCGGGGTTCCTCGTCCTTCCGCCGGATGTGCAAGCAGGAGTACCTGAACTTCCTGCGCATCCGGGAGTGGCAGGACATCTACACGCAGCTGCGCACGGTCGCCAAGCAGATGGGCATCCACCTCAACGACCAGGACGCCCCGGACGACCGTGTCCACGTCTCCCTCCTCGCCGGTTTGCTCTCGCACATCGGCATGAAGGACGTGAAGGACGGCGCGAAGAACGAGTATCTGGGCGCGCGCAGTGCCAAGTTCGCGATTTTCCCGGGCTCCGCGCTGTTCAAGAAGACACCCCGGTTCGTCATGTCCGCCGAGCTGGTGGAGACCTCCCGGCTCTGGGCCCGGGTCAACGCGAAGATCGAGCCCGAGTGGGTCGAGCCGCTCGCCGCCCATCTGCTGAAGCGGACGTACAGCGAGCCGCACTGGGAGAAGGACCAGGCGGCCGTGATGGCGTACGAGAAGGTCACGCTGTACGGCGTGCCGATCGTCGCCGACCGGAAGGTCAACTACGGCCGTGTCGACCCGGAGGTCAGCCGCGAGCTGTTCATCCGGAACGCGCTGGTCGAGGGCGACTGGCGGACGCACCACAAGTTCTTCGCCGACAACCGCCGGCTCCTCAGCGAGGTCGAGGAGCTGGAGCACCGGGCGCGGCGCCGGGACATCGTGGTCGACGACGAGACGCTGTTCGACTTCTACGACCAGCGGGTGCCGGAACACGTCGTGTCCGGGGCCCACTTCGACTCGTGGTGGAAGCACAAGCGGCACGAGCAGCCGGATTTCCTGGACTTCGAGCGGGAGATGCTCATCCGGGAGTCGGCGGAGGCGGTCACCAAGGCCGACTATCCGGACTCCTGGCGCCAGGGGCCGCTCAAGTTCCGCGTCACGTACCAGTTCGAGCCGGGCGCGGACGCCGACGGCGTCACGGTCCACATCCCCCTCCAGGTCCTGAACCAGGTCACTGACGAGGGCTTCGACTGGCAGATCCCGGGTCTGCGGGAGGAGCTGGTGACGGAGCTGATCCGTTCCCTGCCCAAGCCGATCCGCCGCCACTACGTGCCCGCGCCGAACTACGCGAGGGCCTTCCTGGAGAAGGCGACCCCGCTCGCCGAGCCCCTCACCGCGACCATGGCGCGTGAGCTGCGGCTCATGGTCGGCGTGCCCTTCGAGGCCGCCGACTTCGACTGGGCGAAGGTCCCCGACCACCTGGTGATCACCTTCCGGATCGTCGACGAGCGGCGGCGGAAGCTGGCGGAGGACAAAAACCTGGAGTCGCTGAAGCTGCGCCTGAAGCCGAAGGCGAGGCAGGCCATCTCGCAGGCCGCGGCGGCCATCGCCTCCCGCCAGGGCGGGGAGTCCCTGGAGCGCGAGGGCCTCACCGACTGGACCATCGGCACGCTCAGCCGGGTCTTCGAGACCCGCCGGGCCGGGCAGCCGGTGAAGGCGTACCCGGCGCTGGTGGACGACGGACCGACGGCGAACACCGTCTCGGTCCGGCTCTTCGACACGGAGGCGGAGCAGGCGGAGGCCATGTGGAAGGGCACCCGCCGGCTCATCCTGCGCAACATCCCGGTGAACCCGGCGAAGTTCGCGTCCGAGAAGCTGACGAACGCGCAGAAGCTGGGGCTGTCCGCGAACCCCCACGGCTCGATCCAGGCCCTCTTCGACGACTGCGCGATGGCGGCGGCGGACAAGCTGATCGGGGACTTCGGGGGGCCGGCGTGGGACGAGGAGTCGTACCGCAAGCTCTACGACAGGGTGCGCGCGGAGATCGTCGACACGACCGTGCGGACCGTGGGCCAGGTGCAGCAGGTGCTGGCCGCCTGGCAGGCCTGTGAGCGGCGTCTGAAGTCCGTGCGCAGCCCCTCCCTGCTGGCCAATCTGACGGACGTGCGCAAGCAGTTGGACGCCCTGGTGAAGCCCGGCTTCGTGACCTGGGCGGGCATACGGCGTCTGGCCGACCTCATGCGGTACCTGGTGGCCGCGGACCGGCGGCTGCAGCAGATGCCGACGAACGTCCAGCGGGACGTCTCGCGCATGCAGAAGGTCCACGAGATGCAGGACGAGTACGCCTGGCTCCTGGAACAGCTCCCCCAGGGCCGCCCTGTCCCCTCCTCCGTCCTGGACATCCGCTGGATGATCGAGGAGCTCCGGGTCAGCTACTTCGCCCACGCGCTGGGCACGGCGTACCCCGTCTCGGACAAGCGGATCGTGAAGGCGATCGACGCGGCTGTCCCGTAATCGCCCGCGTACGGTGGGTGAGTTCGACCAGGGCCCTCACCCTCCTGTACAGTCTCTTCTCGCAGCGCAACGCAGCAAAAGCGCCGCGAAACCTGGTCCTGTGGAGCAGTTTGGAGTGCTCGCCACCCTGTCAAGGTGGAGGCCGCGGGTTCAAATCCCGTCAGGACCGCACACAGGAAGAGGCCCGCATCCCGCGAGGGACGCGGGCCTCTTCCATGCCCGCACCCCCGCCCCGGAGGCCGCGCCCGCGGCGGAGCCGCAATCAACACAGCAAATCCCGTCAGGACCGCGACAAGGCCCGCATCCCGCAAAGGACGCGGGCCTCTTCCATGCCCGCACCCCCGCCCCGGAGGCCGCGCCCGCGGCGGAGCCGCAATCAACACAGCACATCCCGTCAGAACCGCCACCACCCGAGCCCCACACCCCCGGCAGCCGCAGGCCCTCTCGCGCCAGAGGCTCTCGATGCCGGTCCGCATGATCCAGCCCGTCCGGGGGCGCCCCCTCTGGGGGAGTTTGAGGACGAGGCCGTTCAGGCCGAAGCGGGGGCCTGGGGGCGGCAGCCCCCAGCAGGCGGCCACACGAGCGCCCCGCGCTGGTCAGCGCCGGCCCAGCCGATCCATACGGCCGAACCGGCGGAGCCACGCGGCAGCCCCCAGCAGGCGGCCACACAAGCCCCCCGCACCGCTCAGCGCCGGCCCAGCCCAGCCACACGGCCAACCCGGCGGAGCCCCGCGCCGGTCTTGACGGCGTCACATTCCGCCGGTACCCAGAAACCAGGGCTCGGTTCTTCCGAGCGGCCCCGGAGGTGGCGTATGGCGGCATCGGCCAGGCACGAGACGCGGGCGCTGCTCAGGGCGCATCTGTCGGCCGCCACGTCCTACCGGCACCGCACCCGCCACTGTCCGATCTGCCACCACTTGCAGCGCTTGGCGCTGGATTCCGCCCCGCGCGGCGCACAGGCGCCGGACGAGGCCGCCGAGGACGAAAACCCGTCCAGGGCTTGATGGTTAGCGCACATACGCCAGGGGCAACAAGCACTCTGGCATGTGACGGGTGTCACCGCATGGGTTTCCGGAACCGAGGTATTTACACACGTCCTACAACTGGTCAATTTAATATGTGCAATTGCACCAGCCCGGAGGCTCGGCCACAGCGGATCCGACAGCGCCCCCCAGAGACCCACAAGCCCGCTCACAGGAACCCCGCCCGCGCCCGGCTCGGCGCACAAAAAAGATCGCGCTGGACTCGGCGGAGTCCAGCGCGATCTACGACGCACCCTGTGTGCTTGCCAGAAAGTTCTGTTCGGCTTGGGAGAGGGGCCTGTTGGGGCAGGTCCCGCGTCGCTTGGAGCCAGGGTTCCGGGTGCTTCGGCCGATTGGGGGACCTGCCGCTTCACCCGGCTATTCAGTTGTTCAGGCCTCGCTGCGCTGCTGCGGGATGCCCGCGAGCAGCGCGCGGACCTCTGCCTCGCGGTAGCGGCGGTGCCCGCCGAGCGTACGGATCGACGTGAGCTTGCCGGCCTTCGCCCACCGCGTGACCGTCTTCGGGTCCACGCGGAACATGGTGGCGACCTCAGCCGGGGTCAGCAGCGGCTCGGCATCAGGGGTGCGAGCGGTCATGAGCGGCCTCCTCGGGAGAACCGAACCTTCTCGGTTCTTTCCTCTAAATTCTGCACCTTGACCCGCGTTGCCCGAAATGGCGGACGCGAGTCGAGTCGGTTATAGGACGAACGGCTTGTCCTCGGCACTACAACTACACCATCTGTCCAGCCGCGTCGGCCAAACCGATGGAATTGCCCTCCCAGGTGTTCATCAGCGACGGAAGCCGATGGACCATGCCATAGCGGACAGTCACGCCACTGTGACGATCAGTCACAGTGGCGATCAGGAGTCACAAGACCCCCCAAAGCGTGCAATGCTGAGATTCCCCCCACAATCAAGCACAAGTGGACGGATGGAGCCCTCCCCGGACTCCTTGTCCTATTTTGGCATGAGGGGGGGCAAGTGGCGCAAGAGCGGTGTACGTGCGGTCCATCACCCTTGTGTCACCCTCGGCGCAAAAGCCCGGATCGAGACCAACGTCCCGTCAGGTCACCAAGGTGGCGTTACCGTACGCTGTTCGACGCGGTATCGGCCGTGACGTACGTCACTTACGCCTCGTCAGTTCGCGGAACGCCTGTCCCGAACCGACCGCCAGCGCTCCACGAGCCGCCCGTACGCCTCCCCGGCGGCGGCCCCGTCCCCGCGGCGCAGCGCGTCGATGCCCTCGGCCACGTCGGCCGCCGAGTGGTCGCCCTCCAGCTCGCCTGCGGGCAGCACATGCACCAGGCCGCCGTAGTCCAGCTCCACCAGCGAGCGCGGGTGGAACTCCTCCAGCCAGCGGCCGACGTCCACCAGGCCGTCGATCAGCGGCCCTTCCTCGATGGCGTCCTTCAGCGCGCGCAGCCCGCGCGCCACCCGCCGCCGGGCCTGGACCATGGGGGTGCGGTAGCGCAGCACGGGCGGCTCGGCGCCGGCCGCCCCGGGGTCCCCGGTGCCCTTGGCGTACTCCCGCTCCTCGTCGGAGACCAGGACGAACCAGTTGATCGGCACCTGCCAGGTCGAGGTGCGGATCCAGGGGCGGGCGTCGGGGTTGCGGGCGAGCCAGCGCTCGTAGTCCCGGCCGGCCTGCTGGCGTACGACCGGGGGCAGCGCCGCGTCCAGGACCGGCGGCGGCAGCTCCTCGGCGAGCTCGCCGAGCGCCTGCCAGCCGCGCAGCCGGGTCCGCCAGGGGCAGACGCAGACCACCCCGTCCACATCGAGGACGAAGGCGTCGCCGCTCTCCTGCACCGGCACCGGGACCGGCGGGGTGGGCAGCAGGTCGGCCAGGGAACGACGGAGTTCGACCTGGTAGGAGGGGCGGTCCGGTCGCCGGGCGTACCGCGTCCAGTGGCTGCGCTCCGGCTCGGGGAAGGCGGCCAGCGGTTCGTACACGCGCAGGTACGTGGCGTAGGGGACGATCACCGAGGACACCTTGGGCACGCCTGCTCCCTCCCCACCGGACTCGGCTCGAAACCCTCGCGGGACGGGCACAGGATCCGCACGAGGGGGACTCGACGCGGACGGGAAAACACTGCAAATCGTGCCACGCCGATACGTGCGCGGAAGGCACCGGGGAGTGATCCTGAACACTGAGCGGATGGCGCGCGGGCACAGGCTCTACGCTCATGCCACAGCGCCCGCCACCCGCACGGGAGCTGGTCACCATCGCCGCTACTCGCCTCAGGAGTCACCACAGTGACCGACGTAACCGGCGCACCTGCTGATGTACTGCACACCCTGTTCCACTCGGACCAGGGCGGTCATGAGCAAGTCGTGCTCTGTCAGGACCGCGCCAGCGGACTCAAGGCCGTCATCGCCATCCACTCCACCGCCCTGGGCCCCGCGCTCGGCGGTACGCGCTTCTACCCGTACGCGACCGAGGCGGAGGCCGTCGCCGACGCCCTCAACCTCGCGCGCGGGATGTCGTACAAGAACGCCATGGCCGGTCTCGACCACGGCGGCGGCAAGGCCGTGATCATCGGGGATCCCGAGCGCCACAAGACCGAGGAGCTGCTGCTCGCCTACGGTCGGTTCGTGGCCTCTCTCGGCGGGCGGTACGTCACCGCCTGCGACGTCGGCACGTACGTGGCCGACATGGACGTCGTGGCGCGCGAGTGCCGCTGGACGACGGGCCGCTCCCCGGAGAACGGCGGGGCCGGCGACTCCTCCGTGCTCACCGCGTTCGGCGTTTACCAGGGCATGCGGGCCTCCGCCCAGCACCTGTGGGGCGACCCCTCGCTGCGCGGCCGCAGGGTCGGCATCGCGGGCGTCGGCAAGGTCGGGCACCACCTGGTGCGGCACCTGCGGGACGAGGGCGCCGAGGTCGTGATCACGGACGTGCGCGCGGAGGCCGTGCGGCGCGTCCTCGACCAGTACGCCGAGGGCGTCACGGCCGTCGCGGACACTCGGGCGCTGATCCGCGTCGAGGGCCTCGACATCTACGCCCCCTGCGCGCTCGGCGGGGCGTTGAACGACGACAGCGTGCCCGCGCTGACCGCCAGGGTGGTGTGCGGCGCCGCCAACAACCAGCTCGCCCACCCGGGCGTGGAGAAGGACCTCGCCGACCGCGGGATCCTCTACGCGCCGGACTACGTGGTGAACGCCGGCGGGGTCATCCAGGTGGCCGACGAGCTGCACGGGTTCGACTTCGACCGGTGCAAGGCTAAGGCGGCGAAGATCTTCGACACCACGCTGGCCATATTCGCACGTGCGAAGGAAGACGGTATTCCGCCGGCCGCCGCGGCCGACCGGATCGCCGAGCAGCGGATGGCCGAAGGCAGGGCTTCGCACAGGTGAGCGGTACCCGCCGGCGGGAACTTGGAGAGAACTCTCACTTCCGTCGGCGGGTCGCCCCCGGATAAGTGGTTAAAATCGCCACTGACCAGCAAGGACGGGGCATCTCAAAGCTCCTGTGCACACGCGCGTGCTGCGGGCGACGTACCGTATGGGCGCGGGCTCAGGTACCGTGGAAGCCCTACGGACCGGCTCTCCGCGGAGGGTCCGTTCCGGATCATGAACGCGTGTCAGACTCTGGGGCCGTCGAGCCCCGTCACCGAGGGGGTCGAGCCATGGGGCGCGGCCGGGCCAAGGCCAAGCAGACAAAGGTCGCCCGCCAGCTGAAGTACAACAGCGGTGGGACTGATCTGTCACGTCTGGCCAGCGAACTGGGCGCATCGACATCGAGCCAGCCGCCGAACGGCGAGCCGTTCGAGGACGATGAAGATGACGAGGACGATCTTTATTCTCGGTACGCCGACCTCTATGAGGACGACGACGAGGATCAGGACGAAGGTCCTTCACAACACCGTCGCGGCGCTTGACCTTGCACTGAGCACTCACCCGGTCGGTGACTCCGGTCACCGACCGGGTTCTGTGCTACCCGCAGGTCTCAGCGCGCGGCGCCCTTAACCGGAATACGTCCCGACCAGCTCGGCACCGGAGATGTGCTCGCCGCGGTCCGTGATCTCGCCCGCCACCCAGGCTTCGACCCCGCGGTCGGCCAGCGTCGCGAGGGCGACGTCCGCCGATTCCTGGGGGACGATCGCGATCATGCCCACGCCCATGTTGAGGGTCTTCTCCAGCTCCAGGCGCTCGACGCCGCCAGTCCTGCCGACGAGGTCGAAGACCGGGCCCGGCGTCCAGGTGGAGCGGTCGACGGTGGCGTGCAGGGTGTCCGGGATCACCCGGGCCAGGTTGGCGGCCAGCCCGCCGCCGGTGATGTGGCTGAAGGCGTGCACCTCGGCGGTCCGGGTGAGGGCCAGGCAGTCCAGGGAGTAGATCTTCGTCGGCTCCAGCAGCTCCTCGCCCAGGGTGCGGCCGAACTCCTCGATCCGCGCGTCCAGCGAGAGGCCCGCGGTCTTCAGCAGCACATGGCGGACCAGGGAGTACCCGTTGGAGTGAAGCCCGGAGGCCGCCATGGCGATCACCGCGTCACCCTTACGGATGCGATCCGCGCCGAGCAGCCGGTCGGCCTCCACGACGCCCGTACCGGCGCCCGCCACGTCGAAGTCGTCCTCGCCCAGCAGACCCGGGTGTTCGGCCGTCTCGCCGCCCACCAGGGCGCAGCCGGCCAGGACGCAGCCCTCCGCGATGCCCTTGACGATGGCGGCGACCCGCTCGGGGTGGACCTTGCCGACGCAGATGTAGTCGGTCATGAACAGCGGCTCGGCACCGCACACGACGATGTCGTCCATGACCATGGCGACCAGGTCGTGGCCGATGGTGTCGTACACGCCCAGCTGCCGGGCGATGTCGACCTTGGTGCCGACGCCGTCCGTGGCGGAGGCGAGCAGCGGGCGCTCGTAGCGCTTGAGGGCGGAGGCGTCGAAGAGCCCGGCGAAGCCGCCGAGGCCGCCGAGGACCTCGGGGCGCTGGGTCTTCTTCACCCATTCCTTCATGAGCTCCACCGCGCGGTCGCCCGCCTCGATGTCGACGCCCGCGCTCGCGTAGCTGGCGCCGCCCACGGCATTACTGGTCTCGGAAGACATGGCCTTGAGAACTTTCCTGTCGTACGACGGGGCTTACGGGCGACGGATCGCGTCGGCGGCAGCCGTGGCCGCCGGACCGGCCGCCAGCTCGGTCTCCAGCAGCTGCTTGCCGAGCAGCTCGGGGTCCGGGAGGTCCATCGGGTACTCGCCGTCGAAGCAGGCGCGGCACAGGTTCGGCTTGGCGATGGTGGTCGCCTCGATCATGCCGTCGATGGAGATGTACGCCAGCGAGTCGGCGCCCAGCGAGGTGCCGATCTCGTCGGTGGTCATGCCGTTGGCGATGAGCTCGGCGCGGGTGGCGAAGTCGATGCCGAAGAAGCAGGGCCACTTCACGGGCGGCGAGGAGATCCGGATGTGGACCTCGGCGGCGCCCGCCTCGCGGAGCATCCGGACCAGGGCGCGCTGGGTGTTGCCGCGCACGATGGAGTCGTCGACGACCACCAGGCGCTTGCCCTTGATGACTTCCTTCAGCGGGTTCAGCTTCAGCCGGATACCGAGCTGGCGGATCGTCTGCGAGGGCTGGATGAAGGTCCGGCCGACGTAGGCGTTCTTGACCAGACCGCTGCCGAAGGGGATGCCGCTGGCCTCGGCGTAGCCGATGGCCGCCGGCGTGCCGGACTCCGGGGTCGCTATGACCAGATCGGCCTCGACCGGGGCTTCCTTCGCCAGGCGGCGGCCCATCTCGACGCGCGAGAGGTAGACGTTCCGGCCGGCGATGTCGGTGTCCGGGCGGGCCAGGTACACGTACTCGAAGACACAGCCCTTGGGCTTCGCTTCCGCGAACCGGGAGGTGCGCAGGCCGTTCTCGTCGATGGCGACGAACTCGCCGGGCTCGATCTCGCGGACGAAGCTGGCGCCGCAGATGTCGAGGGCGGCGGACTCCGAGGCGACGACCCAGCCGCGCTCGAGGCGGCCGAGGACCAGCGGGCGGATGCCCTGCGGGTCGCGGGCTGCGTAGAGGGTGTGCTCGTCCATGAAGACGAGGGAGAAGGCGCCGCGCACCTTCGGCAGGACCGTGTGTGCGGCTTCCTCGATGGTCAGCGGTTTGCCGTCGTCATCGACCTGGGCCGCGAGGAGCGCGGTGAGCAGGTCGGTGTCGTTGGTGGCCGCGACCCGCGTGGAGCGCCCGTTGGTGTCCTTGGGCAGTTCGGCGACCATCTCGGCGAGCTGCGCCGTGTTGACCAGGTTGCCGTTGTGGCCGAGCGCGATGGAACCGTGCGCGGTGGCCCGGAACGTCGGCTGGGCGTTCTCCCACACGGAGGCGCCAGTGGTCGAGTAGCGGGCGTGTCCGACCGCGATATGACCCTGGAGCGAACCGAGCGAGGTCTCGTCGAAGACCTGGGAGACGAGGCCCATGTCCTTGAAGACGAGGATCTGGGAGCCGTTGCTGACCGCGATTCCCGCGGATTCCTGACCCCGGTGCTGGAGGGCGTAGAGCCCGAAGTACGTGAGCTTTGCGACCTCTTCACCCGGAGCCCAGACACCGAAGACGCCACACGCGTCCTGGGGGCCCTTCTCACCGGGGAGCAGATCGTGATTGAGTCGACCGTCACCACGTGGCACGCTCCCGAGTGTAGGCGAGGTCGACCACTGGTCCGAATTGGGGATACGTACCCGTAACCGGGCAGGCGGTGTCGATCACCTTGGGTGTTTCTACGTTTCCCCTGGTGAGAGCGTTTCGTCCGGGAGCGGCTCGACTTCCGTGCCCGCGGTGGGAGGCCGTCACGGGGCTCTGGTGCCCGTGTATGAGTGAGCTGTCGCACATCATTCGGGTGTGCCGCGGGTGAGGTTCACGCGGTCACCGTGACTGTTGGTGACGGTGAGTTTCCCGTCATCGGTACGGGCGGTGAGGGTCTGGCCGGCGAGTACCCGGGCGAGGGCGCGCTCGAAGGTCATGCGGGGGCGGTCGCAGGCCATCCGGGTGGTGCGGAGTTCGCCGAAGGTGATCCGGTCGCCGTGGACGGTGGCCCGGGCGCTGAACTGGTTGCAGCCGAGGTTGCCGGCCGCCTTGCCGCCCTCGTCGACGCGGAGGCGGGCGGAGGCGGGGGCGCGGTGGGTGATGCCGTCGGCGGTGACGCTGCCGACGTGCCAGTCGACGCCGGTGACCGGTTCCCGGACCGCCACCGAGCCGCTGCCCGCCCGCCCGGTGCCACAGGCCACAGCGAGGGGGACGAAGGCGGCGGCCGCGGTCCTGGTGATGCGCTGCTTCCTGGTCCGGTTCATGACGATTCGACGGGGTTGGCGCCCACCCGGTTCCGCACGTTTCCGCCCGGTTCCGTGCGGCGTGCGGCCCTCGGTCACGACATCAGCGGCAGCAGCTCCCCGAGATCCGCCCGCTCTCCGCTTGCGCTGACCTGGGCCTGAGCCAGGGCGTCCGGCCAGGTCAGCCGGCCGGTGGCGAGCCGGAGCCAGGTCAGGGGGTCGGTCTCGACGACGTTGGGCGGGGTGCCCCGGGTGTGGCGGGGCCCTTCGACGCACTGCACGACGGCGTACGGCGGGATCCGCACCTCGGTGGAGCCGCCGGGGGCCTTCACGGCGAGCGCGTCGGCGAGGAGCCGGGTGGTGGCGGCGAGCCCCTGACGCTCGTACGGCACCTCGAGGCCGGGCACGGCGGCGTTCAGGTCGTCGGTGTGGACGACGAGTTCCACGGCGCGGGTGACAAGGTGGTCGGCGAGCGGCAGGGCGCCCGCGTTGGTCTGCAGCAGCCGGGTCCCGGGGTGGGTGTCGAGCTGCTCGGCGAGGTCGCGGGCGACGCCGTCGAGGTAGGTCCCGAGGTCGGGGTGGAGCCCGGCGAGCCGCCGGGTGAACTCGTCGATGGCCGCGGAGTTGGCGGAGGTCGCGAACGGCCAGTCGAGGAGGGCGGCGTCCTGCTTGGCCGGCTCCGGCAGGGCGAGGGAGCGCTCGACGGCCGTCAGTGCCATGCCGATGTGCGCGACCAGTTCCCGTACGGTCCACCCGCCGAGCCGGGTGGGGAGCGCGAGCTGCTCGGGGGTGAGCCCGCGGACGGCTTCCCGCACGTGGGCGAGCTGGCCGAGGACCGCCGAGCGGATCTTCACGGGGTCGTACGTCCGGGTGCGCTTATTGGCCGTGGGCATGACGGGGAGCCTATTGCTTCACGGCGTAGCCGCTCAGGCCGTTTTCGATCAGGCCGAAGGCGAGCCGGGCGCGTTCGGCCGCGTCGGCGGCGACCTGGTCGGGGCTCTCGCCCTCGGTGACACGGCGGTGGTGCTCCTCGACGAGGGCGTTGCGGGCGGCGCTGAGGGTGGCGGCGGCGACCGTGGCGCACATCAGGTCGCCGGTCTCGGCGGCCAGCAGGTCGGCCAGCTCCCGGGCGCCCTTCTGCGAGGCGACGAAGGCGCGTTCCATCAGGACCGGGGTCTGAACGACGAGCTGGCGGACCTGGCGGGCGAAGGGCTCGGGGTTCAGACCGACCGAGGGGTCACGCTCCTCGACCATCTCCAGGAACTGCCGGCGCACGGCCTCCACCGCGGACTCACCGGGCTTCCGCTCGCGCACCGCGCGGGCCGCGTCGCCGAAGTGCTCCTCCATGGGCCGGAAGATCAGGTCTTCCTTGGTGCCGAAGTAGTTGAAGACGGTCATCTTCGAGACTTCGGCGGCGTCGGCGACCTCCTGCACGGAGACGTTGTCGAATCCCCGTTCGACGAACAACTCGATCGCGGCCCGGTAGATCCGCCGAGCCGTCTGCATCTTCTTCCGGTCGCGCAGCCCCATCGCCTGATCAGCCATGACGCCACTGTACCAAGCTGAAGTTTCGGCCAGGATGAATTTTAATCCGAGCTGAAATATTGACCGGGTACACAAACTTCGGGCATGGTACTGCCCATGACCGGAACCCAGCGCAAGATCGGCATGTTCGTCTGCCTCATCACGATCGTCCTGGCCGTCCTGGACATGCAGATCGTGTCCGCGGCCACCGTCCCGATCGTCCGGGACCTCGACCCCCGCCACGGCATCGACAGAATCCCCTGGCTCATCAGCGCCTTCTCGCTGGCATCGGCCGCGATGCTCCCCCTGTACGGCCGGCTGTGCGACGTACTCGGCGCCAAGCGGGTGTTCCTCGGCGCCATCGGCACCTTCCTGCTCGGCTCGGCGCTGTGCGGAGCCGCCCAGTCCATCGGCCAGCTGATCGCGGCCCGGGCGGTGCAGGGCCTCGGCGCGGGCGGCCTGATGAGCGTGACCATGGTCGTGATGGCCCACCTCAAGGAGCCCGGCGCGAAGAAGGACGGCAAGGGCGCCGGGATGGGCGGGATCGTCGGCGGCGGCGGCATGGCGATCGGGCCCTGGATCGGCGGGGTGCTCTCCGACCACGCGAGCTGGCGCTGGATCTTCTACGTCAACCTGCCGCTGGGCCTCGCCGTCCTGGCCGTCGGCGCGCTCGTCCTGAAGCTGCCCCGGCACACGCGCGACCACACGATCGACTTCCCCGGCGCCGCCCTCGCCGCCGTCTTCTCCACCGCGCTGCTGCTGGTCACGCAGTGGGGCGGCAAGCAGTACGCCTGGTCCTCACCGCAGATCCTCGGCCTCACCCTCGCCGCCGCGGCCGCGCTCGGCCTGTTCCTGTGGCGTCAGGCCACGGCCGCCGAGCCGATCCTGCCGCTGTCCATGTTCCGCGTCCCGGAGCTGCGCTGGGGCTTCGCCATCCAGGGGCTGGTCGGCGCGGGCATGGCCGGGGCGATGTACTACGTGCTGGTCTACCTCCAGGTCGCGCGCGGCATCGCGAGTTCCTCGGCCGGCCTCTACCTGCTGCCCATGGCGGCCGGCATGGGGGTCGTCGGCGTGGTCGTCGGCAAGCTCACCGAACGCGGCAGGCCCGAGCGGACCTTCGTCATCGGCGGCGCGGCCGTCACCGCGATCGCCTTCCTCCTGCTGTCCACGACCGGCACCGGCACGTCCCTGTGGGTGATCCGCGCCGAACTCCTCCTCTTCGGCATCGGCTTCGGCCAGCTCGTCGGCCAGCTCATCCAGCTGGTCCAGGAAGCGGCCCCCCGCCACCAGCTCGGCGTCGCCACCACCGGCATCCGCTTCTTCCAGACCCTCGGCACCGCCCTCGGCGCCGCCGTCTTCGGCACCCTCCTCACCCGCCTCTACGACGGCCCCGGCGACATCGGCGCCCTGGCCGCCCTGCGGGGCCCGGCACGGGCGGCGGCCGTGTCGGCATACGTCGACGCGATGGACGCGGTGTTCCTGTGCGGGGCGGGCGTCATGGCCCTGTGCGTGGCCCTGGCCCTCCTGCTGCCGAAGCCCCGCCCGGCCGAGGCCCCGGGAAACGACCCGGCACCCGCGGCGGACCCCGTCCGGGTCTGACCGGCGGCTGTCAGGGGGCGAGGTCGGAACTCGGGGTGATCACCCAGTGGTTGCTGCGGATGACCCGGTCGGCGAAGTCCACCTCGGTCTCGCCCAGGAGGCGGAAGCCGAGGGACCTGCAGATGCCGTTCGAAGGGCCGTTGCCCGTCGCCGGGAAGGCGTGGATGTCCCCCCAGCGGTCCTCGTCCCGGGCCCGTTCCAGGAGAGCGCGGGTGGCGAGCTTGCCGAAGCCACGGCCCTGGAACTCGGGCAGGACCATCCAGCCGATCTCCGACATCGGCCCCTCGCCGGATTCGCCGGCGTCGTGCGACCAGATGCACACATGGCCCGCGACGGTTTCGGGCGCGCCGGGATCAGCGACGATCATCTTGATCCAGGAGGTGTCGGCCATCGCCGCCTCGGCATCCCTGCGCACCTTGTCCTTCATGCCCTCCCGGGGCAACGGCCCGCCGAGGTCCCGCATCATCACGGGGTCGCAGCGCATACGAACGTAGGCGTCGACGTCGTCCGGTGTGACATCACGCAACAGCATGGCGGGCCTCCGCAGAAGAACGACGGTGATCACAGCAGGGCCCCGCCTGTCGTGATCGACAGGCGGGGCCCTCAGCCTCGTCGGGGCTACTTACGCCAGCAGCGCAGGGATGGTCGCCTCGTGGGTCTCGCGCAGTTCGTCCAGGGTGAGCGTGAACTCGCCCTGGACGTCCACGGCGTCACCGTCCACGACACCGATACGCGTGGCCGGCAGGCCCCGCGCGCCGCACATGTCGTTGAAGCGGACCTCCTCCGAACGCGGCACGGCGACGATCGCGCGGCCCGCGGACTCGGAGAGGAGGAAGGTGAAGGCGTCCAGGCCGTCGGGGACGACCAGGCGGGCGCCCTTGCCACCGAGGAGCGCCGACTCCACGACCGCCTGGACCAGACCGCCGTCGGACAGGTCGTGCGCGGAGTCGATCATGCCGTCGCGGGAGGCGGAGATCAGGATCTCGGCCAGCAGCCGCTCGCGCTCCAGGTCGACCTTCGGGGGCAGGCCGCCGAGGTGGTCGTGGACCACCTGCGACCAGGCCGAGCCGCCGAACTCCTCACGCGTGTCGCCGAGGAGGTAGAGCAGCTGGCCCTCCTCCTGGAAGGCGACCGGCGTGCGGCGGGCGACGTCGTCGATCACGCCGAGGACCGCGACCACCGGCGTCGGGTGGATGGCCGCCTCGCCCGTCTGGTTGTAGAGCGAGACGTTGCCGCCGGTCACCGGGGTGCCCAGCTGCTGGCAGCCGTCCGCCAGACCGCGTACGGCCTCCGCGAACTGCCACATCACCGCCGGGTCCTCGGGCGAGCCGAAGTTCAGGCAGTCGGAGACCGCGAGCGGCTTGGCACCGGTCGTCGCGACGTTGCGGTAGGCCTCCGCCAGGGCCAGCTGCGCGCCCGCGTACGGGTCGAGCTTGGCGTACCTGCCGTTGCCGTCGGTCGCGATCGCCACGCCGAGGCCGGTCTCCTCGTCGACGCGGATCATGCCGGAGTCCTCGGGCTGGGCGAGGACGGTGTTGCCCTGCACGAAGTGGTCGTACTGCGAGGTGATCCACTTCTTGGAGGCCTGGTTGGGGGAGCCGACCAGCTTCAGGACCTGGTCCTTCAGCTCCTCGCTCGTCGCCGGCCGCGGCAGCTTGTTCGCGTCGTCGGCCTGGAGCTCGTCCTGCCAGGACGGGCGGGCGTACGGGCGCTCGTAGACCGGGCCCTCGTGCGCGACCGTGCGCGGGTCGACGTCGACGATCTTGCCGCCGTGCCAGTAGATCTCGAGGCGGTCGCCGTCGGTCACCTCACCGATGACGGTGGCGATGACATCCCACTTCTCGCAGATCTCCAGGAACCGGTCGACCTTCTCCGGCTCCACCACCGCGCACATGCGTTCCTGCGACTCGCTCATGAGGATTTCCTCGGGAGAGAGGGTCGAGTCACGCAGCGGGACGTCGTCCAGCGTCACGCGCATGCCGCCGGAGCCGTTCGAGGCCAGCTCGGACGTGGCGCAGGACAGGCCCGCCGCGCCGAGGTCCTGGATGCCGACGACCAGCTTCTCCTGGAAGGCCTCCAGGGTGCACTCGATGAGGAGCTTCTCCTGGAAGGGGTCGCCGACCTGGACGGCAGGGCGCTTCGACGGCTTGGCGTCGTCGAAGGTCTCCGAGGCCAGGATCGACGCGCCGCCGATGCCGTCGCCGCCGGTCCGGGCCCCGTACAGGATGACCTTGTTGCCGGCGCCGGACGCCTTCGCGAGGTGGATGTCCTCGTGCCGCATCACACCGATGGCACCGGCGTTGACCAGCGGATTGCCCTGGTAGCAGGCGTCGAAGACGACCTCGCCGCCGATGTTGGGCAGGCCCAGGCAGTTGCCGTAGCCGCCGATGCCCGCGACGACACCGGGGAGGACGCGCTTGGTGTCGGGGTGGTCGGCGGCGCCGAAGCGCAGCGGGTCGACCACGGCGACCGGGCGGGCGCCCATCGCGATGATGTCGCGGACGATGCCGCCGACACCCGTGGCCGCGCCCTGGTAGGGCTCGACGTAGGACGGGTGGTTGTGCGACTCGACCTTGAAGGTGACCGCGTAGCCCTGGCCGACGTCGACGACACCGGCGTTCTCGCCGATGCCGACGAGGAGGGCGTCGGACTCGGGGGCCTTCTCGCCGAACTGGCGCAGGTGCACCTTGGAGGACTTGTACGAGCAGTGCTCGGACCACATCACCGAGTACATGGCGAGTTCGGCGCCGGTCGGGCGGCGGCCGAGGATCTCCACGACCCGCTCGTACTCGTCCTTCTTCAGGCCGAGTTCGGCCCAGGGCAGCTCGACGTCGGGGGTCGCGGCCGCGTGCTCGACCGTGTCCAGAGGCGTCCGGCTCATGCGTTGACCAGCTTCTTGAGGATCGAGGTGAAGAAGGGGAGGCCGTCGGTACGGCCGGAGCCGATGAGGGGCTCGACGGCGTGCTCCGGGTGCGGCATCAGGCCCACCACGTTCCCGGCCTCGTTGCTGATGCCGGCGATGTCCCGGAGGGAGCCGTTGGGGTTCATGTCGAGGTAGCGGAACGCGACCCGCCCCTCGGCCTCCAGCTTGTCGAGCGTGTACTCGTCGGCGACGTACCGGCCGTCCATGTTCTTCAGCGGAATGTGGATCTCCTGGCCCGCGCGGTAGTCGGTGGTCCAGGAGGTCTCCGCGTTCTCCACCCGCAGCTTCTGGTCGCGGCAGATGAAGTGGAGGTGGTCGTTGCCGAGCATCGCGCCCGGGAGCAGGTGGGCCTCGGTGAGGATCTGGAAGCCGTTGCAGATACCGAGGACCGGCAGGCCGGCCTTCGCCTGTTCGATGAGGGGCTCCATCACCGGCGAGAAGCGGGCGATGGCACCGGCGCGCAGATAGTCGCCGTAGGAGAAACCACCGCACAGCACCACGGCGTCGACCTGCTTGAGGTCCTTGTCCTTGTGCCAGAGGGCGACCGGTTCGGCACCCGCGAGACGGATCGCCCGCTGGGTGTCCCGGTCGTCGAGGCTTCCCGGGAAAGTGACGACGCCAATACGAGCGGTCACTTCGCGGCCTCCGCGACTTCCTCCACCTTGACGGTGAAGTCCTCGATCACGGTGTTGGCGAGGAAGGATTCGGCAAGATCGTGAATGCGGGCGAGTGCGGCCTCGTCGACCGGCCCGTCGACTTCCAGCTCGAATCGCTTTCCCTGACGTACGTCGGAGATGCCTTCGAAACCCAGTCGCGGCAGTGCGCGCTGCACCGCCTGGCCCTGGGGGTCGAGGATCTCCGGCTTGAGCATGACGTCGACTACGACGCGTGCCACTGGCACTCCCGGTGTGTGGTGCTGAGCAGGTTCCTTCAGACTACCCGCACAAAATTTCTACGCGGGTAGAGTTGTAGGAACCTACGTGAGGGCTGTCACGATCCGGTGTCGGACGGCGACCAGCGCGAAAAATTCTGGGAAAGTTCCGGGTTCCACCCGCAACCCCTATTGCGCTCGGACACGCGGACGGATTTAGTCGGGCTTCACTTTGCAATGCCGGGCACTGTACAAATGAATTGGTAATAGTCGATACTTTGCCCAATAACAGGCGGACAGTCGACATCTTCCGGGCGTCCAGGCACGTCATCCCCGGCGAGGTGTCGCACGAAGGGACCGATATTCGTGGCGCAGAAGGTCGTGGTCACTCTCTTTGACGACATCGACGGCTCGGAAGCGGCGGAAACGATCGCCTTCGGACTCGACGGCAAGTCGTACGAGATCGACCTGAACCAGGTCAATGCCAAGAAACTGCGTAAGGCTCTTGAGCCCTACGTGACGGCCGGCCGCAAGCGGTCGAAGTCGGGCCGGGCATACCGCCAGACGGAGGTCGCCCCCGACCCCGCGGCGGTCCGCGCCTGGGCCCAGGCGAACAAGATGGACGTACCCGCGCGCGGCCGCATCCCCAAGAAGGTCTACGAGGCGTTCAGCGCGGCACAGTGACGCCCGCGAGGGGTGGCTCCCAGGGTCCGTCAGCGGGCCCTGGGAGCAGCCGAGTTGCGCGGGCGGCGGCCTCCGGGGAGAACCGACTTGCGCAACCCCCCTGCCGATCAGCTAATGTCTGGAGCACGCCGAGGGGCAAGGTCGAAAGGCCGGAGCCCACGGAGTACACGCGGGTGTAGTTCAGTAGTAGAACATCCCCCTTCCAGGGGGAAGGCGCAGTGTGCAATTCCTGTCACCCGCTCTGCACCGCCGGTCCTGATCAGCTTGTGGATCAGGTAGGCTGGTGCTCGCACCGATCGGTGGGAGCCGGTCGGAAGCAGTGCGGACGTAGCTCAGTTGGTAGAGCGCAACCTTGCCAAGGTTGAGGTCGCGAGTTCGAGCCTCGTCGTCCGCTCCAGAGAAGCCCCGGTCACGATGACCGGGGTTTTTTCGTTCCCGGACATCGAGCGTCCGCCTGACATTTGTCATGCCGAGTGATGACACCGCGCACTGCTGCCGGGCCCCGGCCGCCGGGACGCTGAATCCATGGACCACATGGACCACAAAGACCGCATGGGCCTTATGGACAGCGGCGAACGCGAGCACGTGATCGAGGTGAGCGACCTCCGACGCGTGTACGGGGACGGGTTCGAGGCGGTGCGCGGAATCAGTTTCTCCGTGGCCCGCGGGGAGGTTTTCGCCCTGCTCGGCACCAACGGCGCGGGCAAGACCTCCACGGTCGAACTCCTGGAGGGGCTCGCGGCGCCGGCCGGGGGCCGGGTGCGTGTGCTCGGCCACGACCCCTACCTGGAGCGGGCCGCCGTACGCCCGCGCACCGGCGTGATGCTCCAGGAGGGCGGTTTCCCCTCCGAACTGACGGTCGCCGAGACCGCGCGGATGTGGGCGGGGTGCACGACCGGGGCCCGGCCCGAGGGGCAGGCACTGGGCCTGGTCGGGCTGGCCGGGAAGGCCGGGGTGCGGGTGAAGCAGTTGTCCGGGGGTGAACGGCGGCGGCTGGACCTCGCGCTGGCCCTGATCGGCGAGCCGGAAGTCCTGTTCCTGGACGAGCCGACGACCGGCCTGGACGTCGAAGGACGCCGGGACACCTGGGAGTTGGTACGGGCACTGCGCGACGCCGGCACCACCGTGCTGCTGACCACCCACTACCTGGAGGAGGCCGAGGGCCTCGCCGACCGGCTCGCGATCCTGCACGAGGGGCGCGTCGCGGCCGCCGGGACCCCCGCCGAGGTGACCGCCGGCCGGCCCTCGCGGATCTCCTTCGACCTGCCCGAGGGCTACTTCCTCGGGGACCTGCCCCCGCTCGCCGAACTGGGGGTGTGCGGACACCGGGTGACCGGCAGGGCCGTAGAACTGCGCACGCGTGAACTCCAGCGCACGGCCACCGGACTGCTGGTGTGGGCCGAGCGGGCCGGAGTGGAACTGCGCCGGCTGGACGTGCGGTCGGCCTCGCTGGAGGAGGCTTTCCTGGGGATCGCGCGGGAGCGGGAGCAGGAGGCGATGGCATGAGCAGCCTGGCCCTCACTCCCGTCGCCCGGCGGCTGCGTGCGCTGGCCCGCGCCGAACTCGCCCTGCTCGGCCGCAACCGCGGGGCGGTGACCACCGCGCTGCTCGTGCCGCTCGCGCTGCCGTTCAGCGTGCGGCCGGCGATCCGCCAGATGGACCTCAAGGCCGAGGGGCTGACCGCCGGCGCGGTGATGCTGACCGCCGCGGTCGGCTTCTCCTTCCTCTTCGCCGTGTACACCTCCCTGGTGAGCGCCTTCGTCGCCCGCCGCGAGGAACTGGTCCTCAAACGGCTGCGCACCGGCGAACTCGGCGACGCCGAGATCCTCACCGGCACCGCGCTGCCCGCGGTCGGCCTCGGCCTCGCCCAGTCGCTGCTGCTGGCCGCGGCCTGCACGGCCCTGCTGGACACCGGGGCGCCCAAGGCCCCGTATCTGACCGTCCTGGGGCTGCTGCTGGGCCTGGTGCTGTCCGCCGCGCTCGCGGCCCTCACCGCCTCCTTCACCAGGACCGCCGAGAGCGCCCAGGTGACCGCGCTGCCGCTGGTGTTGGTCTCCATGATGGGCTCGGGCATGGCGATCCCCACGGAGATCCTGCCCGACCGCCTCGCCTCCGTCTGCGAACTCCTCCCGCTGTCCCCGGCGATCCGGCTGGTCCGCGCCGGCTGGACCGGCGAGCTGAGCGCGTACGAGGTGCTGGGCGCCCTGGCGACCGCGCTGGCCTGGACCGTGGTGGCGGTGTTTGCTGTAGGGCGGTGGTTCCGCTGGGAACCGCGGCGCTGACCTACGGGGGGCAGGACATGCGGGACACCGCGGACACGGGCAGGCCCGCCGGCTGGTGGCGGCGCAAGAGCACGCCGGAGAAGGTCGAGACCTACACCCGCTGGTCGTTCCACCTCTTCGGCGTGATCGAGGTCGCGGCGATCGGGCTGCCGGTGTTCGGGCAGGTGCACGCGGGCGTCGCGGGCTGGCTGACGGCCATGGTCACCGTCCACGCGGTGACCGGCTGCGTGACCGCCTCCCGGGCACTGGACTGGACGCGCGGGCGGCGCGGCCGGCCGGTACGGCTGTTGTGGGCGCTCGCCGTTCTCACCTACGTATGCGCGAGCGTCGCTCTCGGACTGAAGAAGTACGGGCCCGGGGGACCGGGCATGGACACCGTCGCCGGCACTGTCTTCGCGGGCGTCCTCACCTTCGGCGCGGGCACCCTGGCGCTGGGCGTGCGCAGGCGGCGGCGCGTGTTCGCGGCCGTGTTCGGATCCGTGTTGGGCGCGAGCGCGACGTCGTTCCCGTTCGGTGCGCCCTTCGCCGAAGTGGTGGTCATGACGTTCGTGGTGCTCATCGGCGCCTGCTCCCTCGCCACCACCTTCCTCTTCTCCGTCTGGCTGCTCGACTGCGTCTACGAACTCGACGCCGCCCGCGAGACCCGGGCCCGGCTCGCGGTCGCCGAGGAGCGGCTGCGGTTCGGGCGGGACCTGCACGACGTCCTGGGGCGGAACCTGTCCGTCATCTCGCTGAAGAGCGAACTGGCCGTGCAGCTGTCCCGGCGCGGGCGGCCGGAGGCGGTGGAGCAGATGATCGAGGTGCAGCGCATCGCGCAGGAGTCCCAGCGGGAGGTGCGGGAGGTCGTACGGGGCTACCGGGAGGCCGATCTCGGCGTGGAACTCCTCGGTGCCCAGGGTGTGTTGGCGGCGGCCGGGATCGACTGCGAGGTCACCGGGGGCGCCGAGGGGCTGCCCGCCGGGGTGCAGTCCGCGCTCGGCTGGGTGGTGCGGGAGGCGACGACGAATGTGCTGCGGCACGGGGACGCGGGGCGGTGCACGGTGGGGCTGCGGGTACGGGAGGGGTCTGTGGTGCTGACGGTCGAGAACGACGGGGTCGTCGGCCCCGGCGGGAGCGGAGACCCCGGCGGGAGCGGAGACCCCGGCGGGAGCGGCGGTTCGGGGCTCGCCGGGCTGCGGGAACGGCTGGCGGCGGTCGAGGGGACGCTGGAGGCGGGGCCGGTCGGGGCGGACGGGTTCCGGTTGGTCGCGGAGGTGCCGTTGGCGCGTGTGACCGGTGCGGCCGGTGTGAGTGAGGTCGCGTCATGAGTACTCCGGCTCCGGTGCGCCTGCTGCTGGCCGACGACGAGCATCTGATCCGGGGTGCGCTGGCCGCGCTGCTCGCGCTGGAGGACGACCTCCTGGTCGTCGCGGAGGCGGCCACCGGCCCCGAGGCACTGGCGATGGCGCGGGCCCACGCACCCGATGTGGCGGTCCTGGATCTTCAGATGCCGGGCGCCGACGGTGTGAAGGTCGCCACAGCCCTGCGCGCCGAACTGCCCGGCTGCCAGGTGCTGATCGTCACCGGTCACGGGCGGCCCGGGCATCTGAAAAGGGCCCTCGCGGCGGGTGTGCGCGGGTTCGTTCCGAAGACGGTCAGTGCGCAGCGGCTCGCGGAGATCATCCGCACCGTGCACGCCGGAAACCGCTATGTCGACCCGGAGTTGGCCGCCGACGCGATCTCCGCCGGGGACTCTCCGCTGACCGCGCGGGAGGCGGAGGTACTGGAGCTGGCCGCCGACGGGGCGCCGGTCGCGGAGATCGCCGAGCGGGCCGCGCTGTCGCCGGGGACGGTGCGGAACTACCTCTCCTCGGCCGCGACGAAGCTCGGGGCGGAGAACAGGCATACGGCTGTGCGTCTCGCCCGGGAGCGAGGTTGGGTATAGTTGCTCTCGCGCCACGGCGCACTGCGGACGTAGCTCAGTTGGTAGAGCGCAACCTTGCCAAGGTTGAGGTCGCGAGTTCGAGCCTCGTCGTCCGCTCTGATCAAGCCCCCCGGTTTCCACCGGGGGGCTTCTTCGTGCGCCCCTTCGAGCGCTGCTTCCCGCCTTACGACCAGCTGACGCCTGTCAGACGCTCGTACGCCTCCACGTACTTCGCCCGGGTCGCCTCCACGATCCGCTGCGGCAGCGCGGGCGGGGGCTGCTCGCTGTGGCGGTCCCAGCCGGACTCGGCGGAGGTCAGCCAGTCACGGACGAACTGCTTGTCGTACGAGGGCTGCGCGCGGCCCGGCTGCCACTGGTCGGCCGGCCAGAAGCGGGAGGAGTCCGGGGTGAGGACCTCGTCGGCGAGGACGAGCGTGTCGCCGTCGAAGCCGAACTCGAACTTGGTGTCGGCCAGGATGATCCCCCGGTCGCGGGCGATGTCCCGGCCGCGGGTGTAGACGGCCAGGGTGGCCTGGCGCAGCCGGACGGCGGTGTCGGCGCCGACCTGGCGGGCGACCTCCTCATAGGAGACGTTCTCGTCGTGCTCGCCCACCTCGGCCTTGGTGGCCGGGGTGAAGATCGGGGCGGGCAGCTCGGAGCCGTCGACGAGGCCTTCGGGGAGGGCGAGGCCGCAGACCGTACGGGACTCCCGGTACTCGGCGAGGCCGGAGCCGGTGAGGTAGCCGCGGGCCACGCACTCGACCGGGAGCATCTTCAGGGACTTGCAGACCAGGGTGCGGCCCTGCCAGTCGGCGGGGGCGCCGGCGGGCAGCTCGGTGCTGATCACATGGTTGGGGACCAGGTCGCGCAGCTGGTCGAACCACCACAGGGAGAGCTGGGTGAGGACCCGTCCCTTGTCGGGGATCTCGGTCGGCAGCACCCAGTCGTAGGCGGACATGCGGTCGCTGGCGACCATCACGAGGTCCCCCGCCTCGTTCTGGTACAGCTCGCGCACCTTGCCGGTGTGCAGATGCACCAGACCCGGAACCTGGATCGGTTCGGGCTTTTCGACGAATCCGGACACGGTTCCTCCCCGTGGTTCTGTCCTATGGCTTGATTGTCCCGTATCGGGACAGGGGCCGAGGACGGCGGGTCAGTCGCGCTTGCAGATACGGTCCAGCAGATTGGCGGTGGCGCGCTGGATGCGGGGGTCCGTGTGGCCGGGGCGGTCCAGGGCCGGGGACCAGGCGAAGGTGCCGGCGGCGAACACCAGGGCGCCGGAGGGGGCGCGGTAGAGGGAGGTCTCCTGGTGGCGCTGGACGCCTTCGCTGTCGGTGTACGGGGAGTGGGAGAGCAGGATGCGCTCCTCGTGCTCGGGGAGCGGGGTGCGCGGGAAGTAGCGGTCGGCCTCGCCGGCGACCATGCCCGCGATCTCGTCGCCCTCGTGTGCGCCCGTCGCCTCCCACAGCCAGTGCTTGGCGTTGCGCACGACCAGGGGATGCGGCTCGGGGACCCGGCCCGCGTACTGGATGCCGACCAGCTGCTGCTCGGGGCGGTCGATCTCGCGCCAGAGCACGGGCTTGCCCGGACCCTTGCGTTTGCGGCAGGTCAGCAGCCGGTCGGGGACGCCGGAGGGGGACGGGCCGAGTTCGACCTGCCAGTACATGGTGTTGGCGGAGAGGAAGACCAGGGAGGTGCCGTTCTCCCGGGCCAGCTCCGTCGTGCGGCGCATCTGCGTCGACCAGTACTCGTCGTGGCCGGGGAAGACCAGACCCCGGTAGCGGGTGGGGTCGACCCGGCCGGCGTGCAGGTCGCGGGCGTCGGCGTAGGCGATGTCGTAGCCGTAGCGTTCGGCCCAGCGGATGAAATCGTAGGCGTGCCCGACGTGCAGGGGCAGGCCCGCGCCCGCGTAGGGACGGTCGAAGGAGACGGTCGTCGCCGCGTCGGCCTCGCCGAGCAGGAGGCCCTTCTCGTCCCAGGCGTGGTAGAGGCTGGCGCCGGTGTGGCCGTCCTCCGGGTAGAGGTTGTAGGCCTGCCAGGTGATGTCGGGCAGCAGCAGGAGCAGGTCCGCCGGGTGGTTGTCCCGGACGGTGAACGGCACGTGGGAGCGGTAGCCGTCGGCCGTGGTGAGCACCGCGACGTACGCGCCGATCGTCCAGTACGACGGGACCTGCAGCCGCCAGGAGAGCCACCAGTGGTGGCAGGAGACCGTGCGGTCGGCGGTCAGCGGCGGGGACTGGACGATGCCGGAGAGGCGGGGGCTGGTGGTGATCTTCGCCGCGCCGTCGCCGCCGTAGTGGCCGATGCGGTAGATGTCCACGCTGAACTGCTGGGGCGGGTCGACCGTGATGTGGAAGTCGACGGCCTCGCCGGGAGCGACCGCTCCGGTGGAGGTGAAGCCCTTGATCTGGCGGTGCACGTCGTCGGCCGAGCGCGGTCCGCCGCCGGAGCTGCGGGGGGCCGGGACGCGCGGGGTGTCCCGGCCGGTGCGGGTCGTCCGTGTGTGCTGCTGGGTGGTGTCCACGTACCAGGGGACGACGTGTCCGGTGTCGTCGAAGTACGTCTCGCTGCCCCGCAGCCACGGGACCGGGCCCTGCCCGAAGGGGTCCGTGACGGCGTGCGCGAGTGCTCCCGACTCCCAGCGGCGGATGTGGTCCGAGGCCATGGCCGCTCCCCTCCCTCGTGCCCCCGTGATCTCGTCTGTGCGACTTGTACGTGTGCGGCTTGTACGTGTGCGGCGCTCGTGTGCGTGTCGTATGTCGTATGCGCTTGCCATGCGCGTGGTCGGTCCCAGCACATCACATTCAGCACGCGTACGGTCACTATTCGTTGCGAATTGACCTGAACTGGAAGTCCCTGCTCCGGTACAGCGGTCGTCGGGACGTCCGGTCTCAGACGAGGCGTACCGGTTTCTCCGGACGTATGCCCGACTCCACCAGCCAGGCCCGCAGCGGGGCCGGATCCCCCTCCTCTATCAGGCTCAGCACCCGGGAGGAGAGGTCGGCGGCTCTTTCGCCGTTGACGAGAAGCAACGGGCCGTCGAGCCAGTCCATCCCCGGGCTCGCGCCGGCCGTGTCCACCGCGGCGCAGCACACCATGGCCGTGACGTGATCGGCGAGCAGGTCGCGGTCGGCGCGCGGGGGCTGGAGCGGGAACAGGGGGAGCGCGCCGTCGTCCCAGAGGGCGGTGGCGGGGCTCTGGCCCGCGGCGCCCGGACCGGCCGCGGCCGACGGGCCCGACCCGGTGGCCTCCTCGCGGGCGACCTCGGCGCTGAGCCTGGCGGCGAGCATCGCGCCGCGCTCGTTCAGGGGGTCGGCGTCGGCGGGCTCCTGGCCGAATTCGGCGGCGGCCTCGGTACACGGGGGCCGCTGCTCGCCCGGGTCGGCCTGCGCGGCGTCGGCGACCGGCGCGGACGCGAGGTGGTCCAGTACCCGGGACAGGGTCGGGCCGTAGGGCGCTGTGGGAGTGGCCGGGGCGGGGCGGACGCCCAGGGAGTCAAGGACCCGGTGGAGCCGGGCCGCGTCGGTGCGCCAGGTGCGGTCGACGACCTCCTCCGGGTACTCCTGCCAGTCGACCGGGGACCACTGCGGGCAGGGCTCGGCGGGGCCGCCGTGGAAGAGGCGGGCGGCGAGCAGGGAGGCGGCCTCGTCCACCGCGCCGGGCTCCTCCAGCAGATCGCAGGCGGGACGCTCGCCCAGCCGGGAGGCGAAGCCCTCGGCCAGCCGGTCGCGCCGGGACAGTTCGGTGAGCGCCGCGACGACGCCCGCGTCCAGCCGGGACGGCCAGCGGCCCATCCGCCAGGCGGGCAGCGCGACCCGGGTCAGCAGCCGGTCCCAGCCCGCGTACGCCAGCCCCACCTGCTCCTGGGCGACGATCCGCAGCCCGTAGTCCACAGCCTGTGCACGCTCGGCGGCCGCGGCCGCGACCCCGCGCTCCATCAGGGCCGCGTGCTCCCGGCAGCCCCGCAGCAGCAGCCGGGCCACCCAGCCGAGGCCCGCGCACACTCCCCGGGTCAGCGGGCAGCGACCGGGCGTCGAGGCGACGGCCACCGCCGCGTCCAGCCCCCGTACGAAGCGCCGGGCCGCCGCTATGTCCGGGTGCGCGGAGGGTCCCGTACCGGCGACGACGGGGGCGAGGACCGCCCGTAGCTCACCGACCCGCATCCACCACAGGAACGGGGAGCCGATGACGAGGACGGGCGCGGCGGGCGTACGGCGATGGCGCCGCCCCGGCCCCGCTATCTCGTCGCCGGACTCGCGCGGCGGCGGGCCGTGGGCCGGGTGCGTACGGTCCTCCAGCCAGCTGTCGCAGTCCGGGGTGAGCGCTATCGCGGACGGCACGGGCACGTCGAGGCGGTCGGCGAGGTCGCGCACCATGCGGTACAGGTCCGGCGCGGAGTGCTCGGCGATCGGCACCGTGGGCGTCACCGCGGGCCGGGCGCGGGCGACGACCAGGCCGATGCCCACGGCGGTCAGCAGCACCACCAGCGCCAGCACGCCCACGACCCAGCGTGCGACGTCCCAGCCGCGGCCGACGAGATGGCCGCTGGAACCGCCCGCCAGCAGGATCACGGCGACCGCCGCGGGCAGTACGGCGACGGCCAGTGCCCGGCCGCGCACCCGCAGCACGGCGAGGGCCCGGGAACGCGCGGCCTGTGCGCCCGCCTCCACACCCATACCGGTCACGACCGGACCTCACCCCCTCCGTGCTGTCCTCGCGCTGTCCTGGCGTTGGTCACTCCCCCACTGTGGCACCCACGACTGACATCGCAATGCCGGTGGGCCAAGTGCCGGAACGCTTGCGCCGCACCCTAGTTGGGGCCTGCGCCCCCGTCAGCCGGATGGGGCATCGGCCACTCGATGGAATGGGCTTGGTCAGAGGTGGATGACGCACAGCAACGATCGGGCCCCGGATTCGCATCCGGGGCCCGGGTGTCCACAAGGCGCTTGCGACCGGCGGCTTTACGCGCCCGCCGCGTCCAGAGCCGCCTTCGCCGCGATGTCCGTACGGTGCTGGGAGCCGTCGAGACGGATCCGGGCGACGGCGGTGTACGCCCGGTCGCGCGCCTCGGTGAGGTCCTTGCCGGTGGCGGTGACGGACAGCACGCGTCCGCCCGCGCTCAGGACGTCGTCGCCGTCTCGCCTGGTGCCGGCGTGCAGGACGTAGGCGTGCGGGGCGTCCACGGCCGCCACCTCGTCGAGGCCGGTGATCGGGTCGCCGGTGCGCGGGGTGCCGGGGTAGTTGTGCGAGGCCACGACCACGGTGACGGCCGCTTCGTCGCTCCAGCGCAGCGGCTCCAGGTCGGTCAGGGTGCCGTTCGCGGCGGCGAGCAGGACTCCGGCCAGCGGGGTCTTCAGACGGGCCAGCACGACCTGGGTCTCCGGGTCGCCGAAGCGGGCGTTGAACTCGATGACCCGTACGCCCCGGCCGGTGATCGCGAGACCGGCGTAGAGAAGGCCGGAAAACGGCGTGCCCCGGCGGCGCATCTCGTCGACGGTCGGCTGCAGGACGGTCTGCAGCACCTCCTCGACCAGCTTCGGGTCGGCCCAGGGCAGCGGGGAGTACGCGCCCATGCCGCCGGTGTTCGGGCCCTCGTCGCCGTCCAGCGCCCGCTTGAAGTCCTGGGCGGGCTGGAGCGGGACCACCGTCCGGCCGTCGGTGATCGCGAAGAGCGAGACCTCCGGGCCGTCGAGGAACTCCTCGATGACGACGCGCTCGCACCCGGCCGCGTGGGCCTTCGCCGCGTCGAGGTCGGAGGTGACCACGACGCCCTTGCCGGCGGCCAGCCCGTCGTCCTTGACCACGTACGGGGCGCCGAAGGCGTCGAGGGCCTCGGCGACCTCGTCGGCGCTCGTGCACACGTACGAGCGGGCGGTCGGTACGCCGCCCGCCGCCATCACGTCCTTCGCGAAGGCCTTGGACCCCTCCAGCTGCGCGGCCTCCCGCGAGGGGCCGAACACCGGAACGCCCGCCTCGCGCACGGCGTCGGCGACCCCGGCGACCAGCGGGGCCTCCGGGCCCACCACCACCAGGTCGGCGCCCAGCTCGGTGGCCAGCGCGGACACGGCCTTGCCGTCGAGCGCGTCGACCTGGCGCAGCTCGGCGACCTCGGCGATGCCGGCGTTGCCGGGGGCGCAGTACAGCGCGGTGACGTCGGGGTCGAGGGACAGGGAGCGGCACAGGGCGTGTTCGCGGGCGCCGCTTCCGATGACGAGGACCTTCACGGGGTCAGCCTATCTGGCGTTCCCCATGAGAGCCGGGGGGCGGGGCGGTAGTAGGTTCCTCCTACTCGTTCCCGCTCGTCCTACTCGTTGGAGAACTCCTCCACCACCGTCGCCCCCAGCTCCCTCACGATGAGCTCGTGCCCGGACAGGGCGGACTCGTCGAGGTCGGGATCGTCGTCCTCGGGAATGTCGTCCTCGGGGGAGACCGGGGTCGGCGCCGGGGCGGGCGTCGGCCGGGATGCGGGGGCCGGAGAGTCCGCCGGAGCCGAGGGCCGGCCCTGCGGGGCGGCCTGGCTCGGCTGGGGAGCGGCCGGGCGCTGTGGGGTCGCGGGGCCGGGGCCGCCGTAGCCACCACCACCGGCACCGCCGGCGCCGCCGTATCCAGAAGGACCGGAGGAACCGGAGCCCCCGGACCCACCGACGGGCGGGGGTGCGGAGCCGCCGGTCCCGCCCGAGGGGTCGACGACGGCCTCGATCTTCCACTGCACGTTGAACTGCTCGGCCAGCGCCTGCCGCAGCACGTCCTCGCTGCCGCTGCTCGCGAAGTTGTCGCGGGCACCGGCGTTGACGAAGCCGAGTTGCAAGGTGGTGCCGTCGAAGCCGACGACCTGGGCGTTCTGGCTCAGCAGGATCCAGGTGAAGCGGCGGCGGTTCTTGACCGTCTCCAGGATGTTCGGCCAGAGCATGCGCGGGTCGAGGCCACCGGTGGCGGCGGGGGCCTGCGGCGCGGGTGCGGGCTGGGCGGGTGGCGCGGGCTGGGCGGGTGCCGGGGCTGCCGGGGCCGTGGAAGGGGGTGCCGTGGGTGTGGACGGCTGTCCGCCGCCCGCCGGGGCCGCCGTGGGCCAGCCGCCGGGCCGCCGGCCGCCGCCGGCGGGCGCGGCGGTCGGCCAGGCGCCGGGGGCCGGAGCGGTCGGGGTCGCCGGAGCAGCAGGTGCCGGGGTGCGTTCGGGGGCCTGCGGTGGGGCGGGGGGCGCGGGCGCAGGGGAGGGAGCGGGAGCGGGACCGGGAGCGGCGGCGGCAGGCGCGCCGCTCCCCCCGGAACCGCGCACGGCGGCGCGGGCCGCCGCGGCCCCACCACCGGGCGGCACCTGCACACCGCCGCCACCGTCACCGTCACCGCCCGCGGGGGCATGCGCGTCGGGACCGGGGACGTACCCCACGGCGGGCGCGCCCGCAGGCCCCGCGGAGAAGTTGACCCCCCGCTCCAGACGGTCGAGGCGGGCCATGACGGAGCGCTCGTCGCCGTAAGCGGCGGGCAGCAGCACGCGCGCGCAGATCAGCTCGAGCTGGAGGCGCGGCGAGTTGGCCCCCCGCATCTCGGTCAGGCCGTCGTTGACGAGGTCGGCGGCGCGGCTGAGCTCGGCGGCGCCGAAGGTGCCGGCCTGGGCCTGCATCCGCTCCAAAACGTCGGCGGGGGCGTCGATGAGCCCCTTCTCCAAGGCGTCCGGAACCGCGGCGAGGATCACCAGGTCCCGCAGCCGCTCCAGCAGGTCGGCGACGAACCTCCGGGGGTCGTTGCCGCCCTCGATGACCCGGTCGACGACCTCGAAGGCGGCGGCGCCGTCCCCGGTGGCGAAGGCCTCGACCACGGAGTCGAGCAGCGAGCCGTCGGTGTACCCGAGCAGCGAGGTGGACATGGCATACGTCACACCCTCCTCCCCCGCGCCGGCGAGCAGCTGGTCCATGACGGACATGGAGTCACGCACGGAGCCCGCGCCGGCCCGTACGACGAGCGGGAGGACACCGTCCGCGACCGGGATGTTCTCCTTCCCGCACACCTCGGCGAGGTAGTCCCGGAGTGTCCCGGGCGGCACGAGCCGGAACGGATAGTGGTGGGTCCGCGACCGGATCGTCCCGATGACCTTCTCGGGCTCGGTGGTGGCGAAGATGAACTTCAGATGCTCCGGGGGCTCCTCGACGACTTTCAGCAGGGCGTTGAACCCGGCCGGGGTGACCATGTGGGCCTCGTCGATGATGTAGATCTTGTACCGGCTGCTCGCGGGCCCGAAGAAGGCCTTCTCGCGCAGCTCACGGGCATCGTCGACACCACCGTGCGAAGCGGCGTCGATCTCGATGACGTCGATCGACCCCGGCCCGTTCCTCGCCAGGTCACGGCACGACTGGCACTCCCCGCACGGGGTCGGCGTCGGCCCCTTCTCGCAGTTCAGGCAGCGGGCCAGGATCCGCGCGCTGGTCGTCTTGCCACAGCCGCGCGGACCGCTGAACAGGTACGCGTGATTGACCCGGTTGTTCCGCAGCGCCTGCTGCAGCGGGTCGGTGACATGCTCCTGCCCGATGACCTCGGTGAAGGACTCCGGTCGGTAGCGGCGGTACAGCGCGAGAGACGACACGCTTACGAGGTTATAGGCGCCCACCGACAACGGTCCCCGCCCGAGCTCCGGCAGCCCGCCGGTCTCCGCCCCAGCAACGCAAGCGCCCCCCACGCACCCGCCAGAGCCAACCTACCCTTGCTGCCTTCCGGCCCTGGGGGAGTTCAGTCAGATAGCGCCGCGTGAGGGGCTCCGCACAGAGTACCCGATGCCGGCCTGCGGGAACGAGTTCGCGAGCACTCCCCTCGGTCATGTAATGTTTCCGGCGGAGGATTCGCCTAGAGGCCTAGGGCGCACGCTTGGAAAGCGTGTTGGGGGCAACCCCTCACGAGTTCGAATCTCGTATCCTCCGCCAGTGCCTCACCGGGCACGATGTCGAAGGGCCCCACCGTTCGCGGTGGGGCCCTTCGACGTTGTCCTCAGCTCCCGTTGTCCTGGATTTTGTCCACAGCGGGTGTTCCAGGGGCCCCCAGATGGACAACGCGAGCAACTGGCCGCGCCGAGCCAAGTTCGGCACGTCGCTTCGGGCATCGCGCCCCACGCACCGCCAGACGTTCACGGCCCTGGGTGCCACCGACTGGCCCGCCGGCCCCGCCACGCTCGGCCTCGGGTCCCGGCGTTCAGGTCTTGGACGTCGACTACACGGCGACGAGGCGCACTCCGTCGCCGCAGAGCTTCGTCATGTCGTCGATGTCCGAGGTGAGCATGACGACCGGGCGACGCTGCCGCAGCGCCGCCTCGGCCACGGCAGCGTCGATGGCGTACTTGTGACCATGCAGCCCGGCGTTGACCAGCACGGCTGAGGCGGCCCTGGCCTCCTCGTCGCCGATGTGCACGATCCGCACGCCGGACAGGACCCATGCGAGCCGCGCCTTGTCGGTCCGGCGATGCACCGCTTCGATGATGGTGAGTGCGCTGATGACCACCTCCATGCCCCGCTTGCGGGCTTCGGCGACGAGGGCGACGACGGGCTCGTGATCACTGACGAACTTCGACAGACCCTCGCAGTCGAGAACGAGGGTGCCTTCGTGACTCAGCTTGCGGCGGGCCACTGCCCCTCCTCGGCGAACACCTCGTCGAAGACACGGCGCGCCCGCTCCTGCTCCTGCTCGGAGATCGGCCCCTGACGACGTTCGTAGTCGGCCAGGTACTCATCCACGATCTGACCGCGCAACTCGCGCTCCACCGCTTCGGTGATGAACGCGGAGAACTCACGCTTCCCGACCCGTCGACGGATCGCCTCCGCCGTCCCCTCAGGGAGGGAGAGGCTGACCCTGGTGGCCGGCCCCTCGCCGACGCTGTACGGAATCTCGCTCATGGCACCGACATTATCAAACAAGTAGGAATTCGGTCTGGGGATGCAGCGCCCACCGAACGGCGCGAGCCGCCCGCCCGTCACCTCGTGGTCTCAGTTCTGGTCTCATTCACCCACGTCCAGTTGCGTCCGGACGTCACTGAACAATCCGCTCCACCGCAGGCCAGAACGCCCCCGACCCTCGCCGAGCCCCCAGACGAAGATTTGGGTCACAGCCCGATCATCCAGACCTTGCTGCCGCACAGCCAAGTCATGTCATCGACATCCGACGCGCCCTGCGGGCACCTCGTGAGATATACTTAGCCCCACATTTGATATCAGGGAGGCACTCGTGAGTCGGACGGTCATCGACCTGGACGACGACTTGGTCGCGGACGTGGCCAAAGCCCTCGGGACGAGCACCAAGAAGGAGACAGTCAACACCGCTCTTCGCGAGGTGCTGGAAAGCCGGCGTCGAGCCCTGGCTCTCGCCCGGCTACGGGCGGCGGCCGGGGACGGCGCATTCGATCTGGAGCTGTTCGAGAACAAGGGGAACTACCGCCGGTGAACGCGGCCCAGTTCCTGATCGACACCAGCGCGCTCGCCCGGTTCATGCGCGAGGACGCGGAGCAGTACGGCTGGGACCAGGCGGCAGCCGCCGGGCTCATCGCCACCTGCCCGATCACAGAACTTGAGTTCTTCTACAGCGCCCGGTCGGCCGCCGACAGGGCGCGCGGCATCGAGGACATGCGACTGATCTTCGGTTGGGTTCCCGTCGACGACCGCGCATACGACCGCGCCTGGCAGGTCCAGGAAACCCTCACCAAACAGGGAAGACATCGCAGTGCGGGTGCGGTGGATCTCGTCGTCGCCGCGACGGCCGAACTGCAAGGGCTCACCCTCCTGCACCGCGACCACGACTTCGCCTGCATCGCGGCAGTGACCGGCCAGGCTCTCCAGTGGTACGGCCCAGAGAGCGGCAAATAGGCGGAGCGTGGTTGCAGTTCTGGTTGCATTCACTTCCGTCCAGCACCGTTCAGGAGCCCTGCCGCCACAGCCACACCGCAGGGCCGCAGGCTCCAGAACCCCCGGACGAACCGGGCACGATGTCGAAGGGCCCCACCGTTCACAGTGGGGCCCTTCGACGTTGTACGCCGTCTCAGTTCCGGTCCCTGCGCGCGGAGCGCAAGGGTATCGATGGCAATAGTATCTCTGTCGATAGTATCTCCATCGGGAGGCTTGCATGCGTCGTTTCATCGGGCGGGACCGCGAGCTGAACGTGCTCGGCAACGCCTTCCGGTCGGTTCAGGATGCCGTCGGGTCGGCGAAACCGGGCCAGTGCGTCCTCATGCGGGGAAGGCGTCGGGTCGGCAAGTCCAGCCTCGTCGAGGAATTTCTTCGGCGGACCGAGGCGCCGTACCTCTTCTTCACCGCGGCGGGCGGCGCGGTGGAGGACGAACTGTCGGAGCTGCTCGACGCCGTCGCCAGATCAACCCTGCCGGAGCGGGGACTGTTCGCGGAGGAGACCCCGGGGCAGTGGAACGCAGCACTCAGGCTGCTCGCGGAGATCGTTCCCGACGACACTCCCAGCGTCGTCGTCATCGACGAGGTTCCGTATCTCATGGACCGCGTCGACGCCTTCGAGGGCATGCTCCAGCGGGCATGGGACCGCCTGCTCAGCCGCAAGCCGGTCCTGCTCCTCCTGGTCGGATCCGACCTGTCGATGATGGAGGCGCTGAACAGCTACGACCGTCCCTTCCACCAGCGTGGCCGGGAAATGATCGTGGGGCCCCTGAACCCGGCCGACATCGGGGAGATGCTCGGCCTGTCCCCGGCGGCCGCGTTCGACGCCGCTCTGATCACGGGTGGTCTTCCGCTGATCTGCGCGGAGTGGCGGGCCGGAGCGGATGTCTGGGAGTTCCTCCGTGACTCGCTGGACAACCCGATCTCGGCTCTGCTGGTGTCCGCCGAACGCTCACTGGCCGCTGAGTTTCCACCGCAGGCGATGAGCAGGGAGGTCCTGCGGGCCATCGGATCCGGGGAGCGGACCTTCACCAACATCGCTCGCGCGGCGGGCGGCATCGCCCACACCACTCTCACCCGAGCAACTGACGTCCTGACCGGGAAAAGGGTCGTGGCCGCCGAGCTGCCGCTCTCGCTGAGGCCGTCGAAGGAACGCCGCTACCGGGTGGCCGACCCCTACCTGCGCTTCTGGCTGGCGTTCCTGGATCCGCACATGGCGGAGATCGAGCGGATGCGGGGAGACCTCACCCTGAGCCGGATCAAGGAGCAGTGGACGAGCTGGCGTGGCCGCGCGATCGAGCCCCTCGTCCGGGAATCCCTCGCCCGCCTCCTGCCGGACGGGCGCCTGCCCGCCGCCCCGGCGGTCGGCGGGTACTGGACCCGCGGCAACGACGTGGAGATCGACTTGGTGGGCGCCGACCGGCAGCCGGTGGCCAAGCAGTTGCTCTTTCTCGGCTCGGTCAAGTGGCTGGAGAACTCCGCGTTCGACAGCCATGACCTGGCCGCACTGCAGAAGCACCGGGCGGCGGTCACCGACGAGCCGGTGCCGCTCGTGGCGGTCTCCCGCAGCGGGGTCCGTGCTTCCGGCCTTCAGGCGGCGTACGGCCCCGAGGAACTGCTCAACGCTTGGCGCAGGGCGTGAGCCGGAACTGAACCGGACACCGCTGATCAGTCTCGAACCAGGGCCGGACCTAGACTCCCCGCCGTGGCATATGAGCTGAACTCCCTGCTTGGCCGCCTCGTCGGCTTCCAGCTGTACTCGGTGGAATTCGTCATGGACTACGTCCGGCTACGATTCCAGGCGCCCTCGAGCGACGACAGTCCCGTACTCACGTGCGATGTGCTGCCTACCGTCACGCTGTCCGGGCAACGGTTCTCGCCGACGGAGACCGGCTGGGCCGACGCGCTGCAGGGGCTCATCGCCCAGGATGTGACCGCCACGCACGAGAAGACCGGCATCGGGATCAGGGTTGACTTCACGACCGGCTCCATCCAGTCGCACCCCACCGAGAGCGAACTCGTCGGCCCGGAGATCGCGATGCTCAACGGATTCGACGATCACGCCTGGATGGTCTGGCGGCCCGGTGAAGACGCCTTCGAGAACCTCTAGCCCCGTCTACGACCCCGAGGAACCGCTCACCGCTCACCGCCCGGCCCCGGCCGTTCGCCGGTCGGGGCCTACGGCACGTTCCGCGTGGCTATCGGGTCCGGCGGGTGGGGAGGGTCAGGAGGGCCAGGCCCAGGCCGAGGACGGTGAGGCCGCACCAGGAGGCGGCCGGGAGGTGTTCGTCGAGGACGGTGGCGCCCAGGACCGCTGCGACGGCCGGCTCGGCGAGGGTCAGTGACGTGGCCGCCGACGCGGGAGTGCGGCGCAGCCCGTACCCGAAGAGCCGGTAGGCGAGGTAGACGGTGAACAGGGCGAGGTACACCGCCACGGCCACGCCTCGGGTGGTGGTGAGCCAGTGCGTGTCGACCAGCGGCACGAGCGGCAGGACGAGCAGCCCGGCCGCGCCGAACAGCACGCCCATCACCGCGCCGGAAGGGTGTCCGTCCGTGATGAGCGTGCCGCCGATCAGTGAGTAGGCGGCGTACGACAGTCCGGCGCAGGCGGCGAGTACGACGCCGGTCGGGTCCATCGGCGTGGCATGGCCGGTGAGCTCGGGGCCCAGCACCAGGAGGGTGCAGCCGAGCACGGCGGTCGCGGTCGCGCCGGTCCAGCGTGCGGTCGGCCGGAACCGTCCGGTGGCCCAGGACAGGAGTCCGGCGAAGACCGGCGCGCTGCCCAGCGCGATCACGGTGGTCGCCGCCACCCCGGTCCGGGCCACGGCCGGGTAGAAGGTGACCGGATACCCGGCCACCGCGAGCGCCCCCAGGACGAGCAGCCACCGCTCGCGCCCCGTGCAGGCGGCGGGCAGGGAACGGGCGCCCCGGGAGGTGAGGAACAGCAGTATGCCGCCGAGGGCGAGGCCGGCGCAGCCGATGGCGGCCGCCGGTGCGCCGGCCGGTGCCAGGGTGCTCGCGGTCCCGGTGGTGCCCCACAGCACGGCCGAGGTCAGGATGGGTGCGGGGCCGCCGAGGAGGCCGGCGCGGGAAGGGCGCGGGCCGACGGCGGCCGGGCGCGCGGGAGTGCGGGAAGAGGTGCGGTTCGGCACGGTCGTGAACTTCCGTCATCGAATTCGTCTGGGACTCGATCCGAAACGGGCGCACGACAGGAGCCCCTGACCGGACTGCCGGTCGATGGGGGCCGGGGATCAAGCCGCCGGTGTCCGCGCCCGGTCAGGCGCCGAGAGGCGGCAGCACGACGTGCCAGTACGTGTTCACCCCGCGATGGTACCCAACCGGAACACCCTGATCCGTAGGGCTACGGGTTCACGCCCCGGGGCAGCGGTCCGGCCCTCCGGTGCGTCTGCGGCCGCCGCGCGGGGCGCGGGAGGAGGGCCGCAGCGCCGAGGCCGCCGAGGCCGATGACCGCCAGGGTGATCATGGCGGCCGCGTAGGCGCCGCTGGTGAGGCCGGAGACCAGGATGGTGCCGGCGATCGCCGTGCCGAACGAGGAGCCGAGGTTGGAGACGCTGCGGGACAGGCCGGAGATCTCGCCCTGCTGCTCCTCGGGGAAGCTCGACTGGACGACGTTGACCGACGGGGTGAGCATCACGCCGAGGCCGAGCCCGAGCAGGAGGAGGCCGGGGACGAAGGCCCAGGCGGTGGTGAAGCTGCCGGCCAGGGCGATGAGCACCGCGACGCCGGCCACGGACACGAGGAAGCCGGTCATGATGAGCGTGCGCTGGGGGCGCCGCTCGGCGAGGCGTTCGGCGGACAGGGAAGAGGCCAGCAGTCCGAGCGTGGCCGCGGTGAAGATGACCCCGGTCTGGATGGCGTCGTAGTGGCGTACGACCTGGAGGTAGGCCGCCACCGTGAACGAGGAGCCCATCAGCAGCAGCCACTGGACGTTCTGGGTGACGAGCCCGAGGTTGGACGTGCGGTTGCGGAACAGGCCGAGCGACAGCAGGGGCTCCCTGCCGGACTGTTCCCTGGCGCGTACCCAGTGGAAGAACCACATCAGTACGAGGGCCCCGAGGACCAGCAGGCCGATCATCAGCCAGACGTTGTTGTCGGCGGCCAGGATGCCCATCACGACGAGGACGAGTCCGGCGGCGGAGAGTACCGCCCCGCCGGTGTCGAAGGAACGGGTCGGGTCCGGCGGCAGGGGATCGTCGATGTGCCGGCTGAGCCAGACGATCACGGCGATGACGAGGGCCTGGAACACGAAGGCCGCGCGCCAGCTGATCGCCGTGGTGATGAGTCCGCCGATCAGCGGTCCGGCGGCGGCCCCGACACCGCCCAGCGCCATGATGATCCCGAACGCGCGGGCCCGGGAGGTGACGTCCGGGTAGAGCAGGGTCGTGAGGATGTAGACGGGCGGGATGAGCAGGGCGGTGCCGATGCCTTCGAGGATCGAGTTCCCGAGGATCAGCACACCGAGCCCGGGTGCGGCGGCGCTGAGCAGGGCGCCGACCGCGTAGACGACGAGACCGGTCAGGAAGCAGCGCTTGCGGCCGTGGCGGTCGGTCAGTTTGCCGCCCGGGATCATCAGCGCGGCCATGACCAGCAGGAACACCGTGATGGCCACCTGCACGCCCTGGACCGTGGTGTCCAGGTCCCTGCTGATGTCGTTGATCATCACGTTCATGTTGGAACCGGCGAAGCTGCAGATGAACTGCGCGAGCGCCAGCGCGGCGAGAACCCGGCCCTGCCCGCCTGAAGCCCGTCCCGACGCCTCTCCTGGCGACCGCGCGCCGACCGGTTCAGCCACCTGTACCGCCCCCGCCCCCGCCTCCGCCTCCGCCCTCGGCGGGCGCCCGCAGGCCGTAGGTGGCCGGATGCCCGTCGTCGACGGTTCCCGGGCCGGCCTCCGCCTTCCCCAGCTCCTCGTCCAGCGCCATCGCCGCGACGACGAGCGAGAGATGCGTGAACGCCTGCGGGAAGTTGCCCAGTTGCTCCCCCGACGGCCCGATCTCCTCGGCGAACAGGCCGACGTGGTTGGCGTAGGTGAGCATCTTGTCGAAGGCGTGCCGGGCCTGGTTCAGCCGGCCGGTGCGGGCCAGCGCCTCGACGTGGAAGAAGCTGCACAGGTTGAAGGTGCCCTCGGAACCCCTCAGGCCGTCCGGAGACGCCGTGGGGTCGTACCGGTAGACCAGGCTGTCGCTGACCAACTCCTCCTCCATGGCGTCGAGCGTGCTGAGCCAGTCCGGGTCGCGCGGGGAGAGGAAACCGACCCGGGGCATCAGGAGCAGCGAGGCGTCGAGCACGTCGGTGTCGTAGTGCTGCACGAAGGCCTGCCGCTTCTCGTGCCATCCGTGCTCGACGATCTGGTCGAACACCTTGTCCCTGACCTCGGTCCAGCGCTCGACGTCGGCCGGCCGGGAGAACTCGACGGCCGCGTGGATGCCGCGGTCGAACGCCACCCAGGTCATCAGCCGGCTGTAGGTGAAGTTCTGCCGGCCGCCACGGGTCTCCCAGATGCCCTCGTCGGGCCGGTCCCAGTGATCGGCGAGCCAGTCCAGGACACCGCGCAGCGCCTTCCAGCCGCGGATCGCGCCCATGTCGCCGCCCAGGACCAGGGCGTCGGCGGCCTCTCCGTAGATGTCGAGCTGGAGCTGGCCGGCCGCCGCGTTGCCCGCCCGCACCGGACGTGAGCCCAGGTAGCCCTCCAGGTGGTCGAGGGTCTCCTCGGTCAGGTGCGGGTCGCCGTCGACGCGGTACATGATCTGCAACGGGTCACCCGAGGCGGTGCCTCCGGCCTCGATACGGTCGCGGAGCCAGCGGCGGAAGGCCTGCGCCTCGGACTCGAAACCGAGGTCGGTCAGAGCCCTGACGGAGAGTGCGGCGTCGCGGACCCAGGTGTACCGGTAGTCCCAGTTGCGCTCGCCGCCGACCTGCTCGGGCAGTCCCATGGTGGCCGCGGCGATCGGCGCTCCCGTGGGGGCGTACGTGAGCAGTTTGAGCGTGATCGCCGAGCGGTTCACGATGTCCTGCCAGCGGCCCCGGTACGTGCACGAGCGCAGCCAGGACAGCCAGAAGCCGCGGCACGCCTCCACTTCCTCGGCGATGCCGTCGAGGGAGGGCGGGGGCGGGACGGAGCCGCCGCTCACCGTGCTCGTCAGCACGACGGCGGCCGCCTCGCCGGCCGAGAGGGTGAAGCGGGCGGTGATGTCGTCGTCGTCCGGGCGGAGCGGGACACCGGTGGTGGACTGGAGGTGCAGGTCGGTGCCCGGTCCGTGGAAGACCGCCCCGTGGTCGTCGTGCCGCGTGAGCGTGTGCGGGGCACGTCCGTAGTCGAAGCGCGGGCGGCACGTGAGGGTGAAGGGCAGACTGCCCCTGACGACCCGGGCGACCCTGATCAGGCGGTGCCGGTCCGTGGGCTGGGTGGAGTCGACGGGTGTCATGAAGTCGGCGGTCTCGCCGACACCGCCGGGCGCCATGAAGCGGGTGACCAGGATGGCCGTGTCCGGCAGGTACAGCTGCCGGACCGTCATTCCGTCGCCGTCCGGGAGCTCCGCGGCCAGATGGCAGTGGCCTCCCCGCTCACTGTCCAGCAGCGAGGCGAAGACGCTGGGCGAGTCGAAGCGGGGCGTGCACCACCAGTCGATCGTGCCGCCGGACGACACGAGGGCCGCGGTCTGCAGATCGCCGACCATGCCGTGCTCCGCGATGGGCGGGTAACGGTTCACGAGACCTCCTGGGCGATGACGCACGTCCGGGCCCGGGCAGGCCCCGTCGCGACCGCGCAGGCCAAGCGTCGGGCGCCGCCGGGCCGGCGGCCTCACCCCTCGCGGGTGAAACCCGTCCGGTTTCGGTTGGGCAGTCGCCCGGTGAGGGGCGCGTGCCGGTGTTATGAAGGGTGCATGAGGGTATTTTCCGGGCATGCTCGGAGCCCTACCGGGCCGGTGGGTGTCGGCGGGTCGCGTCAGCGGCGTGTCTCGCTGTTCGATCCGCGGACCATGGCCGGACGGGTCTTCCTGCTCGAGGTCGGGATCGTGGTGCTGCTGGTGGTGGCCGCGGTGGTGGCCGTGGTGCTGCAGGCGGCGCGGGACGCGGTGGCGCAAGGGCGGCGGGAGTCGGTCGTCGCGGCCCAGTCGTTCGCGAGTGCGCCCGGCATGGTGCAGGCGCTGCGCGGTCCTCATCCGTCCGTGGTGCTCCAGCCGCGGGCCGAGGAGGCGCGGAAGCGGGCGGGCGTGGACTTCGTGGTCGTCCTGAACACGCGGGGGATCCGGTACACGTACCCCTATCCGCGGGAGATCGGGAAGAAGTTCGTCGGGAACATCGAGCCCGCGCTGCACGGACGTACCGTCGTCGAACAGGCCGGTGGGCCGCCCCTGCCGGCGGGCCGTGGGACGGCCGTGCAGGCGATCGTGCCGGTGACCGACGCGCGCGGCAGGGTCGTGGGACTGGTGTCCGCCGGGCTCACGGTCAAGAACGTACTGCGGATGTGGATACCGCAGGTGCCGATCGCCCTCGGCGCCGGTGCGGTCGCGCTGGCGCTGGCGGGGGCCGGGACGACCATGGTGGCCCGGAGCCTGCTGCGGCAGACGCGCGGGCTGGCTCCCGCCGAGCTGGCGGGGATGTACGACCACCATGAGGCGGTGCTGCACGCGGTGCGCGAAGGCGTGCTGATCACCGACGCCGACGGGCGCCTGGTGCTGGCCAACGACGAGGCTGCGCGGCTGCTGGGACTGCCGCCGGAGGCACAGGGGCGGCAGGTGGCGGAGCTGGGGCTGCCGGTGCCGCTCGAGCGTCTGCTGACGGCGCCGGAGACGGTCACCGACGAGGTGTTCTTCGTGGGCGACCGGCTGGTGGCGGTCAACAAGCGGCCCACGTTCCCGCGCGCGGGTCCGGGCGGCAGCGTGGTGACCCTGCGGGACACCACGGAGCTGGCGGCGGTCACCGGCCGGGCCGAGGTCGCGCGGGAGCGGCTGAACCTGCTGTACGAGGCGGGGGTGGGGATCGGGACGACGCTGGACGTGGAGCGTACGGCCCGGGAGCTGGCGCAGGTGGCGGTGCCACGGTTCGCCGACCTCGTCACGGTGGAGCTGCTGGACACGGTACTGCGCGGCTGGGAGCCGACGGCCGAGGGGTGGCGGCATCTGCGGCGGGTGGCGATCGGCGGCGATCGCCGGACGATACCGGTGTACGAGCTGGGCGAAGTGATCACGTTCTCGGTCGCGACCCCGCAGATGCGGACACTGCGGGAGGGCCGGGGCGTGCTGGAGACGGATCTGCGGCAGGCGTCCGGCTGGCGGGAGCAGGACCCGGACCGGGTCCGCGAGGCGCTGCGGAGCGGTCTGCGTTCGCTGGTGACCGTGCCACTGCGGGCGCGGGGCGTGTCGCTGGGCGTGGCGAACTTCTACCGGACGGCGGACTCCTCGGCCTTTGAACCGGACGATCTGTCGTTCGCGGAGGAGCTGGCCGCGCGGGCGGCGGTGGCCATCGACAACGCCCGCAGGTTCGCCCGGGAGCACACGATGGCGGTGACGCTGCAGCGCAGTCTGCTGCCCCGGGGGCAGCCGGAGCAGGACGCGCTGGAGGTGGCCTGGCGGTATCTGCCGGCCGAGGAGGGGGTGGGCGGGGACTGGTTCGACGTCATTCCGCTGCCGGGTGCGCGCGTGGCACTGGTGATGGGCGATGTGGTCGGCCGGGGGCTGCGCGCGGCGGCGACGATGGGGCGGCTGCGTACGGCGGTGCACAACTTCGCCGCGCTGGACCTGCCGGTGGACGAGGTGCTCGGGAACCTGGACGAGCTGGTCGTCCGCATGGACAACGAGGAGGGCACCGGCGCGGAGGGCCTCGAGGGGGAGGGGGTGTCGGGGGCGACCTGCCTGTACGCGATCTACGACCCGGTGTCGGGGACGTGCGCGGTGGGCCGGGCGGGGCATCCCGACCCGGTGGTGGTGCGTCCCGACGGTACGGTCGTCTGTCCCGGGGTGCCGGCCTCGGCCCCGCTCGGTCTGTGCGGCTACCCCTTCGAGACCGCCGAACTGCACCTGCCGGAGGGTTCCCAGCTGGTGCTGTACACCAACGGCCTGGTGGAGGACCGCGGCCGCGACATCGACATCGGGCTGGCGAGGCTGCGCCACGCGTTGGGCGGCGGCGGGGGACGCGCCCCGGAGGAGACCTGCCAGGCGGTGATCGACGCGCTGAAGCCGGCCCGCCGCAGCGACGACATCGCGCTGCTGGCGGCCCGCACCCGGCTGTTCCCGGCCTCCCGCGTGGCCGAGTGGGACGTGCCGCAGGACCCGGCGGTGGTGCCCTCGGTGCGGGGCGAGTGCCGGCGGAGGCTGCGGGAGTGGGGGCTGGAGGAGACCGGGTACACGACGGAGCTGATCCTTAGCGAGCTGGTCACGAACGCGATCCGGTACGGATCACCGCCGGCCCGGGTGCGGCTGCTGTACGGGCGCTGCCTGATCTGCGAGGTGTCGGACGGCAGCAGCACCTCGCCCCGGCTGCGGCGGGCGGCGACCACCGACGAGGGCGGGCGGGGACTGTTCCTGGTGGCCCAGTTCGCGCAACGCTGGGGGACGCGGTACACCGCCCGCGGCAAGGTCATCTGGGCGGAACAGGACGTCCACGGCGGATCGTCCGGGATGGCGGAGCACACCCCGGTGGACGTCCTCCTCGAACAGTTCGGCGACCCCGCCGACTCCGCCCTGTGAGCCGGGGCGGCGCCGGGCGGCCGGCCGTGGCCGCCCCCAGGGGCTGTCCTAACGTGTGATCCGTACCGTCTTCGACACGGTCACCTGGTCCAGGTCCGACACCCGTACCGTCACCTTCATCGTCCAGGTGCCGGGGATGGGCACGTTGAGGGAGTCGGTGCCCCAGTAGCCGCCGCGATTGGTGACCTTGGCGTCGAGCGGGCCGATCTTCTGGGCGGGCAGGGTGAGGGAGACGCGGAGTTCGGGGACGGTGGACAGGCCGCCGTCGGCGCCGTAGACCACCGCCTCGACGGAGTTGCGGCCGACCCTGCCGGGGTCGAGGGTGACCTGCACCTTGCCCTGGCGGCCCGGGCCGACGTCGAAGGGGACCGTGGTGACGGAGGCGGTCGCGATACCGACGTCCGGCGCCGAGCCGTCCGCCGCGGCCGCGGCCTCCGCCCGGGCGGGCAGGGTGCCCGTGAGGACCGTGGTGATCCCCAGCACGGCGACGGCGACGCCCACTTCGGCCAGGGCCGAGCGGCGCAGGGCCCGGTGGACGTCGAGCGCGGAGGGCGGGGTGGGCGCGGAGGGCCGGGTGGGCCGGGTGGGCCTGGAGGACTCGTCACCCGGCTCCGTGGCGGGCTCGGCGTCCGACTCCATGTCCGGCTCCGCCGCCGACTCCGCCTCCGGCAGGGCCGGCCGCGCCCCGACCGGCTCCGGCACCCGTTCCCGTACGGCCGCGCTCACCTCGACCGACGCCAGCCGTGCCGTCCACTGCCGCGAAACGGCCGCCATCAGCAACAGCACCGTCACCGCGGCCAGTTTGACGACCAGGAGCCGGCCGTACGAGGTGTCGGCGAGCGCCTGCCAGGAGCCGAGGCCGCGCCAGGACTGGTAGATGCCGGTGAAGACCAGGACGGTCATCGAGGCGAAGGCCAGACGGGAGAAGCGGGTCACCGTGGCCGCCGGCACGGTGACGGGTCCGGCCGCCCGGCTGAGGAGGGTGAGCAGCGCGGTCAGTCCGCCGAGCCACACCGCCATCGCCAGCAGGTGCAGCACGGAGGAGGTGATCGCCACGGGCACCTGGAGGCCGGCCGATGCGTGTTCGGCGGCCGCCCAGGTCAGGGCGAGGCCGACGGCCAGTACGGCGCCGGCGGCGAGGACGGGGCGGCCGGGCGGGGTGGCCCGGCGGCGCAGGAACAGCAGAAGGGTGCCCGCGACGAGCAGCAGGGCCAGCCGGGTGAGCAGCAGCAGGCCCGGGCGGCCGGTCGCGGTGCGGGCCAGCGCGGACAGGTCGAAGGCGGTCGCCGGTGAGGTGCCCTCCTCGTACGGGGCGCGCAGCACCAGCAGGACGACGGTGGCACCGGCCAGCGCCCACCAGCCGGTCCTGACGGCCTTGCGCAGCGGGGTGAAGTCGGGTGGGCGGCAGATCGCGGCGAACGACAGCGTGCCGATGAGCAGGGCCGCGGCCAGGTACGCCACGTACCGCCCGATCTTGTAGAGGCTGCCGGTGGCGGGGTCCTCGGTCTGCCCGGTGTCGATCCGGGCGGTGGTCGGGGAGGCCTTGCCGACGGAGAAGGTGAAGGCGCCGGACACCGGATGGCTGTCGGCCGAGATGACCCGCCAGGCCACGGTGAAGGTGCCCTTGCCGATCTTGGCGGGCAGGGTGAACCGGGCGGTGTCGGAGCGGCCCGGGGCGTGCTGGGCCTCGCCGGTGGAGACCCGGTGGTTGGTGGGGTCGTACACCCGGAAGGAGTCGTCGAGCAGGGCGACGGACTCGGTGAAGGTCAGGGTGACGTACCGGGGAGCGGACTTGACGACGGTCCCGTCGGCGGGGCTGGTGCTGCGGAGGGCGGCGTGCGCCGAGGCGGGGCCGGCTCCGCCGAGGAGGAGCAGGACCAGCATGGTGCCGAGCAGCACCAGCCCTTGAACTCGCCGCCTTCCGCCATGCGCGACACCGCCTCGTGCGTCCGGTCCTCGTACTTCGCCCACGTCACCGCTCCGTCTTCGGACTCGCGTACTTCCCTGTATGTACGCGGCAGACAACTGATGTGCTCACCATGTGGGGCGCGCCAATACCTGGCCGTCCCGTCGGGTGGCCCGGCGGTACGGGCGATCCTCACCGGTCCTTCAGCGGCCACCGTCGTCCGGGAAGGCCACCGTCCTTCGCAGGAAGGCCAGTTGGGCGCGCTTCTGAGGCAGGTACACGTCCGGGATGTCGATCTCCGGCAGTACGACCGCCTCGCCCGCCTCGAAGCCCTGTTTGAGGAAGCGGGCGATCGCCTTCTCGTTCGCCACGTCGGGGTCGACCACGATCCGCCGCCGGTCCGGGTCGCGCAGGGCGTACGCGGTGACGGCGGTCAGCAGGTGGGACGACCAGCCGGGGCGCGCGCCGCCGGGTCCCGCGGGCGCGAGCAGCAGGTGGAGGCCGATGTCGCCGGGACGGACGTCATAGCACTCGCCGACCCGGTCGGCCTCCGGTTCGTACGTCTGGAGGAGCCCGGCCGGGGCGCCGTCCTTGACGACCAGGAAGGCGTGGTGGGTGTCGAGCGTGTCCATGTGGGCGTAGATCTCCGCGACCTGGTCCCGCGTCAGGCCCGTCATGCCCCAGAAGACGGCCCGCTCCTCGCGCACCCAGGCATGGACCGTCCCGGCGTCGGCGTGCGGGTCCAGGGGCAGGACGCGGACGGTGCCGAAGCCGTCGATCACCTGCTCGTGGACGGCCTCGCGGGCGGCGTACGGGTCGGACGTCAAACTCACCTCGGGCTCCTTCGTGAGCTGGTCGAAGTCGGTGACGACGGGGACGAGGTCCCCGGCGAGCCACCGGGGCTGCTGGTCGTGGTGGTGGGGCGAGCCGGGCACGCCCGAGGCGCCGAAGGGGACCACCCAGCGGCTGTCCTCGCGCCGGGCCAGGTCCCACACGTACCGGGCGGCCGGGCCGCGCGCGCTCAGGTCGGTCAGGCCGGGCACGGCGGAGGTGCACAGCACGCAGTCGTGGTCGCCGGACAGCCCCGGCGCGTCGTACGACGTCGTCGGCAGCGCCCGCCAGGGGGCGAGGCGGTGGCTGTCGCCCCAGGTGCCGGCGGGCCGCGCGGCGGCGACCTCCTCGACGGCCGCGCGGACGGCGGCGGGACGGTCGATGCCGTACAGGTCCTCGGCGGTCAGCAGGTGTTCGAGGGCGAAGCCGATGCGTGGGAGGAGGGCGAGCCAGGGGAGGAGGACCTCGGGGTAGGCGGGCGGTTCGGTGAGGGCGGCGAACGCGGGGTGGGCGGCGAGCCGGCGTACGACCGCGCCGCGCACCGCCGCGTAGGCCGCCGCGTCCGTGCCGGCCGCGTCCATACGGCGGTCCCAGGCGAGGAGGCGGTCGCGCAGCGCGGCGGCGGCCGGGGACAGTCCGTCCAGGACCGCCAGGTGGTGCAGCAGGGGTGCGGCGGAGGCGAGGTAGGTATCCATGTGGATGGCGGGCATGTCACCGGCCGACCACCGCCCCCTCTCCCGCAGCAGGGCGGTGATGCGGTCGGCGCGGTGCGGCGGGGCGAACTCCACGCCGAGCGGGGCCGCGGGGCCGCGCTGGTTGGCCATCACCGCGATGCCGTCGGTCAGCCCGGCGCGGGGCGTCTCCTGCCGGCCCCGCCACTCGTGGCCGGGCTCCCAGGCGGGCACCGGCCGGACGCGGTTGGCCTCCGCCCTGATCGGCACGCTGCCCGCGACCCGGTGCAGCAGGCCGCCCTCGGTGTCGGCTGCCAGTACGACGTTGACGGGCTCGGCCCAGGCGTCCAGCGCGCGGTCCACGTCGGCGACCCGGCGGGCGCGCAGGAGGGGCAGGAGGGCGCTGAAGCCGAGGTCCCCGGTCACCCGGGGCGGGTAGCGCAGGGCGAGGGCGGTGGGCGTGCCGAGGAGACCGGCGGCCGGGTCGTGTCCGTCGAGGCCCTCCGGGCCGCCGGCGATCACCGGCCCGCGCTCCGTCTCGATCACCTCGACCTCGACCGGCGCCTCCCCGGCGACCTGAACCGTCTCGGTGTGCCGGTGGGCGCGGCGCCAGACCCCGTCGGCGCCGAGTGCTTCCACTCCCGCCCCGGTGCGTCGCAGCCGCTCCCGGTAGAGGTCCTGGTAGTCGGCCATCGCGTTGGTGATGGCCCAGGCGACCGTGCCGGTGTGGCCGAAGTGGGCGATGCCGGGGACACCGGGGACGGCGAGGCCGACGACGTCGAACTCCGGGCAGGACAGGTGGATCTGCTGGTAGACGCCCGGGTCCTCGATGAAACGGTGCGGGTCGCCCGCGATGAGGGCCTGGCCGGTCGTGGTCCGCTCGCCGGCCACCAGCCAGCCGTTGCTGCCGGAGGTGCCGGGGCCGTCGGCGGCGAACAGGCCGACGGCCTCCTCGCCCAGGTGCCGTACGGCCTGCTCGCGCCAGAGCTTGGCCGGGAAGCCCGCGAAGAGGATGTGGGTGGACAGCCAGACGCCGAGCGGGGTCCAGGGCTCCCAGCGGCCGGGGGCGAGGCCGGTGCGGGCGAACTCCGGTGCGTCGGCACCGGCCAGCCCTTCGTTGACACCGTCGACGTACGCCCGCAGCCAGTCCGCCGTCTCGGGGTCGTCTTTCCCCAGGGCCGCGAAGCAGCGCCGGGCCGTGTCGTCGAGGCGGGCCCGTCTGACGAAGACGTCCCAGGCGAGTTCCTGCGCGCCGAGGAACGAGGCCGAGGTGCCCCGCGCCCGGTGCCGCTCGACCTCCAGCTGCCAGGCCCGGTCGCGGGCGGTGACGCGACCCTGGGCGCGGGCGAGTTCGCGTGCGCTGCCGGCGCGCAGGTGCGGAATTCCCCAGGCGTCGCGGTAGGTCCCGGTGGTCACCCCACACCCCCCATTCCCTTAAGGTAAGCCTTGCCTAACAATCCGCCGTGATCGTACGCGATACGACGGGCATACGACGGACACCCCCTCGGAGCGGGCGGCGCCACGACCCGCTTCAAGGGATGATCGGGTTTATGGACGTCACCCTGCACCTCGCCCAGGAGCCCGAGGCCGACGAGCTCCTCGGGCGGTCCCCGCTCGCCGCGCTCACCGGGATGCTGCTGGACCAGCAGGTCCCGATGGAGTGGGCGTTCAAGGGCCCGTCGACCATCGCCCGGCGCATGCGCGCCGACGACCTCGACGCGCACGACATCGCGGCCCAGGACCCGGAGGCCTTCGCGGCCCTGCTCTCGGAGAAGCCGGCCGTGCACCGCTACCCCGGCTCCATGGCCAAGCGCATCCAGCAGCTGTGCCAGTACCTCGTCGAGCACTACGACGGCAACGCCGAGCTCGTCTGGAAGGGCGTCGACGACGGGCGGGAACTCCTGCGGCGACTCCAGGAGCTCCCTGGCTTCGGCAAGCAGAAGGCCCAGATCTTCCTGGCCCTCCTGGGCAAACAACTCGGCGTACGGCCCAAGGGCTGGCGCGAGGCCGCGGGCACCTACGGCGAGCCGAAGTCCTTCCGCTCCGTCGCCGACATCACCGGCCCGGAATCCCTGGCCAAGGTCCGCGCCCACAAACAGGAGATGAAGGCAGCGGCGAAGGCCTCCGGCAAGTAGCCGGGACGGCCGTCCGCGCCCTCGCCGACGCGGCGAGCGGACACAGCCGGGTCGGCCCGACCGGCACCGGACTCGGAGGCTTTCCTGCGTCGGCCAAGGTGGCCTGGGCAGGCGTGGCAGTCGGGGCAGGCCGGTCGAACCGGCAGGCGGGTTGACGCGCAGCCATGACGGGGTGAAGGGGCGCAACCCCCGGCGGGGGCAGGGGCACAGCCCCGCGAAGGCCCAGGGGCACAGCCCCGCCGGGGTCGAAGGGGTGGAGCCCCTGGAGGTCGGGAAGGGTAGGGGCGGCGGGGGCGAGAACCCGGCGCCGAGCGCAGCGCCGCAGGCCGCAACGTGCCCCGGCCCGGGGATGGCCGGGGCAGGCGGTGCCCCGCCGCAGCACGCCGGAAGCCCGGGCTCATCCGTGCGGCCCTGTCCGGATGGCGGGGCCGTCCAGGCCGGGCCGAGCATGGAGCATGACCGAGTCACCGAGCAGTGATCCGACCTGGGGCCGGGAGTTCGACGACCGGGCCGCGCACGCGCACACGGCCGGCCGGGCCGCGGGCGGGCGCGAGCCGGAGCCGCCGTTCGAGGGGCCGTTGCACGCCCTGTCTCGCGCCGCCTGGCAGGTCGTCCTGGTCACCGGCATCGCGTCGCTGATCCTGGGGATCCTGGTGCTGGTCTGGCCGGGCCCCTCCCTGCTCGCCGCCGGCGTGCTCTTCGGCATCTACCTGCTGATCAGCGGCGTCTTCCAACTGGTCGCCGCGTTCGGCACGCACAAGGCGGCCTCGCTGCGCGTGCTGGCCTTCATCAGCGGCGCCCTGTCGATCCTGCTGGGGCTGTTCTGCTTCCGCGGGCCGATGCAGTCGATCCTGCTGCTCGCCCTGTGGATCGGCATCGGCTGGCTGATCCGCGGGATCACCCAGACCCTGGCCGCCGCCCACGACAGCACCGTGCCCGCCCGCGGCTGGCAGATCTTCCTCGGGATCGTCACCTTCGTCGCCGGTATCGTGCTGATCGTCTCGCCCTTCCGGTCGGTCGCCCTGCTCACCCTCATCGCCGGCTGGTGGCTGGTGATCGTCGGCATCGTCGAGATCGTCACCTCGATCGGCATCCGGAGCCGGGCCAAGCAGATCCCGGTCACCGTGTGAACCGCCCAGGGCACCAAGCCCTGCGCGTGCTCGTGCTGCTGCTGGCGCTGTCGGTGCCGGGCACGCAGACACAGGCCGCCCCGATGCCGTCCACGCCGCCCGGGCTGTCCGTGTCATCGGACGAAACCGTCGCGTACGACCTCCTCGAGCCGGCCCTGCGCCCTCCCCCCTGCTCCGTACAGCGGGCCGGAACACCCCTGCGCCCCGCGCCGCTTCCCGACCCGGCCCCCGGCCACCCGCGGGGCCTCTCCCTCCCGCCTCCGTCCCCGCCCCCGCACACCTCACACACCCTGCGCTCCGTGGTCCTGCGCTGCTGACGAGCCCCGCCCGAACGCTCAGTCAGCCGCCCAGTCCAGTACGACGCAAGGAACACCGGCATGCCCACAGACCCCTACGCGGTCCTGCGCGCCCTGCTGCGCGCCGAGGCCGTACGCAGCACCGCCAGACCGGACGTGAAGAAACCCCAGCCGCAGGTCCCGCCCGAGAAGCACCGGGACCGCTGACGCACCGGCGGGGGCGGGCCTACCGCCTCCGCCGTGCCGTGCCGAACAGGGAGCGGGTGATCTCACGGCCGATCTGGGTGCCCACCGACCGGGCCAGGGACTTGAACACACCGCTCCCGACGACCTGTTCCACGAGGGACGGCTCCTCTTCCGGAGTCCTCGCAGGCGCACTCGCAGGCGCACTCGCAGGCGCACTCGCAGGCGCACTCACGGGCGCACTCGCGGACTGCTTCCCCCGCCCCGCCGCGAGCCTCTCGTACGCCGACTCACGGTCCACAGCCTGTGCATAACGCTGATGGAGCGCGGACGACCGCACCGCGTCGTCGAGGGCCGCCGCGTCGACCGGGCCCATCGACGACTGCGGCGCACACAACCGGGTGGCGGCCACCGGAGTCGGGGCGCCCTTCTCGCTGAGGACGGTCACCACGGCCTCCCCGGTGCCGAGGCCGGTGAGGAGCTCCTCCAGGTCGTACGCGGAGTCGGGGAACGTCTTCACCGTGGCCCTGAGGGCCTTCTGGTCGTCCGGGGTGAAGGCCCTGAGCGCATGCTGGACGCGGTTGCCGAGCTGGCCGAGGACGTCGGACGGCACGTCCTTCGGGGTCTGGGTGACGAAGAAGACGCCGATCCCTTTCGAGCGAATGAGACGCACGGTCTGCGTGATCGACTCCAGGAACGCCTTGGAGGCGTCGTCGAACAGCAGATGCGCCTCGTCGAAGAAGAAGACCAGCTTCGGCTTGTCGACGTCACCGGCCTCCGGGAGGTCGTGGAAGAGATCGGCCAGCAGCCACATGAGGAAGGTGGAGAACAGCCGCGGCTCCTCCTGCACGGCGGCCAGTTCGAGGACGGAGACGACGCCCCGCCCGTCCTCGGCCGTGCGCAGGAACTCCCCGGTGTCGAACTCCGGTTCCCCGAAGAAGTCCGCCATGCCCCGCGCCTCGAAGGCGGTCAGGGAGCGCAGGATCACCCCGGCCGTGGCGGTGGACAGCCCGCCGATGCCCTTCAGTTCGGCCCTGCCCTCGTCGGAGGTGAGGAAGGCGACGACCGCCCTGAGGTCCTTGAGGTCGATCAGTTCCAGGCCCTTGGTGTCGGCGTAGTGGAAGATCAGGCCCAGGCACTGCTCCTGGGTCCGGTTGAGCTGCAGCACCTTGGACAGCAGCACCGGGCCGAAGCCGGTGACCGTGGCCCGCACCGGGATGCCGTGGCCGAGGCCGCCGAGGGCGAAGTACTCCGCCGGGAAGGCGGTCGGCGTCCACCGCTGGTGCACCTCGGCGGAGCGGGAGCGGACCTTGTCGTTCGACACGCCCGGCGCCGAGATCCCGGACAGATCGCCCTTGACGTCCGCCAGGAAGACCGGCACGCCCTGTGCCGACAGCTGCTCGGCGACCAGCTGGAGCGTCCTGGTCTTGCCGGTGCCGGTGGCGCCCGCCACCAGGCCGTGCCGGTTCAGCATGGCCAGGGGGACGCGGATCCGGGCGTCCGGGAAACAGTCGCCGTCCCACAGCAGGGCGCCCAGGTCGAGCGCCGGGCCCGGGAAGGCGTAACCGGAGGCGATCCGCAAAGCCTCGGCGGGAAGGGCCCGGTCACCGGCGGGGGCCTCGGAAGGGGTGGCGGGCCGCACGGTCTCACTGTCACTCATCACAGCCCCCTGTTCCCGGTATGACCGGAATACGGCGTCTTTTCCAGCGTCGCACTGCGTCGCCTGGGCTGCGCCCGGAACGTCAGGACCGGTAGGCTTTCCGTGTGATCTTCAAGCGCATCGGAAACGGCCGGCCGTACCCCGACCACGGCCGGGAAAGCACCCGGCAGTGGGCGGACGTCGCGCCGCGCCCGGTCCGCCTCGATCAGCTCGTGACGACCAAGGGCCAGCTCGACCTGGAAACCCTCCTCGCCGAGGACTCGACCTTCTACGGCGACCTCTTCGCGCACGTCGTGAAGTGGCAGGGCGATCTGTACCTGGAGGACGGCTTGCACCGCGCGGTCCGCGCGGCACTGCAGCAGCGTCAGGTCCTGCACGCGCGCGTGCTCGAACTCGACTGATCACCCGGATCTACTCGCCTTTTCGGGTGTAGTTGACCCTTTCGGGTTCCGCTGACCGGCGTCGAATGATCATCTAGTAGGAATCGCCGCCCGGGCGCACTACGCTGCGCTCATGAGCATGCTGACTCCTCCCGGCATGGGCGGCCAGTACCGCATCACGGGGGACAAGTACCCGCGGATGCGCCCTCCCCGCCGGACCGGCAGGCTCGTCTTCCTGACGGTCGCCTGCGTCACCGCACTCGGGGTCGCCGGCTGGGGCACCGTCCAGCTCATCGACGTGTTCACCGGCGGCGGGGACAAGGACGCCGCGACCGGCGTCAAGGCGGACTGCCCGGCCACGACGAAGGTGAGCCCCGCCGCGCGCGTCAAGGCGCTGCCGGAGCCCGGGAAGATCACCGTCAACGTCTACAACGCCACGGCCCGCACCGGCCTGGCCAAGCACACCGCGGACGAGCTGAAGAAGCGTGGCTTCCGTATCGGCGACGTGGGCAACGCGAGCAAGCAGTACGACAAGAAGATCAAGGGCACCGGGATGCTCCTCGGCCCCGCCTCGGCGCTGAACACCTCGCTGCCGGTCGTCGCCGCCCAGCTCGCCGGCGCCGAACAGCGCACCGAGGCCACCCGCAAGGGCGACACCGTCGACCTGATCATCGGCAACGGCTTCAAGGACCTCAGCAAGCGGGCGGACGCCGACAAGGCCGTGGCCGCACTGACCACGCCCGCGCCGGCGTCCGTCAAGAAGAAGGACTGCTGAGGCCTACTCGGCCGCCCCGTACAGCCGGTCGCCCGCGTCTCCCAGGCCGGGGACGATGTAGCCGTGCTCGTTGAGGTGGTCGTCGACGGCCGCCGTCACCACGGTCACCGGGGTGCCCGCCAGCTCGCGCTCCATGACCTCGACGCCCTCGGGCGCGGCGAGCAGCACCACGGCGGTCACGTCGTCGGCACCGCGCTTGATCAGCTCCTGGATCGCCGCGACCAGCGTGCCGCCGGTGGCCAGCATCGGGTCCAGGACGTACACCTGGCGGCCTGAGAGGTCCTCCGGCATACGCGAGGCGTACGTGGAGGCCTGGAGGGTCTCCTCGTTGCGGATCATGCCCAGGAAGCCCACCTCGGCGGTCGGCAGCAGCCGCACCATGCCGTCCAGCATGCCGAGGCCGGCGCGCAGGATCGGCACGACCAGCGGGCGCGGGCGGGCGAGTTTCACACCGGTGGTGGCGGCGACCGGGGTCTCGATGTCGACCGCTTCGGTGCGCACGTCCCGCGTGGCCTCGTAGGCCAGCAGGGTGACCAGTTCGTCGGCCAGCCGGCGGAAGGTCGGGGAGTCGGTGCGCTGGTCGCGCAGCGTGGTGAGCTTGTGGGCGACCAGGGGGTGGTCGACGACGTGGAGACGCATGCCCATAACAGTAACCGCGCCGACCCGCACCTCGCGCTGGCATCAAACCGCCTGTCCGGGGGAACGTGGAGGGACGGACTGGGGTGGTGTGACTGTGCCTGACCTGCCTGAGAACCGATCCGAGACGCCCGAGGACACCGCCGGGAGGCAGCGCGTGTCGCCGCCGGAGACGGATGCCGAGCGCCGGCGCCGCCGGGCCCGGTTCCTGCGCGAGCTCGCCGAGGCCCGGGAGTTGCGCGACCGTGTCCAGCCCCGCCGGGCGAAGGTGGCCAGACTCCGACACGCCATGCGCATGCGCACGTTCCGCTGGTAGCCAGGAGGAAGACCGGCAGGAACACTCAGGAAGACCGGTGGGAAGACCTGGGCAGTCGGCGGGAAGACCGGTAGGAAGATCCGTCTTCCCCGGGGTGTTCCCGGTAACGCCGTGCGTGGACTGCTGGAAAAGCCGCGTACGATCCGCACGTGGCGGCAACGAGTGCGCTGGTGATCTGGTCGCGGGCACGCGGGGGCCTCCGCGCGTCCGTGCGAGCAGAACTGCCAGACACAGGGAGCGGAAGACGTCCCCTGAACGCCTTGTTTCTGCCACGATTCCGAGTGGGTGGGGCTCGGAGCCTGAGCTCTCCCCGCCCAAGAACCTCCGCCGGGGGGACCCCCAACCGGCACGCCTATGACCAGTGGGAGAGTCACGGTGTACTTCGCCGCACTGCTCGCGCGCACCGAAGACGGGTGGGAAGCGAGCGACACAGAGCTCGACGATGTGGAAACCCTGTCCGATCTGGCCGACCTGGCCCGGGAGGCCAATCCCGATGACGACACGGTGCTCGTCCTGATCGAGCAGGAGGACGCCTGGTTCGGCGTCGTCCGCGTGGACGGCGAGGACGACCCTCGCATCTACGTCTCGGACGCCGCCGCCGCCGCCCGCAGTGCGTACGGCGAGCTGCTGCTCACGGACGAACTGCTCGGCCGCGAGCCCGGCTCCGACGGCCCCGACCTGGACGCCCTGGACCTCGACGGCACCGAGGACGGCGAGTCCGAGGACGATGACGACGAGGACGGCACCTCCGCCGACGCGGTGCCGCACAGCCCGGTGGGCGACAGCGAGATCCTCGACGACCTGGGCATCGGTGAGAAGAAGCTGCGTGCCCTGGACGCGGACGACGCGCTGAGTACGATCGCCGAGGCCCTGGGCGCCTCGGAGGTGCTGGAGACCGTCCGCTGACCGCCCCGGACGGGACGCCGTGGGGGCGGACACCGGACCCGGTACGCGACCGCTGGCGGGCCGCGATGCGGCTCGCCCTGGACGAGGCCCGTACGGCCGTCCGGGGCGGGGACGTTCCCGTCGGCGCCGTCGTGCTGTCCACGGACGGTACGACGGTGCTCGCGACCGGGCACAACGAGCGCGAGGCCACCGGCGACCCCACGGCCCACGCCGAGCTGCTCGCCCTCCGGCGGGCCGCCGCCAAGCTGGGCGAGTGGCGGCTGACCGGATGCACGCTCGTCGTCACGCTGGAGCCCTGCACGATGTGCGCGGGCGCGCTCGTGCAGTCCCGCGTGGACCGGGTGGTGTACGGCGCCCGTGACGACAAGGCGGGCGCGGCCGGTTCGCTCTGGGACCTCGTCCGCGACCGGCGGCTCAACCACCGCCCCGAGGTCGTCGGCGGCGTGCTGGCCGACGACTGCTCCCGGCTCCTCACCGATTTCTTCCGGGAACGCTGAGGAACACAGAGGAACGCTGAGGAACGCTGAAGCCCACGCTTCCGGGTGCACCCCGAAACGGATTTCAGAGCATGGCCCGCCGTGCTGTAAGGTCTCCCTCGGTAGCGTGTCCGAGCGGCCGAAGGAGCTCGCCTCGAAAGCGAGTGTGGCGCAAGTCACCGAGGGTTCAAATCCCTCCGCTACCGCCGTAAAAGGGCCCCGTCCATTGGATGGGGCCCTTTGTGCGATTATCAACAGCGCTCGGGCCAGTCAGCGACAGGGGGAGGCCGCGGTGGCGGTGAACGCCAAGAAGATCGCCGTGTACGTGCTCGTGGTCTTCGTGATGTACGTGATCATCACAGACCCGGCCAAGGCGGCCGATTACGTCAAGATAGGCTTCGAGGGCATATCGGACGCCGCCAAGGCCATAGGCGACTTCATGACCTGGGTGGCCGACGGGGCGAAGAGCTAGCGGAAAGAGCTGGAGCCCATGATCCGCCACCTGGTCCTGTTCAAGCTCAACGAGGGCGTCGGGCGCGACGATCCGCGGGTCGTGGCGGGCGAGGCGGCCTTCCGCGCCCTGGACGGCGAGATCCCCGAGATCCGCCACTGGGAGCTGGGCTGGAACACCAGCGACCGGCCCATCGCGTACGACTTCGCCATCAACTCCGCCTTCGACGAACCGGACGCGCTGCGCCGCTACGCCGAGCACCCGGCACACCAGGCCGGCGTCGGCCTGTGGCGGGAGTTCGCCACGTGGGTGATCGCCGACTACGAGTTCTGAGCCCCCGGGTCCACGCGCCCCTTCGACCCCCGCCGTCCCGGCGGGGGCCGCGCTGCTTCCTGGCTTCTTCCCCATGCTTCTTATGGATGGTTTTAGCGGTGAATTACGTTCAACACGGCGTTATGAGGTGCTTGCGCACAGTGCACATGTCTTGTGATGCTATGACCGCTTTTGGCGGATGATTGACCGATGAAGAGGTGGCGTTGACCGTGTCGGCCAGTACTGCGCCACCCCAGGAGGAGGCCCCCGCCCCCGCCCCCGAGAAGCGCCGCGGTGCCGACACCCGCGCCCTCACCCAGGTGCTCTTCGCCGAGCTCAAGGACCTCACACCGGGCACCCCGGAGCACGACCGGGTGCGCGGGGCGCTGATCGAGGCGAACCTCCCGCTCGTGCGCTACGCGGCCGCCCGCTTCCGCTCCCGCAACGAGCCCATGGAGGACGTGGTCCAGGTCGGCACCATCGGCCTGATCAACGCCATCGACCGCTTCGACCCGGACCGGGGCGTGCAGTTCCCGACCTTCGCGATGCCCACGGTCGTCGGCGAGATCAAACGATACTTCCGGGACAACGTGCGCACCGTCCACGTACCGCGCCGGCTGCACGAGCTGTGGGTACAGGTCAACAGCGCGACCGAGGACCTGACCACCGCCCTGGGCCGCACCCCCACCACCGCCGAGATCGCCGGGCGGCTGCGTATCAACGAGGACGAGGTGCTGTCCTGCATCGAGGCCGGCCGTTCCTACCACGCGACCTCCCTGGAGGCGGCCCAGGAGGGTGACGGGCTGCCGGGACTGCTCGACCGCATCGGCTACGAGGACCCGGCCCTGGACGGGGTCGAGCACCGCGACCTCGTACGCCACCTCCTGGTCCAGCTCCCCGAGAGGGAACAACGAATTCTGCTCCTGCGCTACTACAGCAATCTCACCCAGTCTCAGATCAGCGCGGAACTCGGCGTCTCCCAGATGCATGTCTCCCGCCTCCTCGCCCGCAGCTTCCAGCGACTGCGTTCCGCGAACCGAATCGAGGCATAAGCCGGAGCACGAAGGGGCGCAGGGGCGCACTGGAGTGGGGCACGGGCTCATCCGGGGTGTCACGGATAAGACTCGCAAGCAGGATCGAGGCATAACCGGCGCGAGCGAATCACCCACCGGGGCACTTCCCGACAGTTGTGCCCCGAAAAACCGTCAGACCCCTTCTTTCCAGGGCCGATTCGCTTCCGGTGTGTCGACAAGTCACTACAGCGTGTTGCCGACATGTGACATTCTGCGGGAAGCGCGTTTGCCGAGGCTCCGGCTCCGGTATTCAGGTGAGGGCTGCGTTCCTTCGTGGGAGCGCCGCCGCGACCGTCCCGCGACCCAAAGGGGGTGGCATGTCCGCAGAACAGGGCAGCTCGAAGGTGCTCACGCCCACGCTGAGCGAGGCAGCACCCAAGGAGCTCGATGCGATCGACGTCCTCGACGACGCCACGCCCCTCGAGCCCGCTTCGGCCCCGGCCGTTCCGGCCGCCGACGCCCCGGCGTTGCCGCCGTTGCCCGCCTCGGCGGACATCGACACCCGCACCCTGTCCCGCTCCCTGTTCCTGCGGCTGGCCACGCTCGACCAGGACAGCCCCGAGCGTGTCTACGTCCGGGACACGCTGATCGAACTCAACCTCCCCCTCGTCCGGTACGCGGCGGCCCGCTTCCGCAGCCGCAACGAACCGATGGAGGACATCGTCCAGGTCGGCACGATCGGCCTGATCAAGGCGATCGACCGCTTCGACTGCGAGCGGGGCGTGGAGTTCCCGACCTTCGCGATGCCGACGGTCGTGGGCGAGATCAAGCGGTTCTTCCGCGACACCTCCTGGTCGGTCCGCGTGCCGCGCCGCCTCCAGGAGCTGCGGCTGGCCCTCACCAAGGCCAGCGACGAGCTCTCCCAGAAGCTGGACCGCTCCCCGACGGTGCCCGAACTCGCCGCCGTCCTGGGCGTGTCCGAGGAGGACGTGGTCGACGGCCTGGCGGTCGGCAACGCCTACACGGCGTCCTCGCTGGACTCCCCCGCCCCCGAGGACGACGGCGGCGAGGGCTCCCTGGCCGACCGGCTCGGCTACGAGGACACCGCCCTGGAGGGCGTGGAGTACCGGGAGTCCCTGAAGCCGCTGCTGGCCAAGCTCCCGCCCCGGGAGCGGCAGATCATCATGCTGCGCTTCTTCGCCAACATGACCCAGTCCCAGATCGGCGAGGAGGTCGGCATCTCCCAGATGCACGTCTCCCGGCTGCTGACCCGGACCCTGGCCCAGCTCAGGGACGGCCTCATCTCCGACTGAGCCTTCCTGTCCGGGACGCTCGCGTTCGACTCATGGCCGCCGATGCGCCGTCACCACGGCAGCATCGGCGGCCGTTGCCTTCCTTGACGCGGTGCTGACCGCTTGCGGGAGGCGGCGCGGTGGGGAAATCCGGGCTTTCTCCGTTGCGGCCTTCAGCTTCGCTTCGAGATCCTCGCAGACAGCAAATATAATCCGCCTTTTGCTCTTTTGGTCACTCATGAGACCACTCATGAGTGACGTCCCGGTCATGCAGCTCCGCTACAACTACCGGGCGTACCCGGACGCCGCTCAGCGCCGTGCGCCGGCCAGTGCGTTCGGGTGTGCCCGCGTGGTGTGGAACGACTGCCTGCGCGACCGGAAGGAAGCGCACGCGGCCGGGCTGCCGTATGTGAAGTCGGCGGAGTTGTCCCGGCTGCGCATCACCCAGGCCAAGGCCACCGAGGAACGCGCCTGGCTCGCCGACGTCTCAGCGGTCGTCCTGCAGCAGTCCCTGCGGGACCTGGACACCGCCTGCAGAACTTCTTCGACTCGGTCAAGGGCATGCGACAGGGCCGAAAGGTCGGGCCGCCCCGTTACAAGTCGAAGAAGGACACCCGGCAGTCGATCCGCCTGAATACCAACGCCTTCTCACTCCAGGACAACGGCACGGTGTACGCGGCCAAGGTCGGCAACCTGAAGGTCAAGTGGTCGCGCCGGCTTCCGGCCGCGCCCACCTCCCTGACCATCACCAGGGACAGCTGCGGCCGGTACTTCCTCAGCTTCGTCGTGGACACCGCACCGGACATCCTCCCCGATGTGGAGAGCGATGTCGGTCTCGACCTGGGCCTGTCCGCCTTCGCCGGGCGGAGAAGAAGCTCAAGCGCCTTCAGCGGGAACTCTCCCGCAAGGTCAGGGGATCGAAGAACCGGGCCAAGGCCCGCATCAAGGTCGCTCGCCAGCACGCCAAGGTGGCGGACCGGCGCCGGGACTGGCACCACAAGGCATCCACACGGATCATTCGCGACAACCAAGCGGTGTATGTGGAAGACCTCGCGGTGTCCGGTCTCGGGCGCACCCGGCTCGCCAAGTCCGTGCACGACGCGGGATGGTCCGCGTTCGTCGGCATGCTGGAGTACAAGGCGGCCAAGCACGGCCGCACCTTCGCCAAGGTGGACCGTGCCTTCCCGTCCTCTCAGGTCTGCTCGGCCTGCGGATTCCGCGACGGCCCCAAGCCCCTGCACGTCCGCCAGTGGACGTGCGGCGAGTGCGCCACCGTGCACGACCGCGACCACAACGCAGCCCGTAACGTCCTCTCCGAAGGACGCCGTATCGTCGCCGCCGGACGGGCGGAGACGCCAAACGCCTGTGGAGTGCCGGTAAGACGGGCACGCGTGCCCGCACAGCGCGTTGAAGCAGGAAGCCCCCGGAAGGGTCACACGACCCAGGCCGGAATCCCTGGACTTTAGCCAGGGAGCACGTCAAATGAGCGCGAGCCAGGCGACCGCCGCCACGATCGCGATCGCCGCGACGACACCGACGATCAGACCGATGCGGGGGCCGGACGAGGCGGCCGCCTGCTGCTGCCGGCCCTGGGGGGCCTCGTCGACGAACGCGCGGAACATCTGGGTGTTGCCTGCGGGGTCGTAGTTGCCCTGGGGGCCCTGGGTGTTAGCCATGGCCCGAGACACTAGCGAATCCGGCAGTGCGGCCCAAGTGGGGGGCACTGCAGGTGGGCATGCACCCCGGAGCCCCACCCACCTGCGCATTTACGATCGCAATACTTGCTTTTGCCAAGTTTTTATCCCGCAACCCCCGAACTTGTTTGCCTGCAGCAACCAAGCAAGTCTATGGTTGCCCCAAGCAACGAATACGGGAGGTGTGATGGCGCAGCAGGCGCAGTTCGAGGAGCTGGCGCGTCAGCTCAGCGCCTTCGGCGCCGTGAAACGGGACCTGGGACGGATCCTGCCGTCCGACTGCCCGGCCGGTTCCGCCGGTGTGCTGACGCTGCTCAGCCGCCATGGGGACATGCGCATGAGCAAGCTCGCCGAGCTGCTCGCCGTGGACATGTCGGTGACCAGCCGGCACGTGACGCACGTCGCCGAGCGGGGCTGGATCGAACGGGCACCCGACCCGGCGGACAAGCGCTCGCGCATCCTGCGGCTCACCCCGGCGGGCGAGGCCAAGGTCTGCGAGCTGTCCCGGCGCAGCACCGAGCTGCTGGCCGAGCGGCTGAGCGACTGGTCCGACGACGAGGTCGGCCAGTTGATCCGGCTCATGACGCGGCTCAGGGCGAGCTTCGGCGACTGCCGGACCACCCACACCCGGGCCACCCACGCCGGGCCCGCCCACACCGGGGCCACCGCACCCGTAATCGAAACGACCACCCGTACACCCGCATAAGACGTAAGAAAAGGAAGCCCATGGCAACGACCACACCAGCCGGTGTGCGGGCTCACGCCAAGCACGGGGGAGGCGCGGACGCCCACGCCCCGATGACGCACCGGCAGATCATGGAGGCGCTCTCCGGGCTGCTGCTCGGCATGTTCGTGGCGATCCTGTCGTCCACGATCGTCTCCAACGCCCTGCCGCACATCATCGGCGACCTCGGCGGCGGCCAGTCCGCCTACACCTGGGTGGTCACCGCGGCCCTGCTGTCGATGACCGCTGCCACCCCTCTGTGGGGCAAGCTCGCCGACCTGTACAGCAAGAAGGCGCTCGTCCAGATAGCCCTGGTCATCTACGTCCTGGGTTCGGCCGCCGCCGGTCTGTCGCAGAACGCCGGCATGCTGATCGCCTGCCGCGTTGTGCAGGGCATCGGCGTCGGCGGTCTGTCCGCCCTGGCGCAGATCGTCATGGCGGCGATGATCTCCCCGCGTGAGCGCGGCCGTTACTCCGGCTACCTCGGCGCCACCTTCGCCGTCGCCACCGTCGGCGGCCCGCTGCTCGGCGGTGTCATCACCGACACCTCGTGGCTGGGCTGGCGCTGGTGCTTCTACGTCGGCGTACCCTTCGCGATCATCGCGCTGATCGTGCTCCAGAAGACCCTGCACCTGCCCGTGGTCAAGCGCGAGGTCAAGGTCGACTGGGGCGGCGCGACCCTGATCGCCGCGGCCGTCTCGCTGCTGCTCGTCTGGGTCACCTTCGCCGGTGACAAGTACGACTGGCTGTCCTGGCAGACGTACGCGATGGTCGGCGGTTCGGTCGTCCTCGGCGCGCTGTTCGTGCTCGTCGAGTCCAAGGCGAGCGAGCCGATCATCCCGCTGCGCCTGTTCAAGAACAGCACCATCACGCTGGCGTCGCTCGCCTCGCTGTTCGTCGGTGTCGCCATGTTCACCGGCACGGTGTTCTTCAGCCAGTACTTCCAGCTGGCCCGCGACAAGTCCCCGACGATGTCCGGCGTCATGACCATCCCGATGATCGGCGGTCTGTTCGTCTCCTCGACCGTCTCCGGTCAGTTCATCACCCGCACCGGCCGCTGGAAGGCGTGGCTGGTCAGCGGTGGCGTCCTGGTGACGGCCGGCCTGCTGATGCTCGGCAGCATCCGTTACGACACCGAGTACTGGCAGATGGCCATCTGGATGGGCCTGCTGGGTCTCGGCATCGGCATGATGATGCAGAACCTGGTGCTCGCCACGCAGAACCAGGTGGCGCCGTCCGACCTCGGCTCGGCCAGCTCCACGGTCACCTTCTTCCGCTCGCTGGGCGGTGCGGTCGGCGTCTCCGCCCTCGGCGCGGTGATGTCGCACCGGATCACGCACTACGTCCAGGACGGCATCGCCGCCCTGAGCCCCAAGTACCAGGCCGCCATGGCCGGCTCGGGCTCCACGGACACCATCCCGGACATGGACAAGCTGCCGACGCCCATCCGGACGCTGCTGGAGAGCGCCTACGGCCACGGCATCGCCGATGTCTTCTTCATCGCCGGAGGCCTCGCGGCCATCGCCTTCCTGATCACGCTGTTCATCAAGGAGGTCCCGCTGAAGACCAAGGGCGCGCTGGCGCAGGCCGCCGCGGGCGAGGCCCCGGCCGTGGACCCGGCCGCCGCCCCGGTCGTCGCCGAGGCCCAGGCCCCGGTCGCCGAGGTGTCCGAGTCCGCCGGGGAGCGGGTGCCCAGCTGGGCCGCCCCGACCTCCGCGACGTCCGACGCCTCCGCCGCCGAGGCGGGGCCCGAGGGCACGCAGCGCTTCGCGGCCGTCGCCACGGTCGCCGAGCCCACCGCGACGGGCAGCGGCGGGGGTACCCCGCTGCACGGCTTCGTCCGCGGCGCCGAGAGCGCCCCGGTCCCGCAGGCCGCGGTCACCCTGATCTCCCTGTCCGGCCGCCAGTTGGGCCGCTCGGTCGCGCGGGCCGACGGCTCCTACGCCCTGGACGCGCCGGGCGCGGGATCGTACGTCCTGATCGCCTCCGCCGACGGCTACCAGCCGCAGGCGTCCACCGTGGTGGTGGGCGAGGAACCGGTGCCGTACGACATCCTGCTCAGCGGCACCAGCGGGCTGAGCGGTGTGGTCCGGGCGGCGGGGAGCGCACTGCCGGTCAAGGACGCCATGGTGATCGTCACCGATGTGCGCGGCGATCTGCTGGCCACCGGGAACACCGGTGAGCAGGGCGACTTCGCCTTCGCCGAACTGGTGCCGGGCGTGGTCACCGTCGCGGTCAACGCCACCGGCTTCCGGCCGCGCGCCCTGCCCGTCGAGATCGGCGCCGCCGGGGTCACCCGGATCGACGTCGGCCTGGACGCCGGCGCCCAGCTCCAGGGTGTCGTACGGGCCCCGCACGGTCCGCTGGCCGACGCCCGCGTGACGCTGGTGGACCAGGCGGGCAACGTGGTCGGCTCGGCCACCACCGGGACGGACGGGGCGTACGCCTTCGCCGACCTGGACAACGGCGAGTACACCGTCATCGCGACGGGCTACCCGCCGGTGGCCACGGCCCTGACGGTCTCCGGCACCGGAGTCGACGGCCACGACATCGAACTCGCCCACCCCGGCGAGTAGTCCGACCCCGGCCCGTGGCGGGCGCACCCACAAGGACGCGCTCGCCACGGGCCGGTTCCATGCCCCGCAACCACGCGCAACGCACAAGGCTTTTCAGGGAGACGACTTCAGATGGGACTGACCGCGAGGATCCGCACCCGGGACGGATGGGCCGTGTCGCACGCGGTCGTCACGGTGACCGACATGACGGGCACGCAGGTGCTGCGCGCCGAGGCCGACGCCGAGGGCGCGGTGCGGGACGCCACCGAGCTGGCGCCGGGGGCGTACACGGTGATCGTCACGGCCGTCGGGTACGCGCCCGCCGCCGCCAGCGCGCTCGTCACCGCCAGCGGGCGGGCCGAGGTCGGGACGGTGACGCTGGCCCGGCAGGGCGGCACCGAGCTGCCCCCGCCCGGCCCGTGGACCATCGACCCGGCGCACTCCTCGGTGGGCGCCGTCGCCCAGCACCTGGGCATCTCCAGCGTGCACGGCCGCTTCACGGACTTCACCGGCGCGATCGAGATCGCGCCCGACGACGTCACCAAGTCCCGCGTCGAGGCCGTCATCCGGGCCGCCTCCATCGACACCGGCAACGGCATGCGCGACACCCACCTGCGCTCCGCGGACTTCCTGGACGTCGAGCGGCACCCCGAGATCACCTTCCGGTCGACGGGCCTGACGGCGGCCGGCTCCGACCGCTGGACGGTGCACGGCGAACTGGCGATGCACGGCATCGTCCGCCCGGTCGACCTCGACCTCGCCTACCTCGGCACCGGCGCCGACCCGTGGGGCGGCACCCGTGCCGCCTTCCGGGCGACGGCGGAACTCCACCGCGAGGACTTCGCCATGAACTACAACCAGGTCCTCCAGGCGGGCATCGCGGCCATCGGCACCACGCTCAAGGTGGAACTCGACATCCAGGCGGTCCAGGGCGAGACGCTACCGCTGGGCTGAGCCCGGCTGCTCGCCCCGCCGCGCCCGGCCCGCCCGGCCCGCTGCCGCTCGCTCGACCGGGACGGGGGTGCCACCACCCACCGGACCGGGGCGAGGCAGCGCACGGACCCGCGGCGGGCTCCCGCTCACCCACCGAACCGCCACGGCCCGCGGCTCGCGCCGGCCGGACAGGCCTCAGCACCCGGCCGAGGCGGCCGGACGCCACCACCGACCCGGTCACCACATCCGGGCAGAACCGCACGCGGAACCCCGGCGGGCTCCCGCTCACACGCCGAACCGCCACGGGCCCGTGGCGCGCGCCGACCGGTCCGCTAGCGTTCCGCCGTCGGCGGTGGGGTGCCGCCTACTCGGGTCACCAGGTCGGTGCACAGGTCGCGGAGCTTGACGTTGCGGTTCTGGGAGACGCGGCGCAGCCGGGCCAGGGCGTTCTGGGCGTCCACGCGTTCACGGGCCATCAGGATGCCGATGGCCTGGTCGATGACGCTGCGGGAGAGCAGGGCGACACGTACGTCGGCGGCGGACTGCTGCTCGCGCTCGATGTGCAGGGCCACGTTGACCGCGTCCGCGGCCCGCGCCGCGAACTCCCGGGCCTGCTCCCGGCAGGCGGCCAGCACATCCGGCTCGGCGGCGTAGAGGTTGAGGGCGGCGCCCGTCTCCCCCTCGACGTCGAGCGGCAGCGCCAGCACACTGCGGACGCCGACGGAGAGCGCGTACGCCCGGTACGCCGGCCAGCGCGTCTCCCGGGCCAGATCCGCCGCGTACCGCTCCCGCCCGGAGGCGGCCGCGTCCACGCACGGGCCCGAGCCGTTCTCGTACTGCCGCTGGTCCAGCCCGCCGGGCATGCCGCCGCTCCCCGCCAGGGTGAGCAGCCGGTCGGCGCGGCGCACGGTCACACTGCACGCCACCACGCCGGGCAGCTCGTGCACGGCCCGGTCGGCCAGATCGCGCAGCAGCGTGTCGAGACCACCGCTGCGCGCCATCGCCCGGTCCAGCGTGTCGGGGGTCTCAGAGGTCATGCCCTACCGGATATCCCGGGACCGGCGCCCTCAAGCCCCTTTCGTGCCGCCCACGATGCGGCGGGCCAGATCGCGGAGCTTGATGTTCTCGCGCTGGGAGGTGCGGACCAGGCTGTCGAAGGCCTCCGCCGCGTCGATGTCGAGGCGTTCCATGAGGATGCCGGTGGCCTGGCCGATCAGGTCCCGGGTGCGCATGGCCTCGGTGAGCTGCTCGCGGACGGTCACCGACTGGAGGGCCAGGCTGACATGGGCGGTGAACAGCCGGCCGACCCGGGTGGAGGCCTCGTCGAAGGCGCGCGGCTTGCGGGAGTAGGCGGTCAGCACGGTGAGCCGGCGGCGGTCGGCACGCAACCGCAGGGAGAGCACCGACCGCAGGCCCAGATCGGACAGCAGCCCGCCGCCGCCGTCGCTCCCGCTGTCCTCTATCCGCGCCACCGGCGCGTTCCACAACTGGTCCCAGTGCCGGGCGCTCCCGTCGCCGTTCGGGGACTCGGCGGTGCGCACGACCTCGTCGGTCCAGGCGATCGTCCGGCGCAGCTCACCGCGCTGGATCTCGGAGATCCCGGCGTGCTCGGCGCCGGGCAGCAGATGCACCGCCAGGTTGACCGCCGTGCTCAGGGTGCCGTGCGGGGTGGTGGTCTCGTGCAGTTGCTGCGCCGCCACCGTGAGCGCCTCGGCCAGCTCGAAACCGACCGGCAAACCGGGCACATCAGAAAAGTCAGACGCAGTCACCACGAACCTCTTCGGCATGCACGGCCACACGGCCATGCGCAGGAGAGCTCCGCAGCACATTCCCGACTGCGAGCACAGGACGTACAGCACTCTAGCTGCTCTGTTGCGGCGAGGTGACCTTCGCCCGACGGTCCGGCGGCGGCACGCTTCCCTGCCCGGACGGGGCGTGGTGGAATGGGCCGCGGGTCAGGAAGCGGCCGGGTTCCATTCCGTCATGAATGCGGACGACCGTCTGCCGTCAGGTGAGTGCCGTGACCCTCCTCCCGACCCCCCGCGACCCGCGCGGCCTGCCCGGGCGCACGCTGATCACGCTCCCCCCGGAAATCGACCTGAGCAACGCCGACGCCCTGCTCGGCCACGTCCTCTCCGCCGGCCACGCCCGCGCCGACCGGCTGCGCGTACTCGTCCTCGACCTCACCCGCACCACCTTCTTCGACTCCCAGGGCGCCCGCCTGATCCACGACATACGCCGCGGGCTGCCCCCGCACACCGAGGTCCGCGTGGCCGCCCACCCCTGGGAACTCCCCGGCCGCGTCCTGCAGCTGACCGGCGTACGCCGGGACGTCCCGGTGTACGACGACGTCATGGATGCGCTTACCGCCCCGTCCCCGTGATCGCGGTGCCCACGGCCTACGCTGGCCCGCATGGCACCGAACATCGCGACCAACACCGCCGTGTCCCTCGACGCGTTGCTGGACTTCGTCCGCCCCCGTCACCACGCCATCCTGCTGACCCGGCGGGCCGACGGCGGCCCCCAGGGGTCGCCGCTGACCTGCGGGGTCGACGACTCGGGCCGGATCGTGGTCTCCACGTACCCCGAGCGCGCCAAGACCCGCAACGCCAAGCGGGACCCCCGCGTCAGCGTCATCGTGCTCAGCGACGACTGGAACGGCCCCTGGGTCCAGATCGACGGCACCGCCGAGGTCATCGACACCCCGGACTCCGTCGAGCCCCTGGTCGAGTACTACCGCAACATCGCCGGCGAGCACCCGGACTGGGACGAGTATCGCGAGGCCATGCGCAAGCAGGGCAAGTCCATCATCCGCATCACGCCCGAGCGCTGGGGCCCGGTCGCCACCGGGGGCTTTCCGGCGCGACTGGTGTCCGAGGAATAGTCCGGGACGCCCGGCCCTCCTCGGCGGACGGAGTCCGTCGCAGCGCACCGACGCCTGCGCAGCAGTGCGAGGGGCGCGAACAGAAGGGGCCCGCGAGGCCATGCGCAAGCAGGGCAAGTCCATCATCCGCATCACGCCCGAGCGCTGGGGCCCGGTCGCCACCGGGGGCTTTCC